>JBMFSS010000012.1:0-77883 GCA_049967415.1 Candidatus Limnocylindrales bacterium
TGCTCAGATAGACCCGTCGGTGTGCCTCAGCGGCCAATCAGCTGCGGAATCCCGGCCAGGCGGGCTCCGTCACCGCCACCGTCGTCGGCGCCAGCGCGGCCTACGCCTCCGACTTCGGGCTCGACCAGCCGACCCACGTGCTCCTCCTCGCGAACGCCACGGGCCAGGTCGGCACCACCGTCCCGGTGGGCACCTTCGCCGCCGGCACAAGCCTGGTCTTCTACATCTACGTGGAAAACACCGCAACCACGTACCTCTCGACCTCCGACCACGCGCAGGTCACGGCCAGCTCCGCCACGAGCTGGACGATCGGCTGGGAGGATGGCACCGACTTCGACTACAACGACCTGGTCACCCAGATCACGCTCACCGGCAGCACCGCCGCCGGTCCGTCCGCCGCCGAGAGCTATGGCACGGGCTCGGGCGTCTTCGGTCCCGGCTGGGTGGCCCGCCACGCCGAGCCCGTCAACACCCAGTCGGGTAACTACGACACCCAGGTCACCGACCTCTCCATGCCCGGCCGCGGGATCAGCCTCGCCTTCACCCGCACCTACAACTCGCTCGACCCGACGGTGGGTCCCCTCGGCCCGGGCTGGAGCTTCAGCTATGGCGCCCACCTCGCCTTCGACGCCTCGGGCAACGCGACCTTCTTCGCCGACGACGGCGCGCAGTACGTCTTCGCCGCGAACGGCTCGGGCGGCTTCGTCACCCCGCCCGGCTCGACCGCCCGCCTCGCGCCGGAGACCGGGGGCTACGTGCTCACCCGCCAGGACCAGCTGGCCTACCACTTCTCGCCTGGCGGCGCCCTGACCTCGGAGACCGATCGTCACGGCAACACCATCGCGCTGACGTACGACGGCGCCGGGCAGCTGAGCGCGATCACCGACACCGTGTGGCGTGTCGTGACGCTCTCGTACACGTCCGGCCTCCTCACCGGGCTGGCGGATCCGATCGGCCGCACCGTCTCCTACGCCTACAACGCCTCGGGACAGCTGACCAGCGTGACCGACGTGCGCGGCGGCACGACCAGCTACACGTATGACGCGGGCGGGCGCCTGGCCACCATCACCGACCAGAACGGCCACCCGCTCGTCACGAACACGTACGATCCGACGACGGGGCGCGTGGTTACGCAGCAGGACGCGCTCGGTGACACCACGAGCTTCGCCTGGAACCCCGCCACCACGACCTCGACCATGACCGACGCGCGGGGTGGAGTCTGGACCGACGTGTACGCCAACGGGCTCCTGACCAGCACCACCGATCCGCTCGGCGACACGACCAGCTACACGTACGACGCGGGCCTCAACACGGCCTCGGTGGCCGATCCCGACGGCCACACCACCGCCATGACCTACGATGCGGCGGGCAACCTGCTCAGCCGCACCGCGCCCGCGCCGCTCTCGTACGTCGAGACGTTCACCTACGACGCCGCCAACGACCTGCTTTCCCACACCGACGGGCGGGGCAACACCACGCGCTACACGTACGACGCGGCGGGCAACCTGACCGGACCACCTTCCCCGACGGCAGCACGGCGTCGGCCACCTACGACCCGCATGGCCAGCTTCTCTCCAGCACCGACCAGCGCGGCAACACCACCACCTACGGCTACGACGCGAGCGGGGACCTGGCCTCCGTCAGCTCGCCGCTGGGTGAGCGCACCACCATGACCTATGACCCGGTCGGGCGCCTGCTCACGCGGGTGGATCCGCGGGGCAACGTGGCGGGCGGCAACCCCGCCCAGTACACCACCGGCTTCGCCTACGAGGCGGCGAACGATCTCGTCGCCACCACGGATCCGCTGGGCCACGTGACCCGCACGGCCTACGATCCGGCCGGCAACCGCACGAGCGTGACCGATCCGAACGGCCACACCACCACGTACGGATACGACGCGGCCAATCACCTCGTGTCCGTGGCCGACGCGCTCAACGACGTGACGCGCTACGCCTACGACGCGACGAACGATCTGGCGAGCCGCACCGACGCCAATGGCCACGTCACC
This sequence comes from Candidatus Limnocylindrales bacterium, assembly GCA_049967415.1. Classification (GTDB taxonomy): domain Bacteria; phylum Chloroflexota; class Limnocylindria; order Limnocylindrales; family CSP1-4; genus JAJYNJ01. The sequence goes on from JBMFSS010000012.1 coordinate 2,009, forward strand.
AGCTACGCCTACGACCTCGCCGATCGCCTCATCAAGACGACCGACCCCGATGGCCACACTTGGACCGTGGCCTACGATCCGGCCGGCAACCAGACCGGCATGACCGATGCCGACGGCAACCCGACGGCCTACACGTACGATGCGCTCAACCGGCTCACCGGGATCAGCTATGCCACCGGCGCGACTGCGCCCGTCACCTACACGTACGATGCCAACGGCAACCGCACGAGCATGACCGACGGGGCGGGCACCGAGACGTTCACCTACGATGCCCTCAACCGGCTCACCTCGGACATCCGAGGGACCAGCGTCTTCCGCTACACCTACGATGCGGCCGGTGACCTGCTCTCCCGCACCTATCCCGACGGCACCCTCACCAGCTACACCTACGACGCCGACGGGCGCCTGGCCAGCGCCGCCTCGGGCGGCACGACCAGCACCTACGCCTACGACGCGGCGGGCGACCCGACCGCGGTCACCACCCCCGACGGCTTCACCACCGCCGATGCCTACGACGCCGCGGGTCGCCTGATCAGCGTGGCCACCTCGAGCAGCGCGGGGCTCCTCTCGAGCTTCGCCTACCACTACGATGCAGCCGGCAACCGCACCGCCATGGTGACCTCGCGCGACACGATGGTGTACACCTACGACGCCGCCAACCGCCTGACCGGGGTGTGCTACTCGGGCTGCGGCACTGCTGCCCCGGCGGCGGTGACGCTGCTGCCCGCGGTCCTGCCCGACCGCCCGCCGGAGGACAACCCGCCGCCCCCCGGCGACACCTTCACCCACTGGACCTACGACGCTGTGGGCAACCGCCTCACCCAGACGAACTACCTGGGCACCGCCAGCTACGCCTACGACCCCGCCGACCGGCTGACGGGCGTCACCCCGCCCGGCTCGGGCGCCCTCGCGTACACCTACGATGCCAACGGCAACCAGCTCTCCGCGGGCTCGTCCACCTACGCCTACAACCTCGCCAACGAGCTCGTCTCGGCCAGCGTGGGGGGCACCACCCAGACCTACACCTACAGCGGCGACGGGATCCGCCTGCGCGCAGCGACTGGGGGCCAGGCGTCGAACACGACGCAGTTCGTGGTCGACCGCGCGTTCTCACTGCCCACCCTGGTCGCCGAACGCGACGGCAACGGCAAGCTCATCCGCCGCTACGTCTACGGGCTCGATCTGCTCAGCCAGACCACCGCGAACAAGGGGCCCTACTGGTATCACCACGACGGCCTGGGCTCGATCACCGACATCACCAGTGCCTCGGGTACCCCGCTCTGGTGGGCCGAGTACCAGCCCTACGGCCTGGTCCGCGCCTCCGGGTCGACCTCGCAGGCGCCGGTCAACCCCTTCATGTTCACCGGGCAGTATCAGGACAGCCCGACCGGCCTCTATTACCTGCGGGCCCGCCAGTATGACCCGAGCAGCGGGCGGTTCCTGGCGGTGGATCCGATCCCCCAAGCCACGGCCGAGGCGGCGAGTAGCTCGTATGCATACGGGCAGGATGACCCAGTCGGGATCGTGGATCCCAGCGGGCGACAGCCCATATGCGGGATCGTTCTCGTCGGCGCTGAACTCGGGCCGATTGATTGGGGCGCCGCGGCCATATGTGTTGGAGTGGGCATTGCAGTCACCTACGTCGCAGCGCAGAGCAGCCGGCTCCCGTACGTCACCTTGCCGGGTCCCCAAGCTCGTGGACCAAATCAGATGCCACCAGGCATGGATCCGCTCAAGCCAATCAAGGGTCTGCTGCGGCTTGTGCCGATCGCAGTCGCTACAACGCTCCTAGCCGACCTGCTACTACGCGGTCAAGACGACCTGGGAGAGCCTCTACCAACTCCGAGTCCAACTCCAGCGCCAAAGCCCTACGCAGCCCCGCCCGCTCCGACACCTCGCGCGCTCGGGACGTTGTCGGGCAAGTAGCAGGCGCGATGTGTCCATTATCTCGGCGTTCGAAATCGCGCTCGCAGCCGCACTGGGCCTGTTGGCTGCGAGGGCTCGACGGAGCCTCTCGGATCTCGTGGTTGCGGCTGCGCTTGTCGTCGGATTGATCGGCCTTCCAGTCCTGCGAGGCGTTTCGTGGCACTGGGGACCGTCATTGGTAGACATCTGCGCGTGGATCCTAGTGATCTACTTCGTGGCGGAACTCCTCACAACGTCCGCGCGGACCGCTCGTCACGTCCCTGTGCTGCGTCGAATAGCCGACTGGCAGTTTGATCGCGAGCTGTATCAGCAACTGGAGCGTTTCTACTCGATCACGGCGAGCTACCCGGCCGACGGCAGCGACGAAGCGAAACTCGCGTGGGGTGACAGGTGCGTGAGGGAGCTGCGCAGCATCACAGCAACGATCCGTCACCTTGACGCACCTAGTGAAGAATGGACGGATCTGGCGGAGGATTATGCGGCGGCGTTCGAGGCTCAGGCCCGCCATGTCCTGGGGGACGTGCCTGACCCGCAGGCTGATGCAGCTGCACTTGACAAGCAGATGGGCGAGCTCGCCGACCGCCTGCATCGGCTTCGCGCACAATACGAACGCCGTGACAGGTAGCGCGTCGTCCGACGCGTTCGGCAGATGGGACTCATCGACGGCAGCCACCAAGCTGCACCAGGCGAGCCAACCATGACCGTCCCCTCCACCTACGACGCGAACGGCAACCAGCTGAGCGCGGGCAGCACGAGCTACGCCTACAACCTCGCGGACGAGCTCGTCTCGGCCAGCGTGGGGGGCACCACCCAGACCTACACCTACAGCGGCGACGGGATCCGCCTGCGCGCAGCGACTGGGGGCCAGGCGTCGAACACGACGCAGTTCGTGGTCGACCGCGCGTTCTCACTGCCCACCCTGGTCGCCGAACGCGACGGCAACGGCAAGCTCATCCGCCGCTACGTCTACGGGCTCGATCTGCTCAGCCAGACCACCGCGAACAAGGGGCCCTACTGGTATCACCACGACGGCCTGGGCTCGATCACCGACATCACCAGTGCCTCGGGTACCCCGCTCTGGTGGGCCGAGTACCAGCCCTTCGGGCTCACCCGCGAGTCCGGGTCGACCTCCCAGGCACCAGTCAACCCCTTCATGTTCACCGGGCAGTACCAGGACGGCCCGACCGGGCTCTACTACCTGCGAGCGCGGCAATACGACCCGACCACCGGGCGGTTCCTGGGGACGGATCCGGCCGCACCAGCAACCACGAGTCCCTACGGCTCGAGCTACGCGTACGTGGGCGATGACCCGACGAACGCGGTGGACCCGAGCGGCAAGGACAATCCCCTGTGCCTCGCGCTGATTGGTGCTCTCGTCGAGGGAGGGCCGGTCGACGTGGCGGTGGCAATTGGCTGCCTGGGGGTCAGCGCACTCCTCCTCGAGTATGCTGCTCTCCAATCACAGCACGCCGCTCAAAACTACCAACTGCCGTGGCCACTGCAGCCATCCGGCACGCTGCAGGAACCCCCAGTCACCAATACCGCACCGCGCCCTGCTCCTCCTGGCCTCCCCTCCAACTGGGACTGTCGACCGGTTGGCAGGCTCCTGATCTGCGTCACGATGGCTGGCACGCTCGTGATCTACAACATCGTTTCCAATACGCCCAAGCCCCAGCCCGGTCCACCACCGGTAGCTCCCACCCCCACGCCGCCAACTCTCACGCCGCCAAGTCCTATAGGCTCCAACCGCAAGTGATCCTCGTCGACGTCGTCGCCATCGCCATCGGATCGGCTTATGTGCTCGCCGCTCCGGCCCGTCGGAACCGCCGCTCGGTCACGTTCCTCGCAGTCTTGGCCGTGGGGTTGCTGGCAGCGAACTTCGTGTCAAACCGGTTCACGAGCACCGGCCTCGTGGCTCTGGTGGGCGCGGGATACGTGATCGGAATGACACGGTATGCGTACGTCCTCGCGGGACTTACTCGCGCGGAAGCCGCCTACGAGGCGAACCTCCGCTCGTCGTACGAAGCCATGAGGCGTGGGCATGCGCAGTGGGCGCATGCCCACGAGCCGGCCAACGTCTCAGCAGCACGAGCGCTGCTCCGCGACGCATGCGAGTCGGGCATCCGGCACGTGACCGAGCTGGAGCCACCCAATTCGCGATGGGCGGAGGTGGCTGCCGCCCTGACTCGATACCTCGCCGCAATGCGGGCGCGAGCCATCGGCGATAGGGCGGGACCGGCCGGCACAGAGCCTGTGGGCGACGAGCAGCTCGAGGCGATGGGTCGTGAGCTAACCGAGGCGTGGGGAAGGGCTCTCCGTGGCTCTGGCCCGCCAGCTCGACCTCGGGTCCCTCCGCCGCGGTGAAGAGACCTCCGCCCGGGCTGACGGGCACCACCCAGACCTATACCTACAGCGGCGACGGGGTGCGCCTCTCCGCGGCCACCGGGAGCCAGGCCGCCAAGACCGTGCGGTACGTGGTGGATCGCGCCTTCGCCCTGCCCACCGTGGTGGCCGAGACCGACGGCAACGGGAACCTGCTCCGCCGCTACGTCTACGGCCTCGCCCTGCTCAACCAGACCACCCCCAACAAGGGCCCCTACTGGTATCACGAGGACGGGCTCGGGTCGGTGAGCGACATCACGTCGTCTGCCGGCACGCCCCTCTGGTGGGCCGAGTACCAGCCCTACGGGCAGCTCCGCGCGTCGGGCTCGACTTCCCAGGCGCCCCTCAACCCGTTCCTCTTCACCGGGCCGTACTACCTGCGGGCCCGGCAGTATGACCCGACCGCCGGGCGGTTCCTGGCGGTGGATCCGGTGAGCGCGCTGGCCACGAGTCCGTACGGCTCGGCCTACGCCTACGTCGGCCATAACCCCACCAACGCGGTGGACCCGAGTGGGCGCTGCTGGCCGATCTGCTTCGCCGTCGTGGGAGGCATCGTGGGTGGTGCACTGGGGGGTGCCGCGTCCCTGGCCACCAACTGGGGCCATGTGACCGCGGGTGGCCTTGCCGGGGCTGTTGGTGGGGGCGCCATCGCGGGTGCTGCCACGGCGGTGGCGTCAACGCCCGCGCCTTCCAGCAGGCCAGCCTGCTCGCGGCGCTGCTGGGGGCACTCGGGGGCGCCTACCCCCGGCCCTTCCAGGGCCAGCCGGCGGTGACCCCGCCGGCCCCCCGGTCCAGGTGGTGCCCGCCGGGCCAGCGCCGCTCGGGACGTCCGGCAAGTGAAGTCCGACATGCGATGAATACCGGCACCTCGCCCGGCGCGGGCACCCGGGTCGTGTCGCGCCTCGGGATCCAGCTTCCGCTGGGCGGTGTCCTGTTCTTCGGTCCAGCACTGCTGTTGGCGGTGTTCACCGCCGCCGGGGCGCCAGCCCATTGGCAAATTGCTGCGCTGCTCGTGATCCTGGGCACCTTGTTCCTCGTGCTCGGGGAGCGCAGCCGCTTGGTGGCCGACGAGGAGAGGATCACGGTGTGCTTCTTCGGGCTGCGCAGCTCGAGCGTCGCCTGGCGCGACGTGGTGGCGGCGACGTACTTCATGAGCCTCCCGAGCTCGAGCTTCGCGGTCACCCTGCGCACCCGCTCGGGACAGCGGCTCCTCGTCCACTGGTACTGGTGGCGCCGCGAGCACGAGATCGCCCGGCTCATGGCGCGCCAGCTTCTGCGCTACGGGGCCGCGTTCGACGAGGTGACCGCCTCTATCGTCAGCCGCGAGCTGCATGTGCCGCCGCCTCCCGCCACCCTCGCCCACGTGCCCTGGAAGACGAGTGTTCCCGCGTACGTCGCGGCGCACCCGGGCCGGGCGACGGCCCGCACCCTGGCGGTGGGCGTCGTCGACACGATCGAGCTGTCCCGCTGAGCTGGGGTTCCGGTTGCCTCACGGGGCCCTCCGGCCGCATTTCTCGGGCGCCTGCGGTACCCTGCGCCGTGCGCGTGGCCCGCGTACCGGACGTGCCCCGGGGGCGTGCCAGGCGGTCGCCATCTGCGGGCCCTGCGGGGACCGTCGCGTCCCGAAAGGAGTCGCATCCTGAGCGCCAACCGTCCCATCTCGAATACTGCGTCCCGGAGAGAACGACGCGCGCCCGCGCGCCCGCCGCGGGCTCCCGCCGGGCAGGGGCCGCGGCGACCTGGCGGGAGTCCGCAGGCTCCCTCGGTGCTGCGATCCCCCACCGTGCTCATCACCGCCGGCGTCGCCGTCGTGGCGGTCTTGGCACTCGCCTTCGTGCTTGTCCAGAACGTGGTCAACGGATCGAGCGGGCCGATTGTCGCCCCCGCCGAGACGCTGCCGCTCAGCCTGGCGCACGGGCGCTCGATCGGCAACCCCAACGCGCCGATCAAGCTGGACGAGTGGGCGGATTTCCAGTGCTCGGTCTGCGACGATTACTCGTTGACCGTTGAGCCGGACCTGATGCGCCAGTACGTGGCCACGGGCCAGGTCCAGATCACCTACCACGACATGCTGATCATCGGCCCCGCATCGCTCACCGCCGCCGTGGCGGCGCGGTGCGCCGGAGAGCAGGGGCAGTTCTGGCCCTATCACGATTACCTCTTCGCCAACCAGGGGCCCGAGAACGGGGGCCGGTTCAACCGCGCGCTGTACGACGCGATCGCCGCCAAACTGAACCTCAATCAGAGCGCCTTCGACCAGTGCCTGGCCAATCCGGCGATCGCGCAGGCGGCGGAAGCCGAGACCACCCAGGGCGAGCAGCTCGGCATCGCCGGGACGCCGACCATCTTCATGAACGGCAAGCTGCTGTACGGATCGCTGGTGGGTCCGTCGGGCAGTCCCGCAGCGCAATCGTCGGTTGCGCTGACGGTGCCCTCGTTCTCCGCTGCGATTGACGCTGAGCTTCGGGCGCTGGCATCCGCCGCGCCCTCGTCGGCGACTCCGTCGGCATCGTCCAGCCCGGGGCCTTCGGTCAGTTCTTCGGCACCATGAGCGAGGAGATCCTCCGGTGAGCGGAAAGCGGGTTTCGGGCGGGGGCCAGACCCGGAGCGGTCGGGTGCGACACGATGCGACCCCCGCGCGTGCAGGTTCGGCTGATGCAGCGTCGCCGCGCGCGGGCGCTGCTGATGCAACGTCCGCGCGGGCAGGCGTTGCCGGCGCGGTGCCTCCCGGGACCTCCTCTCCGGGCGGCCCCGGAGGCCTGCCGTCTGCACTCCGGCCGTGGCTGGGGAGCGAGCGGGCCACGTTCGGGGCGGCCATGGTGGCGCTGGTGCTGATCGCGATGGTCGCCCTCATCTACCTGGCCGTCGAGAAGCTCACCAACTCCACCCCCGTCTGTTTCATCGTGCAGGGGTGCGACACCGTCCAGAACAGCCAGTACAGCGCGTTCATGGGAATCCCCGTCTCGCTCTTCGGGCTGGGCGTGGCCGTGATCGTCCTGGCTTCGGCGCTCACCTGGTGGCGCAACGGGGACCGGCGCGCCCTGTACGTCTTGTACGGGCTCGGGCTGGCAAGCGTCTTCGTGATCGCGGCGCTGGTCTACCTGGAGCTGTTCGTGATCCACGCGATCTGCATCTGGTGCACCATCGCGGGTGCCAGCCTGGTGCTGGGCTGGCTCGTCAGCGTGCTGGCGGTCCGGAGGTTTGGAACGGCGAGCTGACCGTTTCGGCCGGAGCCACGGCCGGTCCCGCGCTGAGCCGGCGGATCCGGGCCTCTGCCACGTCCCCCAGCTTGGCACCTTCGAGCGACCGGAGCAGCGCCTCCCGGGCCGCCGAAAAGACGTCGTGGACATCGCACGGCGCGTCCGGGTCGCAAGGACCACCTCGCAGGACGCAGGTCCGCATGCCGTGTTCGTGTTCCGCGACGTGGATCACCTCCAGCAGCGAGATCTCCGCGGCCGGCCGAGCCAGCCGGTAGCCCCCGGATCGACCAGTCTGGGCCACCACCAGTTCGGCCCGCGCGAGGTCCGCCATCACTTGCGGGAGGAACCGGGGCGGAATCTGCATTTCCGCGGCGATCCGCCGCGTGCTGAGCAGCCCGTTGGTGCTGACGGCTGCCAGTGCGATGGCGGCCCGCACTGCGTAATCCCCGCGTCGCGTGAGCTCCAGTCGCATGGCGGGCTGAGTATGCCATGCAAGGCGCCGTCGCCCCGCCTGGACGCCTACCATGAACCCCCGTGCGTGCCTTGCGCGGCCTGTACCTCGTGGTGGGCGTCCTGATCGGCGTCCTGCTGCCGTTCGTCCCCGTCATCCTCGAACAGCGCGGCTTCTCCGTGCCCGCGATCGGCGGGCTGATCGCGCTCACGGCTCTGGGGTACTTGGTCGCACTGCCGGCATGGGGTCACCTGGGTGACGTGGTCCTGGGCCGGCGTCGCGCGCTCGTGGTGGCCGCGCTGGCCTCCAGCCTGGCGGCCCTGCTCTTCGGAGCGCCGCTCGTCCTGCCCCTGGTCGCGCTCGCGGTGCTCGCCTACTATCTGGTCGAGTCGGGCGCGGGGATGCTGACCGACGCGATCGCGCTCGGGGTGCTGGGGTCTCGGGCGGACCGATACGGCGGGTTTCGCCTGATCGAGAGCGGGTCCTTCGCGGTGGCGGCCCTGGCGGCAGGCTACCTGTATGACGGGATCGGCTACGGGCTGGCCTATCTGCTGGCAGCCGTGGCGGGGATCCTGGTGGCGGTCACGGTGGGCGCGATTCCGGAGGCTGGGCGCGCGCGCAGCCAGGCCCCGGGCGCAGCCCCGGAGGCCACGCGCCCCGACGCTGGCGCGCCGGACGGAGCCGCGAACGGTCCGGTGCCGGTGCGTGACGATGCGGCAGCCGCCCTTGGGCTCGAGATCGAGGCCCCGCAGCGCTGGTGGCGCGCGGTCGGCTCGGTCGGGACGGCGCTCTCCACCGCCCCGCGCCTGGTGGGTGTGCTCGCGGCGGTGGTCCTGGTCCACCTGGGCGTCCTGGCGAGCTTCACGTTTCTGCCACTTCGGCTGGCGCAGCTTGGCGGGCCGCCCTCCGTGATCGCGCTCTCGGCGACCGTGTCGGCGCTCTTCGAGATCCCGGCCATGCTGGTGGTCGGCCGGCTCGTTCCCGTGGTTGGGCTGCGCGGCCTCTTCGCGCTGGGCTGCGGGCTGTACGCGGCGGCCTTTGTCCTGTGGATCGTGCTGGCCGATCCGGCCGTGATCATTGCCACGCGCCTGCTGACGGGCCTGGGGTACGGAGCGCTCACGGTGACCATCGTGCTGACGGTGGGCTCGATGCTGCCTGCGCGGCTGCAGGCCAGCGGCCAGGCGCTCTACGGAATGAGCACCAACGGGGTTGCCTCCATCGTGGCGAACCTCGGTGGCGGGTTGCTCTACGGCGGTTGGGGGCATGGCCCGGTCTTTGCGGCGAGCGCGGTCGGCGCGCTGCTTGCGGCGATCGTTGCCTGGAGGTACTTACCGGCGCGGGGCCAGGTCCGCCTCGGTCCCCGCCGTGGCTGACGGCGCCACCCGCGGCCGCGGATCTGCCCGGCGTCATCCGGCGGGGATCCCCGGGGCGCAGGTCCCGCCACCGGTGGAGCCGACCTTTGCCCGGTACACTGCCGGAAGAGGAGGGGCCCGATGCGCATGTGGGGCGGCCGTTTCACGGGCGAAACGGATCCGGTGGTGGCCGACGCGACCCGCTCGGTCGAGGTGGATCGAGGGCTGGCGATTGATGACATCGAGGGATCGATCGCGCACGTGCGGGGGCTGGAGCGGGCGGGGCTCCTGACTGCCGAGGAATCCGGTCGGCTGATCGAAGGGTTGGGTGCCCTGCGCGTCGAGGTCGAAGCCGGCACGTTCACCTGGGATCCGGCGCTTGAAGACGTGCACCTCAACCTGGAGGCCGCTCTTGCCGCGCGCCTCGGCCCGCTGGCCGGCAAGCTCCACACCGGGCGCTCGCGCAACGACCAGGTGGCCCTCGACCTGCGTCTCTGGCTCCGCCGGACGGTTCGGGATCTGGACGCCGCCTTGGTCGCCATGGAGCGGGCGCTGGTGGACCGGGCCGAACGGGACGGCGAGGCGATCCTGCCGGGGATGACCCATGTGCAGCCCGCGCAGCCGGTGCTCCTCGCCCACCACCTGCTCGCCTATGTCGAGATGCTGCAGCGCGACCGGGATCGGCTGGCCGATTGTGCCAGGCGGGCGGATCGCTCGCCGCTGGGTGCGGGGGCGCTGGCAGGGGCCGGCTTCGCGCTCGACCGCGAGGCGACCGCCGCCGACCTGGGCTTCGCGGGAGTCACGGCCAACTCGCTCGACGCGGTGAGCGACCGCGACTTCGTGGTGGAATTTCTGGCCGCCGCCGCGCTTGCCATGGTGCACCTGTCGAGGCTCGCGGAGGAACTCGTCTGGTGGTCCAACCCGGCCTTCGGGTGGGTCACGCTTGCAGATGCCCATGCCACTGGCTCCTCGATGATGCCCAACAAGAAGAACCCCGACCCGTGCGAGCTGGTGCGGGCGCGCGCGGCCCGCGTCGCCGGCCACCTCGCGACCATGCTGGGCGTGCTCAAGGGGCTGCCGCTTGCCTATCAGCGCGACTTGCAGGAGGACAAGGCACCGCTCTTCGATGCGGCTGCGGTGCTCGCTTCCTCGCTGCGCGTGATGACGGCCGTCGTGGGTGGGCTGACGTTTCACCCGGATCAGATGAGGCAGGCGGCGCTGCGCGGCCACATCACCGCCACCTCGGTCGCCGACACGCTGGTCGAGCACGGCCTCCCGTTCCGCACGGCCCACCACGTGGCGGGGCGCCTGGTGGCAGAGGCGGAGCGCCGCGGCTGTCGGCTGGATGAGCTCACCGGCGACGTATTTGTCGGCGCGCTGGGCGCGGAAGACGATTCCGACGCGCGGCGGCTCGCGGCCGAGGCCGCCGACGAGCGAGTGGGACTCGCGTCGGCGCTGCGCGACGCAGCGAGCCTGGAGGCGGCGGTGCGCCGGCCGAACGTGGTCGGCGGGACCGCTCCGGAACGTGTACGCGAGGCGATCGCGGCGGCCAGGCAGCGCCTGGGGCAGCCGGAGCACTGAGGCCGCGGCCCCGATCGGCGACTGCAGCGCGCCTGGGCCAGGGGCTACGCTCCGCTCGTCTCGCGGGCGATCGCCTCGTCGATGGCCGCCTCGATCCAGGCTCGCTCCGGCACGCCCCGCAGTCCGGCCGTCGTGTGATAGACGCGGCAGCGCGGGGTGTAGTCGCCCGGGTCGACGTAGCCGGGAGCGATGTCGCGCCCGTTGACGCGAATCGTGGGGGAGCCGGGGAAGCGCAGTCGGGCCGCCTCCGCCGGGTCGGTCGCATCGATCTCGTGCACCGGCGTGTCGAGGCCGCGCTCGGCCAGGACCTCGCGGAGCAGCTCCCGTGCGGCCGGGTGATTGGGGCAGTCCTCAAACCAGAGTAACTCGACTTCCAGCATGCCTCTGAACCTCGATCGGCCGGTTCCGTGCCTGCCCGTCAGCCCCGTGCGGCCAGCGTCACCACCACCTGCGTGTCGGCCTTGACGTTGTCCGTCACCGGGCAGCGCTGCTCGGTCTCCTGGAGCCAGGACTCGATCTCGTCCTGCGTGGCGCCGTCCATCTCCGCGTCCACGGTCACCTTGATCTGCTGGAACCCTGCGCGTTCCTCAAACGAGCAGCCGATGAACGCGCAGGGGTTCATGGTCCCGTCGATCGTCACCTTCATCCCGTTGAGGTGCAGACCGCGCTGCCTGGCAACCTCATGGCCGGTCACGTTCAGGCAGCCCGCCAGCGACATCAGCAGCGCCTGGATCGGGGACGGGCCGGCGTCGCTGCCGCCCAGCTCCGGAGGCTCATCGATCACCATGGAGAACCGCCCTGCGGTGATCTGCATCCTGGTCGGGCTTTCGCTCTGACCTCGAACGATGACTCGTACGTCTCGGCTGATGACGTTCATGAAACGTCCTTTCCGGTAGCCTGGCCGCCCGATCCCCGCAGGCGACCCTCGCCTCAGCCCGACCGGAACACGCTTTTTTGACTATATCACACGCGAAATTGAGGCGCCGGACCTCACGTGGTGATCCGGCTGCGGCCGCGCGTTCGGCGCAGGTGGAGGCTCGGACTACGATACGTTGGCCGCCCCCGGACCCGCGCCCCGGCACCGGACGGGCGGGACAGGTGAATCTGGGTGGGAGGCAGCGCGTGGGAGTCATAGAGCCGTCTGCGGCGCTCGCTCCGGGAGGCGTCGATCGAGCCTCGCCGTTGGAGACCCTGCTGGTGCTCCTCTTCCCAACGGTGGCCGATGCGGATCTGGCGGAGCGGCTGGAGGCGACCAGGGAGCGGATCCCGGCCGCCCAGGCAGCGGCACGCATGGCCCAGATGCGGGACGTGGAGCTGGCCGTGTTGGGCCGTCCGTATCTCGAAAGCCGACGCATGGAGCGCCAGCCGGTGGGCCGTGTCCGCAACCTGGGATCCGGCGAGGGCGGGTGGCCCGACTATGCCGACGTCTTCCTGGTGACCCACGTGGCGGGGGTTGGGCTGTGGGAGATCTGGATCCCTGCGCCGGCCAGTCCGCTCGATGCCAGCCGATACATCGGCTGGCTGGACCCTGAAAGTGCGGGTGGTCCGGCCGCGGCGGTGCGCGCCTGGCTCGCCGGGATGGATCCGGAGATGGCGGGTGCCGCGGCCGCATCCGACGCGTTCGCCTGCAGCATCCTCCGCAGCGGGCCAGGTGGACCGTCCCTGGCTGCGCTGCTGGACGCGCACGGCCCCGAGCTGGTGCGTCTCCTCTACCTGGACCGTTCGAGGCTGCCCTTCAAGCGCGCCGTGGTGGACGCCGAGTTGCGCCGCGACTTCTGCCTGCGGGAGGACGGAGTCTCGTTCCTGTCGCGCCGTGGCGCGGTGGACCTGCGCACCGGCGAAGCATTGCCGCGTGGCGCCGATGGCGTCCCACTCCCCGCCCGCAGCGCCCTCCCGCTGCTGGTGGCCATCGAGCTGCTGGTCCTGGAACGGGCGGTGCTGCGCAGGTTCCACGAGCGACTGTCAGCGGATCGCCCCACGTCGGTCCGGGGGCTGCTGGACCTCAAGGCCGAGGTCCTCACGGGACTCGAAGAGTACCGCGGGACCGTAGCGACATCCAACCGTTTCAGCGACGAGGTCACCGCCTACGGCCAGCGCGTGCTGGGAATCGACGAGCTCTACCGGGCGCTCACCGACAAGCTCGATGGGATCACGTTCGAGATCACCACGCGCTATGAGCAGACCACCAACGTGCTGGAGTTCTGGCTGACCATCCTCATCACCGCGGTCAGCGCCAGTGCCCTGGCCGCCAGCGTGGCCGGCGTCGCGTACCCGGGCCAGCCGGTTGCCATGGTTGCCTGGGCAGCGGCCGTGGGATTGGCCACCGCCCTGGTGGTGGCCCTTCTGCTGCGGGGCCGGCTGCAGTAAGGGTCCTCTGCCCCCGCCGCGCAGGCGCGGCGGGGGATGCACGTCGTCGCGGGCCGGATGGCCCGATCTTTCCGGGTCATCTGCAACTAGGGCATCTCATGCCTTGTTGACACACTATGAGCTGAGATGTTGCTGCCGTCGATCCTCCCCGTGCTGCTGTTCGGTCTTTCGCTCCTCCCGAGGGTGCTCGGGCTCGGGGCACGCTTCATGGCCGCCGGGGTGGGGCGCGCGAGGCTCTCGCGGCTCTTCGCGATGGTGCAGTTTGCTCTGGCCCCGCAGCATGCCCGGATCCTGGTCCCGTGACCGGAGACGAGGCGGCCACGCACGAGAAGACGTGGAGGACCGCAAGGAGGGATAACGCAATGATGCGGACCACCGCGCCGCTCGAACCGGTCTGCCGAACGGACCTGCCCGTGCCCGACGTCCGCGCGCAGGTGAGCGCTGCGTCGCTGCTGGCCGACCATACCCGATCGACCATCCTGGCGATGCTGCAGGCGGGCCCGGCCTGCGTCTGCGAGATGGCGGCTGCGCTCGGGGAACGCCCCAACAACGTCAGCAACCACCTGGCCCGCCTGCGCGATGGGGGGCTGGTGCGTGCCAGCCGGCACCGCGCGGACGCCCGCTGGGTCTACTACGAGCGCGACGAGGCCGCCTGCGCGGCGGCGCTCGCGGACCTGCGACAACTGCTGGAGCCGTCCGCGTGAGGCCGGGCCAGGCTTTGGAACGGACGATCGCTGGCACCAGCAACCGGGGAGGCCGCGACAGAGGCCCGGTCGCGGCGTGCCTGCCCCGAATCTCCACCCCGAACCCGCCGGGCGCCTGAGCGCCGAGCGGCTGGACCACAAGGCGAAGGAGCCTTCCCCCATGTCTCGTCTGCGAACCTTCCAGGAGCACCTCAACCGCTGGATGCTCCTCTATGTGGCCCTGGCCATGGCCCTGGGTCTGGCCATCGGCTACCCGGCGGCCTCCTTCGCCAAGGCCGCCAGCGCCACCATTGGCGGGCTGACCACGGTGGCGGTCTTCTTCATCGTCTACCCCATGATGGTCAACGTGCGCTTCGAGGCGCTGGCGCGCGCCGGACGCAACGTGCGCGCGGTGGGTCTGGCGCTCCTCTTCAACTTCCTCTGGGCGCCCCTCTTCGGCTGGCTGCTCGCAGCGCTCTTCATCCACGAGCCGTTGCTCGCCCTGGGTTTCATGCTGGTGATGGTGGTGCCCTGCTCGAGCATGGCCATCGGCTATACGGGCCTCGCCAAGGGCGACCTCGAGCTGGCCACCGTGGTGGTGGCGCTGAGCTTCCTGCTCGCGATCGTGGCGGTGCCCGCCTGGATGGTGCTGTACGCCTCGAGCTACCACGTGCCGGTGCCCATCGGCGACCTCATCAGCTCCATCCTGGAGGTGCTGGTGGCCCCCATGATCCTGGGCTACGCCACCCGCTGGGCCCTGCTGCGGCGCATGGGGCAGGCCGGCTTCGCGAAGCTGCAGCCGCTCTTCCCGGCCCTCTCGCTGCTCGCGATGTACGCCATCGTCTTCCTGATCTTCTTCGGCAAGGCCACCCTCATCGTCAGCAAGTGGAGCACGGTGCTGCTGCTCCTGGTCCCCAATGCGATCTTCATCGGGGTCACCCTGCTGCTCGTCACCTGGCTCGCCAAGCGCCTTGGCATGGGCTACCCGGAGAACATGGCCCTCGCTTTCAGCAGCACCGGCAAGAACAACGGCACCGCGATCGCCATCGCGAGCAGCGCGTTCTCGCCCCTGGTGGCCATCCCGGCCGCCACCATGCCGATCTTCCAGATCCTGATCATGGTCTTCTACCTGCGCTCGGCCGACCGGGTGCGGGCCTACTTCCAGGGCCGGCGGGCAGCCCCGGTGCCGGCGCCCGATCCCGCCGCCTGAACTTGTGCCGCGCCGCGGCCCCCGGGCCCGCGCGAAGGCCACGCATACCCCAAGGAGTCCAGCGATGTCCACCATCACGGTGCTGCGCGAGCAGCCACCCGACTATGCCGAGCTCAGTCAGCGGATCGCAGGCGCCATCACCCTGACCAAGGCGCCGGTCGCGGTCAAGCTCTTCGACGATCCGCACGCGGTCCCCGAGGGCCTGCCCCGGCCCGCCAGCGCCATGTACTACTGCGCCGCGGTCGGGCTGGCCATGGGGGGCGAGACGATCCTGCTGCGTGGCGCCCGCGCCGGAGGTGTAGGCGCCAGCGGCGGCGCAACGCCCCGGACCTGACCGGGTCGGACGAGTTGCATCCACATCGCAGGCACAGGAGTTTCCCGTGACGTCTCAGATCCATGCCCAGCCCCAGGTGCTCTCGGTCGTGGCCAACCAGGTCGACGCCCTGATGGCCACCGTGCACGCCCGCTCATGGACCGCCACCTGGACCATCACCGGCACCCAGCCGGTGGATGCGCCCAAGGCCACCGAGGCGCTGATCGGCGCGCTGGCGGTCTGCATGATCTCGGGCATCCAGCGCGAGAGTGCGGCGGCCGGCCTGCGCATCGATGCCGTGGAGGTGACCGCGCAGGCCACTCGCTTCGGCGGCCCCGACGGGCCCCGTCTGGGCGATTTCCATGTGCAGGTCACCGTGACCAGCCCGGAGCCCGAGGCGGCCCTGCGGCCCCTGCTCGACGCGCTCGCCTCCAACGGCACGGTGACCAACACCCTGCAGCTCGGGCAACCCATCGCCATTGCAACGCGCGTGGTGCGGCCGGCCTGATGGGTGCCGCGCCGCGCCTGCCGAACACCCCTGCCCGCGGGCCGGGGTGAGGAGGAGCTCCGATGTTCCAGAAGATCCTGTGGGCCACCGATTTCTCGGCCCACGCGCAGGATGCCGGTCGCAAAGTGCTCGACTGCGCCGAGTGCGCGCAGCACGCGGTCGATGTCGTGACGGTGGTGGACCCGGGCGATCTGCCGGCCTTCCTGCTTGATGTGCCGGACCCCTTCGTCACCGAGGGCGAAGTCGAGGCCGTCGAGCGCCGTCTCGATCGCGGCTATGAAGAGCGCGTTCGCAGCCACCTGCACGAGGCCACCCAGTTCCTGCGCGACGCCGGCGTGAGCACCACGCTGCACGTGCGGGTCGGCACGCCGTCCGAGCAGATCGTGCGGCTCGCGGACCAGCTCGGCAGCGACGTGATCCTGCTCGGCGCCCACGGCAAGCACGGGCTGGCGGGAGTCCTCCTCGGGAGCACCGTGGATCACGTTGCCGAGCGCGCGCACTGCCCGGTGCTCGTGGTGCGTTGATGGTTTCTCCGGCGGTGGATGTGCCCGCCGGCGAGGGCGCGGCCCGGCCGCTGCCTGTGACCGGGGAGGGAGCGGCTCCGCGCGGCAGGGTGGTGCCGGGGGTGGCCGAGCTCTTCACGACCTTCTTCGCGATTGGCCTGACCTCGTTCGGGATGGCCATCCTCCAGAACATCCGTTCGGTGCCCGTCCGCCGTGGCTGGATCGACCGCCAGGAGATCGACGAGGGCCTCGGGCTGGTGCAGCTCTATCCGGGCGCCATCATGGTGGACCTGGTCGCCTATATCGGCTACCGGATCCACCGGGTGGTGGGGGCCGTCGCCGCCACCGCGGGGTTCGTCACGCCGGCGCTGGTGCTGATGCTCGGCCTCTCCTGGCTCTATGCGACCTACGGAGCCGCCCCGGCCGTGACCCGCCTGGTGGTTGGCCTGGACGCCATCGTGGTCGGCGTGGTGGCGAGCGTCGCGATCGATTTCGCGCTGCAGCATGCGCGTGGCACCGTGCCGGCGCTGCTGGCCCTGGCGGGGTTCGCGGTGGCCGTGAGCGGCGCCACCCTGCTGCTGGCCGTCCTGGGCGGGCTCGCGCTCGGCGCCGTTCTGGTCCGGCCGAGTCGGGCCGGCGCCAGTCTGGTGGGCAGCGGCGCACGCGCGACGGGTGGTGGCAACGCCGGGGGCGGCGATCCTTCGCCCGGGCCCGTCTCACCCGGCAGTGCCGGGGCGCCAGGCGGCGAATCCGCCCCCGCGCCCGCTGACGAGGCGCTCTCGTGGCGGCGTATCGGCATGGCCCTCGTGCCGGGCGCGGCCGTGGTGGTCGCCGCGGCGGTGGCGACCGCCGCGGGCGGGGTTCTGTCCACGGTCTTCCTCGACATAACCCGGATCGGGACGGTCGCGTTCGGCAACGGCTCCACGATCTTGCCGGTGCTCCAGCAGGACGTGGTCGACAGCCGGCACTGGCTCAGCTTGTCCCAGTTCGGGGTGGCGATCGGGTTCGGCCAGGTCACACCAGGCCCGTTCCTGATCAGTGCGGCGTTCGTCGGCTATCGGGTGGCCGGTCTGTGGGGCGGTGTGCTGGCCGCCGTCGCCATCTTCGCACCGAGCGTGGCCATGACCACGGTGGCGGCCGAGATCTATCCCGTCCTGCGCCGCTGGGCGTGGGTGAAAGGGGCCCTGGCCGGTGTCATGGCGGTCTTCGTCGGCCTCCTCGCCAGCGTGGCGCTCACGCTGGGGCGTCCGCTGTTGGCGGCACCCGGCGCGCTCATCCTGCTGGCGTCGGCCTTCGTGGCGGTGCGGATGGCCCGCTGGAACCTGCTGGTGGTCTTCGGGGGAGGGCTGGCCGCATGGGCGGCCTACCTTGCGCTCGGGGGCCACTAGCGCAATTAGCGCAATCGTCGCTCAAGGATGAGCGCCGCACCCGAGGGCGGCGCGCGGAAACGCTCACGCGCTGCCGCCGGGCCAGATGTCTGGTCGCCGGATCGCCGTCCGGCCTGCGAGGCCCGCCGTTCGGCCCCCAGGCTTCGGGCACCAGTGGCCCTGCCTTGTATCATCGCGTAATGGGACACTATGGCCTGATGTATTCACATCCGGTGCGACGAGCGCCGTTCCTTCGCCGGTGAGCGGTTCACCGGCGCGCGTGACGAGGTACTGACCAACGATGAGCGACCCCCGCTTCCAGCAGCCATGGCATGGCATCCCGCGAGCAGAGATCGCGTGGAGCTCCACTGTCACCGCAGATCTCTGCATCGGCTGCGGGATCTGTGTGACGGCCTGCGGCCGTGGCGTCCTCAAGTACGACTACGCGTCGAAGAAGGCGGCCACCTATGCACCCGAGGATTGCATGGTGGGCTGCACGAGCTGCATGAACCTGTGCCCCGAGCAGGCGATCTCCTTCCCGCCGATGAGTGACCTGCGGCTGCTCATCAAGCGCAACAAGGTCCTGCAGCGCGTCAAGAAGGTCGAGCTCGCGGATCAGGACCGCTGGGGGCTGCCGGAGGTGGCCGAGATCGCCTCCTGACCGGCTGCGGGCGGCGGGCCACGAGGCGCACCCAAGGGAGGGTTCGGATGTACGAGCGGATCCTGGCGGCCATCGACGGCAGCGAACCCTCCACGCGGGCCTATCGGGAGGCGCTCCGGCTCGCCGCCGACCAGCACGCGGCCCTGCGAGTCGCCCACGTGATCGACCTTGGCGTGGCACTGGCACCGTGGGCTGACCTGGCGTTCCTCAACTACGAAACCCTGGAGGGCGCCCTGCGCGAGTCAGGTGCGCGCATCCTCGAAGGTGCTCTGGCAGAGGCGCGCGAGGCGGGCATTGCAGCCGAAGCGGCCGCCCTTGCGACCGACGTGGGCGACCCGGCAGGCGAGATCCTGGCCGAGGCGACGCGGTGGGGCGCGAACCTCATTGTGATGGGCACCCATGGCCGCCACGGGCTGGCGCACCTGATCCTTGGCAGCGTGGCGGAAGGTGTCGTGCAACGTGCCACCGTGCCGGTGCTCTTGTTGCGCGCAACGGAGGGAGCTGGGCCGGCCGCCTGAGGGCCCGCAACCGACAGGCCTTGCCTGCCGACCGGCCCTGACACAAGGGGCCAGCAGGCCCGCGCACAACTCAGCGGATCTTGGCACAGTATGGCCTGAGATGTCGACCCCTGAGCCAGGACCCTGCCGAATGGGCCCTGACCCCGATGGTCGTCTGACGAATGTGACGGCGGGGAGGCAAAGGCAACGGCCCCACGCTTCCCCGCCTCCAGACGCAGGTACGGCGTTCTCCGCGGGTTCCGACGCAAGCCGCTCGAGAGGCGGGCCCAACCCGCGCTCCACAACCGGGCGGATGGACAGGCGGCGCCTTCTGGAAGGCCGCTGCCGGCGCTGCTGCTGGCGCCGGCGATGGCCATCCTGAGATCACGGGGGATCGCCTCACCGGGAGTCTCACCCTGCTGAGCGGCGGGGCACACGTCGCGGTGTCCACGGTGGCGCTTCTCCTGGGCTTCACGGCTGCCCGACTCGCAACCTGGACCCAGGAGGCGGACCGCAGCCGTGGGTTCCGCGGCATGGAGTCCATTCGAGCTATGGCCACGGCACATTCGAAGAGCGGCCAGGGCCGGGCCGCGACCAGATGAAGCCCGGACCGGAGTGACTGGCACCCGGGACAGGAGGTAACGAGAACCATGGCGACGACCGAGAGGTACCTCATCATGATCACCCATGGGCTGGATGAGCCCGAGAAGGCAACCATGCCACTGGTGATGGCCGTGGGCGCGCTGGCCTCCGAGGTGGAGGTGGTGGTTGGGCTCCAGGACGGCGGCGTGGAGCTGGCCGTCAAGGGCGCGGCCGACGGGGTGGCGGTGGATGGATATCCGCCCGTCTCGAAGCTGCTGGCGGACTACCAGGAGCTGGGTGGACGGCTGCTGGCCTGCCCGCTCGGCGTTGCGCATCGCAAGATCGACGCGGCCACGCAATTCGCCGACAATGCCGAGGTAGTGGCCGCGGGCCGCTTCGTACTCGAGATCAGCGCTGCGACCCACGTGCTTGTCTATTGAGAACGACCAGCGGCGCGAACCTGGCCCCACTCGCGCGGCCCGGGTGTCCGGTTCCGGATTCCCACGCTGAGTCAGCAAAGGTCCTGGTCGGTGCTCCTCTATCTGGTCGGCGGGGCGAGCGTCTTCGTCTTCTCCGGTGTCATGGCGATGGCAGGCCTGGGTGCCGCGTTCCTCTTCGTGCCACTCTTCTACTACCTGGGGGTGCCGCTGGGTCAGGCGACCTCCACGGCGCTGCTGCTGAACGCCGTCAGCCTCTCCGCGGCGACGGTTGCCTACTGGCGCGGGCGGCTCGTCGACTGGCGAGTCGGGATGCCGGTGCTGGCCGCGGCGGTGGTCCTCGCGCCTCTCGGGGCGCGCCTGACGGCGGGCGTGGATCGACGCGTGCTGCTGGTGCTCTTCGTCGGCTTTCTGGTCTTCGCGGGCGCCGTGATGCTCATGTACCGGGCGAGGCCGGGCCGCCGGAAGATGCGCCCGTCGGTCGAGGCGGGATTCGGCGCAGGCCTCGGTGGGGTGGCCGGGTTCCTGGGTGGGCTGCTCGGCGTGGGCGGCGGCAACGTCATCCTGCCCGGCCTCACCTGGCTCGGGCTTGACCCGAAGGTCGCGGCCGGCACCACCGCGCTCGCGGTATTCTTCTCCTCGCTCTCGGGGTTTGCCGGACATGCGGTTCTGGGCGGCGTCGACCCGCGCTTCACGCTCACGATGGCTGTGCTCGCGGCCGGCGGGTCGCTGGCGGGGTCGCGCGTGATGCAGACCGTTCTCACGGGCGCCCAGCTGAGGCGCGTGGTGGGCGTCCTGCTCTGGCTGCTCGCGCTCAAGATGGCGCTGGACCTCGTTTGATGGAGATCGCGGTGCGTCCGCGCGCGGAGGCCCCATCCCGACGGTGTGCCTCCCGTCCCGGATGTCCGGCGCCACCCTGAGGGGCGCTCGGAGTGCCAACCCTTGTCCCGTATCTCTGGAGGAGTTCCTGTGTCAACCACTCTGTCGGCCGAGGAAGGCGCCGCGGCCGAGCCCACCGTTCGGCTCCGCGGCTTTCACCCGGGCTGGTACGGCGCCGTGATGGGGACGGCGATCGTCGGCATCATCGCCTACCAGGATCCGGGCCAGATCGCCGGCCTCGGCAACTTGGCGCGCGGATTCGGCGTGTTCATGGTCGTGCTCTCCGCGGCGCTGGCGGTCCTGCTCGGGATCCCGTACGTGGCCCGCTGGGTCCAGCATCCCGACGCGGCCCGCAAGGACCTCGCGAGCCCGGTGGCCGGCGCGTTGTACGGCACGTTCCCCGGCGGCATCCTGGTCCTGGCGGTGGGGATCGCCACCATCGGGCCGTCCATCGGCGCGCCCCGCGACGTTGCCTGGACCGTTGCGATCCTGGCCGCCCTTGGCATGATCCTGGCGTTCGCGGTCAGCGTGCTGTTCGCCCACCTGCTGTTCGTCTCGCATCCCGTGGGACCCGAGTTGGCAAACGGGGCATGGTTCATCCCGCCGGTGGTCAACATCGTGGTTCCCCTCACCCTGCTCCCGCTCATACCGCACGTGGGGCGCGAAGACGCCGCCGCCCTGCTCTTTGGCGCCTACGCGTTCTGGGGGATGGGATTCGTCCTCTTCGTGCTGGTCGCGTCGCTGCTGTACGACCGGCTGATCTTCCACCCGCTGCCCGCGGCATCCTTGGCCCCCTCGCTCTGGATCGGGCTGGGACCGATCGGAGTTGGGAGCCTGGTCCTGCTGCGCACCGCCCAGGCGGGCGCGCCGCTGTGGGGCTCCATGGCGCCGGTGGTCGCCCAGCTCAGCTCGTTGACGGCGGCTGCCATGTGGGGCTTCGGGCTCTGGTGGCTGGCCACGGCGATCCTGCTGCTGGCGGCCTACCTGCGGCGAGGCGAGCTTCCCTACGGTCTCGGCTGGTGGGGCTTCACATTCCCGCTCGGCGCCTACACTGCCAGCACCCTGGCCCTGGCACGCAGCTGGCACCTGGGTTTCCTGGAAGCGACGGCGGTTGGCCTGTTCGTGCTCCTGCTCGCGTTCTGGCTGGTGGTCAGCGTGGGCACCCTGCGCGCGATCGCCAGCGGCGACGCTTGGGAGCGCTAGCCCCCCGTTCGGGCAGGACGGTGCGTCGCGGGTCGTCCCCGCGACGCACTCCGAGTCACCGTTCCGCGGCGTCCCGGATGATCCGCTCCAGCACCCGCCCGGCAGCCGCTCGCCGATAAGCCGCAGTCGAGCGCACGTCGTCGATCGGCGAGATCTCCGCCTTCAGGGCTGTGCCCGCCCGCACCGCCAGCTCCCGGGTGGGCAGTGCACCCTCGAGCAGGGCCTCAGTGGAGGTGGCCCGGATCGGTGTGGGTGCCACCGATCCCAGAGCCAGCCGCACCTCGTGCCACCGCTCGTCCTTGTCAGCGCGCCAGGCGAGCGCGACCGACACCACGCTGATCGACTGCGCACGCCGCGTGCCAACCTTGCGGAACGCGACCGCCCGCCCCCTCGGCAACGGAACCCGGACGCGAAGCAGCAGCTCGTCGTCCGCAAGGGCGGTGCGACGGTAGGAAGTGAAGAACGCGGAGGCCGCCACGGTGCGTTCGCCGCGGCTGCTGCCGAGGACGAAGTCCGCGTCCAGGGCCAGCAGCACCGGCAGGCTGTCCCCGGCCGGAGACGCGGTCGCGATGTTGCCTCCCAACGTCCCGCGGTTCTGGATCTGTGCCGCCCCGACCTCCCGGGCCATCTCGGCGAGCACTGGCACGTGCTCCGCGACCAGCGGGCTCTGGCGCAGCTCGGCGTAGGTGGTGGCTGCGCCCAGCACCAGCGTGTCCCCTTCGAGGCGGATCCCGCGCAGTGCCTCGAGCGCCCCCAGGTCAAGGTATCCACGCCGATCCGGGCTTCCGGCCGACCGTTCGACCAGGGCGTCGGTGCCGCCGGCCAAGGGGCGCCAGAGACCCTCAGCCAGGAGCGCATAGGCGGCGTCGAGCGTGCGCGGGGTCACCGCTGGCGGATCGTCGAGGTCAATGATCACGTCGGCGGGTCGCAGGGCCGGGGCGGCCGGCAGTGGTGAGTCGGCCGGCAGTGGTGGCGTGGCCCGCAGTCCGGGGTTCTCGGCGGCCAGTCGGATCGCCTCCACGATGCGTCCATAGCCGGTGCACCGGCAGAGGTTCCCGGAGATAGCCTCGCGGATCGCCTCATCGGTGGGCGTGGTCCCCGAGTTGAGGAAGGCCCGCCCGGCCATCAACATCCCCGGCGTGCAGATCCCGCACTGGACGCCACCGGTCTCCAGAAATGCTGCCTGCAGCGGGTCCATCCGGTCGTCAGTTGCAAGCCCCTCGACAGTCCTGACCTGGCGGCCGGCGACCTGGCAGACCGGCACCATGCAGCTGTCCACCACAGCGCCGTCGAGGAGGACCGAGCAGGCCCCGCACTCGCCCTCACCGCAGCCCTCCTTGGCGCCGGTCAGGCCCAGGTCGAGGCGCAGCACGTCCAGGAGCCGTCGACCGCCCGGCACGCGCACGCTGACGGGTTGACCGTTGACGGTGAACTGATAGGCGGTCAGCGCATCGGTCGCTGTCTCCGCGGCCAGATCCGCCTGCGTGGCCGGATCCAAAGGGAACCCTTGCTGCGGGGTCATCGGGCCACCTCTCCGGTCGTCGCGCTGGACAGTTCGGCCTCGCGGGCCTCGAGCGCCGCCAGCACCCGGGCGGGAGTCGCGGGCAGCTCGGTGATCCAGACGCCGATCGCATCGTGGATCGCGTCGATCACGGCCGGTGCGCCCACGTCCATGGGCAGCTCGCCCAGCCCCTTGGCCCCGTGGATGACGTCCGGGAATGGCGACTCGAGCAGGTGCGCCTCAATCGCGGGGGCGTCCAGGGAGGTCGGGATCAGGTACGTCGCCAGACGGTCGTTGCGGAACCGACCGTCCTGCATCTGCATCTCCTCGAGCGTGGCGTAGCCGACGGCCTGCAGCGTCCCTCCCTCGACCTGGCCGGAGGCGAGCACCGGGTTGACCACCCGGCCCGCCTCGTCCACGGCAACCACGCGGCGGACGGCCACCTGGCCGGTGTCCAGGTCGACCTCCACGAAGGCCACGGCGGCCGCCCAGCTGTAGGCGGGATAGGCGTCGCCGCGGTAGTGGGTCCCGTCCCACTCGATCCCCGGGAAGCCATCGAAGCGGACGGCGACCCGCTTGGGCCCATGCGCTGCGACGTACGCGCGGTAGCTCTCGGCGAACGGCCGGCTGCTCGCTGCCTCCACCTGCGCACGCAGCTTCTGGGCCGCCTGGGCGATGAGCCCACCCACCACCATCGCCGTGCGGGAGGCCACCGTCGGGCCGCTGTTGGGTACCTGCGCCGTATCCACCGGCGCACTCGCAACCTCTTCCACGGGGACGCCCAGCATCTCGGCCGCGATCTGGGGCAGGATCGTCTCCGTTCCCTGGCCGAGCTCGGTCTGGGCCGTCAGGACCCGGATCCGGGCATCGGCGGTCAGCTCGATCCCCGCCACGCTGGCGAGCGCTCGCTCGCCGCTTCCGGTGAAGCCTGCGCCGTGCCACGCGAGCGCCAGCCCGACCCCGGGCGCCGTCCGGGGCCCCCGCTCGGTGGCGCTGCCGATCCCGGCTGCGGCGCCGGGGCCCGGGGACGCGCCGTTCCCGGAGGCCGACCGTTCGGCGCGGACGCGGGCCGTGCGCGCCCGTTCCTCGTCGAAGTGCGAGAGCTCGAGTGCCCGCTCCAGGACGTCCGCGGCCGCCATGCTGCTGCGCAGCCGCTGCCCGGTCGCGGTGAGGTCGCCCTCCTTGTAGACGAGGCGGCGTCGCAGCTCGTCTGCCGGGATCCCCAAGGCTTCGGCGATCCGCGCGATGTGCAGCTCGGCCGCGAACTCCGTCTGCGGCGCGCCGAAGCCGCGGAAAGCGCCGCTCGGCACGGTGTTGGTCATCACGGCACGGGCGCGCACCCGCACGTTGGGACAGCGATAGGGGCCGGTGGCATGAATGGTCCCGCGGCTCAGGACCACCGGTGAGAGCGTGGTGTACGCGCCGGCGTCCATCACCACCTCGATGTCCTGCGCCACCAGTCCGCCATCGCGCATGACGCCGGTGCGATGGCGGACGATGGCCGGATGCCGCTTGGTGGTTGCGGCGATGTCCTCGTGTCGCCCGTAGACCATCCGCACCGCCCGATGCGCCGCCAGCGCCAGGAGTGAGGCATGGATCGCGAGCATGGAGGGGTACTCCTCCTTGCCGCCGAAGCCGCCGCCGGTCACGGCCTGCACCACGCGGACCTGCGCGACGGAGAGCCCCAGGGCGCGGGCGAGCGCCGCGTGGATGTAGTACGGGCATTGCATCGAGCCCGTCACCACGATCCCGCCGCCGGGTGCCGGCTCGGCGATCATCGCCTGGGGCTCGATGTAGATGTGTTCCTGGGGTCCGACGCGGTACTCACCCTCCACCACCAGGTCGGCCTGCGCGAACCCGGCTTCGAGGTCGCCCTTGTCGATCTCGTAGTGCGCGAAGACCTGCTCAGAGCGGAGCGGGTCGAGGACCGCCGGGAGCGGTTCGGTGCGCAGGTGGATCGCCGCGCAGGCTGCCCGCACGGTGGCCGGATCGGGCCCTGCCACCAGGGCCACCGCTTCGGCCGGGTGGCGGATCTCGTCGCTGGCCAGGGCTGGCTGGTCGTCGGTATCGAGATGCACCACATTGTCGCCGGGGATGTCGGAGGCCCTGACCACCACCACCTGGGACCAGTCGAAGGCGGGATCGAGGTCGATCCCGAGCAGCCGTGCTCGTGCCTCTGTCGAGCGAATGGTGGCGCCATACCAGGCGCCCGGGACAACGAGATCGTCCGTATACCGCGCCGCACCGGTCACTTTCGCGGGGGCGTCGCGTCGCGGTACGGCAACGCCAATGGCTGTGCTCATGGGGCGAGGGTAGGCACGACCCGCGGGGCCGTCAAGCGCGGGTCGGAGCGGCATGGGCACCACTTTGACGGTTGCCCGAGCAGGAACGCCCCGACCGTCACGCGCGCCTCCTACAGCTCTCTGCCGACCGCGTAGCCATCGCGCACCGCCTCCACCAGCCTGCCGATCCTGACGGCGTCGCCGACCACAACGGTCGGCACCGGCAGCTGCGCAAATGGTCGCGGCTGACCGCCAAAGGCCACCACGAAGCGCTCGAACGGGATCTCCGCTGGGCCCTCCTCGGTGGCGGCGAAGACGCGGTCTTCGGAGAGTCGCTCGATCCTGGCGTTCGTGTGCACGCTCACCCCATGGTCGGCGAGTTCGCGCAGCAGGTAGGATCGGGTGATCGGCTCCATCCCCATGGCGATCTCGGGGAGCATCTCGACGATGGTCACCGAGTTGCCGTTGGCGGCGAGGTAGAGCGCGGTCTCGCAGCCGACGAGCCCTCCTCCGCCCACGACGATGCGCTCTCCCGTGGGCAACCATCGGACCGGGGCCCCGGCGTTCTCTCCCCTTGCCGATCCTTCGCCGGGGACGCTCGCGCGCTCCGCACCGGGCACTCGAGCGCCGAGGATTTCGGTGTACGGGACGACTCGGGGGCCGTCGATGCCGGCGACCGGCGGAATCAGCGGATCGGAACCGGTGGCAACCACAACCTCGTCCGGGTCCTCCCCCATGACGCCCGCCGCAGTTGCGGCAGTCGAGGTCCTGATCTCCACCCCGAGCTCGCCCAGCACGGCCCGGTAGTAGTCCACCAGCCAGCGCATCTTCTCTTTGCCGGGTGGAACGCAGCCCAGGCGCAGGGCGCCGCCGATGGTGGCTTCCTGCTCGAAGAGCACGACGCGGTGCCCCTTGCGAGCCGCGACCCGGGCGGCCTCGAGACCGGCCGGGCCGCCACCGACGACGACGATCTTCTTCGGTCGTGCGGCGGGCGCGATCGTGGCGTACTCCTCGCCCCTGCCGACGACCGCGTTGACGCCGCAGCGGATGGCCGTGCCGGCGACGTGACGGGACACGATGCACTCGGAGCAGCCCACGCACTTGCGGATCGTCTGCGCCCTGCCCCCGAGCGCCTTGCGCGGCCAATCGGGGTCGGCGATCAGCGTGCGCCCCAGGGCGACCAGGTCGGCCGCGCCGTCGGCAAGGAGTTGCTCGGCAACCTCCGGCTCTCGGATGACGCCCACCGCGATGACCGGGATCCGCAGCCCACCCGCCTTGAGGGTGCGCGCGAGATCGGCGCGCCAGGCCTGCGGATAGGCCATTGGTTCCAGGCGCTTCTCCTTGTCGCCAAAACCCACGTCGGCGTGGAGGGCCGCATATCCCTGCTCCTGCAGCTGGCGCGCCAGGGCCAGTCCGTCGGTCTCGGGCCGGACGCCACCCTCGACGTAGTCGATCACGCCAAGCCTGGCTGTCACCGTATAGCCGGGCCCGCACAGCTGCGCGATCCGCTCGCGTATCAGGCCGGCAAAGCGGGCTCGGTTCTCGATCGAGCCGCCATAGTCGTCGGTGCGGCGGTTGGTCAGCGGCGAGAGGAACTGGTTGATGAGCAGGCCGTGGGCCGCCTCGACCTCGACCCCGTCGAAGCCGGCCCGTTGCGCGATCGCTGCCGCCCGGGCGAACTTGTCGGCCAGGGCTTCGATTTCCGCGACGGTCAGGACGTGGGGGCGAAGACGGTCAGGCCGGAGCGCCACATCCGAAGGGGCAACGAAAGGCGGGTGGGAGCCCATGAGGCCGGGATGCGTGAGTTCCGCGAAGGCGAGCGCGCCGTGGGCGTGGATCCGCTCCGTGAGGCGGCTCAGGGCGGGAACGAAGCTGGCGTCGTCGAACCGGGGCTGGGTGGCCCCTTCCATCGCGGCCGGGTAATCGATGCAGACGTTCTCGAGCGTGAGCAGGGCCGCGCCGCCCTGCGCCCTCCTGGCGTAGTGGTAGATGAACGCGTCGGTGACTTCGCCGGTGACCGCGGCAAGGTTGGTCGAGATGGGCGGGAAGATGATCCGGTTCTTGAGCGTCAAGCTGCCCACGCGCAGCCCGGTGGCAAGCGTGGCGAATTCCATCTGTGGCGTGTCCTTCGGCTTTGAGCGACTGGTCGTTGGGACCGGCACCGTATCCGGTGCAGCGCACGGCTGCACGGGCCCCACAGCGCGAACCCACGTGGCGCGCCCCGACCGCCTCGATTATGCGCCTGCTCAGGACTTGGCCGGCACCGGAGCGGGGGGCGTGAAGAGGCTCCCGCGAAGGACGCCCAGCACGGTGTTGACGAAGGCCGCGCTCCAGAGCACCACCAGGAGCCCGTAGGCCAGCAGCCCCACGACCCAGACGCTGTGCAGATGAAAGAGCGTCCCGAGCCGATAGCTGGCGGCAGCGAACGCGCCCAGTGGGAAGGTGAAGGCCCACCAGGTCAGCGAGAAGGGCAGGTCGCGCAGGATCCGCCGGTGCAGGGTCATCGAGAGGGCCATCACCAGCCACCAGACCCCGAACCCCCAGAGCAGCAGCGCGCCCACGTCGAATGGCTCCTTGACGGTGACGAAGGGGGCCGCGGCCACCAGCCCCATCAGGCTGACGATCGAGACCCCGATGGGTCCCAGGTTGATCCAGACCGTGGGCACCATCTCGCCCGGCAACGGCGGCCCGATGATGAAGGCGTGCACGGTGAGCGCGAGGAGCCCGAGCCAGAGGAAAAACCCGGCCCCCAGGCTGGCGAAGTCGAGGACCAGCAGCCCCTCCTTGGCGGCCCCGGTGGCCTGCGCGGCCAGCAGGTTGCCGGCCAGCGGGATCACCGTCAGCCCCACCGGCGGGATGAACATGCCGGGGTGCACGTGCGCGAGCGTCACCTGGTCGCTGGTGAAGAGAACCCAGGGGGCCAGGAACCCGAACAGGATGGTCAGGACCACGCCCGCGCCCCAGATCGCCGCCGCGATCCGCAGGTCGTGGCCGTAGAGGACGAACTGGAGCCCGAGCACCAGCAGGGCGATCGCGATGGTCGCGTAGAACTGGCTCGTCACCGGATGGCGCAGCGCCGCCACGGCCGCCGGGCGATACCGGATCCAGCGCAGGATCCAGGGCCCGATCAGGAGCAGGAAGAAGCCCACGTTGCACCAGTGCACCACCCAGCCCAGAGCATGGAGGGGCGGGTAGGTCTGCCCGAAGTTGAAGCTGTTGACGGCCAGGACCCCGGTGCCCATCACGGCGGCGAACCAGGAGGGCGCAAAGTGGTGGACGATCGTGTCAAAGTCGGGCCGGGCGGGCGTTGCCGCCCCGACCGCGGTTCCGCCGCGCATGTGCATGGGCCCTCCCGGGCGCATCCGCGGCCGGAGACCACCCCTCGCGCAGGCGCCCTCGTCGCAACCGACATCGGCGGCCCCCGTCTCCCCGCCCGCGGAGGGCCGCGCGCATCTTCCCCGGCGCTCGCCAGCATCCGGCAGCTCGCCGCCCATCGCCAGCCCCGATCGGCCCGCCCCGGGCGCGCCCGAGGACCCGCCGGACCCTGCCGTCCGGGGATCGGGCGCCGATCCATCCTGGCCCTGCCGCGCCCCGGGGCTCGCCCCCGGGGTGCCGTTCACCGGCTGTTCACCGCCGTTCACCGGGCTCGCCACCCGCGACCGCTAGAACAGTCGCAGGTCCCCGAGGAAGGGTTCCCCGGGACGGGAGCAGGCGCGAAGGAGCGTTGGCGATGGGTACGCAGAAGACGTTGAGCTGGGTCGTGGTGCTGGCCGGGATCTGGGAAGTGGTGGCCCCCTTCGTGCTGGGCTACACGGTCACCACCGCGGCCCTCTGGGACGCGGTGATCGTGGGTGTGGTGCTGATCGTGCTGGGCGCCTGGGCCGCGCTCTCCAACTCCGAAGGGACTGACCGGGGGCTCGACTGGGTCAATGCGCTGGTGGGCCTCTGGCTGATCGCCGCCCCCTTCGTCCTGAGCTACACGGGTGTGGCGCTGGCGCTCTGGAATGACGTCCTGGTGGGCATCGTGGTGGCGCTGGTGGCCGGCTACGCCGCGGTGGCGCTGGGGCAGCGGCAGCACCCGCAGACGATGTGACCCGCCCCGGGACCACGGCAACGTGGTTCCGGTTCCTCCCACCGGCGAGCGGATCGCGCGCGACCCCCACTCGCCGCCAGCGGCCCCGGTCAGACCCCTGGCCGGGGCTGCGCCATGTCATCCGCTGGCCCGGGCGCACTCGGGCGCGGGATCCAGTAGCCCACCCCGCGCTCGGTGCGGATGTGCCGCGGCTGCGCGGGATCGGCTTCCAGCTTGGCCCGCAGGCGGTGGACGTAGGTCTTCAGATAGTCGGTCTCGTCCCGCGCGTCGGCCCCCCAGATGCGGGACAGCAGGACCCCGTTTTCCACCACGCGCCCGGCGTTGTGGGCCAGGATCTCCAGCAGCCGGTACTCGGTGCTGGTGAGCCGCACGGCCTCGCCCCGCAGGGTGACCCGGTGCGGCCCCCACTCGATGCGCAGGTCGTCGTGCACGAAGGGCGGCTCGTCAGCGGCCGCATGGCCGGCCGCCCGGCGGAGCACCGAGTGCAGGCGTGCCAGCAACTCCAGGTGCCCGAACGGCTTGACCACGTAGTCGTCCGCGCCGAGCTGGAGGCCGCGCACCTTGTCGAGTTCGTCATCCCGGACCGTCAGGATGATGACCGGGACATCGCTGAAGAGGCGGATCCGCTGGAGCACGTCGAACCCGTCCGCATCCGGCATCTGGAGGTCGAGCAGAACGGCGTCCGGCTCGGCTTGCTCAACCAGGTCGAGCCCCTCCTCTGCGTGCTGGGCGGTCAGGACCTCCCAGGTCGGCTCCTGGAGGCTGATGGTCAGGCTGACCGCGCGGAGCAGGTCGGGCTCGTCGTCAATGACCAGGATCCTGGTCGTCGCCTTCTCCATCCGCTCTCCCCGGGCTGACAGGTATCGTGAAACAGAAGCGGCTGCCGCCCTCCGGGCGTGCCTCGTACCAGAGGCGGCCCCCGTGGAGCGCCACCAGTTCGCGACAGATGTAGAGCCCCAGCCCCACCCCTGCCAGGGTGGATTGTGCGGGCAGCGAGACGAACTTGTCGAAGATCCGTTCCCGGGCCTCGGGCGGGACCCCCGGGCCGTCGTCTTCGACGCACAGCCGCACCTGGGCGCCGTCCTGCGCCAGCACGCCCCGGATGGTGCCGCCGACGGGGCTGAACTTGTAGGCGTTGTGGAAGAGGCTCGAGAGGACCTGATCCAGCCGCTGGCGGTCGCCGGCGACTCGCGGGAGGCCCGGTGGCGCGTCCACCGAGACCCGTTGCTGGCGGCTTTCGAAGAGCGGCTGCAGCCCCCTCACCACTCTCTCGGCGCGGGCGGCAAGATCCACCGGCTCCCGGCGAAGCGTCACGGCGCCGGCTTCCACCTGGGTACTTTCGAGGATTTCCGTAACCAGGTATTCGAGCCGCTGCAGATTCTGGTCGACCATCTCCCGGACTTCGCGTTGCTGCGGTGCCGGGAGCCGCGTCCAGTCGCCAAGCGATGGGAGCAGGGTTTTCAAGACGGTGAGGGGCGTGCGAAGCTCGTGGGCCACCGACGAGAAGAAGGAGCGTCGTGCCTCGTCGAACTGGCGCAGCTGGGCCAGCTGGGCGTGCTCGAGGGCGTAGAGCTGGGCATTGCGGAGTGAGAGCTCGGCCTCTCTGGCCAGCGCCCGCAGCGTCAGCAGCTCGGTCTCCTCGAGTCGGCCCTCGCGGCGGCCGACCACCAGGGATCCGGGATCCCCGCCGCCCGGGGTCGCCAGACGAATCCCGACCACCGCCTTCGTGACGGGGTCCGGCCAGTTCGGCGGGAGCGGCCGGCCATACGCTTGCCCGGCGGTGTAGAGCTCCTGGCTGTCGATCTGCCAGCCCCACTCGTGCATCTGGATCTCGTTCCCGAGCGTCTCGTACCGATCCAGCGATGCGGTGGTCCGCCAGCATCCGAGCGTCTGGTCGCAGAGAAACACCATCCCCACGTCCGCGCGCAGGAGGCGGCGGGCGCCGATCAAGAGCGCCTGGAGCGCACCCGCCAGGTCGGTCGCAGGCTGGTTGAGTGCGAAGAAGAGCTCGTTGAGGGTCTGCAGTTGCTCCGCGTGTCGCTCGGCGAGCATGCGCTCCCGATCTTCGCGTCGGAGCTGCTGGGTGAACCCGATGGCGAGTGCCCCCACGATCAGAAGCACAATCAGCTTGCCGACCGCCATATAGGCGGCCGTCACCGACCAGCTGCCCTGCTGACTCACGATGACCGCTGCCACGTGGAGCGCGCCCGCGGTGGGAATCCAGGCCGCCGCGAGTCGGGCGGGAAAGGCGATCGCGAGCTCCACCACCAGCAGCAGGAACAACGGGAAAAAGGGGCTGTGTGCGCCGCCTGCCAGTAGCGTGGCGGCCATCGCCTGCGCCGCGTCGACGGCCAGGATCGGCAGCGGCCGGCCGGCCGCGAAGGGGCGTCGAAGCGCTACGTAGGCGGAGACGAACAGGTTGACAAGGATCGTGGCGCCGAACGGGGCGAGCAGTGAGCCCAGCCCGCTGCCGCCAAAGGGTGCCAGCAGCACGGCCGCCCCAAGCGTGGCCCAGCGCAGGACCAGCAGGTATCGATCTGCGTCGGCGAGCGAGAGGCCGAGGTCCGTCTTCACCGTCTGGGGCAGAGTCATCGTGTGCACACCAGCTGCCGGGAGGGAAGGGCTGGAGCGGTCCGCTGCCGGACCGATTGCCCGCGCAGGATACGCGCCCGGGTCTCCGTAAAGCGCCCTGCGGCGTCCCGGTTCCGGAGCGCCCGGTGTTAGGGTTGGTGGCAGGATGCCCGCGGCGCCGGCGGCAGCGCTGGCGCCGGCGAGGCCAGGCGATTGCACGGGAGAGGGAGAAGAAACGGTCGATGCGATCGCAAGTCGGGGCGGGTGGGAGCCCGTTTGGCCGGTGAGCGAAGCCCACGCCGCGACCCGGTACGAGGTGCGTGGTGAGACGGCGCCTGGCGGCGATGGCCGGCTGATGGTCCGCGCCAGCACCATCGCCTTCGACGGCAGCGCTCAGACCGGCGACGTCCTGCCGGGTCCCGCCGACCTGCTCGCGGCGGCCCTGGCAGCCTGCATCCTCAAGAACGTCGAGCGCTTCTCGCAGATCCTGCCCTTCCGGTACCACCGGGCGAGCGTCGACGTGGCGGTGCAACGCGAGGAGCCGCCGCCGCGCATCGTCCGCGCCCGGTACACGTTGCGCATCGAGACCGACGAACCGGATCGCCGGGCGGAGTTGCTGCACCGCAATATCCGGACCTTCGGCACCATCACCAACACGCTGGCGCGCTCGGGCGATCTGCAGGGGGAGATCGTGGCGGTCCGCACCAGCGGGGATGGGGCGCCAGCGAGGGGTCTGCGCCAGGACGGCCCCACCTGAGCGCGCGCCGACGATCCCGGCTGAGCCGCCGCGGCCGAGAGGCCCGCCGCCCCGGAGGAGCCTGCAGCCCACCCCGTTTGGGCCGGACGGCCCGGGCGTGAGGCCCGCGAGACTCTAATGCGTGTTTGACTAACGTCCGTTAGAATGACGGACATGCTGCAGACGCCCACCATTCGGGACACCGAGACCACGACCCTTCCGGCCGAGCTGTTCGACGCCTTGCGCGCCATCGCCGAGCCGTCGCGCGCCCGGGTCATCGCCCTGCTCGGCCATGGCGAACACTGCGTGTGCGATGTCGGGGGCGCGCTCGGACTCAGCACGGCGCTGGTTTCCCACCATCTGCGCGTCCTGCGCGCCAGCGGCCTGCTGCGCGAGCGACATGCGGGGCGCTGGGTCTATTACTCGCTGGACCTCGAGCGGGTCGCACAACTGCGCGGCGCCCTGGATGCGCTGCTGACGCCGTCCGACGAGGCGGCCACCACCTGCCTGTGCAGCGATTGCGGCGCGACGCAAGCCACGGGGGCCCTGAGCGGACCGGCCCTGCCGGGCGCGCATCGAATCGAAGTGGCGCCGTGAGTTGTTCCGTGCTGGTGGTGGGCCTGCCATCGGCGTCCGGCTGTGCCCCGGAACAGACCTGGCGGGCCGCGGCCGGGTTCGTGGGCCGGCGGCTCGTCCAGCACGCCGCATCCCCGGCGATCTCCGCCTCGATACAGAAAGGAAGCGCCCCATGACTGACACCCTGGCGGTTTCCGTCTCCCCGGTCTCACCGGCAGCGCCCCCGGATGTCGAGATCTTCGATCCGCCGATGTGCTGCCCCACCGGCTTGTGCGGTCCGGTGCTGGATACGACGCTGGTGGACCTCTCGGAGGCGCTGCTGACCCTCCAGTCGGAAGGCCTGGCCGTGGCGCGGCACATGATGACGTCCGAACCTCAGGCGTTTCTTCGCAACCGGGACGTGTACGACCTGGTCCGCCAGCGCCAGCTGGAGGTGCTGCCCATCACCGTGGTTCGAGGCCACGTGGTCAAGACCGACGGGTACCCGAACCTCGCCGAGCTGCGCTCGGCGCTCGGTGCCAGCTGACCGGCGCCGGCCCGGCCTCTGCGCGCCCGGGCGCTGAAGCCAACGCGTCGTCTGGCCGGCGCTCTCGCGGCCCGCAGTCGCGCAGGAAGGACTCCATGCAATGACCCAGTTCCTTTTCTTCTCCGGTAAGGGCGGGGTGGGCAAGACCACCATGGCCTGCACTACCGCTGTGGCCGAGGCGGACGCAGGACGGCGGACCCTGATCGTCACCACTGATCCCGCTTCCAATTTGGCCGATGTCTTTGAACAACCGATCGGCCACCAGGTCAGCCGGATCCAGGGCGTCCCAGACCTGTGGGCCATGGAGATCGACCCGGACCAGGCCACGGCCGAATACACGGATCGGACTCTGGCGCCGATCCGCGCGATCTTCCCGCCCGAGATCGTCCGGGTGATGGAGGAGCAGCTGGCCTCCCCCTGCACGGCCGAGGTCGCAGCCTTCGATCGGTTCGCCGACTTCCTGGACCCGATCCGACTCCTGGACCTCGGGGTGGAGGGTCCGTTCGACCTGGTGATCTTCGACACGGCGCCCACCGGCCACACGGTGCGGTTGCTGGAACTGCCCGAGGCCTGGACGAAGAGCATCACCGAGGCCGAGGCTGGCAGCGGACAGACCTGCATCGGCCCGGCCGCCGCGATCGGGGAGGCAAAGGCGAAGTACGAGCGGGCGCTCAGCGCCCTGCGTGACCCGGGCCAGACCCGCTTCATCTTCGTCCTCCAGCCGGAGGCCACGGCGATCAGCGAAACAGCCCGCTCGAGCGCGGAACTGGGGCGTCTCGGAATCGCGACCACGGAGCTGATCGTGAACGGGATCCTGCCCGCCGAGGAAGGGAGCAACGCGTTCTTCGCGGCGCGGATCGCGATGCAGGGGCGCTACCTGGGGGAGATCCAGCGGCGTCTCCCGATGCCGGCCCGGCACGTGCCGCTTCTCGACGGCGAGGTCCGTGGGATCGACCGCCTCCGCGCAGTGGTGCCGCTCCTGGGGGACAAACCCGTGGCGCGCCCGATCTTTGGAGCGGAGCCCACGTCCGCGCCCGTCCTGGTCGCCAGAACTGCCGATCAGGACGCCGCCACGGCACGCCTGCTTCCGGACGGCGGCCCTCGCACCATCTTCTTCGCCGGCAAGGGCGGCGTGGGCAAGACCGCCGTCTCGTGCACCACGGCGGTCTGGCTGGCCGGTCAGGGCCTCCGCACGCTGCTGATCACCACTGATCCAGCCGCCCACATCGGCGACGTGCTGGGTGTCACGGTAGATCCCGAACCCGGGCCGGTCGCCGGCGCCCCCGGCCTGTGGGCCGCGCGGGTCGATCCCAAAGCTGCTGCTGCGGCCTACACGGAACGCATCATCGACGACGCCATCGCGCGGGGTCGAGGGGAGGACCAGATCGCAGC
Source organism: Candidatus Limnocylindrales bacterium (assembly GCA_049967415.1). GTDB lineage: Bacteria > Chloroflexota > Limnocylindria > Limnocylindrales > CSP1-4 > JAJYNJ01. The sequence goes on from JBMFSS010000012.1 coordinate 37,788, forward strand.
CATGCGGGAGGAGCTCGACTCGCCCTGCACCGAGGAGATCGCCGCGTTCGATCGCTTCATCGACCTGGCCAGCCGGGACACCTACGACGTGACCGTGATCGACACCGCGCCCACCGGGCACACCCTCCGTCTGTTGGAACTGCCGATTGACTGGAGCCGCCAGCTCGACGTCAAGGTGTTCGCCTCGGTCGACACGGCGGCAGCCGACGATGTCGCCAAGGCCCGTTTCGGGCGCGTGATCGAGATGATGCGCGACCCGCGCCGGAGCACCTTCGCCTTCGTGATGTATCCGGAGGCCACGCCGATCGTGGAGGCGTCCCGGGCGATCGACGAGCTGCAGGCTCTGGGGATCCCGCTGGGCCTGGTGGTAGCCAACATGGTGTTGCCAGCGGACGCATGTACCACCCCCTACACGCAGGCGCGCCATCAGATGCAGCAGCGTTACCTGGCCGAGATCGGCCGGCGGTTCGACGCCCCGATCCTGGAGGTTCCGCTGATCGACCGTGAAGTGGCGGGCCTCGAGCGGCTCGCCGGGATGGCAAGGCAGCTGTTCACCGCGGCCGTGGCCGCCTGACGGCGGTTCGGCGGCAGCCACTCTCTAGCCGAGGAGCGAGATATGACGGCAACGCAGGGCGTCACCAGTCAGTCCGGCGGGTTGCCGGACCACGTCACCATCCAGCCGGCCGGCGCCGGAGACCTGGACCTGCAGGCGTTCTCGGCCGCGGATGCGCTCGGCGTGAGCCTGCGCGAGAGCGCCGAGTTCGCGGCCCTGGTCCGGGCCGAACGCGACCTGGAGGCCGACGCGGCCGCCCAGGCGGCGATGGCCGCCTTCGAGCGTCGCCAGGACGAGCTTCGAGTCGAGATCACGTTCCGCACGCTCACCGCCGCGCACCAGGCGGAGCTCGAGGGTCTGCAGTCCGCCATGTACGAGGTGCCCACCGTGGCCGCGTACGTGCGCGCCCAGGCCGAGCTCGCGGACCTGTGCCGGCAGGCAGCCGCCGTCGTGAGTGCCGAGATCGGTATCGATTTTGCCGCCAACTGCGGCAGCAGCTGCTGCGGCTAGGGAGGAACCCGACCATGCTGGACCCGAAGGTGGAAGCCGCCGCGTCCGATCTGGGCCGCAAGCTGGCCCTCGTACCCGCGATTGCCTCGTTTCGCGCCGCGGAGGCCGCCCTGAACCGGGACGCGAACGCACAGCTGATCCTCAATCACCTCCGCGAGCAGCAGGAGCTGCTGGGTCGGCTGCAGCGAAGCGGATTGACCCCCAGTCAGGAGCAAATCGACGCGCTCCGCGTGAGCCAGTCGGCTGTGCGCGCCGATCCCACCATCATGGAGTTTCTGCGCGCGACGAACGAGGCGAAGGCGTTGCTTCCGGGCGTGGGGCTCCGCATCGGCGGGACACTGGGGCTCGATTTCGGGCGGCTCGCGTCGTCCGGGAGCTGCTGAGCCCGCAAACTCGTGCCGCTTGGCCTGGGAACTGAGGTCCGCTGCGACTGTGACATCCCACCGGCCTTTGACACACTTGCGGCTGATATGTTGAGTCGACCTGTCCGGTCCTCCTGGTCCCGGACGTCGCATGAGGAGGGCCGCCATGCCTTCTGCACTCCCGGTATGCCGCGCCCTGCGCATGGAGCTGTCCGCTCCTGACGTGGAGGCGCCGTTGGCGGCGGCCGCGGCGCTGGCCGATCGGGCCTGGGCGGCGATCCGCACGCTCCTGGAGGTTCCCGCGTGACCACGCTCTCGTTTGACCGTGGCCGGCGGCCCTCGCTTTCGGTGATCGTCACCGTCAGCGTGGTCGGCTGGCTCATCGCCTGGTTCGCCGAATCGCCCCTGGCGGACTGGCTGAGCTACGAGATCCTCGGCCTGGAGCGTGGCTCGCACCTGGGCGGCGCGGTCGACTTCTTCCTGGCCGACGTGCCCAAGGTGCTCCTGCTCCTGCTGGGCATCGTCACCGTGGTGACCCTGATCCGGAGCTACTTTCCTCCGGAGCGGGTGCGCGCGGCCCTGGCCGGCCGCGGCACGTTCGCCGGCAGCGTGGCATCCGCAGCCTTCGGGATCGTCACCCCCTTCTGTTCCTGCTCGGCCGTGCCGCTCTTCATCGGGTTCGTGGAGGCGGGGATCCCGCTGGGCGTCACCTTCGCCTTCCTGATCAGCTCCCCGATGGTCAACGAGGTCGCCCTGGTGCTGCTCTGGGGACTCTTCGGGCCCGAGATCGCCCTGGTCTACGTGGCCGCCGGGCTGACCGTCGCGATTGTGGGCGGGCTCGTGATCGGCGCGCTGCACCTGGAGCGGTACGTGGAGCCGTATGTCTGGGAGCTGCAGGGTACCGGAGGACAGATGGCCGAGGTGCAGCTGACCTGGTCGGACCGGATCACCGACGCCTGGCACTACACCGTGGACCTGGTTCGGCGGATCACGCCCTACCTGTTGATCGGCATCGGCATCGGCGCGCTCATCCACGGCTATGCCCCGACCGAGCTCGTGGCGGCCATCGGGGGGCGCTCCAACCCGTTCGCGGTGCCGATTGTGGTGCTGATCGCGATCCCGCTCTACTCCAACGCGGCAGGGACCATCCCCATCGTGCAGGCGCTGCTCGGCAAGGGGATGCCGCTCGGCACCACCCTCGCCTTCATGATGGCGATCACCGCCATCAGCCTGCCCGAGTTCATCATCCTGCGGCGAGTCATCAAGCCGCAGCTCATCGCGGTCTTTGCGACCGTGGTGACGATCGGGATCCTCTGCATCGGCTACCTGTTCAACGCCATCATTCACTGAGCCGGCTCACGGGCCGCTGAGGCTGACAACGATGAGGAGCCACACGCCATGAAGAAGATCGAGGTCCTGGGTCCTGGCTGCCCCACCTGCCGGCGCCTCGAGGCCAACGTCCGTCAGGCCGTCGCGATGGCCGCCGTGGACGCGGAGATCCTCAAGGTCGAGGACTACCGCTCGATCCTGGCCTACGGCGTGATGAGCACGCCGGCGCTGGTGATCGACGGCAAGGTGTTCAGCTACGGACGCGTCCCCTCCGCCGGCGACATCGCGGAGTGGCTCTTCACGTAGCTTGGCGGTGGGCGGCCGCGCGTACGGTGCGCGCCGGGCCGCCGGTGCAAGGTCATCGAGATGAGTGGCCGGGCAGACGCCGGTGCTCAGCGCTCCTCGTGCACGAAGACCGGCAGGACCGGGTGCCCGGGCCGTTCGGTCGCCCGTGGCGCGCGCGGCGGCACCACGTGTGCCACACGCTCGGTCATGCGACGGTCGGGGTGCAGCAGGCGGTCTGCGGCACCCGGCACGAGCGCACGCACCATCGCCACCTCGTCGCACGCGTCGCGTTTCGGGCAACTCGCGCAGTCCCCCCAGACCTTGTGGTAGAGGACGGCCCGGTCCACCACGGCGAACCCGTTCCGCTCGAACCATCCGGGGATCCGGGTGAGGGCGAAGAGGTTGCGGATCCCGTACCGCGTCGCCTCCGCGGCGACGGCGTCGACCAGCCTGGCCCCGTGTCCGTGCCCCTCGGCCCCGGGCGCGACCGCCAGCGAGCGGATCTCGCCCAGGTCGTGCCACCAGATGCGGAGCGCAGCGCAGCCCACCACCTGTCCTCCGTCCACCGCCACCCAGAAGTCGCGGATCCGCTCGTAGATATCGGCGAGCGGGCGGGGCAGGAGGAGCTCCTCTCCGGAATAGCGGTGGATCAGCGCGTGGATCGCGGGTGCGTCGGACGGACGGGCTCGGCGGATCACGGGCGGGCTCATGCTGCGGCCTCGCGCGCAACCATCCCGGATGGGATGCCGTGCCGGATCGGCGGGCGGGCACTGCGCGACCGGGGTCGGACGCGAGCGTGGTGCAAGATCGACGTGCAGCTGGCCACGGCTATGAGCGGACGCCGTCCGCTGATACGACGCTCGTGGGCAGCGCGTCCGCGAGCGGCTTGGTCCAGGCCCAGGCGCTGCCCTGCCGGGCCGCTTCGGTGCGGAGCGGCAGGCCGAAAATCCGGATGAAGCCCACCGCGGCCGCGTGGTCGAAGGCGTCGTCAGCGTCGTAGGTGGCCAGGGCGCGGTCGTACAGCGAGCGGCCACTGCGCCGGCCCACGATCGCGAGCGAGCCGTGATCCAGCCGGACCCGGACCTCGCCGCTCACGACTCGCTGGGACGACTGCACGTAGTCGCGCAGGTCGCGGTGGAGCGCGTTGAACCAGAGCCCATCGTAGGTGGCCTGGGCCAGCTCGTCGCTGACCAGCCGGTTGAAGCGCAGCTGCTCCTTGGACAACGTGAGCCCCTCGAGCGCACGGTGCGCAGCGACCAGTGTCACGGCCGCCGGCGATTCGTAGATCTCGCGGCTCTTGATGCCGATCAGGCGGTCCTCGACGTGGTCGATCCGCCCGACGCCGTGCGCCCCGGCGAGCGCGCCGAGCTGGTCCACCAGCTCGACCGGCGAAAGGCGGATGCCCTCCAAGCTGACCGGGATGCCCGCTTCGAACCCGACGGTGACCTCCGCGGGTATCGCCGGAGCCTGGCTGGGGTCCACGGTCCACGCGTACACGTCGGCAGGAGGGGCCGTCCAGGGATCCTCGAGCACGCCGGTCTCGATGGAGCGCCCCCAGAGGTTCTGATCGATGGAGTACGGCGAGGCCCGGGTGATGGGGACCTCGATCCCCCGCGCCTGCGCGTACTCGATCTCCTGGTCGCGCGAGAGCCCCATGCCGATCCGCATCGGGGCGATCACCTCGAGCGACGGGTCCAGGGCATGCACCGCCACGTCGAAGCGGACCTGGTCGTTGCCCTTGCCCGTGCAGCCGTGGGCCACCGCGTCGGCGCCCTCGCGTTGAGCGATCTCCACCAGGAGCTGCGCGATCAGCGGCCGCGCGAGAGCCGTGGCCAGCGGGTAGACACCCTGGTACAGGGCGTTCGCCTGCAGGGCAGGGAAGCAGTAGTCCACCACGAACCGCTCGCGGGCGTCCACCACGTAGGCCCGCGATGCCCCCGCGCTGAGGGCGCGTGGCTGAACGTCTGCGCGGAGCGAGCCTCCGCCCACGTCCACGGTGAGGGTGACGACATCGGCGTCCATGGTTTCGCGGAGCCAGGCGACGGCGACGGAGGTGTCGAGGCCGCCCGAGTAGGCGAGGATGACTTTGCGCATGAGGTGCTCCTTGCGTGCGATGTGGCGTGGAAGCCGGTGACAACAGCGGGCGGGACCAGGGCCAGAGGGACCGCTCCCGGCGACCCGGACGGGGGCGGCCGCCCGCTCGTGGCGGGAAAACGCAGGACCCCTAGCCGGACGACTCCGGCGGGAGGCCCTGCAGACGACGGAAGCGGCCGCGCCATTGGTCGAGGCGCTCCTCGCTGGCGAAGAGGACCAGCACGGTGTCATCGCCGGCCAGCGTGCCCTCCTGTTCCTGCAGGCTCGACTCGTCGATGGCTCGTGCAAGCGCCTGGGCGCTGCCCACCTCGCCCCGCAGGACCAGGATCAGCCCGCTGCGCCCCACGTGCACCGGGCTGGTCGCCAGCACCCGGGCGAGCCGGGCGTCAGCCGCCGCCAGGTCCCGGCCGGAGGCCTCCCGGGCCAGGGTGTCGGGGGGCACGTACACGTGCGTGGCGGCGCGGGGGGCCTTGACCAGTCCGAGCTCCGCGATGTCGCGTGAGACCGTGGCCTGCGTGACCGGAAACCCGCGCGCGGCCAGCAGCTCCGCGAGCTCTTCCTGGCTGCGCACGGAGACGGTGGCGATCAGTTCCAGGATCACCTGCTGGCGCACGCGCTTGGCGGACGGGCTCAGGACCGACACGCTTGCCTCCTCACGCCGCCACGATCCGGGTCCCCAGGTCGGAGCCGTCCAGGGCGCGCCGGAGCACGTCCGGCCGGGACCCATCGGCGATGACCGCTTCGGCTCCGGGCATGGGGGCGAGCCCGCGCAGCGCGGCGCGGACCTTGGGGATCATGCCGCCCGCGATCGTGCCGTCGGCAATCAGGCGCTCGGCCTGCTCGGCCCCCAGGCTCGGGATCCGGGCGCCGTCGGCCCCGCGGATTCCGTCCACGTCGGTGAGCAGGACCAGGCGCCCGGCCCCCAGTCCGAAGGCGAGCCCGGCGGCGGCGTCGTCAGCGTTCACGTTGCAGACCACGCCAGACTCGTCGAGCGCCAGGGGAGCCAGCACCGGTACGTGTCCGGCCACCAGGAGCGTCTCCAGGAGCCCCGCCCGGACGCCCTGGATGGTCACTACCAGGCCCCTGGCGTGGACCCGCCGGCCGGCCAGCAGTCCGCCATCCACGCCGGACACGCCCACCGCGTCGCAGCCCCGGGCGCGGAGGGCCGCCACCAGTTCCACGTTGAGAGCACCTCGCAGCACGGCTGCGGCCACCTCCAGGGCTGCCGCGTCGGTCACCCGCAGCCCGTCCTCGAAGCGGGTCGGGACCCCCAGGCGGCCCAGCCAGTCGGTCACCCGCGCGCCGCCACCGTGCACCACGATCACCGGCCGCGAACGGGCCAGTTCGGCCACCTGGTCCAGCACGTGCTCCTGGGCCGCGATGGTGGTGCCGCCGAGCTTGACCACCACCAGTTCCGGGTGGGGCTGGTCCGGGTGCGGTTGTGCCGCGCGCGCACCGAGACCGCCGTCCGGCTTCGCCCTCCCGAAGTCGGAACGCCTTTCCGGTGCCCGACTCTCGGCCCTGCCGTGGGAGGCGCGCGTGCTCACGTCGAGTACTCCGCGTTCTCGCGGACGTACGCCTCGGTCAGATCGCAGCCCCAGGCCTCGGCGGCCGCGCCACCCAGCCCCAGGTCGAGGTCAATCGTCACCTCGGGCGCGGCCATCTGGGCGCTGACGGCAGCCGCGTCGAACGCGAGCGGGGCACCGGCAAAGACCGGGCTGCCGCACAGCGCGATTCGCAGCGATTCAACGGCCAGGGCAACCGCCGAGCCGTCCGGGCGCCGCGCTGCGCCGGCCGCCGCAGCCACGCGCCCCCAATTCGGGTCGCGGCCGTGGACCGCGGCCTTGAGCAGGCTGCTCCCGACCACCGCGCGGGAGACAGCTCGGGCATCCGCGAGGTCTGCCGCACCGGCCACGCGGCAGGTGATCAGGCAGGTGGCGCCCTCGCCGTCCGCGGCCTGCTGGCGGGCCAGTGAACGGCACACGGCCGCCAGCGCGGCGCCCAGACGTGCCGCCGCCGGGCTGTCCGCGGCAACGCAGTCGGTCCCCGCGGCGCCTGAGGCCAGCGCAAAGACGGTGTCGTTGGTCGACGTGTCGCCATCCACGGTGAGTTGATCGAAGCTGAGGGCCACCGCCGGCCTGAGGAGCGCGGCGAGGGTGGCCGGCGCCACCGTCGCGTCGGTCAGCAGCAGCGCAATCATGGTCGCCATCCCCGGGTGGAGCATGCCGACCCCCTTGACGACACCGCTGACCCACACCGGGCGCAGGGTGGAGCCCTCCGGAAGGTCCAGCCGAACGCTTGCCGCCTTGAGCCGCCGATCGGTGGTCATCATGGCCCGTGCGACCCCGGCCAGGCTCGCGTCTTCCGCCGCGAGACCTCCGGGCACCAGTGCCGCGATGCCGGCCGCCACGCGCTCGACCGGGAGCCGGGTGCCGATCAGTCCGGTGGAGGCGAGGAGCGTCTCCTCCGGACTGCACCCGACCGTCTCCGCCAGCTGGCGGGCGATCGCCTCCTGGTCGGCGTCGCCGGCGGGTCCGGTTGCGGCGTTCGCGCAGCCGGACGTGACCAGGACTGCGCGAGCCCGTCCGTGAGGGAGACGATGCTCCGCGCCGGGCGCGGCGGCCGGGGTCGTCCGGCCGACCTCCGGCGGGGCGGCGCGGCTGGCCCCCGGCGGAGCGGCGCCGGGGGAGTCTGCAGAGGCGCCACCTGTGCAGCTGACGGGCTCCCTTGACACGGTTGCAGCCAGGTGCTCGCGGCTCAATCGAACCGGCGCGGCCTGGACCAGGTTCTGCGTGAAGGCGGCCGCCGCCGCCGCGGGCCCCGCGGTGGTGACAGAGACGACCGCCAGGTCGGGCCGGCCACTCGGCTTGATGCCGGCCGCCAGCGCGCCGGCAGCGAAGCCCGCCGGCAGGTGCGGGTCGAGGTCCACGCGGATCTTCGCGGCTTCCGCCGCGAGTCCCATCAGCACCGCATCGTCGGCCGTTGGGAGCCGGGAGCGCTCGCTCACGGGTCGCTCGCTCACGGGTAGAGGGGGAGCTGGTCGAGTCCGGTGCTCTCGGGCAGACCGGCCGCCAGGTTCAGCGCCTGGATCGCCTGGCCGGCAGCACCCTTCACCAGGTTGTCGATGGCGGCGATGGCCAGGATCCGGCCGCTGCGCGGGTCCAGCCGGACGTGGACCCGGCACAGGTTGCTGCCCGTGACCGTCTTGGTGGAGGGTGGGGCCGACACGACCTGCACAAACGGCTCTCCTCCATACGCATCGGTATACAGGGCGTCCAGCTCTGCCTGGGTCACCGGCCGCAGCGGGCGAACGTAACAGGTCGCCAGCAGGCCCCGGGTCATGGGGACCAGGTGCGGGGTGAACGCCAGGCCGCCCATCGCCTCCCGCGAGGCTCCCAGCGCGGCCAGCTGACCGCGGATCTCCGGCAGGTGCCGGTGGCCCCCCAGGCCATAGGCACGCACCGACTCGTTGGCCTCTGAGAAATGGGTCTCGAGCTTCGGTTCCCGGCCGGCCCCGCTGATGCCACTCTTGGCATCCACCACCAGGTCGGCGATGAGGCCGGCGCGCGCCAGGGGCGCCAGGGCGAGGATCGAGGCGGTGGGGTAGCAGCCCGGCGAGGCGATCAGCCGGGCCGACCGAAGTGCTTCGCGGTGGAGCTCCGGGAGTCCATAGACGGCGGAAGGTATGGCCGCGCGTCCCGGCGAGGCCGGGCGCCCGGGGCCGCCCGGCAGGAGCTCCGGCGCTGGGTGCTGCAGCCCGTAAAACTCCCGGTAGTCGGACGGATCAGCCAGCCGGAAGTCCGCGCCCAGGTCCACCACGAGCAGTCCCCGGGCGGCGAGATCGGGCGCAATCGTGCTGGCCTGTCCGTGCGGCAGCGCGACCAGGGCCGCGTCGAGCTCGGAGGCGTCGGGGAGGGCCGCATCGATCCGATGGCCGGTCTCGGCGAGGTGGGCAAACGCCTCGCCTACCGGCACCCCGTCCCGGTTGCGGGCGGCCAGCGCCACGAGGCGGACCGCCGGGTGCCGCTCCAGCAGCCTGACCAGCTCCGCGCCCACATAGCCGGTTGCGCCCAGGACGCCCGCCCGGATGGTGCCCGAACCGGGCGGGCCGAACCTGGTTGGCCGCGCGAGCGTGCCCCGGGCGCTGCGCGCGGGCGCGGCGCCCGGCGAGTGAGACAGGTTGCCGGGGGTGGCCATGACCGCATGATCATACAGGGCAACGCATATTGGCGCATCCCCGGGGCCTGCCGCCAGGGTTCAGGCGGGTACGCCCGGTCGCCCAGCCAGCCGTCGGCGCGATCGGCGACCGGCTGGGCGCGTCCTGGCCGTGCAGGCCACGGACCCTGGTCAGACGCGGGCCATGCTCCCGGAAGTCGCGCCTCGTCGGGAGAGCGAATCGATGGTCACAGCGGCGATCAGGACGAGTCCCGTGGCGATCAGCTGCCACTGGATCTGGAGCCCGAGCAGGTACAGGCCGTTGTAGATGGCCCCGATGACAAGGCCGCCGAGGAGCCCGTGCACTGCGCGGCCTCGCCCGCCCATCAGGCTGGTGCCGCCGATGACCGCGGCGGCCACCGCATACAGGACGTACTGGCCGCCGTTGATGTTGGTGGTGATGCCTCCCAGCTGCGAGGCGTAGATGATGCCGGCGATCCCGGCCGTGAGCGAGCAGAGCACGAACGCCCAGGTGCGGATCGCGGTCACGCCGACGCCGGCCCGACGGGCCGCCTCGGGATTGCCGCCCACGGCATACATGTGCCGCCCGAACTGCGTCTGCTCGAGGAGGACCATCGAGATGCCGAGCACCACCAGGACCAGCGGCACCACCCAGGGCACCCCGACGATGGGCAGGTACTGGCCCCGGTTGATGTTGCAGATCGCCACCACGGCGATCCCGGCCACGGCGATGAAAGCGATCTTGGCGAGGGTCAGGCCCACCGGCGGAGCCACCAGCCCGCTGCGGCGACGGCTGGAGTCGCGCAGCCACATGAATCCGCCCATCAGCGCAACGATCACCACCAGCCCGATCCACCCGATGAACGGGTTGATGTACGTGTAGACGATGCCCGACAGCGCCCGCTGGTTGGCCTGCACCGTGCTGGTGACGGAGACGCCGCCGGCCGGGCCCAGGATGATGATCATGACCCCGAACCAGAACAGGTTGCCGGCCAGGGTGACCACGAACGACGGCAGCCGCAGCTGCGTGATGATGATCCCGTGGATGGCGCCGATCCCGGCGCAGATGAGCAGCGCCACGATGATGGCCAGCCACCACGGCCAGTTGATGTCGGGCTGCACAAACTCGGCGGCCAGGATGCCGCCGATGGCCGCCACGTACCCGATGGCCAGGTCGATCTCACCGAGCAGCAGAACGAAGATCTCGCCCATCCCGAGCACGATGAACACCGCGCTCTGGTCGAAGAGGTTCACCAGGTTGCCGGCCGAGAGGTAGATGTGATTCGGGCTGACGATCTGGAAGACGATCGTGACCGCGACCAGAGCGGCTACTACCGGCAGCACCCCGGCGTCACCGTTCCGCACCCGGGCGAGCCAGGCCCGCATGTACTGGCCCAGCGACTGGGCGACGATCTCCGGCGGGATGACCTCGACTGCGGCGGCGGTGAGGTCCTGCGTGACGTCCGTCTCCCCCGTGCCGCCGTTGGGCGCCTTGTTGCCCCCGCTCTCTCCTCCTGTCCCGGTCATGCTCAGTTCCTCCTCTGGTCGGAGTCGGATCCGGCCACCTGGCGGCTTGAACGGCCGGAGGTCATGAAGTCCACCACGCTCTCCCGGTCAAAGGACGAGATCCGGTCCTGGGCGACCATGCGGCCGAGGTGCAGCACGGCAATCCGGTCGGCGACCTCGAAGACGTCGTTGAGGTTGTGCGAGATGAGCATGACGGCGAGCCCGTGGTCCTTGAGTCGCTTGACCAGGTCGAGCACCATCCTGGTCTGAGCCACGCCGAGGGCCGCCGTTGGCTCGTCGAGCATCACCAGCTTGGAGTTCCACATGACCGCCTTGGCCACGGCCACCGCCTGGCGCTGCCCACCGGACAGCGTCGCCACCGGCTGGCGGATCGAGCGGACCGTGGTCACGTGGAGGCTGGCCAGGGTCTCCGCCGCCGCCCGCTCCATGCTGTCCTCGTCCAGGAAGAAGTGGCTCATCCGCTCCCGGCCCAGGAACATGTTCTGGACGATGTCCAGGTTGTCGGCAAGCGCAAGGTCCTGGTAGACGGTCTCGATCCCGAGCGAGGCGGCATCCTTCGGGGTTCGGATGTGGACTGGCCGGCCCTCCCAGATGATCTCGCCGGCGTCCGGCTGGTGGATGCCGGCGATGGTCCTGGTCAGCACCGACTTCCCCGCACCGTTATCGCCGCAGAGTGCGGTGACCTGCGCAGATGGGAGATCCAGGTCGACATCGAACAGGGCCTGGACCGGGCCGAAGTGCTTGCTGATGCCCCGCAATCGGAGCAGAGGCTCGGCCGCGGCAGGCGCGCCCCCGGGCGCCCTTCCCACAGGCCCCGGGGAACCCCCAACCGGTGCAGCTGCACGAGGTGTCATCGCCATCGCTTCGTCCTCCGGGCGTTCGCGCGCTTGGGCGCTTCCGCACCGCTCATCCTGTGTCTGGCTCCGGGTCCCTGGCGCAGCGGCCGGCTCGGCGATCCGCTCAGCGTCATCATGCACTCCCCTGTGTGCTCCCGCAACGGCCCAGCAACGACCACGTCGCACCCGCGTGCTGCGGGTGCGACGTGGAGGCGACGGCCGCTATGGCCGGCGCCGTCTGAGCGGAGCTAGTGGCTCAGGGCGTGATGCTGGCAGCGGCACAGGCGCTGCTGCCCACCGCCGCGCACAGGTCCTTGGCGGAAACGAAGTTGTCCTTGATCACCGTGGATGCCATGTTGGCTGCGTTGACCCAGTACGGGGTCAGCAGGATGGCCGGCTCCGTGACGGACGGGTTCTTCGGGTCGGTGGTGGTGCCGTTCAGGAGCGCCGTTGGGGGCGTCTGCCCGGCGCGCAGGATGGTGGCCAACGCAACGGCGGCCTGGGCCTCGAGGTAGATCGGCTTGTAGACCGACCCGCACTGGTAGCCCTGCAGGATGCTTTCCATCCCCTGGATCGTCGCATCCTGGCCCGTGGTCGGGATCTTCTTGGCCGGCACGCCAGCCGCCTTGAGGACGGTGATCACCGACTGCGCGAGGCCGTCGTTCGCCTCGACCGTGGCGTTGATGGACTTGTTGGCCGTGTAGGCCTGCTGGAAGATCGCCTGGCCCTTGGCGTTGTCCCAGCCTGGGGCGATCTGATTGCCAACGAGCTTGTAGCCCTTGCTGTTGGTCAGCCCCGGCTTCGGGAGCGGTGTGGCCGAGCCCCAGATGACCGAGTTGTAGCCCTTCGCGAAATCGATCGCGTTCGGGTCGGTGTCCTCGCCACCGTTCAGCTCGAAGACCTGCGGGTTCTTCACGCCCCAGTCGCTCACGCACTGCATGAAGCCCTGGCCGATCAACTCGCCGACCTTCACGTTGTTGAAGCTGACGTAATAGGTGTTGGTGCCCTGGAAGGTCGCGCGGTCGTAGCTGATCATGGTGACGCCGGCCGCTGCGGCCGCCGCCTGGACCTGGTTGCCGACGACGCTGTCGATCGGGTCGATCAGGAGGACTTTGGCGCCTGCCTGGATGTCCGCCTGGGCAAGGGCCAGCTCGGTGGCGTCGGTGCCCTGGGCGTTGTCGATCTTGAAGTCACTGGGCGCGTACCCGGCGGCCTGGAACGCCTTGGTCAGGTACGGGGCGTCGTAGCTGACGTATCGGCCCGACGAGGTGGCATCGGGGAGAACGACCCCCACCAGGCCCTTGCCGGCCGCGGTGAGTCCCGTGAACTGGGACATGACCGAGAAGCTGCTGTCGAAGGAAGTGGCGCTGACGGACGGAACGGTCGCCGCGGCAGCGCTTGCCGGGGCGGCGCTCGCCGGGGCGGCGCTTGCCGGGGCCACGCTTGCCGGGGCCACGCTTGCCGGGGCGACGCTGGCCGCAGGAGCCGGGGTGGACGGCGCAGTTGTGGCCGCGCTGCTGCACGCCGAGGTTGCGAGCGCGGTTACCGCGACCGCAACGAGAATTGTGCTACGGACTTTCACGTGAGTTCTCTCCTCTTGCACCATCTGAGTCCCGTGGCGCGTCGGGTGGCCGGGCCGGGTCGCAGGCCGCGACCGGCTGACCAGCCACGTTCATGCTGTGCGCTGTGCTGCTGGTTCACCTCCTTGATCCTGCGCAATCGTATGCCTGCCGGGGACGACTTCCGACGGCGCGGGCCGCCGGTGATGCGCCCCACGTCGGGGGACAAGGGTGGGATCGGCGATGGTGGGTGCAAAAGCGAGTTCCGCTGCCCCGAGGAGCACCGAGTCGGTGCCCAGGGCAGCCGGGACGAGCTCCACGCCGTCCCGCAGGGCGGGCATGGTGCGCTCCTCCAGGGCCTGCGCCACGGCGTGGAAGACGTAGGGGTAGAGACGGGCGTACAGGCCTCCCAGCGCGACGCTGCTCGGGTTGAAGACGTTCACCAGTCCGGCCAGTCCAACGCCCAACCATCGTCCCACGGTGTTGATCGCCGTGAGCGCCTCGTCATCGCCGCGATCGGCGGCCGCGAAGAGCGCCTCGAGCGCCGCCCGCCCGCCACCCGTGGAGCGCATCCCCGCATTGCGCAGGAGCGCGTCCTCGCCGACCTCGGTCTCCCAGCACCCGCGGGACCCGCAGTGGCAGGCGATGCCGTCCGGGTTGACCGGCATGTGGCCCACCTCTCCGGCATAGCCGGCACTGCCGGTGAGTCGGCGGCCGCCGGCCACGATCCCGGCTCCCATCCCGGCCTCGCCCCACAGGCAGATGAAATCGGTTCGTCCCACGCCCGCGCCCCGGGTGTGTTCGGCGAGCGCGGCCAGATCGGCGTCGTTGCCGACCAGCACGGGAACCCCCAGCCTGAGCCGTTCGCGCATGAGTTGCGCCAGTGGCGCGCCGTGCCATCCCAGGTTCGGGGCGATATGCACGAACCCGTCGTCACGCCGGACAAGCCCGGGGATCGACACGCCCACCGCGAGGAGCGACTGGCCCGGCAACGAGTCGGTCCCGTCGGCCTCCAGGAGCGCCATCGCCACGCCGGCCAGGTCGTTCACTGTGTCGGCGGGTGAGCGCCAGGCACGCGTCCGATCCACGCGCCTGGACCGGACGATGCTGCCTCCAAGCCCCACCACGGCCGCCGCCAGCGAGTCGGTGGCGATCTCCGCGGCCAGCACGACGGGACCGTCCGGACGCGGCTCCACGACCGGTGAGGGCCGCCCGGGTGCCATCCTCGCGACCGGTGCGCGCTCTGCTACCAACCCACGCTCTGCGAGCTCGCTCACCAGCGAGCCCACGGTACTGCGGTTGACGCCCAGGCGAGACGCGAGGTCCGACCGCGAGAGGGGACCACCGAGGTGCACCTCGCGCAGGGCGCGGCTCAGGTTCTGGCGCCGCAGCGCGGTCTGCCCTCCGGTGGCCGTCTGGTGCCGTGACGGTCGCGGGTCGACCAGCTGCCCGGCCACGGCCTCCACGTCCGGCTGCACGTTCCCCTGCCAGGTGGCAAGGTCTTGGCCGGTCGCCTGCCGTCCAGCGATGGCTGCATCGGCCGGCTCGTCATCGGCCCGCTCGTCACCGGCCAGCGCTGCCCCCGGCATGCTCACATGGTTCAATCGCGTCATCACTCCCACGGCACCAGACGGGATTGTGGGGGCGCACAACAAACCCGTACCGACGGAGCATGCTACGGGCCCGCCGACATGTCAATGCGTGGGGGTTGACCACGCGTGGGCCCGGGCGGCGCGCAGGGTTCGGCGCGTGGGCTGTGTCGGCCGATGCCTTGCCTGCTGGGCGGGGGTGAAGGCGCCTGCTGGGCGGGGGCGAAGGCGCCGGCTGGGCTGCGTCGCCCGATGCGTTGCCGGACGGCGCTCGGTGCGTCGGCGGGTCTGTCGGAGTTCTACGATCAGTGAACAGGCGCGCTGCCGATGCTGCCCGCGGGCGGCCCGTGTCCCCAGGCGCGCCCAAGGGCTTCGGAACCAGCAGCCGGCGGCGATCGGGTCAGGTCCCCGGACGTGACGCATCCGAGCAACAGCGCGGCATGCGCGTTGCCCGAGGGCGCCCCGGGCCGCCTCGAGCGGCTATCGCTGCCCGACGACTGCCCGAGGGGCACCGCTGAGGCCGGGCCAAGGGGCCACGGATCTCCGCTCGTTCACTCATCAGAGAAACGCGGTGGTCTCGGGCGAGGCTGGGTCGCACTCCGTCTGGCTTGTGGGCGAGGCATGCGCCAGCCGGGTGCAGCGTGCCCGGGACGCGCCTCGCGCGGCCCCATCGCGCAGGGGACGAGCAATGCGCCGTCGCGGTGCGGAAGGCGCCAGCTGGGTGAGAGGTGCGCCGCCGCGGTGCGGAACGCCCCGCCGGGGTCAGGCGTGCTCCAGCTCAGCCACGCTGGCTCCGCCACCGGGCTGCGGCTGGGCCAAGCTGGCGCCGCCGTGCTCCAGCTCAGTCACGCTGGATCCGCCACCGGGCTGCGGCTGGGCCAAGCTGGCGCCGGCGGGTGCCAGTCCAGCTGCGCTGGCGCCGCCGTGCCCCAGTCCAGCCACGTTGGCCCCGCCCGGCCCCGTGACCACAACGTCGGCACGGAACTCCCCCTGGGGGTTGCGCACGACGTAGCGGTGGACAACCCGTGCGATCCCGGTTGCCAGCACGGCGGTCACCGGGCAGTACTTCGTGGCCGAGAGCTCGATGGCCCGCCTCACCGCCTCGGGATCCAGCGGGTTCCCCTCTATCCGGTGCTCCACCAGCACGTCCGTGTACGCCATGGGGTGGTTAGGCCGGGTCTCGCCGGTCACGTCCACCTCATAGGAGGTGACCTGCTGCTGCTTCTTGCGCAGGATCGAGATCACGTCCATGCCGGTGCAGCCGCCCAGCGAGACCATCACCAGTTCGGAGGGCCTGAATCCGCGGGCGCCGGCCTCGTCATCCATCTCCAGGCGATGGCCGGTGCTCGTTTCCCCAACCATGTGCAGGCCCGCGTCCCAGCGCACCAGGGCGTGCTTGGTCATGCCCCTCCACTCCTTCGTGCCACGACTTCGCCAGCGGCCCCCGGTGCGAGCGCAAATGCCTCCACCGATGACAAGGAGGCCAACCTCACCACGCAGTGGCCGTGGCGCGCTCGGCCAGGCCGTGCTCCGCGAGCCAGCGCTCGGCATCGATGGCGGCCCGGCAACCGTCGCCCGCCGCGGTCACCGCCTGGCGATAGCGATGGTCATGCACGTCGCCCGCCACGAAGACGCCCTCGATGCGTGTGCCGGTCGCCCCGTGGGGTACCAGGTAGCCTTTCGAGTCCACCTCGAGCCAGTCTCGGAAGACGTCGGTGTTGGGCCGGTGGCCGATCGCGATGAACAGTCCGTCGGCCGGTTCGTCTCGTTCCTCGCCGGTCGCCGTGTCGCGCAGCCGCACGCCGCTCACCTGCTGATCGCCGAGCACGTCCACCACCTGGCTGTTCCAGGCGAACCGGACCTTGGGGTGCGCAAGCGCTCGGTCCTGCATGATCCGGCTGGCCCGCAGCGCATCGCGCCGGTGGACGATGACGACCTGGCTGGCGTAGTTGGTGAGGAAAAGTGCCTCTTCGAGCGCCGTGTCGCCGCCGCCCACCACGATCACCTTGCGGTCACGGAAGAAGAAGCCGTCGCACGTTGCGCAGGCGCTCACTCCCCGGCCGCGCAGGCGCGTCTCGTTCTCCAGCCCCAGCCACATCGCCGAAGCGCCGGTGGCCACGATCACGGACTGCGCAGAGTACTCCACGCCGGCCGCCCAGAGCCGGAACGCACGCCGTGAGAAATCGACTCGCTCCACGTCGGCATCCACCACCAGCGCGCCGAAGCGCGCAGCCTGGGCGCGCATCCGGTCCATCAGTTCGGGGCCCTGGATCCCCTCTGGGAAGCCGGGGAAGTTCTCGACTTCGGTGGTGATCATGAGCTGGCCGCCGGCCTCGTAGCCGCCCAGGACAATCGGCTCCAGGTTGGCGCGGGCCGCGTAGATCGCGGCTGTGAGTCCCGCCGGCCCCGACCCGACGATGACCACCTTGGCCTCGGTGCGGCTTTCCGCGGCCTCGGTGGGGACGGGTGCACCCACCGGTGCGGCGGGTGGCTGCTCGGTGTCGCCCATGATCTGGAGCGGCCTGAGGCCGCCGAACCCGCCCTTACCCTCTGTCATTTTGCCTTCTTCTCCGTGTTGATCCGTGGGGCGCCGCTCCACGCTGCTTCCTGCCGAGCATACCCCCAGGGAGTATCTTACCGCACCTGCGAGAGCCGCCGTGCCTGCCCCTGCGCCGCGCGAGCGCGGAGCTCCTGTACGGCGTGGGCAGCCCCCTGTGGATCGCCGAACAGCGTGCTGCCGGTGACGAAGACGTCGGCGCCCGCGCCGGCGCAGGAGGTGATGGTGTCCGGTGCGATCCCGCCGTCCACCTCCAGCCAGATCGGCCGGCCGGTCGCGCCGATCGCCGCGCGCACGAGGCGCAGCTTGGGCTCCATGCTGGCCAGGTAGGTCTGGCCGCCGAAGCCGGGGTTCACCGTCATCACCAGCACCAGGTCCACCAGGTCGAGGACGTTGACCACGGCCTCCGCGGGCGTGGCGGGGTTCATGGCCACCGCGGGCCGGCCTCCCGACTCGGCCACGTGCATCAGGCTGCGATGCAGGTTATGCGTGGATTCCGCGTGCACGATCACCCGTTCGCACCCGGCCTCGACGCAGCTGGGGATAAGCACGTCCGGGTTCGAGACCATCAGCTGCGCCTCGAAGGGGAGCGACGTATGGCGCCGGGCAGCCGCGATGACGGCCGGGCCGAAGGTGAGATTCGGGACGAAGCAGGCGTCCATGACATCCCACTGGATCCAATCCACGCCGGCGGCCTCCAGCGCGGCCACTTCCTCCCCCAGGCGAGACAGGTCGGCCGGCAGCACGGAGGCCACGATGCGCGGGCCGCTCGCCCCCGGGGGCGGGGCGGATGTGCGGCGCTGCTCAGGCTGGATCATCCGGGTACCTCACTGCATCAAGGCGCTCTCCTGGCGCCGCCGTGGGGGCTTCACGCGGGCAGGCTACTCTCCGAAGGCGTGGACCTGCGGGATCACGTCGCGGCCCACCAGTTCCAGGATCCCCGGCTCGGCCACGTTCCGGATCGCGAAGATCGCGTGCTGCGAGCCGGCCTCGTGCCAGCCGCCCATCCGGTCGACCATCTCGGCCGGCGTGGCTGTCTCGGCGCCACCCTCCTTTCCGACCCGGAAGGCGTTCAGGTTGGACCGTTCGATCTCCTCGAAGGGACGCCCGACTTCTTCGCACCGCTCGCGGAGGACCGCGTACTTGTGCCGCAGGTTCTCGGCGCCGCCGAAGATGTTGGTCGCGTCGGCGTACCGGGCCACCAGGCGGAGGGTCTTTCGCTCGCCGCCGCCGCCGATCATGATCGGGGGATGCGGCCTGCGAATGGACTGCGGGCTGTTCAGCAGCCGTTCCAGCTGATAGTGACGGCCCTCGAACGCCTCCTGCGTCCCGTGCTCCCCGGTCCACATGGCATGCACGACCTGGAGCGTCTCCTCGAGCATCTCGAAGCGCTGGCCGAGCGGCGGAAAGGGGAAGCCGAGGGCGTGCGACTCCTGCTCGTTCCACGCGGCGCCGATCCCCAGCCAGGCACGGCCGCCGGAGAGGACGTCGAGCGTCGTGGCGAGCTTGGCCCACAGGCCCGCCTGCCGGTAGTGGATGCCGCCCACCATCAGGCCCAGGGTGGCGCGCTTCGTCAACGCCGCGGCATAAGCGAGCGTCGACCAGCCCTCGAGCATGGGCTCGTCGACTTGCCCCACGCTGGGGATCTGGAGAAAGTGGTCCATCACCCAGATCGAATCGAAGCCCACCTCGTCGGCGGTGCGGACGATCCGCGCGAGGGTGGGAGCGATTGCCGCGTCGCCACCTGGCCACGTGTAACTCGGGATCTGCAGTCCGATCTTCATGCGGCGAGGGTACCGCGGATCGCATCAACGCCGCAGCCGCGCGCGATCAGGGGAAGAGGTCAAACGCCTCGGGCATCACCACGTCGCACGTGACCGAACCGTCCCCGGTGGGCAGCGGCGCGCCGCGCACCAGCACCACCGGGCGGCGCGAGGTCTTGCCGGAGGCGAGTTCGGCCGCCGCGCAGATCTCGTCGGCCACGGCCACCACCGTCGCGTGCATCGGCCGGCCCGTGGTGTCCTGCAGGCCGCGGTAGTCGGCCAGCGGCGCGAAGCCCGCCACGCCCAGCGCGACGTCCGTGATCCCCCAGCGCCACGGCCGCCCGAACGAGTCCGCCACGACCACGGCCAGGTCCACCCCGAGGCGCGCCGAAAGTCCGGCGCGGATGCGCGCGGCGGAAGCGTCCGGGTCCGCGGGGAGGAGCGTGACCAGGTCCGGGGCGTCGGTGTTCGAGGCGTCCACGCCGGCGTTCGCGCACACGAACCCGTGGCGCGTGCGAGAGACGATCACGCCACGCTCCATCCGCACCACGCGGGCCGACTCGCGCAGGACCACCTCCACCTGGCGCGGATCGCGCCCCCAGCGTTCCGCGAAGGCCACCGCCTCGGGCCGCGGTGTCACGCTGCGCAGATCGACCAGTTGGCCCTCTGCCTTGGATACGACCTTCTGAGTCACCACCAGCACGTCGCCGGCGCGCGGGCGCAGTTCCGGGTCCTGCGCTGCACCCGCCTGCACCGCGTCGGCGATCAGCGCCGCCAGGTCGTCACCGGGTCCGATGTCAGGGAGCGGAGGCAGGGGAACGGCAAGCAGCCGGCCCGGGACTTCGCCTGGCGCTGCGCCGGGAGGGGGCCCGCCCGCCGCTGGACGGAGCGCCTCACCGCCCGGTTCGCCTGCGGATTTCGCGGTCACGGCGCCCACCCGGAGCCCGCGAGTGCCCGCATCGCGCCGAGTGCCTGCAGCTCGGCCAGGCGCGCCGGGTCGAGCCGTTCCAGCTCCGCGGGGGTATCCAGGTCGAACCCGAGGGAGGGGTCCTCGACCAGCTGCACGCTGGCGCCGGCGGCACGTGCCGCCTCCAGGTGCGCGCGCAGGCTGTCGGGGCCGAAGGCCGGTTCGATGACGCCCGGCGGGGAGAGCAGCAGCGCATTGGTGCCGCTCCGCGCGTCCGCGGGGACGATCGCGACGAGGCTGGCCCCGCTGCCGGCCGCCAGTGCAGCATCCGCCGCGTCGCGCAGCCGGTTGAGAGCCGCACCCACCAGGAGCGGCAGATCGCCGGGAAGCACCAGCAGGGCCGTCGCGCCGCCGCTGGCCGCATCGTCTCGTCCCAGTCGGATCGCCGCGTTCAGGTCGCCCGTACGCTGTTGCAGGGTCCGGACCCCCGACTCGCGCGCGACCGAGAGCAGGGCGGGATCGGGGCTGACCACGAGGACCTCTGTCGCGCCGCCCCAGGTCTGCAGGGTTCCGAGGACGTGGCGCAACATGCCGATGATCAGTTCCTCCCGCTCCTCTGCGTCGAGCGCGCCCCCGAGGCGGGTTTTGCCACCCTCCAGGGTTCGCACGGGGACCACCGCATGGAGGCGGGACAGGTCGGCCCGGCCGGAGCCCGCCAGGCGAGCCGTCTGGGCGGAAGCGGCAGCTTCGGCCGGGGCCCGGGCGGCGGTTCCTCGGGTTCCGGTTCGCGGTCCGGTCCCGATCCGCATGTCAGTGCCCTCGTGCTGGTGGCGGCGCCTCGCGAGCGGCCGCGAACTCCAGGACCTCGCGGGCCAGCCGGGCCCGACCCTCGTCGTCCGCCATGATGGCGTGGGTGGTGAGCACGCGGATCCCCAGCGCCTCGATGCCGGGCGCCAGGACCGCATCGGCGCGGTCGATGGCCAGGCCGTCCAGGAGCCCCGGATAGTGCTCCGCGTAGTGACGGGCCACGCCGAGCGCGCTCGATTCGCCGCCCAGCGTTTCCAGCATCCGGTCGGCTGGGCCTTTCAGCGCCGCCCCGGCCACGATCGGGCTCACCGCGACCACCGGGACCGGCGCCCGCTCCAGCGCCGCCAGCATCCCGGGGAGCGCCAGGATGGGGCCAATGCTCACGAACGGGTTCGAGGGCGCCAGCGCGACCAGGTCGGCGGTGCCAACCGCAGCGATGACCCGCTCGGTGGGGCGAGCGTCCTCGATCCCTTCGAACCTGATTTCCAGCGCATCGTCGGCGTGCCGGTGGGCCACGAACCACTCCTGGAAATCCAGCCAGCCGTCCGCGACACGTACGCGAGTGCGTACGGGGCGGTCGCTCATGGGGAGCACCCGGGCCCGCACCCCCAGTGCCTGCGCGAGCTCGCCGGTCACGTCGGTGGGGGTGGCGCCGGCACGCAGCCGCCGGGTGCGAACCAGGTGCGTGGCCAGGTCCCGGTCCCCCAGCCGGAACCAAGTGGGGGCGCCGTAGCGGGCCAGCATGGCGTGCGCGGACCAGGTCTCGTCGCGCAGCCCCCACCCGGTCTCCGCGTTCGCGAGGCCCGCCAGGGTGTAAAGGACGGTGTCCACATCGGGCGAGATCGAGAGGCCGTGCAGCTCCAGGTCGTCCCCCGTGTTGACGATGACCGTCAGCTCCACGCCGGGCAGCATGGCGAACCCGTGCGCGAGCTTGGCGCCCCCCACGCCACCTGCAAGGACAGCTACGCGCATGGGGGGCATGCCGCGTCCGCTCCGAAGGTCGGCCGCCCTTTCCGCTCCGCCCGGGCGGCGCGACCTGCCGGCCACCCCTCGCCCTCGTCCCATACAGGTCGACTCATGCCGTCAGCCCGGGGAGCACCTCGCGCCCGAACGCCTCGATCCACTCGCGCTGGTTGCGGCCCACGTTGTGGAGGTAGATCCTGGTGAACCCCATGTCCAGATACCGCTGGATCTCGCGCCGGTGCGCCTCCAGGTCGTCCGAGATCAGCATGCGGCCGCGGAAATCCTCGATGCGGACCATTCCGGCCAGCGCCTCGAACACCTGCGGGGTGCGGATGTCCTGCTTGGAAAACTGCATGCCGCCGTTCGGCCACTCCTGCAGGGCGTTCCGTTCGGCCGCTTCCTGCGTCGGCGCCCACGAGAGGTGCAGCTGCAGGATCCGGGGCATCGTGGAAGGGTCCTTGCCGGCCTCTCGCGCGCCCTTTTCGAAGCGCGCGAAGACCGCGTCAAGCTTCTCGTCCGCCGCGCCCACGGTGATGATCCCGTCGCACAGGCGGCCGGTCTTCTCGGCCGTGAGAGGTCCAGCCGTTGCAACGTAGATGGGCGGCGGCGTTGCCGGCATGGTCCAGAGGCGCATGGTCTCCATCCGGAAAAACTCGCCCCGGTGCTTGACGTCCTTGCCCGTGAAGAGCTTCTGGATGATCTCGATCGCCTCGAACATGCGCGCGATCCGCTCGGCCACCTCGGGCCAGTAGGGTGCCACGACGTGCTCGTTGAGCGCCTCGCCGGAGCCGATCCCCAGCCAGAAGCGGCCCGGGTACATGGCCGCCATGGTGGCCGCCGCCTGGGCCACGATCGCCGGGTGCATCCGGAACGACGGGCACGTCACGCCGGGACCGATGTCACCGCGCGTGTGCTCGGCGGCCGCGGTCATGTAGGCCCAGACGAACGCCGCGTTGCCCTGCCGCGGGACCCAGGGCTGGACATGGTCGGCGGCCATGATCCCGTCGAACCCGGCCGTCTCGGCGGCCGCCGACCAGTCCACCAGGTCACGCGGAGCGAATTGCTCGAGCATGGCCGCATAGCCGATGCTTGCCTTTGGCATCTGTGATCACTCCTCGTCCAGGTGAGCGGTCACGCGTGTTGGCCGCAGCACAAACGAGACGCGCGCCTCCTGCTGGAAGACCTGCACCTGCCTCTCGGCGGCAACCGGGTCGCCGGCATGGTAGCGGCGGGCCATGGCGGCGATGTCCGCCTGCGCGCGGCCCTGTTCCTCGATCGCCTGCACCCGGCCCCGCAGTGAGACCCAACGATAGGCGTCGGCCACGGCCACGCTTACTCGCGGATCGCGCCGGAGGTTGGTGGGCCAGCGCCGACCCACCCGCGAGTTCAGGATCAGGGTGTCGCCATCCAGCAGGTACCAGGCCACGGCCTGGTGCACCGATCCGTCCGGGTTCAGCGTGGCGACCACCGCAAAGTGCCCCGGTTCCTCGAGGAAGCGTCGAACTTCGGGCGGGATCAGGGCTTGCGCGGCGTGCGGGGCCATCCTACGGTGCCCGCCTGGCCAGGTCGCTGAGCGTCGCCAGGCCGTACTGCTGCGCGGTCTGCTTCGTCACGGCGAACCCGTTCTCGTCGGTGGCCGGGGCGTAGGCGAGCACGGACTCGCCCCTGGGCCGCAGGAGGCCCGTGAGCACCTGCGCGGTCTTCGCCGCGTCGCCACTGGCCAGCCCCGCCCCTTTGTCGAGGTACTCCGTGAGCGATGCCAGGTATTCGGGATAGAGGTCGATCTGTCCCGCCTGGATGGCCGGTTGCACCACCTCACGGCTGCCCAGGTTGAACTTGCGAACCACGGTGTAGCCGTTGGCTTCCAGTTGCTGGGCGTACAGCTCGGCCAGCACCAGCTGCTCGGAGAAGTTGGTGGAGCCCACCACGATGGTCCCTTTGCCCGATCCCCCGGTGGGCACGAAACCCTGTTGCTGCAGCCAGGCACGGGCGGCATCGGCGGGATCGGTCTTGTCCACCGTGACCTGCTTGTTGAGGGAGGTGAGCTGGACCTGGGTGAGCTTCGCGGAAACCGCGTTCAGCAGGGCCGCGATGTCGGGGTGCGCCTGCAGGACCGCGGTGCGGATCACCGGTGCGAGGTTGTCGGATGCCTGGAGGTGCTTGTTGTCGGCGAGCAAAACGAAGCCGTCAACCTGGATGCTGGGGTCCGAGGTGAAGAGGAGCCCGATCCCGATCTTGCCGGTCTGCAGGGCCGCCACCGTCAGCGGACCGCCGGCGTCGAGCGGGACGAACGACTTGAACGTGAGGCCATAGACCTTCCGGAGTCCCACCAGGCAGAACGGCCGGCTTGGGCACTCGGGCGGACCCCCGAAGACGAGGCGACTGGCGATCGAGTTCGCCGCGGCCGGGGAGGCCGCGGCCGGGGAGGCTGCGGCCGGGGGCGACGGGTTGGCCCCGGTCGATGCGGCCGGGGCGCCGATGGTGACGCCGGGACCGGACGACGACCCGGCCGGCACGCTCGCCGGCGCTGCGGTGCTTCCCCCTCCCGCCGCGCAAGCGCTCGCGAGCACCAGCGCAGACGCCCCCAGGGCCAGCCTGCGGTAGAGCCGCATCGTGTACCCCCCTTCGCTGCGTGTTCAGGCCGGCGCATGTGCCGGATGGGCCCAGTGTAGCCGGGGGCTCCGGTTCAGGCTGCGAGCGAAGCGCCGGATGGCTCCGCGGTGCCTGGTTGCCGGCGGGGCGCCACGCGCGGCGCAGTGGCCCGCCGCAGGATCCCGAACGCGACATCCGTCCCGATGGCAAGCAGGGCCACCAGTGTCGCACCGGCCACCATCTCGGCCGTGTCCTGGGTCGCGAACCCATCGTAGATGTAGCGCCCCAGCCCCCCGCCGCCCGCAACCGCCCCCAGCGTGTAGGTGGCCACGACCTGGACGGCGGCGAGGCGGGCGCCCGTGAGGAGCACCGGGAGCGCCAGCGGCAGCTCCACCTGCCGGAGGACCTGGAATCCGCTCAGGCCCATGCCCCGGGCCGCCTCCACCAGTTCGCGGTCAACCTCGCGCATCCCCGCGTAGGCGTTCGTGATGATCGGCGGGATCGCGAGGAGCACCATCGCCCCGAGGATCGGCCAGGTGCTGAAGTCGAGCCGCAGGTCGACTGCAATGGGGATCAGCATCAGCAGCAGCGCGAAGGAGGGGAGTGCCCGGCCCAGGTTGGCGAGGCTGCTCACCACGAACCCGCCTCGCCTCGCATGGCCCACGGCTAGCCCGATCGGGACGGCGATGGCGGCCGCCACGAGCACCGACCCGCCGGAGGCGACCAGGTGCTCCAGCACGCGGGCCGGGATCCCGTCGGCACCCTGCCAGTGGGCGGGAGCGGTGAACCAGGCCAGGACCTGGAGGAAGAGCTGCATGGCTCAGCCGCGCGGCGCGGCAGCCCGTGCCCACGGCGTGAGCGCGCGTTGCAGCAGCAGCAGGCCGCCGTCCGCCAGCACCGCCAGCGCCACCGACAGGATCGCGCCCACGTAGATCTGGGTGGGAAACAGGTTGATGAACCCGGAGAGCATCAGCTGGCCCAGCCCGCCCTGCCCGATCAGCGCGGTGACCGTCACCAGCCCGATGGTCGTGACGGTGGCGATGCGGATGCCCGCCACGATCACCGGCAGAGCGATGGGAAGCTCCACCTGCACCAGGCGCTGGAGCCCGGTCAGGCCCATCGCGTCGGCCGCCTCCAGGACGTCCGGAGGGACACCGTCCAGGCCGGCCAGGATGTTGCGGATCAGGATCAGCAGCGTGTACCCGACCAGTCCGATCTCCGAAGTGAGCGTGGAGAGGCCGGTGGCCGGGATCAGCAGCACGAAGAGTGCCAGGCTGGGGATCGTGTAGATCACGCCGGCAATCCAGGTGATGGGCGTCTCGGTGCGCTGCCAGCGATGCGCCACCAGGGAGAGCGCCAGGGCGAGGGCGAGACCGGCCGTGACCGCGATGACGGTCAGCTGGACGTGTTGCGCCAGGGCCGCCCCGATCTCGCCGAGGTGCGACGTCACCCAGGACCAGCGGATGAACGGCTCGTTCGGCATGCGGCTCAGTCGGGTCCCGGGGCAGGCAGCCGGCCCGGACCCGGGTCGAGGTCGTGCAGCAGCGCGGTGATCGCCTCGAGCGTGACCAGCCCCCGAGGGCGCCCGGCCTCGTCCACCACGATCCCGGCGCGGGAATCGGCGTCGATGAGCAGCGAGAGCGCGTCCCGCAGGGTCGTCGTCGCTTCCAGGAGCGGCCGGGGCCGGGAGAGGGCCGCCGCCGCAACCGGTGCCGTGTCGGGGAGCTCTCTGGCGTCGACCCATCCGAGGGGCAAGCCCCGCTCGTCGACCAGCAGGAGCCAGCCGGGCAGCGGGCGGCCCAGCCGGTTTCGGGCCGCGCCAGTGGTTTCGCCCACCGTGACCAGCGGGGCCGGGAGGAGCGGCAGCTCCTCGACCCGCCGGAGGGTGAGCCGCTTGAGCGCGCGGTCCGTCCCCACGAAACGGGCAACGAACTCGGAGGCCGGGTGCGCGAGCAGCTCGGCCGGCGGGGCGAACTGCGCCAGGGTGCCGCCTTCCCGCATGACAGCCACCAGGTCGCCCATCTTGATCGCCTCGTCGATGTCGTGGGTGACGAACAGGATGGTCTTGCCCAGCTCACGCTGCAGGCGCAGCAGCTCGTCCTGCAGGCGGGCGCGGACGATAGGGTCGACGGCCCCGAATGGCTCGTCCATCAGCAGCAGCGGTGGATCGGCGGCCAGGGCCCTCGCCACCCCCACGCGCTGCCGCTCGCCCCCCGAGAGCTCGGATGGGTAGCGGCGCAGGTACTGCCCGGGATCCAGGCCAACCAGCGCCAGCAGTTCCTCGGCCCTCGCGCGCCGGCGCGCCGGTGACCAGCCCAGCAGCCGCGGCACCACGGTGACGTTCGCTTCGATCGTCTGGTGGGGGAAGAGCCCGACCTGCTGGATCACATACCCGATGCCGCGGCGCAGCTGTGTGGCGTCCTGGCCGGCGATCTCCAGGCCGTCGATCAGGATGCGCCCGGCCGTGGGTTCGATCAGGCGGTTGACCATCTTGAGGGTGGTGGTCTTGCCGCACCCGGAGGGGCCCACCAGCGCGCAGGTCGCGCCCGCCGGCACACTGAGGCTCAGATCGTCGACGGCGGCATGGTCACCTGCGTGCGCGCCGTACCGCTTGCTCACGTGGTCCAGGACCACGGTCGCCGCACGGTGGGGTGGCGCAGGCGATCCGGCAGCTGCTGACACCTGCTCAGGATGCCGCATCGCGCCATCCGGCGCACCGCCGGCCAGCGGGACGGTGGGCGGACAGCCCGGGACTGCAACCGGCCGCTGGACTGCATTCCGCCCGTGGGGCCCATAGAATGCACAGGTGACCCCATCCAGCGCCCTGCCCTCGGGCGAAGCAGCCCGCGCCATCGACGTCGCGACGGCGGCGGCACGCCTGGCCGGGCGCATCCAGCTCGAGCGCCTGGGGCATGTCGGCGGGATCCGGCACAAGGGCGCGCGCGACGTGGTCACGGAGGTCGACCACCTCGCCGAGCGGGCGATCATGGACGAGATCCGGCGCACGTTCCCTGACGACGGGATCCTCGCGGAGGAGTCCGGAGCGCATGCCACGAGCGCCGGCGACGCGCCGAGCGCAGGGACGGGCCGGGTCTGGGTGGTGGACCCGCTCGACGGAACGGTCAACTACGCCAACGGCGTCCCGATCTTCTCGGTCAGCATCGCCCTCTCGGTGGATGGAGATCCCGCGGTGGGCGCGGTGCTCGACCCGGTGCGCGATGAGCTGTTCACGGCCATTCGCGGCCACGGTGCACGCCTGAACGGACAGCTCATCCGCAACCCGTCCAAGAGATCGCTCGACGACTGCCTGATCGCCCTCGGCTACGCGCCCCGCGACTGGCGCTCTGACCTGGGCGACCTGCGCCGCGCCGTTCGCGCCGCGCGCCACTTCGGATCCTCGGCCCTCGAGCTGTCCTATGTGGCGGCCGGGCGACTGGACGCCTGCGTCCTGCCCACCGGGATGTCCAACTGGGACGTGGCGGCAGCCGGACTGATCGCCGAGGAGGGCGGGGCCCTGGTCACCACCACCGCGGGCGAACGCTGGTTCGACCTGTCGCGGCCCGCGACGTCGATCGGGATCGTGGCGGCCCCGGCCCGGCATCACGGCCGCCTGCTGGAGCTCTTCCTGGCAGCTGGCCCCGGTTGAGGCGCGGCGTGGCACGCAGCCGCCCGCAAGCGGCGGCCCGGCGCGCCGGTCGCAGCTCCCGGCACGCTGGTCGCCGCGCGCCTGGCACGAACGGGAAGCAAGACAGAGGACGCGCCACGCACCCCCGAATCTGCGGCACGAACCCCCGGTGGCGTGTAGCGTATGTGCACGGTGCGGCCTCCGCCCCCGGTCCCGGAAGGCGGCTCCCATCCCTTGACCATCACGGGTGAACGTGCGCGCTCTGATCATCGACAATCCCTGGTCATTCCGGGGTCCTTACCCCGTGCATCGCGTCGTGCCGATCCTGGAGCGCGCGGGGTGGACGGTCAGGGTGGCCCACCGGGACCGACAGACGAGCGTGCGGCGGCAGGTGGAATCGGCGCTCGACTGGGGGGCGCAGCTGGTGGTGGGAGCCGGCGGTGACGGGACACTGCGCGACATCGCGGATCTCCTGGCAGGCCGGGATGCTGCCCTGGGTGCGCTTCCCGGCGGCACCGCCAACCTGTGGGCCCACGAACTGGGCCTGGCGCGTCCCCCGGAGCAGGCCGCGGCCGCCCTGGTGGACGCCGACGTGCGGCGGATGGACATGGGCCGCATCGTGCATCCCGACGGGCGGTTCCTGCGGTTCCTCCTGATGGCGGGCGTGGGGATCGACGGGCTGATGCTCGACCACACCGACCCGAGGCTGAAGGTGCGCCTGGGACCTGGCGGAATCGCGATTGGCATGCTGCGCGCCATTCCCGACTTTCACCCGTTTCCGGTCGAGATCACGGTGGATGGCCGGCCGGCGTGGGAGGGGCGCGTCATCCAGGTGATCATCGGGAACTCGCGGCTCTACGCAAACGTGGTGCATGCCACGCCGGATGCGCGCGTCGACGACGGGGCGCTGGACGTCACCGTGGTGCCATCCGGCGATCTGGAGCGGGCGGTGCGCCTGGGGTGGTCCCTGGTGCTGCGTCGCCGGCCGGGCCGGGAAGTGCCCCGTTTCCGAGGCCGCGAGATCGCGGTGCGCACGCCGGTGGTTCCGCCGGTCGAGGTCGACGGGAGTGCCGTGCGGAGCAGCTCGCTGCGGGGAGCCGACGGGCGTCCCTACCGGATCCTGGTGGATCCGCGCGCGCTGGCGGTGTTGGTCCCCAGATCGTATGCCGGGGACCTGTTCAGCTCGGCCCGGGATACTGCTCCTGCGGGCTGAGCGCCTGGCGGCTGCCGGAACTGTCCGCGCAGCGTCCGGAGCGCACCCTTCGGGGCCCGGCGGTGACGGCGGCGCTGCCCCGTGCCGCGGGGTACGCCCGTCGGGACCATCGGCCCGGCAGGTCGGCGCGTTTCGGCCCGGGCGGCCGGCGCGGAAGAAACGCACCATAGCGGCTTATGCCCAACGAGATCCCCACCCTGCCCCTGGCGGGCGCCCATGGACCGGCCATGCCCCGCGCCTATGCGCTGCCCGCGCTCGAGGTGGCCGCCGGCCTTGGCGTCGATCCCGCCGTGGGACTCGGGAGTCTGGATGCCGCAGAGCGTGCCCGTGCCGCTGGGCCCAACGAGCTGGAGCCGGTCGCGCATCCCACGCTGGCCCGGATCGTCTGGGAGAGCTTCCGAGAGCCGTTCATCCTCCTGCTGGTGGCCGCGGGTGCCCTCGCGGTCGCCCTGGGGGAGGTGCGCGATGGGGTCTTCGTGCTCCTCATGGTCGGCCCGATGGTGGGCGCAGACGTCATCACCGAGTACCGCGCGGAACGTGCGCTGGAGGCGCTGCGGGCGGCCGCGGCTCCCACGGCGCGCGTGCGCCGGGACGGGGCAGTGGGCGAGATCCCTGCCGCGGGGCTGGTGCCTGGCGATCTGGTCCTCCTGCGTGTCGGTGACGTGGCGCCGGCCGATCTGCGCCTGGTGCGGACCGAGGGGCTGGCGTTTGACCGGAGCGTCCTCACGGGCGAATCGCTGCCCGAGCCCGGGCGCGCGGATGCGGATCCCCTGGAGGTCCCGCTCGTGCAGCGGCACTCGATCGCCTTCGCGGGGACCAGCGTGGTCGCCGGCCGCGGCGAAGGGATCGTGGTGGCCACCGGTCTCAACACCGAGTTCGGTCGGATCTCGTCGGCCCTGGGCGGGCGGGATCGCAGGCGCTCGCCGCTCCAGCGGGAACTGGATCGGCTGGTGCGGATCCTCCTCGCGGTCGCGGTCGGGCTGATCGCGACCACCACCGGCCTGGGATTTCTCCGAGGCAACCCGGTCACCGACAACCTGATGGCCGGCATCTCCGCTGCCATTGCGTCGATCCCGGAAGAGCCGCCGGTCCTTTTCGCGGTGATCCTGGGGCTCGGCGCGTACCGGCTCTTGCGTCGCGGGGTGCTGGTACGTCGGCTCAACGCCCAGGAGACGCTCGGCGCCGTGGACCTGATCCTCACCGACAAGACCGGCACGCTGACGCAGAACCGCCTGGCGCTCACGACGCTGCGCACGCCCGCGGGCCCGGTGGACGACCCGGCCGAGCGGCTCCATCTGACGCTGTCGGCGCTGCGGGCCGAAGAAGACGCGTGGAGCGTCGCCCAGGGCGCGCGACCGGGGTCCTTCACGCGCGCGCTCGCCGCTGCCCTGAACTCGGCTGGCACCTCGGCGGATCTGGACCCGGCCGAGCTGGTCGCGGCTGACCCGGTCGCCGACGCACGCCCCTACTCGCACACGCGAGCGCTGCGGGGCGGGGTGGTGGAGGAGCTGGCGCTCGGGGCGCCCGAGCGCGTCCTCGCCCTGGCCGATCGCCTCGAGGCGTCGGAGCGCGACGCGTGGCAGACGCTCATCGAGCGCGGCGCAGATGCCGGGGAGCGACTCCTTCTGCTGGCGGGGCGATCGGGGGCCCTGCCCTGGCGACCCCTGGCGCTGGTGGGGTTTGCCGATCGACTCAGGGACGGGATCGCCGAGGCGATGCGTCTCGCAACCGGGGCGGGGATCCAGACGGTCATGGTGACGGGCGACCATCCGCTGACCGCGGCCGCCATCGCACGCGAAGCAGGGATGCGGGGCGAACGCGTGGTCCCGGGAGACGAACTTGCGACGTGGGACGACCGGCGCTTGCAGGCGGAGCTTCGGTCGCTCGATATCGTGGCCCGGGCCGCGCCGGAGGACAAGCTCCGCTTGGTGGACGCAGCCCGCGTGACGGGCCGGACGGTGGCCGTCACGGGAGACGGCGTGAACGACTCGCCGGCCCTCCAGCACGCCGATGTCGCGGTCGCCATGGGCAGCGGATCGGCGGTCGCCCGAGAGGCGTCCGACCTGATCCTGGGCGACGATTCGTTCGCCACGCTGCTGTTCGGCCTGCGCGAGGGGCGTCGGATCGTGGCGAATGTCCAGAAGGGGCTCGTCTTCCTGGTCTCGACGCACGTGGCGATGCTGGGCTTCATCCTGATTGCCACGCTCGCCGGATATTCCCAACCCTTGCTGCCGATTCAGATTCTCTGGCTCGAAATCTTCATCGACATGCTGACGGTCGTCTCGTTCGAGATCGAACGGGAGGAGCCCGACGCGATGCGGCTCCCGCCGAGGCCGCGCTCGCGCCCGTTGCTCGACAACGGGATCCTGGCCCGGATTGCGCTGGCCGGCGGTTTCAGCGCGGTGGCTGCGCTGGTCGTCATGGAGACCCACCCGGGCGGTTTCGACCATGCGCGCTGGCTCGCCTACAGTGCGCTGGTTGCGGCACAAGCGGTCCGAGCGAATGCGAATCGGAGCCTGCGGCTCCCGGTGCTGGGGTTGCCACCGAACCCACTGCTGCTCGCCGGCGGCGCGATCACCCTGCTGGTGCAGGCCGCGATCCCATACGTGCCGCCGCTCGCCGCCGCGTTCCGCGCCACGCCGCTCGACGCGTCGGACTGGGCGCTGGTCGCATGCATCGCGCTGTTCCCCGCCGCGGTCGCGGAGGTGATCCGGGCGACCACGCACCGGCCCTGGGTGGCGTGAGCGCACCGGCCCTGGGTGGCATGAGCGTCAAGTGGACGCGCACGCCGGCGCCCTCGGGCGGTTCAGCCGACGGGCACAGAGTCCTGGGCGCCGGCCGAGACGGGCGGTCGGTATCCGCCGGCCTCGGCGGCCGCGAGTGCGGCCCCCACGATGCCCGCCGAGTTCAGCAGGCGGGCAACCTGCAGGGGTCCCCTGGGCGTGAGATACGAGAGGTAGCGTTTGGTCTCCTTGCTCACACCCCCGCCCAGGATCACGAGGTCCGGTGAGAAGTATCGATATACGTGGTCCAGGTACGCGTCGAACTCCCTGGCCCAGGTTTTCCAGCCGAGCTTGCGGCGCTCGCGCGCGGCGCCGCTCACCAGGGTCTCCGCGTCGCGACGGTGAAACTCGAGATGCCCGAGCTCCGTGTTGGGCACCAGACGGCCGTCCACGAAAAGCGCGCTGCCGATCCCGGTCCCGATCGTCAGCAACAGCACGACGCCGTCCTGGCCGATCCCCGCCCCGTACCGCATCTCGGCAAGCCCCGCCGCATCCGCGTCGTTGATGATCAAGACGGGCCGCGCCAGGTGGCTTTCCAGCACATCCTGGGCGCGCACCTCCAGCCAGCTCGCGTCGATGTTGGCAGCGGTCTTCAGCCATCCGTCCTTGACCACCCCGGGCAGGCCGGCGCCGGTGGGCATCCCGTGGGTTCGATGTCCGGACGCCTCGATGCGCTCAACGAGATGCGCGATGGCATCCGCGACCGCCTCGGGGGTGGACGGCGAGGGGGTGCGTTCGCGGACCCGCGCCGAAACCAGCGAGCCGGTCTCGAGGTCTACGACTGCCGCCTTCACGCCGGTCCCGCCGACGTCGATGCCCACGCCGAACGGACGCTGCACCTGAGGAGCGCCCGGGACAGGTCCCGGTCCCGGCGCGTCGGCCCGGTCCGTCTCGCGATCTGCGCGTACCGACTCGTCCATTCCGAGGGGCTCCCCAGTGTCCTGCATGTCCTGGTCCGGCATGCGTGCAGTCTAGCCGTCCTGCCACCTGAGGACGAGTGAGCCGGACGCGGAGCAACCCGGCCAGGTCGGCCGGGTTGCTGCCAGGCTGCGAGCCAGACGCCTCACGCCGGCGCGCAGTTGGGCGCGCAGGACGTCCGGCCGGCCGGCTCGGGTTCGAGGACGGTGGATCAGGCCGCGCTCGTGTCTGTCGCAGGCTGGTCCGCCGCGCTCGAGACCAGTTCGAGATCGATCTCCACCCGCACCTCGTCGCCTACCAGCCAGCCTCCGGCCTCCAGGCCCACGTTCCAGGTGAGTCCCCAGTCCTTGCGGCTGATCCTGGTGCGCGCGCTGAACCCCGCGCTGATGCCGCCCTGCAGGTTCCGCGCCGTGCCCAGGTACTCCGCGTCGAGCGTCAGCGGCCGCGTCTCGCCGCGGATTGTGAGGTCCCCGCGCAGCCGGAACTGGTCGTCGCCCTTGCGCTCAACGCCGGTGCTCTTGAACTCGATGGTGGGGAAGTGTTCGGCATCCAGGAAGTCCGCCGACCGGAGGTGCGTGTCGCGCTGGTCCATGGCGGTGTCGATGCTCGCGGCCTGGATGATGGCGTGCACCGACCCCTGATCGGGGTGCTCCGGGTCGAACGTCGCGTCCACCGTGAAGTCCCGGAACTTCCCGTGGACGTTGCTCACCATCATGTGGCGAACCGAGAACGCCACGGAAGAATGAACCGGATCGAGCTGCCATGTGGTCATTGGTCGGTGACTCCCTTTTGCGGTGCTTGCTGCGAAGCTTGTTGCGCTATCAACTATATGCGATAATGATTGCGGTTGCAACTACCGTTTCTCGCGTTCTATGATGGCTGCCCGCGAGGCAGGGAGTCGAGGCAGGGAGTCGAGGCCATTGTGATTGAGGAGGATCGCGCCATGCCACCTGGGACGACCGGCACGGAGGAGACCACAGTGGCTCCCTCCGGCTTGCCGGGGTGCCAGGGGGCGGTCCGCTCCGTTGCTGCGCACCCGGGTGCACCGGCGGCCGCGGATGCGGCGCTGGAACCCGCCGAGCTGCGGGCCTGGAACGCGTTCCTGCGGGCGCGCGCTGCCATCCTGCGCCAGCTGGAGGCGGAGCTCGCCGCCGGGACGGGGCTGCCGCTCGCGCACTACGAGGTGCTCATGCAGCTGGGGTGCGCGGAGCACCATCGCCTCCGCATGCACACGCTCGCCGAGCGGCTGCTGCTCAGCCGAAGCGGCGTGACGCGGCTGGTCGACCGCCTCGAGCGCGAGGGTCTGGCCCGGCGGATGACCTGCCCTTCGGATGCCCGCGGATCCTTTGCCGTGCTCACCGACGCGGGGCTGGAGCGGCTGCGGGACGCCACGCCGGTGTACCTGCAGGGCGTTCGTCGCCACTTTGTGGACCCCCTCGGCCCCGAGGACCTCGAGGTGCTGGCCGCGATCCTGGAGCGATTGGCAGCCAGTTCCGAGGGGCGCGCTTCTCCGACGGATCGATCGGCCGAACCTCCCCTCGCCGCAGATGCCGTCGCTGCCCCGGGTAGCGCGGGTACGGCGGATTGACCGTTCCGTCGATCGACGCGCGCACGGGGTCTGCGTCCGCGACACGCGGCGCGGCTCCGCTCTACCATGCGCCCGAGATGTTCGATCTATACGGCGATTTCAAGCGCCAGCTTCCCGACAGCGACCCCCAGGAAACCCTCGACTGGATTGAGGCGCTGGATTCCGTGGTCCGCTCTGCGGGCACCGACCGCGCCCAGTTCATTCTCTATCGGCTCCTGAAACGTGCCCGCCAGCTGGACATCGGCCTGCCGCCGTTGACCCAGACGCGCTACATCAACACGATCTCGCCCGAACAGGAGCCGCCGTTCCCGGGCGACGAGCAGATGGAGCACCGGATCCGCCGCATGGTGCGTTGGAACGCCGTGGCGATGGTGCTGCGCGCCAACAACCTGACCCCGGGCATTGGCGGCCATCTCGCCACGTACGCCTCGGCCGCCACGCTGTACGAGGTGGGCTTCAACCATTTCTTCCACGGCAAGGACGCCCCCGGCATGGGGGATCAGGTCTTTGTGCAGGGCCACGCCGCGCCGGGCATCTACGCGCGCGCGTTCCTGGAGGGCCGGCTCTCCGAGTCGCAGCTCGACCACTTCCGCCGCGAGGTGGTCCCCGGCCAGGGCCTGAGCTCGTACCCGCACCCTCGTTTGATGCCGAATTTCTGGGAGTACCCCACGGTCTCGATGGGGCTCGGCCCGCTGGCAGCCGTCTACCAGGCCCGCTTCAACCGCTACCTGCAGGCGCGCGGCATCAAGGAGACCAGCCCCAACCACGTGTGGGCGTTCCTGGGTGACGGCGAGATGGACGAGCCGGAGGCGCTGGCCGCACTCGGCCTGGCCGGCCGCGACGGGCTGGACAACCTGACCTTTGTGGTGAACTGCAACCTGCAGCGCCTGGACGGACCGGTGCGCGGGAACGGCAAGATCATCCAGGAGCTGGAAGGGCTCTTCCGGGGGGCGGGTTGGAACGTCATCAAGGTGATCTGGGGCCGCGAGTGGGACGAGCTGCTGGCGCGGGACGTTGACGGGGTGCTGGTGCACCGGATGAACGAAACCCTCGACGGGGAGTTCCAGAAGTACTCGGTCGAGTCCGGTGCCTACATCCGGGAGCACTTCTTCGGTGGCGACCCGCGGCTGCAGGCGCTGGTCGCAGACAAGTCGGACGATGAGCTGCAGCGGCTGCGCCGCGGCGGCCACGACTACCGCAAGATGTTCGCCGCCTACACGGCTGCGCTGCGGCACCACGGTGCGCCCACCGCGATCCTGGCGAAGACCGTCAAGGGCTGGACCCTTGGACCGGGCGTGGAGGCGCGCAACATCACGCACCAGGCCAAAAAACTCTCCGAGGCCGAGCTGCGCGTCTTCCGGGACCGGCTGGAGCTGCCCATCCCGGATGCGAAGCTCAAGGAGGCGCCCTACTACCATCCCGGCCCCGACGCGCCCGAGATCCGTTACCTGCTGGAACGGCGCCAGGCGCTCGGCGGGCCGCTCCCGCACCGGGTGGTGGTCCCCAAGGCGCTCGATCTGCCAGACGACAGCGCCTTCGCCGAGTTCCGTGCGGGCTCCGGGAGCCAGGCCGTTTCCACCACCATGGCGTTCGCCAAACTGCTCCGGAACCTGGTCCGGGATCGCTCGGTGGGGCACCGGGTGGTGCCCATCGTGCCCGACGAGGCACGGACCTTCGGCATGGACCCTCTCTTCAAGGAGGTGGGCATCTACGCGGCGCATGGCCAGCGCTACGACCCGGTCGACTCCAGTCTGGTCCTGTCCTACCGGGAGGCGCCTGACGGGCAGGTCCTGGAGGAGGGGATCACAGAGGCCGGATCGATGGCTTCGTTCCAGGCCGCGGCCACCAGCTACGCCACGCACGGCGAGCCCATGCTGCCCTTCTATACCTTTTACTCCATGTTCGGGTTCCAGCGGACCGGCGACCAGCTGTGGGCCCTGGGCGATATCCGTGGGCGGGGCTTCCTGATGGGGGCCACCGCCGGCCGGACCACGCTCCACGGAGAAGGACTGCAGCACGACGACGGGCAGAGCCTCCTGCTTGCCTCGGCCTACCCCGCGATCCGCGCCTACGACCCCGCGTTCGCGTACGAGACCGCGGAGATCGTCCGCGACGGGATCGCCCGGATGCTGGGCGGGGATGACACGAGCTACTACATCACCCTGTACAACGAGAACTACGTCATGCCGGAGATGCCCGAAGGGTCCGCGGAGGGGATCGTGCGGGGCCTCTACCGGTTCCGTCCAACGCCCGCGGCCAAGGGTGAACCCCGCGCCCGAGCCACCCTCCTGGGGAGTGGATCGATCATGCAGCAGGTCCTGCGTGCCCAGGAGCTGCTGGCGGATCGGTTCGGCATTGCGGCCGATGCCTGGAGCGCGCCGTCGTACCACCAGCTCCGCGTTGAGGCGCTGGAAGTCGAGCACTGGAACCGCCTGCACCCCGGCGGGCCCCGTCGCGTCCCGTTCGTGACGGCCACGCTCGCGGAGGCCGGGGCAGCGGGTCCCATCATCGCCGCCAGCGATTACATGGCCGCAGTGCCGGACCAGGTCGCGCGCTGGATCCCCGGCACCTGGGTCTCGCTGGGGACGGACGGCTTCGGCCGCAGTGACGGACGGGAGGCGTTGCGCCGTTTCTTCGAGGTGGACGCGGAGCATATCGCCGGCGCCGTGCTCGCGGCCCTGGCCTCGGATGGGCGGTTGGACCCCGCTCAGGCCCGATCGGCCATCGAGGAACTGGGGATCGAGACGGAGCGCCCGTTCTCACTGTTCGCGTAGCGCCGTTCGCGTAGCGCCCAGGAGGCCCGGGGTCGCCTGCGCCCGGGGTCGCCTGCGCCCGGGGTCGCCTGCGCCCGGGGTGGTCCCCGCCCAGGGTGGCCCGCGCCTGCGGTTGTCCGCGCCTGCGGGGCCGTGGCCCACTCGCGGCCTCGCGGGTCCACTGCAGGGCGCGAACGCCGTACGGTTGCCAATCAGCCCGGGCGGCCCCCGGACTCGGCCTCGCTGGCGACCCGGCTCAAAAACCAGCGCGCTGTTCCCCGCGCGGCGATGTTGAGCAGGGCACGGTCCAGGATCACCCCGAGCTCGCCCCCGGGAGGCGCGTAGTAGCCATCCAGGATGAGTGCCTGCGGGCTGACGGTCAGGACGCCGACGAAGACCGGAAAGAGTGGCGCGAGGCTCGCGGAGCGCCAGCGCACCTCCACGACAAGCGACTCGCCGGATCGAGCAACCGGCCCCAGGTCCACCAGCGCCGCTTTCCGAATCACCATGTGCGCGGCCTGGCCGCGCACGGGGAGGGCGAGGTCACTCTCAAAGCGGCGGACGTTGGGGCGATCTGCGGGACCGGGCACGGCGCTGCCGAGCCAACCGGCCGCCCCGCCGGCAAGCGCCTGGCGCGCACGTTCGAAATCGCCGGTCCAACGCTGGACGAGACGGAGATGGACGGCGTGACCGGGCGTGCCCGGCGCGGAGGACGGAGTCGTCATGAGCACATGCTGCCATGCGGGACGCAAGTCTTCCCCATTGTCCGGGTCGGCCGTCGAACGGCCAACCTGCCGAACGGCCCTGTTCAGGCCAGCCGTCCAGGCGAGCACTGCGACCAGCATGTTCACAAAAGCGCGGCCCAGAAGCGGATGGCACATGAAGGCAGTGCAATCGGCTCGGGCCCAGGGGGGCTGAGCGGCACACCGTCCTTCGGCCCTGACGGTACTGATGCAGGTGTGCGCATGCGTTCATGCTCGCACTCATGGATGAGATCTGCGTGATGCAGGCCGCGGTCCTGAAGACGCTCGCAAACCCGCGGCGGCTGGAGATCCTGCACCGGCTGGCCGCTGGCCCGTGCGAGGTCGGCCGGCTGGCGGAGGAGATCGGCGTCTCCCAGCCGAACGTCTCCCAGCATCTCGCGGTGATGCGGAGCGCGGGGCTCGTCGAGGCCGAGCGAGTGGGCCGCGAAGTGCACTACCGGCTCGTTGATCCGGAGATCATCCGCGCCTGCGATATCCTGCACGACGTGCTGCTGCGTCGCCTTGCGCGCCTCGGGACGCTTTCGGCCGCCACTTCCCAGTCCGCAGCGGTGCCCGGATCGCTGCAGGTCCCCGGATCCCTTCCGTTGGCAGAGCCCGTGTGAGGCAGAGATGGACGACACCCTTTCGATCGTGCTCTTCTCCGGCAGCGAGGACCGTCTGACCGCGGCCAGTGTCTTTGCGGCCGGTGCCGCAGCGCTGGGCCGCCCGGTCCGCATCCTGCTTCAGTACTGGGGCCTGGAGGCCTTCCGTGCGGACCGGATCGGCGAAGCCCACAGCGTCTCGGCCGACGCGCCCGCGGACGGCGCGGAGACCTTCGCGGCGGCGGCCAGGGCCGGTCAGGTGAACTGGGCCGAAACGCTCCGGCAGGCCAGGGAGCTGGGCGAAATGGAGATCCACGCCTGCGCGCAGTCGATGGACGTGCTCAAGCTCCAGCCGGGCGAGCTTGATCCGATGGTCGATGGCGTCGAGGGAATCGCCGGGTTTCTCGCAGCGGCCGGCGACGGGCAGCTGCTGTTCATCTGAGTTGTGGGTAGAGCGGCGCCGCGCGGAGTCGCGCCGAGCGCCTGAAAGGCCTCACCTGAAAGGAAGGCATCATGACCACGCTTGACATTGCGCAACGCGTCGACGCCAAGGGGCTTGCCTGCCCCATGCCGATCGTCAAGACCGCGCAGGCGATGAAGACGCTTGCCGCCGGCCAGCTGCTCGAGGTCCTTGCGACCGACGCAGGGTCGGTGAAGGATTTCGAGGCCTGGTCGAAGTCGACCGGCAACCCGCTCGTGGAGTCGAGCGTGGACGGGGCGGTCTTCCGCTTCGTGCTCCAGAAGAAGTAGGAGGCAGGGGATGACGCTTGCTGTGGAAACGACTGCTCCTGGCACTGCACCGGAGCCTGCTCCGGCCGCGCAGGAGGAGGCGAAGCCCCACGACATCCTGCTGATCGCCTACAGCAGCGAGCTTGAGAAGGTCTGGGCCACCATGGTCCTGGCCTCGAGCGCGGCCGCCATGGGCGCCACCTGCCGCGTCTTCGTCACGTTCTGGGCCCTGCAGGCGTTCGTCAAGGACGAGCGGCGAATAACCGGGAAGAACTGGATGCAAAAGCTGCTTGCCCTCATGCAGCGGCCGGGCATCAGCCACCGGAAGCTCTCCAAGATGGACTTCCTGGGCATGGGGCCCTGGATGATGAACCAGCTGCGGAAGCAGAACCACGTGGCCAGTCCCAAGGAACTGCTGGAGGTTGCCCAGGCCCTGGGGGTGGAGTTCATCCCCTGCCAGATGACCATGGACATGTACGGCCTGACCCGCGATGACCTGATCGATGGCATGGCGGAGCCGGTGGGCGCCGCCACCGTGATCGGGCTCATGCAACAGGGATCGGCGCCGCTCTTCATCTGATCTGAACCGGGCAACCGGAAGATCGGGCCGCATCGGGCCCGGCAGGGCCCCAGCTGCGCGAACCAGCCGGCACCGCACCACGGAGGAAGCCTTTCCTGATGGCTGACACCGAGAAGCTCATCATCATGGTCACCCACGGGCCGAGCGATCCCG
>JBMFSS010000013.1:0-75484 GCA_049967415.1 Candidatus Limnocylindrales bacterium
TGATTCCTCGTTTCAGCAGCTCGTCAGCGGCCAGCGGTCGGTGGATCGGGGCTAAGCCGGCGCCGTAGCATGACCCAGAGGTCGCGCCGACGAATCGCAGCGGCCGTGAAGCCGGGAGGGCGAGGATGCACGTCAGCGCGGCCGACATCGACCCGGGGCTGCGCGCTCGGGCGCGCCTCCTGCGCTTCGTCTCGCCGCCCGACCGCAGCGAAGCGGCGCTCCGGCGCCCGTCGCGCCTGAGCGGCCTCCTGCGCCACCTGCCTGGGCCGCGGGGTCTGCACGCCGAGGAGCGCTGGATGCCGCGGCCCGACGGCTCGCGCCTGCGCGTTCGTGTGTACCGGGCACCCCAGCCGCCCAGCGGCGTCCCCGGCATCCTCTGGTGCCACGGCGGCGGCTACGTCATGGGCAGCCCCGAACAGGACGGCGCGACCTACCGCCGCCTGATCGAGGCGACCGGCGCGGTGGTCGTCGCTCCCGACTACCGCCTCGCGCCGGCGGCTCCCTACCCGGCCGCCCTCGACGACTGCTACGCGGCCCTGTGCTGGCTGCGCGACAGTGCCGCCAGCCTCGGCGTCGCCGAGGACCGCTTGGCCGTGGCCGGCAACAGCGCCGGGGGCGGCCTGACCGCTGCGCTGACGCTGCTGGCGCGTGACCGCGGCGAGGTGGCGATCGCCTTCCAGCTGCCGCTTTACCCGATGCTCGACGACCGCTGCGCGACCCCCTCGGCACGCGAGAACGACGCGCCAGTGTGGGATGCGGTCACCAACCGCCACGCCTGGCGGATCTACCTGGGCGAGCTCGCCGGGACCGACCGCGTGTCGCCCTACGCCGCGCCGGCTCGGGCGACGGACCTCGCGGGGCTGCCGCCCGCGTTCACCTATGTCGGGAGCATCGAGCCCTTCCGCGACGAGGTGGTGGACCACGTGCGCCGCCTGCGGGCGGCGGGCGTGCCGGTGGCGTTCGAGGTGTACGCCGGCTGCTACCACGGCTTCGACGTGGTCGCGCCCGGGGCCCCGGTCAGCCGGCGGGCGCTCGCCGAGCAGTCGGCCTGGCTGCGCGAGGCTGCCGCCACATACACCGCGGCCCAGCCCCGACCGCGGCGGATGACGGGGGGACCGGGCAATGCGGAGACTGGGTGACGCGCGGAGCGGGTGACGGGGGCCGGGTGATGGGGCCGCGCATCGCTGAGCGGGGCGCGCCGCACGAAGGACCTCGGTGTCCGCCGGGCGCCGGAGCGCGACAGGAGCGCCAGATCTGGGCCCCGTAGCCTGTCCGCCAGCGCCTCGCGCACGGCGTCACATTCGGCGGCGAGCTCGTCCCCCGCGTCGCCCGCAGCGCAACTGCAGCCGATCGCTCGCGGCGACGCGCAGCGCGCGAGAATGCGAGACGCCATGGGAGAGATCCCTGACATGTCGCTCGATCGTCGGCTGCTTCGCGACCAGGGGCGCGTGCGCGTGCTCGCGCCGGCCGGCCCGCCGACCGGGATCGTGCTCTGCCTCCACGGCAGCCGCTCGAACCCGGACGCGCAGGCGCGCCTCAGCGGCATGGCGCGGCTCGCGGGCGTGGGGGCTCTCGTCGTGTTCCCCCGCGGCAGCATCCGGATGGGGATGGGGTGGGGCTGGGATCGCGAGGCGGATCTTCCGTTCCTGTCCGACCTGGTTGACGAGCTGCGGGCGCGCCATCCATTCGCCGGCCGCGTCTGCCTGGCCGGCATGTCGGGCGGTGCGCGCATGGCCTGTCGCCTGGCCGCTGCACGCGCCGACGCGGTCGGGGCGCTGGGTGCGGTGGCCGGTCTGCGCGCCCCCGATCGGACACCGGGACGTCCCGTGGCGGTCATCGCGTTCCACGGCGCGTCGGACCGGATCAACCCCTACGCAGGCGGCGGCAGGCCGGAGTGGCAGGAGAGCGTGCCGGATGCCGCCAGGGCCTGGGCGGTCGCGAACGGCGCCGGGGCCCGGGCCCACGAGTTCACGCCGTCCCCGCGCCTGACGCGCGTCACCTACGGCGCGGAGGAGGCACCCGGCGAGGTGACGCTCTGGACCATGCGCGGCGCCGGTCACACCTGGCCGGGCGGCAGCATGGGCCTGATCGCGCGGCTGCGGCTCGGCCCCACGAGCCGGGAACCCGACGCGACCGGCGAGA
Source organism: Candidatus Limnocylindrales bacterium (assembly GCA_049967415.1). Classification (GTDB taxonomy): domain Bacteria; phylum Chloroflexota; class Limnocylindria; order Limnocylindrales; family CSP1-4; genus JAJYNJ01. The sequence goes on from JBMFSS010000013.1 coordinate 2,143, forward strand.
TCTGGGCCTTCTTCCGCCGACACGCCGACTGATAGCCCGGGCCCCTCGCGGCACGCGAGGGTGGCCGTTCGCTCCAGGCCCGCCACCCCGGGACCGTGCCCTTGACGACCACGCGCCCTGGAACCACAGTGACGCAGCATGGATCGCGACACGCGCAGCACTTCGGGCGCCACGGCGGGCCTGCCGGCCGCTGACACGGCCGCGACGCAGGACCCGCTGGAGCTGCTGATCGAAGCCGTCCGCCGCGACCGCCGCTCGGGCGAGCCCCTCGAACACGCCATGCGCCGGGTGTGGGTCCGCGAACGGGATCGGCTCGACTGGGCCACGATCGTCGCGTTCCGGACGGTCGGCGAGGCGGCCCTGGGACCCGATGCGGCCCTCGAGGCCTGCCCGACCGTGCGGGGTGGCTACCTCGCGTTCATCGGGTTCCTGATGGTGGCGGGGAGGCGGATCGGGCCGGCAGACTGACGCCCGGGCGCCCGAGCGCGACCAGGCCGCCTGCAGCGGCGATCAGGAGCGCGGCGCCCAGCATGCCGATGCCCAGGCCGACGATCGGCGACAGGAAGCCCACGACGGGCGGGTAGACGAGTCCGCCGAAGCCACCGGCCGTCACCATGAGCCCGCTCACGCTGGCCGACCGGCCCGGGTGTCGCCCGCTCGCGAGCGACATGATCGACGGGTAGACGGGACCGAAGGCGAGGCCGATGACTGCGAAGAGCGCGACCGTCGGCGGCCAACCCGGCACGAGCACGGCCAGGAGCAGCCCGAGCGCCCCCGCCAGCGCGCATGCGACGATCACCGAACCCAGGTCAAACCGGTGGACGACGCGCGAGGCCAGGATGCGGCCGACCGCCAGCCCGGTCCAGAACATGGTGAGTGCCACGGCTGCGGTACTGCCGTGGGAGGTCGACAGGAAGCGGACCACCCACCCGGTGACGGCCGACTCCGACCCGACATAGCAGGCGATCGCCACCGCCGCCGCGACCAGGGCGATGGTGAACCGGGGACCCCGATGGCCGGCCGAGGGCGGTCGAGGGACCGACCGCGGCGTGCCCGGCGCCGGTGCCGTGCCTGATGGGGCCACCTCCCCGCTCGCGCGGATCGGCGCGTCATCCCGCGCGGGCGGCGATGGGGGGGCTGCTCGTCCCTGCTCCCGGACCGGCCAAGGCGCGGGAGCGAGCGCCAGCAGGCCCGCGAGGAGCCATCCTGCCAGGCCGCTCGCGAGCAGCACGCCCTGCCAGGCCATGCCGCTGGCCACGAGCCAGGTCACGACCACGGGCCCCGAGAGCGCCCCGAGCGCGTAGAAGACGTGCAGCCGACTGAGGGCGTTGCTCCGGGTCGCCGGGTACGCGTCGATGATCAGGCTGTTGGCGCAGACCATGAGCGTACCGGTGCCGAGCCCCTGGGCGGCGGCGCTCAGGAGGAAGATCGACCACGCGGGCGCCATGCCCTGCGCGATCGTCGCGCTCCCCGCCACCAGCCATGCCGCCGGGAAGGCGCGGCCGCGCCCCAGGCGCTCGACGAGCGGCCCCCCGCCCAGCGATCCGGCGATGTAGCACGCCGAGTTCACGAAGTAGACGGCGCCGATGCCGCTGTCGGACACCACGAACCGTCGCTCCACCAGGAGGATCACGGTCGGGATGATGACGGCCGTCCACCCGAGCAGGAACATCGTCGCGTGTGCAAGGTGCGTCGAACGGCGGGCCGGCATGTGCATGCTCGGTCCATGATGGGGCTACGCGGCGGCGGCGGTGGCCGCCGATCCGCGGCGAGCTCGCGGAGGACCAGGCGTCGCGGCTGCACGAGCGCCTGACCGAGGTGAAGCTGCGGCCGCTGGGCGATCCGATCTCGCGACGCACCGCGTGGCGGATCGCTCGCGAGCAGGGACGGGACGCCCTCGGGGGCGCGGAATACCTGGCCATGGCGCGGTTGCAGGCAGATGCGCGCATCACCGTCGACGAAGCGATGGCTCTCGCGGCGGACGGTATCGTGCCCCTGGCGTCCCTCGATGCGCTGACCCGCGCGGAGCAGGCCGTCGACCCCCACCGGGCTTCATCGGCTTGCGGGCCGTTCCATCGCATCCCGAGCGATGTTTGCTGACATGCACGGTGGTCCGGCCGCCGCTCCGTGGATGCTGCAACGGCACCTCCGTGGGTGCCCCCCGCGTGCAGAGGTCGGCCGCCCACCGGCACTGGCGCGCACGATGCGCGGCTGGCAGGCCGTGCCACGTGGTGGCGCGCGAGCGATGTGGCGCGTCCTACGATCCGGCCGGGAAGACGAGACGCACTCCGCGCGGCCCGCCCGAGAGGGTCGCCGTGCTCCCATCAAACGTGCCGGTGTAGGACCAGCGGCCATCCTGCAGCGCGAAAGAATGCCCGTCGAACGTGCCGGCGGCATCGATGGCCGTGAATTCGGCGCTGGTGCAGTGGGCCGACAGGCTGGCGGCGGCGGCAAGGAAAGCGGCTCCGCTGGCCGTCGAATCCCCACCGGACGGCGTGAACCGCAGGGTGACCTCCGCCGGACAGGTGGCGGTCGAGGTGTCGCCACCGATCGGCACGATGGCCTTGATGGTGCGGCTGACGGGCTCGCCGAAGCTCGGGGCAGGGAGAGTCGGGGCCGGGCTGGGAGCCGGACCGTTCACCGTCAGCCGGACGAAATCGACGTAGTGCCAGGCGTCCCCCTTCTTGGCGTAGATCAGCATTCCAAAGGAGTTCTCGCCCGGAGCGAGATTGAGGGTCTGAAACCAGCCCCAGGATCCGCGCATGGTCGTTGCCGTGCCCAGATAGACGGCCATGCTGGTGGCGGCGGCGTCGTCCAGCCTGGTCACCTGGATCGGCAGGGACGTCCGGTTGGTCTCGAAGCCGTCGACCAGGGGCACCCAGACGTCCTTGCCCGCGGCGTCCTTGCCGGAAGAGGCCAGGAGACGGTAGCTCGGGAAGGTCGTGTTCCCGGCGGCGTTCGCCTCGAGCTCGGCCCAGAGAGAGGCCATGGTGGCAGCGGAGTGCGCTGCCGCGACCGGGATGTACGCGAAATGGGTGTAGCTGACGGCCCCGGCGGTGGCGATGGACCCGGCGCTGTCGCCGGAGCTGTACGGACCCAGCGCCCCTGTTGCCGCGTCGTATCTGATGGTGCGCAGGCGTCCCGGATAGTTCGGGTCGGCGACGTACACCCGGGTCGGAGTCACCCGGTAAACGGCGATGGCATGGCCTTGACCTTCCGCGGCATCCCAGATGCCGAGCTCCTGGGGCTCCCCCGTCAGCCCGATCGCCAGCCGCAGAAGGTCGTAGGTCACGGTGCCGGAGTTGTCGAGATTGCTGAAATCCTGCCAGACCCCAGGGTTCGTGTGGGGCCCGGCCTGGACCGTGGAGGCCAGCCGATAGCCGTCCGAGTCGTCCTGCCAGAAGGTGGGGGTCCTGTCAGGGGCGCCGTTGTTGTCGTAGAGCCCGTAGAGCGGCGATGCCCCGGCACCCCGGCGCTGGTTCACGTAGTACCAGATCTCGCTGTCGACCTGGCCCTCGCAGTGGCCGTCGGGAGCCACGTAAGAGCCATAGTTGGGGAACTCCCAGTCGTCCACGCCGGGGCGGAAGCCGGAATCGACGGTGGCCGGAAGCGCGCCCATGTCGATGAGCGCCAGGAAGATGTCCGAGAAATGGGCCGCGGCCAAAGTCACCGAGCGCGTGTCGGAGGACGAGACCGCCAGCGGGTGGAGCATGCCGCCAGCGGCATCGTAGTAGAGCCCGACCGCGGTAGCGTCAGCGGGAACCGTCGCGGGGATCGTCACCAGGACGGGAGCCCCGCCGGCCACAACGCCGCCGTTGTCGATGCTGATGAGCGGGCTGATCGGCCTGATCCCGGCCCCGAAGCTCGAGCCGGAGATCGATTGTTCGGAGACTGCGAACAGCACGTCCGCCGCATACGTTCCAGACGGTACCGTGATGACCAGTCCGTCGAGGGGATCGCCGGGACGCGCGACCTTGATCGAGCCGCCGCCGGCCCCGATCGTCTGGCTGGCGAGCGAGGTCCTGCTCCCCAGGGTCAGCTGACCCGTGACCGCAGGGGTGGCCGGCTCGGCCGGCGGAACGTCGCCGGACTCCGGGTCGGCCGGGGGAGCGGGCAGGTCGCCCGGGTTATCGGCGGCGTCGGCCGCAGCACCCGAGATGTCCCGTGGCGCCAGCTCCGAGTCTGCCCCGGGGCCCGGGGAGTCGGATGCGCCCGGAGACCCATCCGAGCCGATGGACGGCGCGCCACAGGCTCCGAACAGGGTTGCGGTCACCAGCAGTGCCGCGAACCGAGGGACGAGGGCACGTCCGGGGCCGGCCCGTCCCTGCGGGCGGGCGAGCAGGGAGACCATGAGCCGGCCGGAAAGGCGGGGTCCCATCGACGTCACGAGCGTGCCCTCCACTTCCCCCAAGGCCCCGGAGCTCGGCGAACCCCGGACCTCCCGTGCCTCGACAGGCCGCCGAGAGGGGCGCGGAGCCGCACGACGAACGCCCGCTGAGCGGCGTCGGCGGACCCATCCGACGACACACCGTTGCCCTTCAACAATACTGGATGGAGGTCCCTCTCCGCGCCCTCACAGGACGGCAACGTCGTGCCTTTGTTCGGCCGCGATGGCGCGCTGGCGAGCGCGGCCGGAGCGCGGCCGGAGCGCGGCCGCGATGGCTTGGCCGGAGGGCGCTGACCCAGGTGCTCACGGCCAACCGTCGCGGCGCTTTCCACGGGGGCCCGGAGCGCCGGTGACGACCCCGTCGCGGGGGCCGCTCAGGATCCCGCGGCGGGGGCCAGGACCACGGCGCCTGGCCCGTCATAGAGGACCTGGAACGCGGAAGACGCGAGCAGCTGCCTCCGGATGGGCGCGGACGAGTCGCTGGACCCGGCGTAGGCGCTGCCGTTGGCCGGCACGTAGATCGCCGGGCTCGGACCGCCGTGCACGGCCAGCCACTGGCGCAGGCACAAGAGGTTCGCCGGCTGGCAGGTCCGCAGCTGCGTTTCGGCCGCGATCTCCGCGTTCCGGATGCGTGGCGCCACCCACTCCAGCCCCTGGCTGGTGTCGAGCGTGGCACGGTCCGAGAGCGCCGGGAACCACTCGCTCAGGTCGTCCGAGCCCCAGGTGGCGGTGGCCAGAACGAGGAACCGCCGATCCGCCGGCTGCGTCGCCCGCACCCAGGCCATGGCCGCCCGGTCGGGTGCTGCGAGCGCCACGTGCGGAGCGAGGAAGACCGAGGGCGTCATCAGGCCCACGACCACCAGCCCAGCCGACGCCACGCCGACCAGCCACGCCTCGGCGTGCGGCGCGCGCCGCACCTGTACCACCGCCCGGAGCGCCGGGAGCAGCACGTCGAAGAGCCCGTCGGCGGCGAGTAGGCTGAGGGGAACCACCGCCGCAACGAGCGCGAACCGTACGTCGAGGAAGCAGACCGCCAGGCGCCAGAGGACCAGGTACGGCCGGCGGTTGAGCAGCGTGTGCACCTGACCGAGTAGGTCGAGCGTCGCGGCCAGCGGAGGCGCTCCCACCAAGACGAAGCCGAAGGCGTAGACAACGACGCTGGCGACCGGATCGTGGCCGACCCCACCGCCCGCGGCCTCGAACGGCGCGAGGCCGTGCAGCCGGACGACGTCCACGACCCAGGGCGCGATGACCAGCGCCGATCCGGCGGCCGCGAGGACGAGGTTGCGCAGGTTGCGCCAGGAGCGCTGGACGAGCAGCCGCGTGCCCAAGGCGAGCGCCACGAAGACGCCCGCCTCCGGGTGACTGAGCACCGCGAGGCCGGCCAGTACCGCCGTGGCGATCCCCGCCCCCAACCCGCCACGCCGCAGCAGGACCAGGCCCTGCCAGGTCGCGAGCAGGGCAAAGCACATCCCAACGGACCGAGTGAGCCCGCTGCCCAGGGTCAGCCACTCCCAGCCCAGCGGGAACGTCGCGTAGACCAGGGTCGCGAAGAAGGCGCGCCATGGGCCGAGATCTGGCGGGTCGTCAGGGCGCCCTGGTTGCCCTGCGGCTGGTCCTGACTGCATGTCGGCCCGCATGGACTGTGCGTCGGCCTGCAGCTCGCGCGCGATCAGATAGACCGCGGGGATGCACAGCACGCTGAAGGTCAGCGGCACGAAGCGGAAGACGTCGGAGCGGGCAAGCCCGGTGAGCGACTCGAGCACCGCGGCCAGTTCGAGCGCGAGCGGTGGATAGGCGAAGGGGATCGCCTCGTGGTTGTAGGCGGTGAAGACGGGCAGCGCCAAGTGGTTCGCCCGCAGCTCGCCCACCATCGTATAGAAGAGCCCACCGTCGCCGACGGGCCATGGGTTACCGAACACGGGGACGGCGCGCAGGGCGAACCCGAGCGCGACGATCGCGAGCAGGGCGGCGGTCGGGGCGACGCGGGGCGATCTCATCGCCCCGCCATTCTGGCCGCTCGCCTCACATGTTGAACGCCCAGTAGACCAGCCCCAGGTTCACCAGCACGCTCCAGACGATCCCCAGCTGCCAGAGCCAGCCCACCCCGCGGCGCGAGGCCCAGATCGCGCAGAGCGCGAGCCAGAAGGGGACCGAGTCGAGCAGGTAGCGGTAGCCGAACTGGACCCATCCCCCGCCGTAGTAGAGGAGCGTGGGGAGCAGCACCAGCAGCCCTGTCAGCGCGAGCACCCGTGCCTCGGATGAGCGCAGCAGCGCCCACAGCCCCACCAGCAGCGCCGGGCTCGTCAGCAGCACCGACATCCCGAGCGTGCTGGGCACGAAGAAGGGGGGCGTGGCGGTGAGCGCATCGGGCCCCTTGAGGAACAGGTAGTCCAGGTTCATGGGCAAGTGGACGATCGAGAAGAGCCCCTGTGCCCGCAGTGCCTCGAGGAACGGCGGCAACGTGGCCAGCTCGTACCCGGTCTCCAGCGGCGAGCCGAAGCGCGCCCAGTTGTACCAGAAGAAGACCAGCCCGAAGGGGAGCGACGCGACGGCCACCTGCAGCGCCGGAACCAGCCCCGCCCGCAGCGCCCGGCGCACCCCCGCCAGGTCGGTCGGGCGTCCCGCGACCACCCAGGCGTAGTAGGGGAGCGCGAAGAGGAGCGTCGAGCGGGTCAGGAACGCCGCGCCACCCAGGACCCCCAGCAGCCAGGGGTTCGGTCCCTCGCGGCGCGTCTCGATCAGCGCCCAGAACGTGAGCCCCATGGCGATGATCTCGGCCGTGTGCCAGACGCCACCGCGCTCGGTCACGTTCCAGAGGACCGTCCCGAAGCCGAAGAGCAGCGTCAGCCAGCCCCGGTCTGCCCATCGCCGGACCCCGTACGAGCCCAGCAGCAGCCACGCAAGCGCGACGTCCACCCCGGCCAGAAAGGCGTTGACCAGGGGTTCGGTCGCGACCGCCTGCCCCACCCCGATCAGCGCCACCAGCGGCATGAAGAGAAACGCCGGGAAGGGGGCGAAGGGGACGTAGACGTGCCCGCCCAGCACCACGATGTCATTGATGGGCGACCGCCAGTCCACGTTGAGCCAGAGCCGGCCGTGCAGGAACGCGTCGGCCAGCAGGAAGAAGTCCGGCCGCCCCGCGTTGAACCAGCCGCCGTTGATGACGGTCGGCACGATCCAGGCGTCGATCAGTACGGTGTAGAGGACGAGCGCGATCGGGACGGCGACCTCCACGGCGAGGTCGGCCCACGAGCGCTGGCCGCTCGGTTCAGGGGGCAGCGCCGAGAAACCCCGGGCGTGGACTTCCGCCGGACTCGCGCCCCGGTCTGTCTGCCGGCGCGTCACGCCAGCTCGATCTCCTCGATCCGCACCTCGGCCGCTCCAGCTTCGCGCAGCGTCCCCAGGCCCCAGCGGATCCGGCCAAGCTCGATCCCCCCGAGCAGCGACACCGGGACCACCGTGCAGGCATGGCTCAGGATCCCGAACGCCAGCGCGGTGGGCGGACTGAGCCCCAGCGCGGTCCCGATCACCACCACCCCGAACTCGAACGGCCCGATCCCGGCAGGCGCGGAGGGCAGCGCGGCGCCCAGGTTGGCCGCCACGGCGACCGCGATCAGCCCGGCCGCTGGCAGGGAGATCCCGAGCGACGCGCCGGTGACCGCGAAGAGGCCAGAGGTGGCGAGCCAGGCGGCGAACGAAAGCCCGAGGGCGGCCAGGACCCGCCCAGGTGCCGCGGCGTCGAGGAGCGCGTGAAAGAAGCGACGGGCGATATCGGCCAGACGGGTCGGCAGCCCGGCCGGGGCCCGCGCGACCAGCGCGTCGAGCCAGCGTCGGACCATCGCCTGCGGCAACAGCGAGACCAGCGCCACCACCGCCCCTGCCCCAAGCGCGATCAGGGCCAGGGTGACCACGATCGCGCCGTGGATCCCCACCATCGCGCAGGCGATCGCCCCCAGGGCGGCCGCGGCCACCACGTCGAGCGCCCGCTCCATCGCGATCGACCCGAGGGCCCGGCTGCGTCCCACGCCCTCCCGTGTCCCCAACAGGTGCGCGCGCACGAGCTCGCCCAGGCGCGCGGGGAGGATGTTGTTGGCGAGGTAGCCGATCACGAGGTAGGTGAACGTGCCCCGATACCCGGGCCGCGGCTCGCGCGCGAGCAGGATCCGCCAGCGGACGGTGCGCAGCGAGAGGTCCACCGCGAACGGGACCAGGATCAGCGGCAGGAGCTGGACCTCGCTCCGGCCCAGCACCGCCACCACCCGCCCGGGGTTGATCTCCCAGAGCAGGAACGCGACCACCAGGAGGCTGACGCCGAAGCCGACCAGGGCGCGCAGGCGGCCGTTCACGGCGCTGCCGTTCGCTCCGGGTCGGTGGCGACCTCGGCACTGCCTTCGGCGCGCGCGACGCTGCTGGCCGCGACGCTGCCGCTCAGGACGCTGCCGGCGGCACCCGGGCCGGCCAAGCCATTGCCAGGGTCCGCGCCGGCCACCGTCCGCGGCGCCAGCCTCGGGTCCCGCCGCAGCCCGGTCCGGTGCAGCACAAAGCGCGCCACCACGCGCAGCGTCCCGAACCCGTAGCGGACCGAGCGCCGGAACCCCACCGACGACGCCTCGGCGAAGTAGCGGGTGGGCACCGCCACCTCGGCGATCCGGAAACCGCCCGCCACCACCTGCGCCACGAACTCCTGGTCGAACACGAAATCGTCGCTGTTCCGCTCCCAGGCAACGGTCCGGAGCAGGTGCGCGGAATAGGCGCGGAAGCCGGTGTGGTACTCGGAGAGGTGGAGGCCAAAGGCCAGGTTCTCGGCGCTGGTCAGGAAATGGTTGGCCACCCACTTCCAGCGCGGCATCCCGCCCGCCAGCGGGTCGCCCAGGAAGCGCGATCCCAGCACCATGTCGGCCCGGCCCTCGAGGATCGGCGCGATGACGGCGGGGATGCGCGTCGGGTCGTACTGGTAGTCGGGATGCACCATCACCACCACGTCGGCCCCGGCCGCCAGCGCCTCGCGGTAGCAGGTCTTCTGGTTCCCGCCGTACCCCTTGTTCTGGGAGTGCACAATCACGTCCAGGCCCAGGCGCTGCGCGATCTCCACGGTCTCGTCGCGCGACACGTCGTCGACCAGGATGATCCGGTCCACCACGTCGCGTGGGATGTCGTGGTAGGTGCGCTCGAGAGTCTTGGCGGCGTTGTACGCCGGCATGACGACGATGATCAACGGGGGCCTCGGTGCTGGCTGGTGCGCGGTGCCGGACGCATCGGACGCGTCGCGCCCGCCATCGTAGCCCGTCTCCCGGCGGCGCACGAACCAGACGGGGCCTTGGCTGGTGGCCGCCCTGGTGCTCCTCCTCTTCTCGGGGCTCCTCTTCGCGATCCACGTGCCGAATGGGATGTTCCTGCACGCGAGCGTGTCGCTGGCGCCCGTCACCTACTGGCTGGCGATGGAGGGGATCGTGGCGGTCGCCGGCTGGATCGCTGCGCGGCGTCGGTCGTGGGACGCCGGTCGGCTCGCGCGGCTCCTCGCAGTGAGCGCGCTGGCGCTGGTGATCGCCGGATCCGCCCTCGCGGCAGCAAGCGTGCGCGCAGGCTGGGAGTCGACGCTCGCGGAGCGCGAGCAACTCACGACGGCGATCGACCGGCTGGCGGCCCCCGGTGACCGGCTGATGTCGATCGACTCCGCGACGTTCGAGTACCTCACGGGGCACGGCGGGATCGTGATCCCGAACGACCCGCTCCCGGTGATCGAGCAGGCCGCGCGGGCGTATGGCGTGCGCTGGTTGATCCTGGAGCGCAACGGCGCCGTGCCTGCGCTCGCGCCGCTGCTCTCGGGGGCGGCGCCGCCGGACTGGCTGGGGCCGCCGGCCTTCGTGCTGTCGGGGGCGTCGCCGGCGGAGGCCGTGATCTATCCAGTCTGCTTCGACCAGGCCCTGCCGGGATGCACCTCGGGTGGCGCCGCACTGCGGGGCGCACCGTGAGTCGCCGCGAGGCCTGGCTGAGCGCCGGCGCCGTCTTCCTGGCTGCGCTCGCCGTTCGAGCCGCAGCCGCGGCCGCGATCTCTTACCCGGTCCCCGAGGACACCGCCTACTACGTGGCGGTCGCCCGGAACCTGGTGGAGGGGCACGGGCTGATCAGCCAGGCGCTCTGGAGCTACCAGACCCCGCCGCTGGTAGTGCCGCGTGCCGCGTTCGAGGTCTGGCTGCCGCTCCCCACCTTCCTCGCCGCACTTCCCATGGCGCTCTTCGGGCCCACCTTCCGGGCTGCGCAGGTGGCCGCGGTACTGGTGGGGGCGCTCGTCCCGGTCCTCGCCTGGCGCTTGGCCGCCGACGTGGCCGAAGAGCGCGGGCTTCCGGCGGGCCGGGCACGGACGCTGGCGGCGGGCACGGGCCTGGTGGCGGCGGTTTACGGACCGCTGGTGGTGCACGGGGCCCTGCCCGACTCGACCACGCCCTTCACGGTTTTGGCACTGGCGGCCTGCCTCTTGATGGCGAGGACCCTGCGCGACCCGCTCGGCACGGGGGACGAGAGGACCCAAGAAGCCGAGGCCGCCGGGGGGGACGAGGCCCACGAAACCGCCGGGATGGACGCGGCCGCCGGGGCCCACCCCGATGGTGGCCAGGGGTTCCACACGCGCGCGGGCACGATCCGGGACGGGCGACTGGTGGCCTTGGGCGTGGTGCTGGGCCTGGCGGCCCTGGCGCGCAACGAAGCGCTCTGGGTGGCGCTGACCTGGGCGCTCCTGGCCTGGTTCGGGACCGGCGCGGCCCCGGCAAGCGCCGCAGCTGGCACTGGCGCTCAGGAGCGCTCCGAGTCCGCCCGTCGCGGCAGCGCCCTCGATCGCCAGGCTCGCGTTCGCCTGATCGCGATCCCGGCGCTCATCTCGATCGCGATCTACCTGCCCTGGATGCTCCGCGATTGGCTCGCGTTCGGCTCGCCCGTACCGGGGCAGACCCTCGCCAACGCGCTTTCCGTGACCGGGTTCGACATCTTCGCCTGGCAGGACAAGCCCACCCTGGCGCGCTATCTCGCGCAGGGTTGGGGCGCGATCCTCGGTGCCCGCGTGACGGGCTTCGCGCACAACCTCATGGACGTGCTGCTGGTGCCTGCCATCCCGGCCGGGCCGATCGGCCTGGTCGCACTCCCCTGGGCCGGCCGGGGCCGCGCGCTGCGGCCGCTCCTGCTCCTCTCGATCATCACCTTCACCGCCACCACCCTCTTCTTCCCGGTGGCCACCACCTGGGGCACCTTTCTGCACGCGGCCGGACCGGTCCAGGTGCTCCTCGTGGTCGCTTGCCTGCTCGCGCTCGACGGCCTGCTCGCGCGCGTCGGCCGGTGGCGCGGCTGGACCCGGCCCGTGGCCTGGCTGGGACCCCTGCTCGTGGCCGCCACCGCCATACCGGTCCTGGCCATCTCGATCGCCGCGATCGCGGGGGTCGGGCGTGACGCACAGGCCCGCTACACGGCCCTGACCGAGCGCCTGACGGCCGCCGGTCTCCCGCCCGCCTCGGCCGCGCCAATCATCGCCGATTTCCCGATCTGGACGGCCTGGAGCATGCAGGTTCCTACCCTCGGACTTCCCGACGAATCCCCGGGCAGCGTCCTGGACCTGGCAAGACACTTCCATGCGCACCTGCTGGTGGTCACCGACACGCACGGGATCTGGCCGGGGGTCCTGGCGGATGGGAGCCCCGATTCGGCCTGCTTCGTCCCGATCGGCTTGGGGGGCGCAGGGACGGCGGCTGCGCCAGGCTCGGCCGGGACATCGGACCCGCTCGCCGGAACCCGCGCCTACCGGATCGCGTGTGGCCCATGACGCGCGACGGGCCCGCCACACAAACTCGTGACGCGGCGCCCGCGAACCCTATACTCGCGAGCGATGGACGCGGCTGAACGTGGCGGCGTGCGCTTGGACCAGCTGTACGCGGAGGCCAAACAGCTGGTCAGCTACAGCACGAACCAGCTGCGCGCGATCGCGACCCGCTATCGCGAGGCCTACGCCGACATCCTCGCCACGCTCCGGCTCCAGCGCGAGGAGCTCGAAGCCCTGGCGCGCGTTCCCACCGGCCCCGATTCCGGGAACCAGGCGCGCCGCACCAGCCTCCAACAGGCGCTCGAAGCGACCGCCGCGGAACTGGGCGATCGGCAGATGGAGCAGGCCAAGCTGGAGCTGGTGATCACGCACCTCGAACGCGCCTGGCTCTTCCTGCAGCGCGGCGACGGCAGCCTGGTGGAAGACGGGAGCCGGTCAGAGACGCCCACCGACGTCCAGATGCGGATCCTCGAGGCGCAGGAGTCCGAGCGGCAACGCCTGGCGCAGGAGGTCCACGACGGGCCTGCCCAGGCGCTCACCAACGCGATCTTCCAGGTTGAGTTCATCGACCGGATGCTCGAGCGCGACCCGGTCGGCGCGCGCGCGGAGATCCGCTACCTGCGCGACCTGCTGCGGCGCGAGCTCGGCGACGTGCGGGCGTTCATCACCCAGCTGCGGCCGCCGCTGCTCGACGAGATCGGCCTGTACGGCGCCATCCGCGACCAGGCCGCCGCCTTCGAGACGGCCACTGGCGTCAACGTGGACTTGCAGCTGGTAGCTCCCCCCGAGCAGCTCGGCGACACCCAGCAGACGGTGGTCCTGCGGATCGCGCAGGAGGCGCTCCAGAACGTGCGCCGCCATGCCAGCGCGCGCCACGTGCGGGTGGCGACCCACGTGCGGGGCGGCCCGGGGCAGGCCGATGCGGGCGGGCGAGGGCCTACCGGACCGGAGGGCAGGTCCGGCGGCATCGGTGCCCCGACCGCCGGCGCCGACTGGATGCTGGAAGTCGAGGACGACGGGCGGGGGTTCGACCCGGACGTGGCCCGCGACGCCGCCAGCCGCAGCTTCGGTCTGCGCTTCATGCGGGAACGGGCCGAACTGATCGGCGCACGGCTGGACATCGACTCGCGGCCCTCGGCGGGGACGCGGGTCCGCGTTACGATCCCCGCCGGGACGGACAGGAGGTAGGGAGATGGCCGAGGGCTACCAGGGACCGGATCGACGGCGGACCATGCCCGACCGCCGAGGCGGCCCCGTGCTCAAGGTCCTGCTGGTGGACGATCACCCGTTCTTCCGGCTGGGCGTCCGCAACGAGCTCGACCAGCAGCCCGACCTCGAGGTGGTCGGCGAGGCGGACGACCCGCAACAGGCCATCGAGATGGCCGACACACTGGCTCCCGACATCGTGCTGATGGACCTCTCGCTCCCCGCGCCGGGGGGCATCGAAGCCACGGCCCGCATCAAGCGCGGGCTCCCCAGCGCCGCGGTGATCGTGCTGGCGCAGGCCGAGGACGAAGATTCGCTCTTCGACGCGATCAAGGCCGGCGCCGCCGCCTTCATCCTGAAGGATGTTGCCCCCGCTGACCTGGTGGCGATCATCCGTCGGGTGGGTGACGGCGAATACCTGATCAACGACAAGGTCTTTTCACGCCCCGCGGTGGCCAGCCGGGTGTTGAAGGAATTCCGGGAGCTCGCCGTCTACGGGCAGGAATCGCAGCCCATCTTCGCGCCCCTCTCGCCGCGCGAGGTGGAGATCCTCGACAACATCGCGCAGGGGATGACCAACAAGCAGGTGGCCTTCCAGCTCTCGATCAGCGAGCAGACCGTGAAGAACCACATGAGCAGCATCCTGCGCAAGCTCTCGGTGAACGACCGGACGCAGGCGGTGGTGTACGCGATGCGGCAGGGCTGGATCCGGGTCCCGGAGGACTGAGTGACCCCGGAAGGCGCGCTCGCAGCGGGATCGGGCAGCGCCGTGCCCGATCCCCCGGGGACGCCCGCGGCCGGCAGTGAGTCGCTGGACAGCGCGCTGGTTGGCGCTGCGGCGGAACTGCAGCAGCTCGAGCGCGAGCTCACCGAGATCGCGATGCTCGAGCAGCAGGCCCGGACCGAGGCAACGCGCCACGAGCAGCGCCGCGCCCAGGCCGCGGAGCGACTGGCTGCGCTGGAAGCGCGCCGCGAGACGGATCCGGCCGCACTGCGCGAGGCGGTGGCGCAGCTGGTGACGCTCACCCGCCGCAGCGCGCTGATGGAGTCGCAGGTCGACGTGCTGGCCGGAAAACAGAAAGCCCTGGCCCGCTACCGTGATCATCTCGCGCAGCTTCTGGCGGCGCTGCGCCCGTCACTGGAACAGGTCCCCGCAGGCGGCGCGGGTGACCGGGCGGAGGCCGAACCACCCCCCGCGGCGGTCTCGCGCGCCGTCCTCTCGGCGCAGGAGGACCTGCGGCGCGAAATCGCCCGCGCCATGCACGACGGGCCCGCCCAGAGCCTCGCCAACATCGTGCTGCAAGCCCAGATCGTGGAACGTCTGGTCCCCCGGGACCCGGACGCCGCGCTCCGCGAGGCCCGCACCCTGATCGAGGTGGTGCAGCACGCCCTCGATACCACCCGGACGTTCATCTTCAACGTCCGCCCCATGGTGCTCGACGATCTCGGGCTGGTGGCCACGCTGCGCCGGCTGGCCCGGGACCGCGGCCGCGAGGCGCAGATCCCGGTGGATTTCGACTCCGACGGCGCTGACCGTCGGCTCGATATCGACCTCGAGACGGGGATCTTCCGGATCCTGGACCAGGCGATGGCGGCCTACCTCGAGACGCGCCCCTCGCGCATCTCCCTCTCGCTCACCTGGGAGCCCGCCTCGCTGGCGGTGCGCCTCCTCTCCGTGCACACAGCCGAGACGGTGCTGGAGCGTCTGGCGGGCGGCGAGCTGCCGGTCGGGGGCCCGGCGGGCACCGGAGCGGGCGCCGCTGCGACGGGCCGGCGCGAACAGGGGGAGGACCTGCCTCCCGCCCTCGCCGCCATGATCCGCGAGCAGGACGCTGACGAAGCTGCCCGGGCGGCCGCCGTACAGCCTGCGCCACCTCAGGGGTTGCCGGCGGGGGCATGGCGCGACATCGAGCAGCGGGCCCGCTCGCTGGGGATCTCGGCCGACCTGAGTGACGAGGGCCGCTGCCTGGACCTGGTGGCCAAGCTGCCGGGCTGATCCCGCGCGCCGAGCCGACACTCGCGGCTTGGCAAAAAGGCCGCGCGGTGCCCGTTTGCACCGCCCGCGTACTCGTTTCCCCCTGCCGGGACTATCGCGGGGCTTGTATCGGCCACCCGGATCGCGTACGGTGCGGGCGTCGGTCCGGGTTCATGCGGATCGGCGTGATGTTATCCGGCTCGTATGGAGCCGACTCCGAACGGAGGTCAGGGGATGTTCGCTCTCTCCCCGCCACCGCGCGCCGCACAGGCCGGGCAAGGACTTGTCGAGTACAGCCTCATCCTGGTGCTGATTGCGATCGTGGCGATTGCCTCGCTGGCGTTCTTCGGCAACGTGGTCAGCGGGATGCTCAGCATGATCGGCAGCAGCGTGTAGGGCGGTGCGGTCCGACAACAGAAATCAGCCAAGTACTTGATTCCTAGTGGACTTGCCGTACCGCGCCCATGCATACTGACGCTCCGGCCGAAGCGTCGACCGAGATCCGCGGAAAGGAGGGACTTGCACTCATGGCACTTATCAACTATATGGTTGCGCGCTTCTTCGCCCGCGAAGAAGGCCAGGGCCTCGCCGAGTACGCCCTGATCCTCGCGCTCATCGCGATCGTCGCGATCGCCGCACTGCTCTTCCTGGGCGGCAAGATCAGCGGTATCCTGAACACGGTCGGCACGTCCGTCTGACCCCGTTGCGCGGAAACAAGAAGAGCGCCAGCCACCTGGCTGGCGCTCTTCTTGTTTCCGGCGCCTGCCCGAGCTGCGCCATCCGTCATGGGAGATTCGTAGGGTCGAACTGGCGAGGCGGGGTGCTACAGTGTTGCCGCCTGTCACCTAGGGGAACGCGGGGAGCACACAGTGAAACGTTCGAGCCGGCTCATCATCCTGGTGGGCGCCCTGCTGGCTGTAGTCGCGTTTGGCGGCATCATCTGGTGGGGAACGCAGGGGGGGACCACCTCGGGGGTCGCCGCGCCGACCGTCGCCACCACCACCAAGGTTGTCCAGGCGCAGGTGGACATCCCGCTCGGGACCACCGTCACCGCCCAGCAGGTCACGGTCAAGGAACTGCCGGTGACCAGCGCGCCGCTCAACGCCTTCAATGACCCGAGCCAGGTGGTGGGACAGATCGCCCGCCAGGAGATCACCGCGGGCAGCACGTTGACCACGGCGGACTTCGCCTCGGGCAACACCGCGCAGGGCGACCAGATCGTCAAGGCCTTGAAGCCGGGGTACCGGGCCATGGCGGTCCAGGTGGACCAGAGCACCGGGGTCGGCACCCTGATCCAGCCCGGCGACCGGGTGGACATGGTGCTCGGGATCGACATCCAGGAGTACCTGCCCCAGGCAGCCAGCGGACCGGCCAGCAGCCAGCCGCCGCAGCCCGTCCCCGGCGGCCCGCAGCTGAGCGTCAAGGACATCCTGTAGAACCTGGAAGTCCTGGGCACCCTGACCCCGCCCGTGACCAGCACCACCAACGGCCAGCAGGCGCAGCAGCCGGCCCCGTCGGCCGGCGCACCCGTGAGCCTCAACAACCAACAGATGATCGTGATCCTGGCCGTGACCGCGCAGCAGGCCGAGGTCATCAAGTACGCCCAGATCGCGGCCAGCAGCAACACCGCGGCCGGCGGCACCAACATGCCGATCACGCTGATCCTGCGCGCCCCGGCCGATGCCTCGGCACCGCCGGACAAGACCAGCGGCATCGTCCTGAAGACCCTGGTGGACCAGTACGGCGTGCTGCCGCCGGTCCTGCTCGGGGGCACCGCTCCGACCAAGTAACCAGCTCGGAGTGGGCGGGTGGCGCGGCCAGCCGCCCACTCCGACTCCGCCGTCACCGCCGACGGCCCGCACGGGTACCGCAAACGCAGGCATGACCGACCAGATCCGGATCCTGATCGTGGATGACATCCCGGAAACCCGGGAGCATCTCGCGAAGCTGCTCGGCTTCGAGTCCGACATGGAGGTGGTGGGCGCCGCCGAGTCGGGCCCGGAGGCGCTGGAGCTCGCCCCGCGGCTGCACCCCGACGTGGTCCTGATGGACATCAACATGCCCGGGATGGACGGGATCGTCACCAGTGAGCAGCTGACTGCGCAGGTCCCCTCGGCGGCGGTGATCATGATGAGCGTGCAGGGTGAGGCGGACTACCTGCGCCGCTCCATGCTGGCCGGCGCGCGGGAGTTCCTGGTGAAGCCGTTCAGCGCCGACGAGCTGACCACCTCCATCCGCAAGGTCCACGAGCGTGAGCGCGACAAGCAGGCCCGGGCCGTGGCGCGGGGCGAGGGCGCATCGGGCGCGCCCCAGGGCACGGACGACCGGCGCGGCCCCGCCGGCACGGTGGTCACCGTCTTCTCCCCAAAGGGCGGCGTGGGGCGCACCACGATCGCGGTCAACCTCGCCGTCGCGGCCGCCACCCACGGCCAGCGGGTGGCGCTGGTGGATGGCAGCCTGCAGTTCGGCGACGTGGCCGTGATGCTGAACCTCGACCCGCGCCGCCGCTCCCTGGCAGACCTGGTCCCGGAGATCGCAGCGGGCGTGCCGGAGTCGCTCGAGACGGCGCTGGTGCGCCACGACTCCGGGGTGGACGTGCTGCTCGCACCCCCGACTCCCGAGACCGCCGAACTCGTGACCCCGGCCTACATGCGCGGGGTGCTCGAACGGCTGCGCGGCGACCACGACCTGGTGGTCGTGGACACGCAGCCGGCGCTCAACGATCTGACCCTCGCGATGCTGGACGTGGCCGACCGGATCGCTGCGGTCCTCACGCTCGAGATCACCAATATCCGGAGCCTCCGGGTCTTCCTGGAGGTCGCGCGACAGCTCGGCTACGACGACGGGCGGATCTCCCTGGTCCTCAACCGGGCCGACTCGTCGCTGGGGATCCGCGTCGCCGACGTGGAGCGCTCGATCGGCCGCAAGATCGATTACTCCATCGTCAGCGACGGGCGCAGCGTGGTGTACGCCTTGAACCGCGGCGTCCCCTTTGTGATCAGTAACCCCGAGGCGCAGGTGAGTCAGGACCTGCTTCGCCTCGCCCGTGACCTCGCCGGGGCGGGGTCCGGATCGGCTGCTGCCGAGTCGTCGGCTGCCCATCCGGCCGCGCGCCGGTCGATCTTTGCCTGGCGATGACTCCAGTGCTTGCCTGAGGGAGCGCGCCCATGTCCCTGCTCAGACGGATCGAGAGCGCCCGACCGGCCAACGGTGGGTCGCTCCCGGCACCCACCACGCCCGGTGCGCCCGCGTCTTCCCCGGCACCGCCGGCTGGCGGCAACGGGACGCCGGCCCCCCGCATGGTCCCCCAAGTCCCCGTCCGGGAGTCCTTCCGGGACGTCAAGTTTCGCATCCAGAACCGCGTCATCCAGGACCTGGACCCCAAGCTCGACCTCTCCAACCAGGTGGAGGTCCGCCGCCAGATCGAGGAGGTCTTCGGCAAGGTCGTCGACGAGGAGGGCCTGGCCCTCACGCGTGCCGAGCGCGTTCGGATGCTCGAGCAGATCACCGACGAGATCATCGGTCTGGGGCCGCTCGAGCCGCTGCTGCGCGACGACAGCATCACCGAGGTGATGGTCAACGGGCCGCGGCAGGTCTACATCGAGCGCGGTGGCAAGCTCGAGCTCACCAACGTGGTCTTCCAGAACGACGACCACGTGATGCGGATCATCGACCGGATCATCGCGCCGATCGGGCGGCGCGTGGACGAGTCCTCCCCCATGGTCGATGCGCGCCTCACCGACGGCTCCCGCGTCAACGCGATCATCCCGCCGCTTTCGCTGGTGGGGCCCGTGCTGACCATCCGAAAGTTCGCCGCCTCGCCCTTCACGGTGGACGACCTGATCCGCTTCGGAACCGCCACCCCCGAAATGTTCGACTTTTTGAAGGCCTGCGTGGAGGCCCGGCTCAACATCTTCGTCTCGGGCGGCACCGGCTCCGGCAAGACCACCACCCTCAACGTACTCAGCTCATTCATCCCCAACGACGAGCGGATCGTGACCATCGAGGACGCGGCCGAACTGCAGCTGCGCCAGGAACACGTGGTGACGCTCGAGTCCCGGCCACCCAACATCGAGGGCCGGGGCGCGATCCCCATCCGGGAGCTGGTGCGGAACGCGCTCCGCATGCGGCCGGATCGCATCATCGTCGGCGAGGTCCGCGGCGGCGAAGCCCTGGACATGCTCCAGGCCATGAACACCGGCCACGACGGGTCGATGTCGACCGGGCACGCGAACACCCCGCGCGACATGCTCTCCCGCCTCGAGACGATGGTGCTGATGGCGGGGGTGGAGCTGCCGCTCCGGGCGATCCGCGAGCAGGTCTCCTCGGCGGTGGACCTGATCGTGCACCAGAACCGCCTGAAGGACGGCCAGCGCAAGATCGTCGCCATCACCGAGGTGCAGGGGATGGAAGGCGACGTGATCGTCATGCAGGACGTCTTCGTCTTCGAGCAGACCGGCGTGGTCGACGGCAAGATCCAGGGCCGCCTGAAGCCGACCGGGATCCGGCCCAAGTTCGTCGAGAAGTTCGAGGTGGCGGGCATTCACCTCCCGCCGGGCCTCTTCGGGTTCACCTACTGACCGCAGGGGGGCGCGCAGTGCACGGCGGAGGGACCGCATGAACAATCCGATCCTCTTCGGACTGGCCGTCGTGGCGGCGCTGGCGGTCCTGCTGATCGCCATCGGGCTGGCAGGGTCGCGGGGCTCCAGCGTCTCCGAGCGGCTGCAGCGTTACGCCTCGGCGCGCACCGAGGAGGAAAAGAAGAAGGCCGGGACCCCGTCGATCTCGGAGATGCTCCAGAACTCGGCGGCGCTGGCCACCTTGAACCGGGGGATCGAGCAGCGCGACTTCGGCGCCAACCTCGCCCGCGACATCGCTCGCGCCGACCTGCAACTCAAGGTCAGCGAGTACCTCGCGATCTGGGCCGCGAGCACGCTCGGGATCCCGCTCCTGATGATCCTGCTCAGCCCGTTCGTGGCGGCCTTCGGCAGCCCCATCAGCTGGGTGATCAGCGCGGTGGTCGGGTTCCTGCTGCCCCGGTACTGGCTCAGGCATCGCCAGGGCGCCCGCCTCAAGGCCTTCAACGGGCAGCTCGCCGACACCATCACGCTGATCGCCAACGCCCTCCGGGCCGGGTCCTCGTTCCTCCAGGCGGTCGAGATGGTGGTGCGCGAGACGCGCCCGCCGATTGCAACCGAGTTCGGGCGGGTCATCCGCGAGGTCAACCTGGGCCTGCCCTTCGACCAGGCGCTCGAGAACATGCTCCGCCGGGTCCGCTCGGACGACCTCGAGCTGATGGTCACCGCGATCTCGATCCAGCACCAGGTGGGCGGGAACCTCGCCGAGATCCTGGATTCGATCGCCTTCACGATCCGGGAGCGGGTGCGGATCAAGGGCGAGATCCGCACCCTGACCGCCCAGCAGCGCCTTTCGGGCTACGTGGTGGGGTTCCTGCCGATCGGGCTGACCTTGGTGCTGACGGTGATCGCGCCAAGCTTCATGTCGCCGATGTTCCGCAAGCCGCCCGAGATGCTGGGGCTGCCCCTGGGCGTGATCGTGCTGTCCATCGCTGCCTTCGCCATGCTGACGGGTTTCATGATCATCCGGCGCATCGTGGACATCGAGGTCTAGCCATGCCGATCCTGCCGATCCTGGTCGGTGCCGTCCTGGCGCTCGGGATTTTCCTCGTCTTCATCGGGATCGCCCAGGCGGCGCCGGTGGACCCGGTCCAGGCCCGCCTGACCCAACTCGGGACCATGCAGGCGCGGAACCTCGAGGAGCTCGAGCTGCAGGCGCCGCTCTTCGAGCGGACGGTTCGGCCGCTGGCGCGCCGGCTGGCCGGGATCGCCGAGCGCTTCACCAGCGCCACGCAGGCCGGCCGCACCGAGAAGCGGCTGGCCATGGCCGGCCACCCGGGCAACATGCGCACCAGCGACTTCCTGGGGCTCAAGGTCGTGATCGCGATTGCGTTCGCCGCGGTCGCGTTCCTGGTCCTGGGAATCCTCAGCGGCAACCTGCTCGGTGGCGTTCTGGTCGCCATCGTGGGTGCCGGCATCGGCTACCTGGCGCCGGAGTTCTGGCTGGGTCGGCGCATCCGCCAGCGCCAGAAGCGGATCCTCCTCGCGATCCCGGACACCCTTGATCTGCTCACGATCTCGGTCCGTGCTGGCTTGGGATTCGACGCGGCGCTCGGCAAGGTCACGGAGAAGATCCCTGGCCCGCTCTCTGAGGAGTTCCGGCGTGCGCTGGCGGAGATCCGGGTGGGCAAAGCGCGCCGGGACGCGCTCCGCGACATCGTGGGGCGGACGGAGGTTCCGGCGCTCACCAACTTCATCGGCGCGGTGATCCAGGCCGAGCAGCTGGGCGTTTCGATCAGCAAGGTGCTGCAGGTGCAGTCGGAGCAGCTGCGGATCGAGCGCCGCCAGCGAGCCGAGGAGCAGGCGGCGCAGGCGCCGATCAAGATGCTCCTGCCGCTCGTCGGGTGCATCTTCCCGTCGCTTTTCATCGTGATCCTCGGCCCGGCGCTGATCCTGATCGCGGTCAACCTCAGTGGCGGGGTGCCTTGAGGCGGGGCGCGGATGTTCGCGGCGACCGGCGGTTCGCCGTCCGGATCGCTGCCAGCGACGCGGCGCTCGCGACCTGCGTGTATCCGGCCGCCTCGCTCTGGGCGCGTTTCCGGGGGTTGATGGGCCGCCCCGGGCTGACCCCCGGTGAGGGGCTCTGGCTCCCCAGCGACGTCAGCATCCACATGCTCTTCATGCGCTTCCCGATCGACGCCGTCTTCCTGGCACGCAGCGACGCAGGCGACGCCGATGCCTGGCGGGTGGTGGCGATCCGCGAGCGCCTGCGCCCCTGGACGGGCGTGGTCTGGTACGTGCGCGGCGCCCGCGGGTGCCTGGAGCTCGAGGCGGGTGCCGCGGCCCGGGTCCGGCTGCGGGCGGGGGACGTGGTCCGATTCGAGCCGCTGCCGGCCGACGGTGCCCTGGCCGAAGCGCCTGGCGCCGGGTAGCCCTCAGCCCGGACCAGCAGGCTCCGGCTCGCGGGCGCAGCCACGGGTCCCCGCACCTGCCACCAGGAGCGGTGCCCAGCACCCCGCCAGTGCAAGCAGCGGGAGGACCGGGCCCGGCAACCAGGCGAGCCATGGCAGGGCCAAGCCCCAGGGTCGGCCGCGCCCCGCGAGCAGCGCCCCGGGGAGCAGGAGCAACACGAGGTAGTGCGGCCAGAGCAAGGGAACCACGAGGAGCGTTCCCGTCACCACGCTGACCAGGCCAGCCTCCGGGTCGCGACGGCCCACCGCCACCACCGCGGCCAGGGCCAGCAGGGCGCCCGCGAAGAAGAGGAGGGTGGCCAGGGGATCCGCGAGCCCCAGGCGCGCCGCGAGTGTCGTGAGCCCGACGTCGCTCGATGCGGTGCCTGCTCCCCGCAGATCGACCAGCAGCCGCAGGTATCCCTGCCAGGCCCCGATCCCCGCGACCAGCGCCGAGCCGGCTGCCAGCACCAGGCCTACGACCAGGGTGGCACCGAGCGGAGCCCACTCGCGGCGCCAGGCCCACCAGAGCAGCAGGATCCCGACTTCGGGCCGCACCGCGATGGCCAGCGCGAGCAGGATCCCTGCGGCCATGGCCCATGCCCGGCGCCCGGCGCCGAGCATGGGCGTGGCTCGCCCGCGCGGGTCGCCCGCCGTGGCGGATCCGGTCGACGCGCGCCAGGCCACCGCGCCTGCCAGCAACACGAGCAGGCTCACGTTCCCGAGGTTGAGGTCGAGCAGTGTCGGCAGGGACAGCGCGGCCACCCCGAAGCTCGCCAGCCGTACCCGGCGCGACGCCGGCAGGATCGCGCAGCTGCCCACGAGGGCGACGACGTGGAGTGCCTGCCAGGCCCACGCGGCAGCGGTCGAGCCCAGCGGGACCAGCGCGAGCAAGAGGACCGCGAGGGGCGGCGGATAGAGGTAGAGCCCTGCCGGCCCCGGGGCAAACGGGCCGTGCTGCGTGATCCCCTGGTAGAGCGGTTGACCGGCCGCCAGCCGCCGCGCGGCGTCGAAGTAGGCGCTGAAGTCGTACCCCGCGCCACGGCTCCCCTGGAACGCGACCAGCGCCGCGACCAGCGTGGCCGCCCCCACGAGCGCCAGCGCCCAAGCGGCCGCGTCGGCCCGGACGAAGGCACCCGGCGGTGCCGCGCCGACACCGCGGGCGAGCCGGGATCCGTCGGCAGGGCTGGGCGTCCCGCGAGCCGCGCTGCCGTCCTCCTCCCCGCGCATCGGCCGATGATAGGCCCGCCGATCCCCGGGACAAGGCTCACGCCGCGCGTCCCAGCGCGCAGCCGCGCGGCCCACCGACCGCGGCGTGGCCCCATCCCCCCGCGGCCGCATGCCGGCACGACCGGCCGAGCGGGCCCCGCCATCGGCCGCGGCACCAGCCCCGGGCCGGTGCGCACCGGCCCGGGGCTGCACGCCAGGTGTGGGCGCCCGGTGGCGGCGCCTATGTGCCTACATCAGGGCGGCAAGGTAGCCACGTGCGTGACGTCGGGACCCGGGCGTTGCAACAGCGCCTCTCCGAGTACTTGCAGCGGGCGAAGCGGGGCCGGGCATGACCGAACGGGTTTGGGGAAGCGAGGGCCCGCGCCCCAAGCCAACCGCAGCGGCCGTGCCTCTGGACATGCCAAGCGCCGCAGCGTACCCGTCTGGGCGCGGGTGGGCGGCCCACACCGATCAGGCGTCCGCCAGCGCGGTCAGGATCTACGAACTTTCGCCGGTTTCGTGCCCTGAGCCTGTGCCGCTGCGAGCTCCGCCATCTTCTGCTCAAAGATCTGAACCGGAGCGTCGCCCAGGTCGACGCGCATCTCCTTGACGAGGTCGGCGAAGTCCTCGGCTTCGCTGAGGGCGACCGTCCACCCATCGTATCCATAATTGTTGCGAGCCGTCACGATGTCGACCAGTTGTCCGGCGACGGGTTCTGCCTGCGGGAGCGCCTCCTTGGACCAGAACCAGAGGAGCAGCGCGGCATTCCGATGCGCCCGCTGGCCCTTCTCAGGATTGAACTCGTCGCGCTTCGCCAGACGACGGCAGTAGCCGAGGGCGAGAGCCAGGGCCATCTTGAGAATGGCCATCTCGGCGCTCTTCAGCACGCCGTTTGGGAACTTGCCTTTCAGATCCCAGTCGGCTTCACGAATCTCCTCGTCCGCCTGATCGAGCAGATCGGCGATGTCGTCCGGGTCTATCTCGAGGTCTCGTGTCCCGAAGGTCGTGAGCGGGCTCTCGAGGCTCTTCGGATCGTTGGGTTGGAGTCTGGGCATCCTAGACTGTCCCCTTCAGCACGATGAGTTCCCCGCCAGCTATTCGACGGAGCACCCGATTCGTCTGCTTGCCGTCCTGCCATTCCGACCGCGAGTGGGCCTGCACGTTGATCTCGCGATTGAGGCGCGTGGCAATCTCGCTGATGGCCTGTCGCGTGTGGAAGCGTTCGTCGCGACTCGCGGAGTCGGCGAAGATAATGAGCAGATCGATGTCCGAGAGATTGCCCGAGCGCCGGTCGGTACCCGCGGCGACCGAACCGAAGATCGCTGCCGCCTCGACTGCAGCGTTGTCCTGTACGGCGGAACGCAGGAGCTCGGTCCCTCCAAGCACCTTGACCGCGATCTGGTGCAGTTCAGGGTAGATCGGGTTCGCCTGGTTCACGCGGAAGAGACGTCCTCTCCCGGTGCCGGCGGGCTTCGCATCGGCTTCGACCAGACCGTCTGCAACGAGGGATCGGAGGGCGGCGAGGGCGACGGGCCGGGGCCGTCCGACAGCGTCCGCGAGCTCCGCAAGGGTGAGGCGCGCGTCCTCATGAAGCGCCAGGTGATTGAAGATCATGAAGGCGGTGTCGCCGTTGACGAGCCTCACCGAGTTACCCTTTCTCTCACTGTGGTTATAGTATCTATAACTCATCGGTCAGAGTCAAGCGCTCGTGCCCCTCGCCGACCAAGGTCTCTCGCGAGAAGGAGCACGCTGCATTCCCCAACACCATTCGGCCATGCGGGCCTCCGGGGGGTGCTCGACGGGCTAGCCCAAGGTCGGGGCGAGTGAGCAGCTACGTCGATTGCAGCGCCCTGCTCCAGCGCGCCGTCGAGCAGGCCGCCTCGGGCGCCGGTAAGCGCCGGTCAAGGCCCGCTCGTCATGCTCTGCGCCATGGCCGTCCTGCTCGACTGGCTCCTGCCCCCGCGCTGCCCCGGCTGCGGGCGGGAGGGGGCGCCGATCTGCGCCCACTGCCTGCGGCCGCTCGAGCGCCGGCTCGACGAGCCCCCGGGAAGACCGATCGGGCTGCCGGCGGACCTGCCCGAGGGGCTCGCCGCGCTCGAGTGGTGCGGGGCCTTCACGGGCCCCGTGCGCGCCGCGCTCCTCGCGCTCAAGTACGAGGGGGACCGCCGCGTGGCGGAGCCGCTGGGCCGGGCGGCGGGCCGGCGCTGGCGGCGGGCGGGAGCCGCTGGTGAGCTGCTGGTCCCGGTCCCGATCCACGCCGGGCGCCTGCGCCAGCGCGGCTACGATCAGGCGGTACTGCTGGCCCAGAGCGCGGCGCGCGAACTCGGCCTGCCGATGGTCCCCGCGCTGCGCCGCATCGAGGCCACCGCGGCCCAGTACCGCCTCGGTCGGGCCGGGCGCGCGGCCAACGTGGGCCACGCCTTCGAGTGCCGGCCCGAGCAGCGCGGGCGGGTGCATGGGCACCACGTGGTCCTGGTCGACGACATCGTGACCACCGGCGCCACGCTGAGCGCGTGTGCGGCGGCCCTCTACGCGGCGGGCGCGCGCCTGGTCTCGGGGCTGACCGTGGCGCGCGAGCGGTGAGCCTGGCCGGCAGCGCGGGCCCGCGCGCGTCGCCCGAAGAGGACTTCCGGCCGCCGGTCGGGCCCGTCCGGACCATCGGCGGCCCAGCTGGCGGGCGGTAGAATCGCCGCAAGGAGGTCAGCCGTGCGCACGACCGTCAAAGGCAAGAACCTCGACGTCTCCGATCGCGACCGCCGCTACGCCGAACAGAAGATGCAGCGGCTCGCCCGCCTCCTCGATGACCGCAGCGAGGTCGTCGTGGAATACTCGGTCGAGCACAACCGCAGCGCGGAGCAACGGCACATCGCGGAGTTGACGCTCCTGCTCGACGGGGCACCGATCCGCGGGGTCGCACGCGCGGTCAGCTTCCAGGCGGCCATCGACACCGTGATCGACAAGGTCGAAAACCGGGTGGTCGAACACAAGGAGCGACCGCGCACGCGGGGCCGCTCCGACGAGGCGAAGACCATCCTCCGTTCGCTGGCTGACGGCAGCCAGGCGCCCGCCGAGCGAGACGGCGCACCCTCCATCGTCAAGGTGAAGCGCTTCGCCATCGAGCCCATGTTCGAGGAGGACGCCGTGGCGCGGATGGAGGAGCTCGGTCACAGCTTCTTCCTCTTCGTGAACGCGGAGAACGAACGACTGGCGCTCCTGTATCGCCGCCGCGACGGCGATTACGGCCTGATCGAGCCCACGGTGGGAGGCGCGTACACGCCGGGTCGCAAGTAGGCAGCTGACGCCCCGGCGCGTGCCCTGCGCGGGCCCCGTCGGGTACCATCGTCGCATGCAGCCCGATCCGCTCGCGGCCCTGGCCGGTCGTCGTGTCGGCGTGCACCTCCCGCTGGCTGGCGGCATGGTCAAGGCCACCGATCGCGCGGTGGCGATCGGTGCCACCTGTCTCCAGGTCTTTTCCGACAACCCGAGCGCCTGGCGCCGTCGGGCCGCTCCCCCAGCCGAACTGCCGGCCTTTCGGGCCCGGCTCCTCGCGCACGATCTGCTGCCGCTGGCCGTGCACGGCCCGTACCTCCTCAATCTCGCTGCTTCGGACGACACGATCTGGGATCGCACCCTGGTCACGCTGGTCGCCGAGCTGCGCACCGCGTCGAGCTGGGGCGCGGCGTACTGCAACGTCCATATCGGCTCGCACCGCGGCCATGGCCCCGAGGTCGGCATCGCGCGGATCGCCGAGGCCATCCGGCGCGTCCTCCTCGAGGTGCCGCCGGCCAGGGCTGATCCGCCGCCGGTGCCGGCCGGCTTCCAGGCACGCCCCGACGGCCCGCTCCTGGTGCTCGAGAACTCCGCCGGTGGCGGCGACGGCCTGGGCGGGACGGTCGAGGAACTGGCCGCGATCCAGGATGCGCTTGCGGGCCTGGGCGCGGACACCGCGCGGGTCGGCTTCTGCCTCGATACCGCGCACGCCTGGGGCGCCGGCTACGAGATCTCGCGGCCCGAGGCAGTGGACCGGCTGTGCGCGGCGCTCGAGGCTGCGTTGGGCCCAGGCAGGATCGCGATGGTCCACCTCAACGACTCGAAGGCCCCGCTGGGCTCCCATCTCGACCGCCACGAGCACATCGGGGTCGGCGCGATCGGAGCGGCCGGACTGCGAGCGGTCCTGCTCCACCCGAGCCTCGCGCGCGTCCCCTTCTACCTCGAGACGCCCGGGATGGACGAGGGCTACGACGCGATCAACATGGAGCGCGTGCGGACCATCCTGCGGGGCGAGCCGCTTCCCGAGTTGCCGCCGGCCCCCGCGCGGGCCGCGCGCCGGCGGGGCCAGGCGGGGACGCCCTCCGAGCCGTCCAGCAGCGCCCGCCCGGGGCGGGCTGGGGACGCCCGCCCGCGGACGCCGCGCGCCCCGCGCACGCCACACTGACCTGCGCCGCGGCGACGCCCGCGGACGCGGAAGGTCCCGCCCCTGGAGGTGCGCCCCCGTACCAACGGGCTATACCGGTGCGCCGGGGCGACGGCCATGATTCCGGTCATGAGCGTGCAGGACCCGCGCGGTTTCAACGAATGGCTCCGCGCCCAGCTCAAGGCAAAGCGGATGTCGCAGCGCCAGCTCGCCCAGCAGTCGGGCGTGGACCATTCCACCATCTCCCGTCTGATCCGTGGCGACCGCACCCCGTCACTGGGGACCGCCACCAAGCTTGCGCGCGGCCTCCGGGAAATCCACGACGAGCTGGACTCCCCGACCTACTTCGGCCAGGTGACCGCCACCGTGACCAATCCGACGGCGCGCGTGGAGTACGCCCTCCGCGCCGACGAACTGCTCTCGGACGCGCACGTGCGCCAGGTCATGGAGCTCTACCTCACGATCCGCGCCCGCCGGATGAACGGGGGCAACCGGAACGGCAGCGGCCCGACGATCCGGGCCGCGTCCATGGTCCTCTCCTCGTCGGGGCGGGGCGCTGCCGCCGGCGCGTGGAACGGCCGCCGGGCCCCCGAGGATCCCTGAAGCAGATCGGCCGCGACGCCGGGTTCCTCCTCCCCCGGCCACAGGCCCCCACGGATGCCGGCCCTCCCGAGCGGGCCGGCATCCGCATCTCCGGCCGCTTCGACACCGGGCCTGCCCGTGGAGGAGCTGCCTGCGTCACCAGCGCCTGGCCGGGCCGGCGGCAGCTGGATGGGCCAGCGATCCTCAGACCGTGGGGCCGTCGGCCGCGGGAGACGCCGCGGCTGCCATCTCGCCGACCACCCCGCCCGGCGCAGGCCCCCTCGAGGGCCCCTTGGTCTTGGGCGACACCACGTAGACCAGGCTGCCCAGCACGATCACGGAGAGGACGCTGATCGCGCGGTCCACGATCGTGATCGCGAGCGCCTGGTCAGAGGGCACGTGGTAGACGGCCGTCAAGAGCCCCACCACGGCGCCCTCCACGAAGCCCAGCCCGGCCGGCGTCAGGGGGATGGCGGTGAGCAGCGAGGCCGCGAAGGCCACGAAGGCCACGCTGCTGACCGCCAGGTGGACGTGCGCGAACCCCAGCGCCTGCACCACCAGGTAGAGGCGCGCCGCCTCGGTGGACCAGATCAGGACGGTCAGTGCCCCGATCACCGGGATCTGCCGGGTCCGCAGGCCGAAGACCCCCTCCTCGAAGCGCTCGTACAGGTCCACCACCCGCTCCGGGACCGGCAGCACGTTGAGGAGCCGGCGCCCGAAGTTGCGCAGCGTGAAGAGGCCCAGCGCAAGGAGCACCACCACCGCGAAGCCCAGCCCGAAGATGATCTGCACCTCGCGCGGCATCCCGGCCCGGAAGCTCCAGTAGCCGGCCGCCAGCCCGAGCAGCACGATCGCGAAGAGGTCGAAGATCCGCTCGATGAAGACCGTGCCGAGGGTGCGGCTGAGGGAGACCGCGAAGTTGAGGCGCAGCAGCCAGGCCCGGTAGATGTCGCCGAGCTTGGCCGGGACCACGCAGTTGACCAGCCAGCTGATGTAGATGATCTCGGTCGCGTCGCGGGTCGAGACTTCGGTGGAGGCGGCGCGCAGGATCAGGCGCCAGCGCAGGCCGCGGAGGGGGAAACCCACGTAGTACACGGCGAACGCGGCCACAAGCAGCCACGGATCGGCGCCCAGGATGAGCCCCGGGAGCCGGTCCAGCCGGAAGCCCGGGAGGCTCACCGCGAGGAGCACCAGCACCAGGATCGGGACCAGGATCGAGACGATCGTGCGCGGCTGGCGCAGCCGCCGGCCAAGCGAGATCTGCTCGCTGGTGACCTCACCGGCGGGGGCGACGTCGCCTGCCGCCGGAGCCACCGCGAGCGCGCTCGCCGCGTCCGCCCCCGGGCCCGGCGGAACGGGCAGGTCGGTCATGAACGCACGATACGCCGACGGTTGCCGCGCAGGCGCTGGACGGCCTTCGCCACCGGCATGAACCCGCGCAGCAGGACCGAGGCGTGGCCGGCCATCAGCGCCGACGGCTCGAGCGTCGCGAGGGCCCGCCGCAGGTCGGCCGCCGATGCGATCGGCCCGGGCAGGACGGTGTAGGCGATCCCGACCTCCAGGAGGGTGTGGGCATCCGACGACGCCAGGCCGGGGAGCCGGTGCGCATGGGCGAAGCGCGCCGCCCGGTCGTTGGCATCCCCAAAAGCGACCCGCGCGTTGTAGGTCTCGATGTAGTCCACCAGCGGCGCCAGGCGTTCGAGCCGTTCTTCCCCGTCCGCCGCCGCCGAGCCCCGGAACCGGTCGAAGGGGTGCGGGATCCCGGCCACGCCGCCCTGGGCGTGGATCCGCGCGATGGTCTCTTCCGCCGACAGGCCGCCCGGGATCGCCTCTTCGAGGAAGAGACCCAGGATGTCCCCCTCAACCGAACGCATCTCCTCGCCCACGATCAGGGTGAGCCCATCGGGCACCTTGTCACGGGCCCAGAGCGCGCCGTCGATCCGCTCGTGGTCGGTGATCGCCAGGTGCGTCAGCCCCCGCGCCCGGGCCCGGTGCATCGCCGCCCGGGGGTCGCTCAGCGAGTCGAAGGAGCGGTTGGTGTGGCAGTGCAGGTCGGCGAAGCAGCGCTCCGCCGATGGGTCGCGGCCGATCATGGCGACGCCTAGATCTGCTGGACCAGCGACTTCTTGAAGAAGTCGAAGTGCTCGAGCGCCAGCCCGGTGCCCAGGGCCACGCAGTTGAGCGGATTCTCGGCCACGTGGCAGGGGACGCCGGTGACCTGGGTCAGCAGCTTGTCGATGTTGCGCAGCAGGGAGCCGCCCCCGGACATCACCATCCCCTTGTCGATGATGTCGCTGGAGAGCTCGGGCGGCGTCTCCTCCAGGACCTGCCGGACCGCCGCGACGACCTGCTGGAGCGGCTGTTCGATCGCCTCCATCGCCTCCGAGCTGGTGAACGGGATCGTTCGCGGCAGCCCCGCGATCAGGTCTCGGCCGCGCACCTCCATGGTGATCTCGCGGTCGAGCGGCAGGGCCGTCCCGATCTGGATCTTGACATCCTCGGCGGTCCGTTCCCCGATCATGAGGTTGTACTTCTTGCGGATGTAGTTCGCGATCGCCTCGTCGAAGCGGTTGCCGCCGACACGCAGGCTGGTGCTGACCACGATCCCGCCGAGGGCGATGACCGCGATCTCGGTGGTGCCGCCGCCGATGTCGATGACCATGTTGCCGGATGGCCCGCTGATGGGGACACTGGCCCCGATGGCCGCGGCGAGCGGCTCCTCGATCAGGTAGGCCTCGCGGGCGCCGGCCTTCAGGGCGGCGTCGCGGACCGCGCGTTTCTCCACGCTGGTCACCCCGGAGGGGACGCTGATCATCACGTCGGGCTTCAGCATGCTTCGGCCCGCCTTGCGGATGAAGTAGCGGAGCATGGCCTCGGTGATCACATAATCGGCGATGACCCCGTCCTTCATGGGGCGGATCGCCTGGATGTTGCCGGGGGTGCGGCCGATCATCTCCCGGGCCTCCTCGCCGACGGCGACGATACGGTTATCGTCGCTGACGGCCACGACGGAGGGCTCCTGGAGGACGATCCCATGGCCTTTGACGTAGACGAGCACGTTGGCCGTGCCAAGGTCGATGCCGATCTTCATGCGGTAGCGGTAACGGTCCCTTCTGCGAGGCGCTCAATGCGGGCGCCCAGGCCGACGAATTTGCCCTCGATGTTCTCATAGCCGCGGTGGACGTGGTGCGCGCCGCGGATAACGGTGGTGCCATCGGCCGCCAGGGCGGCCAAGATGAGTGAGGCTCCGGCCCGCAGGTCGCCGATCTCCACCGACGCCCCATGGAGGCGGGAGGGCCCGCGCACCAGCGCGTGGTGACTGTCGATGACCTCCAGCGAGGCGCCCATGCGGGCGAGCTCGCCCAGCCACTCCAGCCGGTCCTCGAAGATGGTCTCATGGATCCGGCTGATCCCGCTCGCCTGGGTCAGCAGGACCGAGGTGGGCGGCTGCAGGTCGGTCGCGAGGCCGGGGTAGGGCGCCGTCTCGAGATCGCAGGCCCGGTAGGCGCCACTCCCGCGGGGTGCGCCACGGACCTCTACGCTGCTGCGACCGCACGCCACCTGCAGCCCCATCTGGCTGACCACGTCCAGGAACGCGCCCAGGTGGTCGCAGTCCGCGCCGCGGAGGGTCACCTCGCCGCCGGTCACCGCGGCCGCCACAACGAACGTGCCAGCTTCGATCCGGTCCGGGATCACGCAGTGGTCCGCGCCCCGCAGCCGCCGGCGCCCCTCCACCTCGATCACGTCGGGGGCGGTGCGCTCCACCTCGGCGCCCATCTTCTGGAGCAGCGCAATGAGATCGTCCACCTCCGGCTCCCGGGCGGCGGGGCGAATGACGGTGTGGCCGTCGGCCAGGGTGGCGGCGAGGATCGCGTTCTCGGTCCCCATCACGGTCACGTTCGGGAACGTGATCGCGGCGCCGCGCAGGCGGCCGGGTGCTTTCGCAAAGTAGTAGCCGTTGCGGTACTCGATTTCCGCGCCCAGGGCCCGCATGGCGTCGACGTGCAAGTTGACCGGCCGCCGGCCGATCCGATCGCCGCCCGGGTTGCTCATGATGACCTGGCCGAAGCGGGCCAGCAGCGGACCCAGCAGGATGAAGCTCGCGCGCATCTTGGCGGCTGCTTCGAGCGGCACAAAGAGCCAGTCCACGTCGCCCGAGGCGACCTCATAGACGTTGGGGGCAGGATGATCCACCACCACGCCCAGGTCGCTCAGGGTCTCCACCATGACGCGCACGTCCTCGATCTCGGGGACGTTGGTGAAGCGACAGCGCTCGCCAGTCAGGGTGGCCGCGGCCAGCAGCTTCAGCGCGGCGTTCTTGGCGCCGCTGATCTGTACCTCGCCGCGCAGCGGCACGCCGCCCTCCACGCGGAAGAGTTGCGGCTCGACGGGCGGGGGCTCGTACTCCCAGTGGAAGCGGCGGCCATCGGTCACGATCGGCTACCCGTGATGGCGCGGGCCCTCCCGCCGGCGGCGCTCGGCCACCCGGATCCGGAGGAGCGACTTCTCCAGCCCGGCGCGCGCCCGGGCGAGGTCGGCCGGCTCCAGGTAGCCGACCTCAAGCGTCCGCTGGGCTTCCTCGCGCGCGCGCTGGGCACGCTCCAGGTCGATCTCGGAGCCGAGCTCGGCGGTCTCGGCCATCACCACCACGCGGTCTGGACGCACCTGCAGGAAGCCGCCGGCGATGGCGAAGGACTCCTGCTCGGCGCCCTTCCGGATGCGCAGCTCGCCAAGGCCAAGGGTAGTGAGCAGCGGGGCGTGGTGCGGCAGCACGCCAAGCTCACCCTCCACGCCGGGACACACCACTTCGTCCACGTCGTCGGAATAGGCGAGGCGCTCGGGGGTCACGATGTCAAGGCGTAAGGGCATCAGCTTGTCTCCCGGTCCGCTGCCGGATACAGGGTAGTCGCTGCGAGACCGGGCCGTGGCGCGGGCAGACGAGCTGCGCCTGCGGGCGGACGAGCTGCGCGGCTGCGGGCAACCGCGGGCGCCGCTCCGTGCGGGTACCCATTACTTCATCTTCTCGGCATTGGCGCGGACGTCCTCGATGGTGCCCGCCAGGAAGAACGCCTGTTCCGGCAGGTCGTCCGCCTTTCCGTCGAGGATTTCCCGGAACGAGGCAACCGTGTCGCGGATCGGCACGTACTGCCCCGGCCGACCGGTGAAGACCTCGGCCACGAAGAACGGTTGGCTCATGAACCGCTGGAGCCGCCGGGCACGCGCCACGGTCTGCTTGTCCTCCTCGGAGAGCTCGTCCATCCCCAGGATCGCGATGATGTCCTGCAGGTCGCGGTACTTCTGCAGCACGCGCTGGACCTCACGCGCCACGTCATAGTGCTCCTGCCCCACCACCAGCGGGTCCAGGATCCGGGAGGTGGACGAGAGTGGGTCAACCGCCGGGTAGATCCCGAGCTCCGTCAGGTAGCGCTCGAGCCGGATCGTCGAATCCAGGTGCCCGAACGTGGTGGCTGGGGCCGGGTCGGTGTAGTCGTCTGCCGGGACGTAGATGGCCTGCAGCGAGGTGATGGAGCCCTTCTTGGTCGACGTGATCCGCTCCTGGAGCCCAGCCATCTCCGTGGCCAGGTTGGGCTGGTAGCCCACGGCCGAGGGCATCCGACCAAGCAGCGCGGAAACCTCGGAACCGGCCTGCGTGAAGCGGAAGATGTTGTCGATGAACAGGAGGACGTCGCGGCCCTCCCGGTCGCGGAAGTACTCCGCCATGGTGAGCGCGGTGAGGCCCACCCGCAGGCGCGCGCCGGGCGGCTCGTTCATCTGGCCGAAGACCATCACGGTCTTGGCAAGAACGCCCGATTCGGTCATCTCGTGGAGCAGGTCGTTCCCCTCGCGGGACCGTTCGCCGACGCCGGCAAAGACGGAATAACCGGCGTGCTCCGCCGCCACGTTCCGGATCAGTTCCTGGATGATCACGGTCTTGCCCACACCCGCGCCGCCAAAGATGCCGACCTTGCCGCCTTTGGGGAAGGGCGCGATCAGGTCGATCACCTTCATCCCGGTCTCGAAGACCTCGGTGGTGGTGGCCTGCTGGTCGAACGCCGGCGGCGCACGGTGGATCGGATCGCGCTCCACCCCTTCGAGCTCGCCCTTGCCGTCGATGGGCTCGCCCAGCACATTGAAGACCCGCCCCAGGGTCGGAGCGCCCACCGGCACGCTGATGGCGGCGCCCTGGTCCAGCGCCGTTGTGCCGCGCGCGAGGCCGTCGGTGGTGGTCATGGCCACCGCGCGCACCCAGTCGTTGCCCAGGTGCTGCTCCACCTCGGCCACCAGCGGGCTGCCCTCGCGTTCGATGGTGACCGCGTTGTAGATGCCGGGCAGGCGGCCCGCAGGAAACTGGATATCCACGACGGGTCCGGTGATGGCGATCACGGTCCCGGTCGCGGCAGGTGCGGTGTCGGGCGCGGCGGCTGCGGCAGTGGTCATGGTTCGGAGCGTCCCTTCGTCGCGCGTCAGAGCGCCTGCGCGCCCGACGCGATCTCGATCATCTCGCGGGTAATGTTCGCCTGGCGCACCTTGTTGTAGGTGAGCGTCAGGTCTTCGATAAGCTCCTCGGCGTTCTCGGTGGCGTTCTTCATAGCCACCATCCGGCTCGACTGCTCGCTGGCGGCCGACTCGAGGACCGCCTGGTAGATCCGCGTGGCAACGTAGCGCGGCAGCAGCTGCTCCAGGAC
Source organism: Candidatus Limnocylindrales bacterium (assembly GCA_049967415.1). GTDB lineage: Bacteria > Chloroflexota > Limnocylindria > Limnocylindrales > CSP1-4 > JAJYNJ01. The sequence continues at coordinate 37,436 of JBMFSS010000013.1, forward strand.
CGCGCCCGGGTTGGGCTCAAAGATGAACTGGTTGCCCGGCACGCCGCGGGTGTCGGTGGACGGGCGGATGGGGAGCAGCCGGTCGAGCTGCGGCCGCTGCGTGAGGGTCGACACGAAGCGCGGGTAGATCAGGTCCACCTGGCCATAGGTGCCCGCCAGGTAATCCGAAGTGACCAGCGTCGCAAGCGGCAGCACGTCGGCGAAGGTGGGACGATCGCCGTAATTCAGGAAGAACGCGCCGATCGGCACCTGCATGCGCCGGAGCGCATCGCGCCCTTTGCGTCCCACGGCCACCACGCCCAGGTCGCCGGGGTGGTTCGCAATCTCCTGGGCCGTAAACCGGACCACGTTCGCGTTCAAGGCCCCCGCCAGTGGCCGGTCCGTGGTGAAGACCACCAGGCAGCGTCGACCGCCCGAACGCACCGCCAGCAGTGGATGCTCCTCGCTGCCCAGCACCGCGGCCACGTCGGCCAGCACCTCGTCGATCTTCTCGCTGTAGGGGCGGGCGGCCAGCGTGGCGTCCTGGGCCCGCTTCAGCTTCGACGCGGCCACGAACTGCATGGCCCGCGTGATCTGCTTGATATTGCGGACCGACGCGATGCGGCGCCGGATCTCCCGCTGGCTGGGCACGCTCCCCGCTCCCTACGCCAGGAAGCCCTGCTTGAACGCCTGCACCGCCGCCGTCAGTCCGTCGGCAGTCTCGTCGGTCAAGATGCCCGTCCGGGCCAGGCTCGTCATCAGGTCGGCATGCTCGGAGAGCAGGTAGCGGTAGAACTGCTGCTCGAATTCGCGCAACCGGGGCGTGGGCACGTCGTCGAGGTAGCCCCGCGTCACCACGTACAGGATCGCCACCTGGTTCTCCATGGGGAGAGGGGCGTACTGGGGCTGCTTGAGCACCTCAGAGGTCTTCTCGCCCCGGGTCAGCTGGTCGCGGGTGGCCTTGTCCAGGTCGGATGAAAACTGCGCGAACGCGGCCAGTTCACGATACTGGGCAAGGTCCAGCTTCAAGGGGCCGGCCACTTTCTTCATGGCCTTGGTCTGGGCCGCGGATCCCACGCGCGAGACCGAGATGCCGATGTTGAGCGCGGGGCGCTGGCCGGCGTAGAAGAGGTCCGACTCGAGATAGATCTGCCCGTCCGTGATGGAGATCACGTTGGTGGGGATGTAGGCGGAGACGTCACCCGCCTGGGTCTCGATCACGGGCAGGGCGGTCAGCGACCCGCCACCCTGTGCGTCGTTGAGCCGCGCGGCGCGCTCGAGAAGCCGGCTGTGCAGGTAGAAGACGTCGCCCGGGTACGCCTCGCGGCCCGGGGGACGGCGGAGCAGCAGGCTCATCTCGCGGTACGCCCACGCGTGCTTGGAGAGATCGTCATAGACGCACAGAGCGTCCTTGATGGTGGTGCCGCCGATCTCGACACCGTTCTCCATGATCTCCTCGCCCATGGCGCAGCCAGCATAGGGGGCGATGTACTGGAGCGGCGCGGGGTCCTCCGCGCCGGCGACCACCACAATGGTGTGCTCCATGGCCCCGTACTGCTCGAGCACCGCCACGGTCCTGGCCACCGTGGAGAGCTTCTGGCCGATCGCCACGTAGATGCAGATCAGCCCCTTCCCTTTCTGATTGATGATGGTGTCGATGGCGATGGCGGTCTTCCCGGTCTGCCGGTCGCCGATGATGAGCTCGCGCTGCCCCCGCCCGATCGGGATCAGTGCGTCGATGGCCTTGATCCCGGTCTGGACCGGCGTATCGACCGACTGGCGGGTGATCACGCCGGGGGCAACCCGCTCGACTGGCCTGGTCCGCGTGGCGGCGATGGGGCCCTTGTCGTCGAGCGGACGACCGAGCGGGTCCACCACGCGCCCGATCAACGCCGCGCCCACCGGCACCTCCACCACGCGCCCGGTGGTCTTGACCGTATCGCCCTGCTTGAGCTCCGTGTAATCGCCCAGGATCACCGCCCCCACCGTGTCCTCGGACAGGTTCAGGGCCATGCCCATGACACCGTTGGGGAACTCCAGCAGCTCGGAGGAGAGCGCATCCGCCAGGCCGTAGATCTGCGCGATCCCGTCGCCAACCTCGACAATGGTGCCCACGGACCGCACGTCAACCGGCTGGTCGAAGCTCTCGATGGCCGAGCGGATGATGCTGGTGATCTCGTCGGAACGAATGGCCATGCCTGTGGGTCTCCTAGAGGGCGCCCGAAACGAGCCGGATCCGCAGCCGCTCCAGGCGGCCCCGGACGCTCCCGTCGATGAGGCGATCACCGAGCCGGACGACGATTCCGCCGATCAGGGCGGGGTCCACCTCGGTCGCCAGTCGCACCGGCCCGCGGGTCAGCCGCACCAGGCGATCGGAGAGTTCGCGGCGTTCGTCGTCGGCGAGCGCGGAGGCACTGGTGACAGTGGCGCTGGTGACTCCAGCCTGGAGGTCCACGAGCCGCTGGAACTCGGACGCCACGCGCGGCAGCAGCTCGATCCGTCGCCGCCGCATGAGCAGCCCGATGAGGTTGAGCACCGGCGCAGGCAGCGGCTGGACCAGCACGCTCTGCAGGACCGCCTGCCGGGCCTGCCGATCGAGGGTAGGGTTGCGCAGCACCTGGGCCACCCGCCCATCCCCGTAGGTGGCGGCCGCCCGTGCCAGGGCATCGCGCCAGGTGTCGATCGTCCCGTCGTGGACCGCCACCTCGAACGCGGCTTCGGCGTAGCGCCGTGCATCGGTGCCGGAGCGTTGCATCAGCGGGCCGCCTCTCCCCCCGCCGGCCCGCCGGCAGGGGCGCTTCCGGGCGCGATCTCGGCCAGGAACTGCTCCACCAGCCGGCGCTCTCGCTGGGACGTCATGGTCTCACTAACCACGTGGCTGGCCGCCCGGAGCGCGAGGTCGGCGATCTGGCCCCGAACCTCCACCAGCGCCCGCTGGCGCTCGGCCTCGATCTCGGCCGCGGCCTGGTCGCGCAGCCGTTCGATCTCCTCGCGCGCCGCCGCCAGGTCGCGGACGCGGACCTCCTCGGCACCCTTCTGGGCTCGCAGCAGGATCTCATTGGCCTCGTGACGCGCCTCGGAGAGCACCCGATTCCGGTCCAGCGCGGTCTCCTCGCGTTCCCGGCGGGCCTCATCTGCATCGCGCAGGCCCTGCTCGATGCGGCTCCGCCGGTCGGCGAGGATCTTCTCGACCGGGCCGAAAGCGAACTGCTGGAGGACCACCAGGAAAAAGAGGAAGTTGACGCCGGCGATGATGATCCAGAAGCCGTTGAAGACCAGGCCGGAGCTGGACGCCTCTGCCACGACAGGGGCCAGCAGGTGGGCTCCGCCGAAGGCCACCGCGTACACGTGTTCCAACCCTTCCGGAGGTGCCAGCCGCGACTACTTCAGGAAGACGATCAGGACGCCGACCACGAAGGCCAGGATCCCAAGCCCTTCGGCGAAGGCCGCGCCCAGGATGAACGTGGCCCGGATCGTGGACGCGGCATCCGGGTTGCGGCCCATCGCGCTGGTCGACATGCCGGTCAGAATCCCGATCCCGATGCCGGGCCCGATCACCCCCAGGGCAGCCAGGCCGGCCCCGAGCATCGCGACATCACCATTCATGTTCCGAACGACCCTCCAAACTGCTCCCCTCCTCGGCGCTGCGAGGGCGCGGGAGGCCTCGACTGTCAGTGCGCGGGCCCAGGTGCGGGCCTCGTGCCAAGCGATGGCCCGACATCACCTTCGGGCAGGGCGACCAGCGCTGGCCGAACGTGCTCCTCCTCGTCATGGGGAATCTCGATGGCAGTGAGGATGTACATCAAGGTCAGCGACGCAAAGATCAGGGCCTGGATGAAGCCGATGAACCCCTCCAGGGCCACGAACGGGATCGGGACGAACGCGATGATGAGCGCCGTGAAGACGCCCAGCATGATCCCCCCGCCGTACATGTTGCCGAAGAGACGGAAGGAGAGCGTCACCGGCTTGAAGAACTCGAGCAGGAACTCGATCAGCCCCACGTACAGGTCGATCACACCGTCCTGCACGCTGCGCTGGAAACCGCGCAGGTTGATGAACTTGCCCAGATAGCCGCGCACCCCCAGGGCGCGCACGCCTTCCACGTGGGTCAGCACGAACGTGACCAGGGCCAGGCCGATGGTGATGTTCAGGTCGCTGGTGGGGGTCCGAAGCGCGCTCACCTTATCGCCGAAGAGGATCAGGTCGGTCCAGTTAGCGAACATGATGAAGAGGAAGAACGCCGAGAAGAGGCTGACGTATGGCCGGGCCGCCGGCCCGCCGAGCCCGTCAGCGAAGTTGGCGAACTGCTCGTACGTCCACTCGAAGACGTTCTGCAGGCCGCGCGGCACCAGGGTCATGCGCCGGGTAGCCGCGATGGAGAGGACAAGCAGCGCGACGATCACGATCCAGGACGCGAGGATGCTCGAGGTGATGCTGGGGTGGAAATCAACCACCAGCGGCGAGCTCGAGGCCGTTCCGCCCGGAGCCAGGTTCCAGATGACGTTGGGAGGGACAGGTTCCAGGTTCTGGAGGATGGTGACCTTCGGGTTCGGGAAGCCTTTGGGGGCGGCCAGCAGCACGGCCAGCGCGTCTACCATCACCACCCCGGCTGCGGCCAACCAGAGCGGCCTGCGCGTCCGCCCGCGCGATCCGCGACCGCGTGCCTCCCCCTCCCCGTTCGCCCTGGCGGGCGGCGATCCGCTTGTCACCTGACTCCACATCACTGGCGCCGCCGAGACCGCGCCTGGAACTGGCTCACTCGTATCGGGCCAGAAACCGGTTGATGATCTTCATCACGACGAGGCCGCCCGTCAGGAGCCCCAGAAACGACCCCACCAGCAGAAAGACTGGCAGCGTATGCAACTGCTGGTCGACCCACGCGCCTGCCAGGACAAAAACCAGGATGGTGCATGCGAAGGCGGCGCCGATCTCGGAAAAGAGGGCCAGATAGCCACCCACTCGACCAGGCACGCGCACCCGTCACCCGGCAAAGCCACACGAGTATACCAGCGGGGTCGGATCCTACCACCGAGCGCCGGTCTGCCACCGGCAGTTCTTCGGGTGGGGCCCCCGCTCAGGGCTTCCGCTCTTGGCGCCCGCCGGCCTCCGGCCGAACCTCCTCCTCGTACGCGTTCGGGTCGAGCCCGCTGGAGCCCGCGGCCCGCGCCCGGGCGGTGAGCAGATACAGGACCAGCCCGCCGCCCACCACGATCCCCAGGAACGCGTACATCTGGCCGGTGCCGGAGAGCCGGAAGCTCAGGATCGCCAGCACCGCGCAGATCGCATAGATCAGCAGCACCGCCTGCCGATGTCCGAGGCCGAGGTCAAGCAGGCGGTGGTGGAAATGGCCCCGGTCCGGCGCGAACGGCGAACTCCCCTCCGCCAAGCGGCGAACGATGATCCAGAAAGTGTCGATGATCGGCACGCCCAGGACGAGCAGTGCGACCGCCACCTTGGCCGTGCCCAGCAGCGAGAGCACCGCCAGTGTGTAGCCAATCACGAAGACGCCGGTGGTTCCGATGAAAATGTGGGCCGGGTGAAAGTTCCAGGGCAGGAACCCGGCCAGGGCACCCGCCAGCGTAAAGCAGAGGACCGCGACAACCGGCTGATTCTGCGTCACCGTGAACGAGATCCCGCCCAGGGTGAGGGCGGCGATCATCGCGATCCCGCTGGACAGGCCGTCCAGACCGTCGATGAAGTTGATGCTGTTGATCATCCCCACGATCCAGAAGACGGTGAGGACGATGCCGGTCACCACCCCGAAGGTGATCGTTTCTCCACCGAGCGGGTTGTTGATGAACCCGATCCGCATCCCGGAGGCAAGCGCGATGGCGGCCAGCACGAGCTGCCCGAGGAATTGCCAGCGGGCCCGCAGGTCGAAGCGGTCGTCCACGAAGCCGAGCACCGCGGCCACCGCGGCGCCAGCGAACAGCGCGGCCACCTGGGCCGCTTGCGGTCGGTAGGAGAGCGAGACCACGTCCTCCTGTCGCTCGTACCAGAGGACCGCCAGGCCCACCGCCAGAAAAGCAGCCGCCACCGCGAGCCCACCCCCACGCGGGGTCGCAGCGTGGTGCACGCGTCGCTCGCCGGGCCGGTCGATGGCGCCCACGGCCGTGGCGAACCTGGCGGCGAGGGGGGTCAGGAAGAACGCGACCAGGGAGGCCAGAACCAGCCCCGCGACCGCGAGCGGGAGCGCCTCGACTCCCTCCGGGGTCACGCCTCAGGAAGCCCCGGCACGGGAAACCGCGCGCAGATCTCGTGGACTGCGCCCACGATTCGGTCGTGGACGGCGGGGTCCTCACGCCCCGCGATGGCGTCGATCATCAGCCCGGCGATCTCGCGCATCTCGGAAGCGCCCATCCCGCGCGTGGTCACCGCGGGCGATCCGACCCGGATCCCCGACGCGATGTTGGGCGGGTTCACGTCGAAGGGGATGGCGTTCTTGTTCACCGTGATCCCCACCGCGTCCAGGGTCGCCTCGGCCTCCCGGCCGGTCACCCCGAGCGGGGTCACGTCCACCAGCATCAGGTGGGTGTCGGTGCCGCCCGAGACCAGCCGTGCGCCGCGGCCCCGCAGCGTCTCGGCCAGAACCTGCGCGTTGGCCACGGTCCGTCGCTGATCTTCGCGGTACTCGGGAGTGGCCGCCAAGAGGAGCGCCACCGCCTTGGCCGCGATCACGTGCATGAGCGGACCGCCCTGGACGCCCGGAAAAACACTCTTGTCGACGGCCGCCGCAAGGGTGGTCTTCGCGAGCCTCGGGTAGTTCGCCTTGAGGTCCGGCGGCAGGTCGTCACGGCTGAAGACGAGGCCGCCACGGGGGCCGCGCAGGGTCTTGTGGGTGGTGGTGGTCACGATGTCGGCGTGGGGGAACGGCGATGGATGCAGTCCTGCGGCGATCAGCCCCGCGATGTGGGCCATGTCCACCATCAGGATGGCGCCCACGCCGTGGGCGATGGCGCCCAGCCGCTCGAAGTCGAGGGTGCGCGGGTAGGCCGATGCCCCGGCCACCAGCATCCGCGGCCGGACCTCCTGCGCCATCCGCTCCAAAACGTCGTAGTCGAGCACCTCGGTGTCGGGCTGCACGCCGTAGCTGTGGACCTCGAACCACTTCCCGCTGAAGTTCACCGGCGAGCCGTGGGTCAGGTGGCCGCCGTGGGCCAGGCTGAGCCCCATGATGCGGTCCCCGTAGTCCAGGACCGCGAGGTAGGCGGCCATGTTGGCCTGCGCCCCGCTGTGCGGCTGCACGTTGACGTGCTCCGCTCCGGGAAAGAGCGCCAGGGCGCGCTGCTGCGCGAGACGCTCCGCCACGTCCACGTATTCGCACCCGCCGTAGTAGCGCTTGCCGGGCAGCCCCTCGGCGTACTTGTTGGTGAGCCAGGTCCCCTGTGCCTCGAGCACGGCCCGGAACGCGTAGTTCTCGCTGGCGATCAGCTCGAGCTTCCAGCGCTGCCGGTCGCGCTCCCCCTGAACGGCGGCCCACAATTCGGGGTCCACGTCTGCAAGGGGCGCCCAGGCAAGTCCCCGGCTGGTGGTCACGGTCATCTGCGGCTCCTCACCAGTTGCACTGTGGCAATCAAGTGTACGCGCGCCATCCGTGGCTACCCGGTGGCGGCCGCCAGGAGCAGATCGAGGGGCAGCGCCCCCGCACGCAGCACCTCCAGCTGCGCCGCCGATCCCGCGACTCGGACCACGGTGGAGGGGACGCCACCGGGCGAAGGCCCATCGTCCAGCACCACGGCGACCGATCTCCCAAGCTGCCGGACCACCTCTGCGGCGTCCCGCCCGTCGGGTGCCCCCGACAGGTTGGCGGACGTGAGCGGCAACGGCCCCAGCGCCCGGGCAAGGGCGCGCGGCGTCGGGTGGCCCGGCACCCGCAGCCCGATCGAACCACCGTCCCCGGTCAGCGTCGGCGGGAGCGAGCGGCCCGGCCGGATCGGGACTACCAGGGTGAGCGGCCCGGGCCAGAACCGCGCGGCGAGCCGACGTGCGGTCGGGGGCAGCTCGCCCACCGACGCGGCCTGCGCCAGGTCATCGACGAGCAGTGTGATCCCCCTCGTCGGCGGCCGGTGTTTGGCTTCGAGCAGGCGCTCGATAGCGGCGGCTTCGAGCAGGCACGCGATCCCGTAGACAGTCTCGGTGGGGACCGCGACGAGCCCTCCCGTCTTGAGCGCGGCGATGGCGGCGCGCACCGCAGCCGGGTCCCGGGCTGGCAGGATGCGCGGGAGCTCTCCAGGCTCGGGCAACTCGCCGGCGAGCTGCCGGTTGCCGGGCTCCGGCAGGCTCTCCGCCCCGAGCGGGCCGGCGACCCATGGCCGCTTGCCCGGCGCAGGCACGTGTCCGGCGCGCGATGCGTCCCCGGCGCGACGGCCACGCCTCACGCCGCCGCACCCCGCAGGATCAATGCCTCGATCGCGAGGGCGGCACCATCCGCCTCGAGCGGCGCGGTCACGTGTCGAGCTGCCTCGCGGACCGGATCCGGGGCGTTCCCCATGGCCACCCCATGCCCGACGCCAGCGAGCATCTCCACATCGTTGTACTGGTCCCCGATCGCCATGATCTGCCCCGGGGCAATACCCAGGCTCCGGGCGAGCCAGCGCACCCCGCGCGCCTTGGTCACGCCGGGCGCGTTCCACTCGAGGTACTCGGGGTGCGAGACTGTGACCTGCGCGCGGCCGGCGAAGGCCGCCCGCGCTGCCGCCAGCGACGTCTCCGGGAGAGGCGCCGCGCCCACCGCCAATAGCTTGGTAACCGGGCCACGCACGGCCGCGAGCAGGTCCGGGACCAGCTCCGCCCCCACGCCCGCCAAGCGCTCGTAGTCGAGCGCGCCGGCCGTCTCGGTCTCCATCAGCAGCCGGTCGTCCACGTTCACGTGCGGATCGAAGCCGCGCGCGCGGGCCCAGCCGATCGCCTCGCGCGCCACCACCCCCGACATGGTGCGGTGATAGAGCAGGCGGCCGGCCATGCCCCCGGGCCCCGGCATCTCGCGGATGTAGGCCCCCTGGTAGCAGACGAGGGGTGCTGCGATCCCGAGCTCGCGCGCGAAGGGGAGCGCGCTTCGGTACATGCGGCCGGTCGCCAGCGTCACCACCACGCCCGCCTCCAGGGCTTGGGCAACGGCCCGGCGCACGCGTGGCCGGATGACCCGGTCCGGACCCAGCAGCGTCCCGTCCAGGTCGAGCGCGAGCAGCCGCACTGGGAAGGTCCCGCGGGTCACGGAAAGGTGGCCCGCAATTCGGCGACGCGCGGGACTCCGGCCAGGTCCACGTGGAACTCCGGCTCCCAGCCCGCGAGCTCCACCTGCATCACCGCGCGCAGCGGGGCCTCCTGCGCGGCGCCGATCTCCAGCAGCGCCACTCCCATAGGGCGCAGCGCCTCCGGCAGTCGCGCCAGCAGCCGCCGGATGACCGCCAGCCCGTCAGGGCCCCCGTCGAGCGCCAAGCCGGGCTCGAAGCTGGCCGCACGGGGCAGGCGAGGAACCTCGTCGGAGGCCACATAGGGCAGGTTCGCAAGGACCAGGTCGAACGCGGGCTCGTCGCCCGGCAGCAGGTCGGTACGCAGGAAGCGGATTGTGTCGGCCAGGCCGTGCGCCACCGCGTTCTCCACCGCCAGTTCCAGCGCGTCAGCGGAACAGTCCGTTGCCACGATCTCGACAGCCGGGAGAAACCGGCGTGCGCGGAGCGCCGCCGCGGCCGCGATGGCGACCGCGCCCGACCCAGTCCCCACGTCGACGATTCGGTACCGACCGCCGGTCCACCCCTGCGGACCCGACGTCAGAGCCGCGGCCGCGCGCGAGACGCCCAAATCAACCAGCAGTTCGGTTTCCGGCCGGGGGATCAACGCCCGCTGGTCCACGGTGAAAGCGAGCGCATGGAACTCCTTGATCCCCCGGATGTAGGCGACCGGTTCGCCGCGCTCCCGCCGGCCCAAGTACCCTTCCAGCCGCGCAGCCGCACTCGGCGGCAGCGACACCTCCGGGTGGGCCAGCACGCCCGTTCGCTCGATCCCCAGCGCGTGGGCTACGAGCAGCTCGGCGTCCAGCCGTGCGCTCTCCGATCCGCTCGCCCGGAGGCGATCGATCGCCCGGGTCAGGACCTCGCCCACGGCGGCGCCCGGTCCCGTTTCAGCCAGCTCAGGCCGCATCGATCTCACCGAGATCCGCCAGCCGTTCCGCCTGGTCGGTCGCGATCAGCGTGTCGATCAGCCGATCAAGATCGCCGTCCAGGACCCCGGGCAAGTTGTGCAGGTCCATCCCCACCCGATGGTCTGTCACGCGGTCCTGGGGAAAATTGTACGTGCGGATCTTCTCGGAGCGCTCGCCCGACCCGACCATGCTGCGCCGCTGCGCCGCCTCGGCCTCGTGTGCCTTGCGCTGCTCGATCTCCAGGAGCCGCGAGCGGAGCACGGCCATCGCCTTGGCCTTGTTCTTGTGCTGGCTCTTCTCATCCTGGATGGTCACCACCAGGCCGGTGGGGAGGTGCGTGATTCGCACCGCCGAGTCGGTGGTGTTGACGCTCTGGCCGCCGGGCCCCGTGGAGCGGAAGACGTCGATGCGGAGGTCGCGCTCGTCAATCTGGACATCCACTTCGTCAGCCTCGGGCAGGACGGCGACGGTTGCGGTGGAAGTATGAATGCGCCCGGACGACTCGGTCTCCGGGACGCGCTGGACCCGGTGCACACCACCCTCGAACTTGAGCCGGCTGTACGCGCGGTCGCCGTGTACCTCGAAGATCACCTCGCGCAGCCCACCGATGCCCGTCTCACTGCTCGAAAGCAGCTCGACGCTCCAGCGGTGCCGCTCCGCGTATCGGACATACATGCGAAACAGCTCGGCGGCGAACAGAGCGGCCTCCTCTCCCCCTGTTCCGGCCCGGATCTCCACAATGACGTCCCGGTCATCCAGCGGATCACGGGGGAGCAACTGGACCTTCAGCTCGTCGAGCAGGCCCGTCTCCTCCGCCTCGAGCCGATGGGCCTCGTCCCGCGCCATCTCGCGCAGGTCGGGGTCCGACTCCTCGTCGCGCATCGCCCGCGCCTCGGCCAGCTCGCGGCGCACCGCCTGCAGCCGGTCGTAGATGCCGACGATCGGCTCGATCCGGGCCAGCTCCTTGCCCAGCCGCTTGAGCGCCTCCGGGTCAACCGAGACCTCGGGTCGAACGAGTTCCGCCTGCAGGCGGCGGGACTGCTCGGACAGCTCGGCCAGTCGCTCCTCGAGACTCATGCGGGCCGCCCCTCGTCGCCGGAAGGCCAATCCGGGCTCGAGAGCGCCGCGTCCGCCTGGGGCTCTCCGGCGAAGTGCGCGTCGGTCGCCCGCTGGCTCGGCACCCCAGCCGCATTGAGCGACGCCTCGCGCATTGCTGCGTTGCGCGCCGCGCGGGTCTCGGCGTCTGCCTGGGCTATAGTGCGGCGGGCCGGATAGAGGCTTCCCTCTGGGATCGCCTCGCCGTCGGCTCGCAGCGCTTCCTGCAGCGAGACAATCGCGACCTCGATCATCGAGTCGTCCGGCTGTCGGGTGGTGATCGACTGGAGCCAGATCCCGGGGAGGAAGATCCAGCGCACCACCGCGTTCGACCGGTATCGGGCGCCCCAGCGCAGGGCCTCGTAGCTGACCGCCACGATCACCGGGATCAGCAGGAGCCGTCCGAGCACGGCCACCAGCAGGCCCTGCCCGGCCAGCAGGCTGAACGCGAGGATGCTCACGATCACCACGACCAGCAGGAACTCGGTGCCGCAGCGCGGGTGGGCGGTGGGGTACTGACGGATCGCCTGCGGGGTGAGCGGATCCCCGTGCTCCAGCGCGTGGATGGACATGTGTTCCGCGCCATGGTACTGAAAGACCCGCCTGATCTCGCCGGATCGGCTGATCACCAGCAAGTAGGCCAAGAAGACCACCAGGCGGACCACGCCCTCGAGCAGGTTCCTGCCCAGCGACCCCACACCACCGGCAGTGCCCGCTGCCGCCTGCACCAGGAAAAGAGGCAGGACGAAGAAGAGAACGATCCCGAAGCCGAGCGAGATGGTGAGGGTCAGCGCCACTGCGCCGTTCCCAAGTTCCACGCCCTCGCGCGACGCCGAGATCGCTGCCGACCGTGTCAGCCACTTCGTCCCGATCACCAGGGTTTCGTAGAGCACCACCAGCCCACGCACGAACGGCCAGTTCGCCGCCCGGTGGCGGTGGACCGCGGAGTCGTCGAGCCGCTCCGCACCCCACACCACGTCGCCGTCGGGGTGCCGCACCGCGACCGCAATCGCATCGCGGCCGCGCATCAGCACTCCCTCGATCAGGGCCTGGCCACCGTAGTTGAAGCGTGCCATCGGAAGGCGCCCAGTCTAGCCGCGCGAGAAGGGGGCAGTCGAGGCGAGGGGGCTACCCCGAAACCCCCGCCGACCACCTCCATGGTCTGGCAGCCGGGGCCCGCAGCAGGTCTCGCTCGGGGGGCGACTAAACACGACGGCGGACCCTGCCGGGCCCGCCGTCCCACGTGTTTCCGCCGCGCGTCTCAGCCGCGCAGCGAGCGCTCCAGCCGCCTCTGGAACCGTTCGACCTGGCCGGCCGTGTCCACGATGGTCTGCTTCCCCGTAAAGAAGGGGTGGCACTGGGCGCACACGTCGACTCGCAGCGTGGGCCGGGTGGACCCGACGGTGAACACTCGCCCGCAGGAGCCGCAGTGCACTTCCGCCTGGTAGTACTTGGGATGGATCCCGTCTTTCACATTCAACTCCTGCCTGGCCTTCCGTCCGGGGCTGCCCGGCGGTGGTCCCGGCCACTCGTGCCGTCAGCCCTGTGCCGCCGGAGCCGCGTCGGCGACCACGCGGATACGTTTCTTGTCGTGCCTCTCGTGCTCGAATTTCACGCGACCGGTCAGCGTGGCGAACACGGTGTAGTCCCGACCGAGGCCGGTCCCATCGCCGGACAAGAAGGTCATGCCACGCTGGCGAACGATGATCGACCCGGCAGGGACCAGCTGACCGTCACCGGCCTTGACGCCCAACCGCTGGCCGACGCTATCGCGCCCGTTCTTCGAGCTCGATCCGGCTTTCTTGTGTGCCATCGTCTACGCATCCTTCCTGGGGCCACGGGACCTGGGCTTGGCCTCACCCCCGGGCGCCGGCGCCTGGGTGCGCGGTGCGCGGATCCGAGGGCGCGGGGCGGACTTGGCCGGGCTTGCCGGCGTATGACTCGCTCCCAGCGCGGCGGACTCGCTTCCGGCCCCGGACTCGGCGGCGGTCGCCCCGGCTGACTCGCGCAATGACCCGGTCCCGGCCAGCTTTTCCGCCAGTACCCTGTCGGCTGCGGCGCGCTCCGCGGCCTCGGACGCTGCTGCCTCCTCGAGCCGCTGCCGCTCGCTCTTCGCGGCCTCTGCCAGCTGCAAGGCACTGCGCGAGCCGTGGATGATGTCCGCCACCCGCAGCACGGTCAGCTCCTGCCGATGCCCGTGCTTTACACGGCTCCGTGCCTTGGGCCGATACTTGAACACCACCACTTTGTCGCCGCGGTCCTGGCGCAGCACGCGCGCGCTGACGTGAGCTCCGTCCACGATCGGGCGACCAACGGCGGTCGTGTCCCCGTCCGCCACGAGCAGGACGCGCTCGAGTTCCAGGGTCTGGCCGGGCTCCGCGTCCAGGCGTTCGACTTCAATCTCGGTGCCGACTTCGACGCGGTACTGCTTCCCGCCCGTCTCGATGACTGCGTACATGGGTCCCCTGAACACATGATGGCGCCCGGCTGTTGCCGGGGCGCGACCGCTGATGGTATCGCCAGACCCTCTCATCGTCAACGTGGGTGTGGTTGCCCAGTGAATCTGACAGCCCGAACTGCTCAGTGATCCTGTCAGTCTCTCCGGATGCGAGAGGGGCTGATATTGACGACACAGGACCAGCAGCGTATCGAGGTGCTGGCACGCTGGGTGGCCGGGGCGGTGACGCCGGCCGAGGCGGCAGGCACTGGAACGCGCGTGAACGGTGAGCGCGTGCACAGCCGCAGCGGACCGGAGCGGGCCGCTGCGCGCAGGCGTGCATGGTACGCTCCGGTTCAATGTGCCCCTCAGAGTTGAGCTCTCGCCTGCCGCCAGTCGACTGCCCGCCTTGCCTCGAGGCCTTGCTGCGGAGCGGGGCCTCCCCGTCGTGCCTGGCCGAGCTGCCATGAATGCCCGGGCCGTCTCCACCTGGTCGGCGCCGGATGGAAGCCGGTCGGCCTCAGGGCGACCCCGGCCGGCCCCAGGCGGACGCGTCGCGTGCCCGCAGCCCACGTCGGTTCGGGCTGCCGCGTGACCGAGGAGACGGACCTCTACTCGGTCCTCGAGGTGGACCCATCGGCGGACCTTGCGTCCATCCGTGCGGCGTACCGGCGCCAGGCGCGCCGCTACCACCCTGACGCAAACGGCGATGGCACCCCGGAGTCCGCGAGCCGCATGCGCCTCATCAACCTGGCCTGGGCCACGCTTCGCGACCCCGGGCAGCGCGCTGCGTACGATCTGGCCCGGGCCGGGCAGGCGGGTCGCCCCGCTGCGACGCGCGGCCAACGGTCTTCTCCGTCCACCAACGGCACCGCGCCATCCTCTGCCGCGTACGCAGCCCGGCCTGGCGGCCCTGAGGCCAGCGCGGGCCCGCCGCCCGGCCGTGCCGAAGGTTCTGTCCTCACCTTCGGTCGGTACGCGGGCTGGTCGCTGGGCGAGATCGCGCGGCGCGACGCGGACTATCTCGAGTGGCTCGAGCGCTCTCCGGCCGGCCGTGGGCACCGGGACGAGATCGATGCGCTGCTGCGCCGGGTGGGCCGACGGACCGGCGCCCCGGATCCGCTGTCCGGGCCTGGGCGCTTCCGGCGCTGAGCTGCCCTCCGGGTTCGGCGTCCGACCGCAACCCTCACCACTTGGGGCGTACCTGCCTGAGGTTGATCGACTGCAACACGCCGAGAGCCAGGGCAATGCTGATCAAAGAGGCCCCGCCGTAGGTGATGAAGGGGAGTGGGATCCCGGTGACCGGCATGATCCCGATGGTCATCCCCACGTTCACCAGCACCTGGAAGAGGAGCATCGAGGCGATCGCGCCCCCAAACGCAAGGCCGAAGGGGTCCTCCGAGCGCCATGCCACGAGGAGCACGCGCCAGATGAGGGCCGCAAACAGAAGGAAGACCACCAGGGCGCCCACGAACCCGAGCTCCTCGGCCAGGATCGAGAAGACGAAGTCGGTCGACTGGACGGGCAGGAAGTCGAGCGAGTTCTGGGTGCCGTTCGTCAGCCCCTTCCCGAACGCGCCACCGGAACCCACCGCAATCATCGACTGGATGACGTGATATCCCGAACCCTGCGGATCGGCTGCCGGATCCAGGAATGAGATCAGGCGCTGCTTCTGGTAGTCGCGGAGGAAGTACGTCCAGGCGAACGGGATCGCCGCCACAATCGCCGCCGCGAGGACCACCAGCCAGCGCAGGCTGGCGCCCGAGATGAAGAGCGTTCCCATCAGCATGGCCCCGAAGACGAGCGACGTCCCCAGGTCCGGCTGCATCGCCACCAGCACGATGGCCGGGGCCACCAGAACCCCAGCGCCCAGGATGGTCAGGAGCCCCGAAACCTGGGTTTCGCGAGAGCTGATCCAGTTGGCGAGCACCACCGCCATCAGGACCTTGGCCAGCTCCGAGAACTGGAACTGCATCCCCAACAGGGAGACCCAGCGGGCCGACCCGCCCGCCCCGGACCCGATCGCCAGCGACACAAGCAGCAGCCCGAGGTTCACGAAATACAGCGGCCAGGCGAAGCTCTTGAGCCAACGATAGTCGAACGCCGTTGCGGCCAGGAAGACCACGATGGCGATAGCGGTCCAGATGAGCCCCCGGGCGAAGGTGGACCCAGTCGAGAGCGGCGCAATCCCCGACTCGTAACTGTTGGTGTAGGCCATGACGAGTCCCATGCCGGCGAGCAGACCCGCGTACATCACCAGCTGGACGTCAAAGGCGGTCCAGGTCGCAGCGGCGGCCTGGCTGGCCCACTTCAGCCGATCCTGCTGGAGCCTGATGGCACCCATCCCTCAGTCCCCCGCCCCAGGCTGTATCGGCGTTGGCTGCCCGCGGGGCACAACGGGAGGCCGCACCATGCCCGCGAGCGACGGCGTGGTCACCCGCAGCAGCCAGCCGAGTGGGGCGCGCATCGGCCCGGGAGCGGAGGCAAGGGCCGCCAGTACGGTTGTCCCGGCAGTGACTCGACCCCGGCAAGCACCGGCGCTGACGAGCGGCAAGGAGAAGAGCCGCCCGACAAGCGTGCCAATGGCGGGCCTGGCGACCGGTCCGCGCACCGCGATTGGGGCCCGCCATCGCGCCTTGCTGGGCCGCTGATCGGCCAGTTCTGTCAAGAGGTCACCACTCGATCCGGTCGTGCACGCCCCATCGGAGCCAGGCCCAGCGCGCCACAAGGGCACAGGGGACGGCCAGCACGGTGTTCTCGATGGCAGTCGGAAGTGCGGATTGCAGGGGGCTGGCGGGCGGCACCCCGCCCAGTGCCGCGGCCACCAGCAACCCGAAGACAAACTGATACACGTAAGTAAGAGGAAACGTGACGATGATCGCCGTCGCCGCCTGGTTGCGCCCAGCCACCCGGGCCACCAGCGCAGCCAGTCCGGTGACGATCAGCAAGGCCACGACACTCGATCCGACCGGTCGAGCCGGCGCGCTGAGCATGTCGAGCGTCAATCCTCCAGCGAAGGCCCAGACAAAGCCCGTCTCGCTGCCGATGACAACCGCGACCACCACGCCCGTGACCAGCACGATGTCGGGTCGCACCCCGCCGATCGAGGCAAAGGGAGTGACGCTGGTGTCGAGCAGCGCGGCCACGATCGATCCGACCACGGCGAGGGCGACTTGCATCGTGGGGTTCCTCGCGGGTGTCGCCCCCGAAGGCGCGGAATGAGGCCAAGGAATCGCAGCACGCGCCAGGGTCATCGCCCGGCAGAGTATACAGGCCCCCGGTCGCTGGGGCCACTGAGGCCGGGAGACGGTGCCCTGCCCACGCGAACCAGCCCAGGGCCACGCAGTCGGGTGTCGCGGCGCCAGTCCGCTTCGGAGGTGCGCCAGGCCCATCCTGGATGGGCACCCAGGCCACGCTGCCCGGTCCGCGGCGGCCCACGCCCACTCATCGACCCTTGCTCGATCGCCATGCGGGCACCCACCGGCCCGGTACCTGGAAGCCGCCGCCTCACAGAGGCCCAGCCACCACCGTGGTTCCGTATTCCGGTGGCGGCAGGGCCGGCTTGGCCGCAGACCGGTGCCGGTGCGATACGCCAGCTCAAGGGTAGCCGGGAGTGTGTTTCACGTGAAACATCCGGTGAGGGCGCGTGGAGCGTCCGGTAAGGGCGAGGGAAGAGGCGATCAGATAGAATTGATCCGGTGGGCGCGAACGGACGTGATATCTCGACGGGCGACACGGTCGCGTGCGCCAACCAGAAAGGCGGCGTAGGAAAGACCACCACGGTGGTCAATCTCGGTGCGTATCTGGCATTGGCCGGTCGGCACGTTCTGGTGATCGACCTGGATCCGCAGGGCAACGCCACGAGCGGTCTCGGCATCGACAAGGCCGCTGTGTCGCGCTCCGTATACGACCTCCTGTGTGACCAGGCGACCGCGGACGAGCTCGTCAGGCCGACACGCATAGAACGGCTTGACATCATGCCGGCGGCGCTCTCGCTGGCCGGCGCCGAGGTCGAGCTGGCGCCGCTCTCCCAGCGCGAACGCCGTCTCGCGCGCGCCTTGGCGCCCATCGCGCCTCAATACGATCACGTCCTCATCGATTGCCCGCCAAGCCTCGGACTTCTCACGGTGAATGCCCTGACCGCAGCCGACTCCGTCCTGGTGCCACTCCAGTGCGAGTACTACGCCCTCGAAGGCCTGAGCCAGCTGGTGGCGACCATCAATCTGGTCCGTGACCACCTGAACCCCGAACTGGCGGTCCGCGGCGTGGTCCTCACCATGTTCGACCCGCGCACGCTGCTCTCCGCCGGGGTCCGGGACGAAGCACGGCGCCATCTTGGCGGGGCCGTTTACGACACGATCATCCCCCGCAGCGTGCGACTCTCGGAAGCACCCAGCTACGGCCTCCCGATCGCCCTGTATCGGCCGGACTCGAAAGGTGCCGAGGCGTACGCGGCACTGGCCCGCGAGTTTCTTGCCCGGAGCGGACTTCAGCCCCACGCCGCCCCGTCGACAGCCGGGGGCCTGGGCATCCCCATCGGCGCCGCAGGCTCCCTCCAGCCGCAGGCCATGTCGTGAGCGGCAGGACTGCGGGACTTGGGCGGGGGCTGGCCTCGCTCATCCCTTCCGGAACGGCCGCGATGGCGGCCCCTGCGGAGATCCCCCTGGACCGCATTCGCGCCAACCCATACCAACCCCGCAAGGCCATGGGCGACGCTGCGCTCCAGGACCTGGCCGCCAGCATCGCCGAGCACGGGGTACTGCAACCGGTGCTCGTGACCGAGACCATCGATGGATACGAGCTGATCGCAGGCGAGCGCCGCCTGCGCGCCGCCCGGCTAGCAGGCCTCACCCGGATCCCCGCCGTGGTCCGACAGCTTGCCGGCCCCGAGCAGCTTGAGGTCGCCCTCGTCGAGAACATCCAGCGGGCCGATCTCAACCCGCTGGAGGAAGCGGAGGCCTACCGCCAGCTGACCGACACGTTCGGCCTGAGCCAGGACGACGTGGCCCGCCGCGTTGGCCGAGCCAGGTCGACGGTCGCGAATGTCCTCCGCCTGCTGGACCTCGCTGCGCCCGTGCAGGCGGCGGTGCGTGACGGCAGCATCACCGAGGGCCACGCGCGCGCCATCGCGTCGGTCGACAGCCCAAGCGAACAGGAAGCGCTCCTGGCCGCGGTGGTGCACCGGGGCCTCTCGGTCCGGCAGGCAGAAGAGCTGGCACGCCGCCTCAAGGCCGCCGCGGACCGGACAGCCACGAGCACCGACACCGCCAACCAAGGGCCGGCCGCGCCTCCGCCCGACCCGGACTCCGAACGGATCGAGTCCGAGTTGCGCGCCGCGCTCGGCACCAAGGTCATCCTGGCCCGCGCCCGGCGGGGAGGTCGCATCGTGATCGAGTACTACGACGACGCGGACCTGGCCCGCCTCTACGACAAGCTCGTCGGGGGGGCTGCGTGACCGATTCCACGATGCGGCGCGCGTCGGCGGCCGAACCGGCATCCCCGGCATCGCCGACAGGGCCGGTATCGGCCACACCGCCGGCACCGCCCGCAGAGGCCCTGCCCAACCCGACGACCGACACACCGAAGCGTTCCCGGGCGAAGGCGCCCCCCGCAACGCCCGCCTACGACGCGAGCAGCATCCAGGTCCTGGAGGGTCTGGAGGCCGTCCGCCGCCGCCCCGGGATGTACATCGGCTCCACCGACGCTCGCGGCCTCCATCACCTGGTCTGGGAGGTCGTCGACAACTCGATCGACGAAGCCATGGCCGGCTACGCCACCCGCATCGACGTCGCTCTCGAGGCCGACGGGAGCGTCTCGGTGGTGGATGACGGCCGTGGCGTTCCGGTGGGACGCCACCGCACCGGCAAGGACGCCCTCGAGGTGGTGCACACCGTGCTCCACGCCGGGGGGAAATTCGGTGGCGGCAGCTACAAGGTGTCCGGCGGCCTGCACGGCGTCGGCGTGAGCGTGGTGAACGCCCTCTCGGAGTGGCTCACTGTGGACTCCGCCCGCGACGGCAAGGTCTGGAGCCAGACGTACGAGCGGGGGCACGCCACCACGCCCGTCCGGGAGATCGGCCCTTCCGATGGCCGCCACGGTACCAGCACCCGCTTCATGCCGGACGCACAGGTCTTCGAGACCCTGGAGTGGTCGTTTGACACCATCGCCCAGCGGCTGCGCGAATCGGCCTACCTGAACAAGGGCCTCTGGATTCGTCTCACGGATGCGCGCACAGACCCGCCACGCGAGCGCTCCTTCTACTTCGAGGGTGGCCTGATCAGCTTCGTACGGCACCTCAACAAGAACAAGGAAGTCCTCCACGCGCGCCCGATCTATGTCGAGCGAAGAGAGGGCAACACCTCCATCGAAGTCGCCCTTCAGTACAACGACACCTACACCGAGACGGTGCTCGCGTTCGCCAACAACATCAATACCGTGGACGGCGGCACCCACCTGACCGGATTCCGAGCCGCCCTCACCAGCTCCCTCAACGACTGGGCCCGGCGAGCCGGCGTGCTTCGCGAGTCGGACGCCAATCTGAGCGGCGACGACGTCCGCGAGGGGCTGACTGCGGTGATCAGCGTCAAGCTGGTGGAGCCCCAGTTCGAGGGCCAGACCAAGGCCAAGCTCGGCAACGCAGAAGTCAAGGGCCAGGTCCAGGCAGCGGTCGCCGACGGCCTTGCCCAGTACCTTGACGAGAACCCCGCCGACGGTCGCCGCATCATCGACAAGTGCCTGACCGCCTCGCGTGCCCGCGAAGCGGCCCGCAAGGCGCGCGACCTGGTCATCCGGAAGGGAGCCCTGGAAGGCGCCGCCCTGCCCGGCAAGCTGGCTGACTGCCAGGAGCGCGACCCCGCTCGCAGCGAGCTGTTCATCGTGGAAGGCGATTCGGCCGGCGGCTCCGCGAAGCAGGGCCGGGACCGTCGCTTCCAGGCGATCCTCCCGCTGCGGGGTAAGCTCCTCAACGTGGAGAAGGCCCGCCTGGATCGCATCCTCGGGTCGGAGAACGTACGTCCCCTCATCGTCGCCCTTGGCGCCGGCATCGGCGAATCGCTCGACCTCGCGAAGCTTCGGTACCACCGGATCGTGCTGCTCTCCGACGCCGACGTGGATGGCGCACATATCCGGACCCTGCTGCTCACCTTCTTCTACCGGCACCTGCCGGGCGTGATCGACCAGGGCTACCTCTACATTGCCCAGCCGCCTCTCTACCGGATCAGCACCGGCAAGGCCACCTATTACGCGGCCGAGGAGAAGGAACGGGATCGGATTGTCAGGGAAATCAAAGCCAAGAACCCGCTGATCCAGCGCTTCAAGGGCCTGGGCGAGATGAACGCCGAGCAGCTCTGGGAAACCACCATGAACCCGGCCACGCGAACGCTCCTGCAGGTCACCAGCGAGGACGCGGGCGTCGCCGACGAGGTCTTCACCACGTTGATGGGCGAACGCGTCGGGCCCCGGCGCGACTTCATTCGCTCCGAGGCCCGCCGGGTGCGGAACCTGGACGTCTGAGGCGTGGCCGATCTGACCCCGGAGCGCAACTCGCCGGCCGCGGTGGCCGTCCCGTTGGGCGACCGTCGCCTGCTGATGCGACCGCACGGCTGCTTCGCCTGCGGCGAACTGAACGTATCCGGCCTCCACCTCCAGCTCCACGCCGGCGCCGGTGTCTGCTGGGCGGAGCCCACGCTCGACACGCGCTTCATGGGCTGGGAGGGGATCGCACACGGAGGCATCATCTGCACCATCCTCGACGAGGTGATGGCGTGGGCACTGGTGGACGACGACTCCTGGGGCGTGACCGCCCGCATGAGCGTCGATTTCCGCAGCCCCGTGCCCATCGGGCAGCGGCTGCGTGCCGAGGGCCGCGTCGTGGACCGCCATCGGCGACTGATCCGCACCGAGGGCCGCCTGCTTCTCGCGGAGGCCGGCACGCTCCTGGCAACCGCCGAGGCCACCTACGTGGACGCCCCACCCGACCGGAAGGCCGAGCTCAAGCGGCTGTACGAGTTCCGCATCGAGCCTGGGGACGGTGCATCCCAACCGGCCTGGATCCCACCCTGGCCCGCCGCTGACCGTCGAGGGCCCGCCAGGGTGGACGCCCCGCCAGGGTCCACCGACCGGGCCGGCGCCAGGCGGCCGCGCCCTTCTGACACCTCCCAATGACCGCGATCGTTGCCGAGCGGAACCACGAGGCGATCGCAGAGCGCCTCCCCGCGGCCCAGGCGCTGGCGAGCCGACTTGCCGAACTGGTCGACCGGCCGGACGCGTTCGTGGCGGCACTCGATGCCGGATACACGGCCCTGGGCGATCCGAACCATCTGGCGTTCCTGCGCCGGACGACGCCCGGGCTGGGCGAGGCGTATGGGATTCGTGCCCCGCTCGCAGCCCCGGTTCAGTCCCGCCTGCGCCGGGTCTGCCGCCGCCAGCCGGACGTCGCGCTCTGGCTTGCGGAGCGCCTGGCTCGGGAGCCGCAGCTCGAGATGCGCACGCTCGCCTGTGCAGTGCTGCGCGTCACCATCGAAGCCGATCCCGAGCGCAGCTGGCAGCTGGTTCGCCGGCTCGGCCACGCGGCCCACAACCGGATCGTGGTCGATACGCTCGCCACCGTGGCCTCCCTCGGGCTCCTCCTGGAACCTTACCGGTGGGCGGAACTGGAGCAGCTGGTCTACTCCGCCTCACCGTGGGAGCGGCGGCTGGCAGCCATGACCGTCGCGTCGCTTCCGTTTGAAGTGGTGCCCGCCGACCGGCACCGGCTCACGAGCAGTCCGGCCCTCGATCTGGTCGCCCAACTCCTCGGTGACGCCGACCCGGAGGTCCAGGTGGCCATCGCTCGGGCCCTCCGTTCGTGGCACTCCGTAGATCCCCGCGGGGTGGAGCGCTTCCTTGCCGAGGAAGCCGACCGAGCCGCAACTGCAGCTGACGGCAACCGCGCCAGGGCCCTCCGCGGCGCCCTCCCCGTGGCGGCGCCGGACACCGCGGCGGCGATCCGCGCTCGCCTTGCCGGGCTGCGGCGCCACCGGGCAGCACCGCCCACCAGCCCGGCCTCGCGCGCCGCCTCTGCCTTCGCGGATCTGCTGCGCGTCGGATCCGCCATACCCGGCCCTGCCGCCATACCCGGCCCTGCCGTCATGCCGGGCGCTGCCGTCGCCCGCGGGCCCGAGAGGAGCATCACCGAGTGACCGACGAACGCGGCCGGATGCTGCCCATCCGCATCGAAGACGAAATGCGCCAGGCCTACCTGGACTACGCCATGAGCGTCATCGTGAGCCGGGCGCTGCCGGACGTGCGCGATGGCCTCAAGCCGGTCCAGCGACGGATCCTCTACACGATGCACGAGATGGGGCTCGCGGCGGGGTCGGGCTACCGAAAGTGCGCTGCCATCGTGGGCGACGTGATGGGCAAGTACCACCCCCACGGCGATGCCTCCATCTACGACGCGCTCGTGCGCCTGGCCCAGGATTTCTCCATGCGTTACCCGCTCGTGGACGGGCAGGGCAACTTCGGCTCGGTCGATGGCGATCCCGCGGCCGCGATGCGGTACACAGAGGCGAGAATGACCGCCATCGCCTCCGAGATGCTCTCGGACATCGAGAAGGAGACGGTCGACTTCACCGACAACTATGACGGGACCAAGCGGGAGCCGTCCATCCTGCCCGGGCGGCTCCCGAACCTGCTGGTGAACGGATCCTCCGGGATCGCGGTGGGTATGGCCACCAACATTCCGCCGCACCATCTCGGCGAAGTGGCCGCCGCCATCACGGCCCTCATTGAGAACCCGGAGCTGACGGCCGACGATCTCTGCGAGTACATCAAGGGGCCCGACTTCCCGACCGGCGCCACCATCTTCCGATACGAGCAGCAGCGCAATGCGCTGACCGGCCAGCAGGAGCGCGTTGACGCGATCCGTCAGATGTATGCCAACGGCCGCGGCCGGGTCGTGATGCGAGCCGTCTGCGCGTTCGAGGAGACGCGCGGGAACCGGGTCGCCATCGTGGTCACGGAGCTGCCGTACCAGGTCAACAAGGCGCAGCTCGTGGAGAAGATCGCCGAGCTGGTGGGAGCCAAGAAGCTCGACGGGATTGCAGACCTGCGCGACGAGTCCGACCGGGACGGGATGCGCCTGGTCATCGAGTGCAAGCGCGATGCCAACCCGCACAAGGTGCTGAACAACCTCTTCAAGCACACCACGCTCCAGCTCTCGTTCAACATGAACATGGTCGCCCTGGTCGACGGGCAGCCCCAGACGCTGCCCCTGAAGGCGGTGCTGCAGCACTACATCGACTACCGCCGGGGGGTGGTTCGCCGGCGCACCGAGTACGACCTGGCCCGCGCTCGGGAACGCGCGCACATCCTCGAGGGGCTCAAGAAGGCGCTCGACAACCTGGACGCCGTGATCCGCACCATCCGGGAGTCCCGGGACGTCGAGAGCGCCAAGCGAAACCTGGTCACCGGCTTCGACCTGTCCGACCTGCAGGCCCAGGCCATCCTCGACATGCGACTGGCCCGGCTGGCCGCCCTCGAGCGCCAGAAGATCGAGGACGAGTACCGCCAGGTCATCGAGCTGATCGGGGAGCTCGAGGATATCCTGGCGAACCCCCGGCGGATCGACGAGCTGATCAAGGAGGATCTGCGGACCCTGCGCACCAAGTACGCGGGGCAGCGCCGCACGCGCATCGCCGACGACGCATCGCGCGAGATGACGGACGAGGACCTGATCGCCGACGAGGACGTGGTGATCACCATCAGCGGCCGCGGCTACATCAAGCGCCAGCCGCTCACCACATACCGCCGGCAGGCGCGCGGCGGCAAGGGGATCATCGGCGCCCGCACCGTCGAGGAAGACGCCCTCGAGCACCTCCTGGTCGCCAACACCCACGACTGGGCGCTCTTCTTCACGAACCGCGGCCGGGTCTTCAGCTCCAAGGTGCACCAGATCCCGGATGCCAGCCGCACCGCCAAGGGGATGCCCATCATCAACCTGGAGGGTGTCCAGGTGGAGCCCGGCGAGGCCCCCACGGCCACCATCACCCTCCCCGACTTCGAGAGAGGTCGCTACCTGGTCCTCGCCACCCGGGGAGGCGTGGTGAAGAAGACGCCCCTCGAGCAGTTCGAGAAGGTCCGCTCGAGCGGCATCATTGCCATCACGCTGGCCGACGATGACGAGCTGGCGTGGGTGGACGTCACCGAGGGGCGCGACGATGTCATCCTCGCCACCGCCCAGGGAAAGCTGGCCCGTTTCGCCGAGACCGAGGTGCGCCCGATGGGGCGGGTCGCGGCAGGCGTCATCGGGATCCGGCTCGCCCGCGCCGGCGACCATGTGGTTGGCATGAGCGTGGTGCAACCCGGCGCGGACCTGCTCGTGCTGACCGAGACCGGATACGGCAAGCGCGTAGGGCTCGCGGAGTTTCGGCGCAAGCACCGGGGCGGCCAGGGCGTGCAGCTGATCTCCCTGGAGGGCCGCAAGACCGGCGAAGTGGCCGCCGTCGAACAGGTCGAGGAGCGGGACGAAGAGTTGCTCCTGATCAGCCGCAGCGGCCAGGTCGTCCGCACCGAGGTCGCATCGATCAACCGCTACTCAGCGGCGGCGCGGGGGGTCATCGTGATGCGCCTCAACGAGGGCGATCAGGTGGCCGGCATCGCCGTCTTTCGGGCCGGACTGGCGGAACACCGGGCCATGGGCGACAATGGCGGAGCACTGGAGGAGGGTCGCACTCCCGCGCGCACGCGCGGCCCAGAAGGTGAGCAGTGAGTCCGTGAGCGTCTTGGGGATCCGGCGGGGCACGGCGATGCAGGGCACGGCGATGCGGATTCGAGGAGCCGTGCGGTGACCGCGTTCGGCACGCACGAGACGTCGATCTACGCCGAGCGATTCGACCTTTACACGGGGAACGCCAACCCGGAGCTCGCCCGGAGCATCGGCCGCTACCTGAAGATGAACCTGGGGCGCGCGGAGGTGTTCGAGTTCGCCAACGAGAACATCTTCGTGAAGATCCTGGACAACGTCCGCGAGCGCGACGTGTTCCTGATCCAGCCTACCTGCTCGCCGGTGAGCAAGTCGATCATGGAGCTGCTGATCATGATCGACGCGTTCAAGCGCGCGAGCGCCGGCCGAATCACCGCGGTCGTCCCCTACTATGCCTACGGACGGTCGGACAAGAAGGATCAGCCCCGGGTGCCCATCACCGCGCGCCTCGTGGCAGACATGATCTCGGTGGCCGGCGCCGACCGGCTTCTCACCATGGATCTCCACCAGGGCCAGATCCAGGGGTTCTTCAACATCCCGGTGGACGAGCTCACCGCCGTCCACATGCTCTCCAATTACTTCCGCAAGAAGCGGCTGGACAACCTGGTGGTGGTCACCGACCTGGGGTTCGCCAAGCGCGCGCGCACCTTTGCCGAACTGCTGGATGCCCCCCTGGCGGTGATCGAGAAGCGCCGGGTCGGCAACCAGGACCGGGCCGAGGTCATGAACGTGATCGGCGAGGTCCGCGGCCGCCGGGCCATCATCGTGGACGACGAGATCGACACTGCCGGCACGGTCATGGAGGTCACCCGCGCCCTTGAGCGCGAGGGCGTGGACGAGATCTACGCCTGCGCCACGCACGGCATCCTCTCAGCCGACGCCGTCGATCGGCTGTCGGCCTCAAGGCTGCGCGAGGTGGTGGTGACCGACACCGTGCGGCTCCCCCCGCACAAGCGGGTCCCCCTCATCCACACGCTCTCGGTCGCGCCGCTCATCGGGGAGGCGATCCGCCGCATCCACCTCGGCGAATCCGTGGGCGCCCTCTTCTCCAGCGAACTGAACCTGGTCGAGGAGATGCTCCTGTGGGACGACGAACAGGACCGCTCGGTGTTTGGCGCCCGGGCGGTACCCGCGCCTGCCGGCGCGACGGGAGGTGAGGGGTGACCCTGAAGCTCTACCAGCCCGGCCCGGACGGCCTTGAGCCCGCACCTGCCGCCGAGCAGGACTATCGCACCCGCCTTCGCTCGCGCCGCTGGCGCCTGCCCGCGCTGCGCAACCCGGAAGCGGAGCCGGTCACCGCGGTCGGGGGCGTTGCGCTCTTCGGTGGCCTGGCCCTCCTGACCTTCGTGATCCTGCTGCTGGGATACGGCATCGGCTTCTGGCACTGAACTGCGTGGGCTGGCCCTGCCTCAGCAGCGCGGGCCGCCGTCCGGCGCCGCCCCGGACCGGCCCGTCACCCGGCGCCGCCTATACTGAATGATCCAATGCTGAATTTCCTGACCCGCTTCGTCGACACCAACGAGCGAGAGCTGAAGCGTCTGCAGCCCTTCGTGGACCAGACCAACGCCCTCGAAGAGGAGTTCAAGGCTCTCTCGGACGATGAGATCCGCCAGCGCATGGCGGAGATCCGCGCAGAGGTGGCAGAAGATGCCGCCCCCACCGAGCCCTCCGGCGAGGAGCTGGATCACCCCGAGTCCGAGCGCCGGGCGGAATTTCGCCGTGAGCGCGAGGAGGCGGACCTGGTGCGCCTGCGCGAGGTCCTCGACGGCGTGCTGCCGGAGGTCTTCGCCGCCGGTCGGGAGATGAGCCGTCGCAAGCTTGGCATGCCGCACTTCGACGTGCAGATCCTGGGCGCCGTGGTGCTCCACCAGGGCAAGATCGCGGAGATGAAGACCGGCGAGGGCAAGACCCTCGTCGCACCCCTGGCGGCGGCCCTCAACGCGATGAGCGGCCGCGGCGTCCACGTGGTCACCGTGAACGACTACCTGGCCAAACGCGACCCGCAGTGGATGGGCCCCATCTACCACGGACTGGGGCTGTCGGTGGGCATCATCCAGCACGAATCGGCGTTCCTCTACGACCCGGAGTACCGGGCCAGCGAGGAGTCGCTCATGCACCTGCGCCCGGTGGAGCGGCGCGAGGCCTACGCGGCCGACGTCACCTACGGGACGAACAACGAGTTCGGCTTCGACTACCTCCGCGACAACATGGTGGTGGAGCTGTCGCAGCGGGTGCAGCGCGAGCGGTATTTCGCGATCGTCGATGAAGTGGACAACATCCTGATCGACGAGGCGCGCACGCCGCTCATCATCAGTGGCCAGGCCGAAGAGTCGGCCGACCTGTACTACCGTTTCGCTCGGCTGGTGCCGCGCCTCAAGCCCCGCCCCGAAGGCGCCGAGGAGGGCGGCGACTACTTCGTCGACCTCAAGGAAAAGGCCGTCTCGCCCACCGAAGAGGGGATCGACAAGGTCGAGAAGCTGCTGGGGATCGACAACCTCTTCGATGCGGACCCACGCCTCGCTCGCCACTTCGAGCAGGCGCTGCGGGCGCACGCGCTCTACAAGCGGGATCGCGACTACATCGTCAAGGACGGCGAGATCGTGATCGTGGACGAGTTCACCGGCCGCCAGATGCCCGGCCGCCGCTGGAGCGAGGGGCTGCACCAGGCCATCGAGGCCAAGGAGGGGTTGCGCGTCCAGCGCGAGTCGGTGACCCTGGCCACCATCACCTTCCAGAACTACTTCCGCCTCTACCACAAGCTGGCGGGCATGACCGGCACGGCCATGACCGAGGGCGAGGAGTTCCACAAGATCTACAAGCTCGAGGTGGTGGAGGTCCCCACCCACAAGCCGATGATCCGCGAGGACCTGCCGGACCTGGTCTTCCGCACCGAGGAGGGCAAGTTCAATGCCCTCATCGACGAGATCGTCGAGCTGCGAGAGCACGGGCGGCCCGTGCTGGTGGGGACCGTCACGGTGGAGAAGAGCGAGCGCCTTTCCGAAATGCTGCGCCGGCGCGGGATCCACCACGAGGTGCTGAACGCCAAGTACCACGAGCGCGAGGCGTCCATCGTGGCGCAGGCCGGGCACAGCGGGGCGGTCACGATCTCCACCAACATGGCCGGGCGCGGCACCGACATCATGCTGGGCGGGAACCCCGCAGGCCTGGCGTCGGAGGCCCTCCACAAGCGCGGCATCAATCCCGCCGACGCGCCCCCGGAGGTGTACGCGGCCGCCCTCGAGGAAGCCCGTGCCCAGTGCGCTGCCGAGCACGAGCAGGTGGTGGCGGCCGGCGGGCTGCACATCGTGGGCACCGAGCGCCACGAGGCGCGGCGCATCGACAACCAGCTGCGGGGCCGTGCCGGCCGGCAGGGCGACCCTGGCTCCTCGCGCTTCTACCTCTCGCTCGAGGACGACCTGATGAAGCGCTTCGCCTCAGACCGGGTGGCCGGCCTGATGGAGCGCCTGGGCCTCGAGGAGGACGTGCCGATCGAGTCCAAGCTCGTCTCCCGGACCATCGAAAGCGCGCAGAGCCGGGTGGAGGGCTACAACTTCGACATCCGCAAGCGCGTGGTCGAATACGACGACGTCATCAACAAGCAGCGCGAGACGATCTACGCAGAGCGGGACAAGGTGCTCCGCAACGAGGACCTCACCGAGACCGTCCGCGCCTTCCTGGACCAGGAGCTTGCCGCCGCCGTGGACCGGTTCCTGCCCGGCGAGGACCCTTCCGCTTGGGAGATGGACAACCTGGCCGCGGCGATCAAGACCATGGGCCTGACCGGAGATGGCTCCACGGCCGACGACCTGTGGGAAATGGGCGGCCGCGACGCGATCCTGGAGCACCTGCGTGCGCTCTCGGACGCCCGCCTGGAGGAGCTCGAAGCGCAGCACGGGGCGGAAACCTGGGCCCTGGTCGAGCGGATCGTCCTGCTGCGGGCCATTGACGCGCTCTGGGTGGAGCACCTGACCGAGCTCGATGACATGCGGCGGGGGATCGGGCTGCGCGGCTACAGCGGTGAGGACCCCCTGAATGCCTTCAAGAAGGAGGCCTTCTCGCTCTACGAGGAGCTCCGGTCCCTGATCCAGCACCAGGTTGCCACCACGATCTTCCGGGTGAACGTGGTGCGAGAGGAGCCGGCCGCCATGGCCCAGCCGCTGCCTGGCCCCGGGCAGCGCGCGCCCCAGGGGCGCGCCGCTCCCGCGCGCGGGGGCGGTACCCCTCTCCCCGCTTCCGCCAGTCAGGCTGGCCCGGGGGCGGTCGGGCAATGGGCGCCCCAGGGATCCGGCTCGATGACCGGCGCAGCCGGCGGTCCGGCGCCCGAGACGGCGGCCCCCGGGGGCATGCCGGGGACTGCGCCCGCCGGGCTCGGGGCGGCCGCAGCGGGCCCCGGCGCAGCGGGCCGTCCTGGAGCAACGCGCCCGGGCCTGGTGCCACCGCCCACACTGCGCGGGCTCGGCCAGGACAGCACCCACCAGATGATGCAGAACAGCATTGACAGCACGCGGGGCGTTGCGAGGCCAGCCGGCACACCCAAGATCGGGCGCAACGATCCCTGCTGGTGCGGGAGCGGGCTCAAGTACAAGAAGTGCCACGGCCGCTGACCCGGGCGTTGCTCCGTCTCGCGGCCGCAGGCGCCATCGGGCTTGCCGCCACGGCCGGCTACGCCACCTTCCGGATCTGGCAGCAGGGCACCATCGATGAACAGGGGCACCCGGCCGACGCCATCGTGGTGCTGGGGGCGGCTCACTACGGCGACGAGCCCTCCGCGGTCTTCGCCGCCCGGCTGGACCACGCCGTGCAGCTCTGGCTCTCGGGCGCAGCGCCCTGGCTGGTGGTGACAGGCGGCATGGCGCCCGGCGACACCACCGCGGAGGCGGACGTGGCGCGCGAGTACGCGGAGGACCGTGGCGTTCCGTCCGGGGCCATCCTGGCCGAGCGAACCGGCCGCGACACCGTGGAGTCGCTGCGCAACGTGGCGGCGCTGCTGGCCGCGCGCAACCTCGACACCGCGCTCTTCGTCAGTGAC
Source organism: Candidatus Limnocylindrales bacterium (assembly GCA_049967415.1). Lineage (GTDB taxonomy): Bacteria > Chloroflexota > Limnocylindria > Limnocylindrales > CSP1-4 > JAJYNJ01. Next base: position 67,860 of record JBMFSS010000013.1, read on the forward strand.
CGGACCCATATGCTGCGCGTGCTCCGGATCGCGGCCGACCTGGGGATCCGGGCCTATGGATCACCCACCGAAACGAGCCCCTCCGACCAGAATCCGCTCGCCTGGGGCCAGGCCGCGCTCCACGAGCTGGGTGCGCTGGCGCTGTACCTCGTCACCGGCCGGTGAGGCAGCTGCAAGGTCAGGATTTCTGGCTGCAACCCCTTGAGAACATCGCGGGCCGTTCGTATACTCCGATGAAACGCCGGAGTCCGCGCTCTGGCGTTCTGTTTGCCACCCGGGACGTCCCCCCAGGGGTGTCTGGCAGCGGTGGATCGCAGCAGCGAGGGTGCCGTGCGGGCGGAGGTCGTCGAAGAGGGTTTCCTCGATCTGATCGCGTGTGAACGAGACTGCCGGAAATGCAGCTACGCCGTGACCCTCGACTGTGACGGCAACTGTGGCGTTTGTCCCCATAACGGGTATTGTCCCTGCGTGAACCCCGTCGTCGCCCGGAGCAAGACCGCGCTGCGCATGATCGAGCTCCGCCCGATCCTGCTGCAGGACCTGCGAGCACGTCGCTGATGGACCTCGGGTCCGTGCGCGACCTCGTGGAGCGTGTCCGTGCGACCTCGGGGCGGCTTTGACCTCCCGGCCAAGGAAGCGCGGCTCCTGGACCTGGAGGGTCGGGCGGCGCGCCCGGACCTGTGGGACGACCCGGTGGCCGCCCAGCGGCTCATGCGGGACGCCGATCGCCTGCGCGAGGAGCTGAGCACCTGGCGCGGCGTGGAACGACGCGCCACCGACTTGCAGGAGCTGGCCGAACTGGCCGCCCAGGATCCGGACCCGGCGCTTGCCGAGGCCGTCGACGCCGAGTACGCGGAGCTCGACGCCGAGTACGCGCGGCTGCGCACCGAGCTGCTCTTCAGCGGCGAGTACGACGATCGCAACGCGGTCCTCACGATCAGCGCCGGCGCGGGCGGCACGGAAGCCACCGATTGGGCCCAGATGCTCCTTCGCATGTACCTCCGCTGGGCCGAGCGGCACCGCTTCGCCACTGAGATCGTGGACCAGCTGGAGGGCGAGGAGGTGGGCCTCAAGAGCGCCACGGTGACCGTCCAGGGCCGCGCCGCATACGGGTACCTGCGCGCGGAACGCGGCGTCCACCGCCTGGTTCGCATCAGCCCGTTCGACTCGCAGAAGCGGCGCCAGACCACGTTCGCGCTGGTGGAGGTGCTCCCGGAGGTGGAGGACGACGTGGAGGTCACGATCGATCCGGACGACCTGCGCATCGACACCTTCCGATCCACGGGGCACGGGGGACAGAACGTCAACAAGACCGACTCCGCGGTGCGCATCACCCACCTCCCGACCGGGCTCGTGACCCAGAGCCAGAACGAGCGCTCGCAGCTCCAGAACAAGGACACCGCCATGAAAGTCCTGCGGGCACGGCTGCTGGAACGCGCCCTCGAGGAGCGCGAAGCGCAGCTCGCGGCCATCCGGGGCGAGCACGTGGAGGCTGGGTGGGGGCACCAGATCCGCTCCTATGTCCTCCATCCGTACCAGATGGTGAAGGATCTGCGCACGGAGGTGGAGACGAGCAACACAGGGGCCGTGCTGGACGGCGATCTCGACGCGTTCATGCTCGCCGAGCTGGAGCGCGAGGCCACGAGCGGTACCGGCGCATGAGGCCCGATGCCGAGCCCGCGGTCCTGCGGCCGCTTCGTCCAGCCGACATCCTCGCCTGCGTCGACGTCTTCTACGCCTCGGTGGACCCTCTCTACCGGCAGCTGGATCAGCCGCTCCCGCCCCGCGATCCGGAGTCGCTTTCGCAGCTGATCGCGCATCTCCTCGACCATGACGCGTCGCGGGCCTGGCTGGCCGAGGCGCCGTCGGCCACCGGCGACGCCGACCCACCTCGGGTCCTGGGGTTCGGGACCGCCTGGCAGCGCGAGGCAACGTGGTATCTCGCGCTCCTCTTCGTTCGACCCGAGGCACAGGCTGCTGGCCTGGGTCGCCGGCTCCTGCTCCGCACCTTCCCGAGTGGGCCGCTCGGCTCGGACCGCCCCGCCCCGGCGGGCGACCCCGGCCTCGGGATGATGGCCACCTGCGTGGACTCCATCCAGCCCGTGTCCACGGGCCTGTACGCCGGGTACGGGCTGGTCCCCCGGGTCCCCCTGTTCGCGGCCGTCGGGCGTCCCCGCGAGGGGTCCCTGCCGGGGCTGCCACGCGACGTGATCGGCACCGGTTTCGAGGCGCTCTCCACCGAGTTCCAGCTGGCCGAAGCGCTGGCGGTGGTGGACCGGGCGACGCTCGGCTTTGCCCGCCCCGAGGACCACCGCTTCTGGGCACGCGAGGGTCGGCGGGGCGTCCTGTTCCGCCGGGCCGGCGGGGGCGAGATTCTGGGTTACGGCTACGTCCAGGCGTCCGGACGCCTGGGCCCGGTGGCGCTCCTTGACGACACGCTCTACCCCAGCGTGCTGGGGGCTCTGGTGAAGCGCGCTTCGCCACCCGGTCCATACCTGGCCCTCGTCCCGGGCGTCAACCATCGCGCGATGGTCGCCCTCCTCCGCGCCGGGCTCCGCTTTGAGGGGTTCCCAGGGATCGTCGGATCCACCCGGCCCTGGGACGGGTGGGCGCGCTATCTCCCGGCGAGCTTCGCCCTCCCCTGAGCCGCGCCCGGGGCCGAAGGCGCCCAGCCGGCTGACAGAATCACTGAGCAGGTGCGCTGCCAGAGGTGAGCTGCCAGAGTCGGTGAGCGGTGATAGGTCCCGGGGCGGGCAGGGTGCCTGTGCTACCCTGTCGGCGACGTGGCTTTGCTAGCCGTGCCCGCGTGCGAAGTCCCAGGCAGTGTCCGCTCGCGGAGCCAGAGATGATCACTCCCAGGCGCCGGCTCGCGCTCGCCATCGCACCGGTCGCTCCTCCCGCGCGCGAGGCGGGCCGACAGGCCGCGCCGGCCGTCGCCACCGCCGGCGTCCGCGGCATCTCCATTGCACTCGAGGACGTCAGCAAAACGTATCCCACCGGCCGGCGGGCCCTGGCAGACGTGGACCTGGTGGTCCCCGACGGCGATTTCGTTTTCCTGGTGGGACCCTCCGGCGCCGGCAAGACGACCCTGATCAAGTTGCTCATCCGGGACGAAGTGCCGACCAGCGGCACCGTCTATGTTGCCGGCCGCGATGTGGGGCGCCTGTCGCGGCGCCAGGTTCCCCGCCTCCGGCGCACGGTGGGGATTGTCTTCCAGGACTACCGCCTGCTCCCGCACAAGTCGGTCCGGGAGAACGTCGCCTTCGCACTGGAAGTCACCGGGACCCCGGGGCGCCAGATCCGTCCCGCGGTCGAGCGGGTCCTCGCGCTGGTGGGCCTCACCGCGCAGGCGGAGCAGCTGCCGAGCCAGCTTTCGGGGGGCGAACAGCAGCGGACGGCGATCGCCCGCGCCCTGGTCCACGAGCCCCGCGTGATCATCGCTGACGAGCCCACCGGCAACCTGGACCCGTTGATCAGCTGGGAGATCCTGCAGCTGCTGCTGCGCATCAACGAGCTGGGCACCACCGTGCTGATGGCCACCCACAACGCCGAGGTCGTGACCGCGCTCCGCCGCCGCGTTGTGGCGCTCGAGGACGGGCGAGTGGTCCGCGACGAGGTCGGCGGCTACCACCGCGAGTACTGACCATGCTGCGCTTCCTGGCGTTTTCCATCCGGCGCGCCTGGCAAGGGTTCTGGCGCAACGCGGCCATGAGCCTGGCCGCCACGGTCACCATGACCCTGATGCTGCTGATGCTCGCCGGGCTGGTCATCGGCCTCTCCGGCATGGATGCCGGGCTCCGCTTCGTGGAGCAGAAGGTCGAGGTGCAGGCGTTCATCGCGGATGGCGCGGCGCAGTCCAGCATCGACGCACTGGTGGCGCGGGTCCAGGCACTCCCCGAGGTGGCCCAGGTGACCTATCTGGACAAGCAGCAGGCACTGGCGCAGTGGCAGGCCCAGCTGCGCCAGCAGGGGAAGCCGGATTACTCGAGCGAGACCGGCACCAACCCGATCCCGGCCAGCATCGAGGTCAAGCTGAAGGACCCCCACGTGTACGGGACGGTGATCCAGACCCTCCAGGCCGACCAGGGCGTGGTCACCGACGTCCTGGAGACGCAGCACGTGGTGGACGCGCTGCTCACCATCACCGGGTTCCTGCGGACGGCCGGCGTGGTGGTCCTGGGACTGGTGGGGCTGACGGTCCTGTTCATCGTGGTCAATACGATCCGCCTGGCGGTGGTCGCGCGGGCGGAGGAGATCGAGATCATGCGCCTGGTGGGCGCGTCGGACGCCTTCATCCGCTGGCCGTTCATCTTCGAGGGGATTCTGGTGGGGCTCCTGGGGGCGGGGCTGACCCTGGGGATCCTGGCGCTGGCGGCCCAGCCGATCGGCCAGGGAGTGGCCACCCTGGTGGGACAGGTGCCGATCCAGTTCGACCAGGACCTGGAGCGCCAGCTCGTGCTGGTGGTCGGCGGTGCCGGCCTGGCCCTGGGGGCCGTGGGCGCGTTCATCTCCGTCCGCACCTACCTCATCCGCTGACTGCCCCGGCCCAGAGGCGGGCTGCCGGCCCGGGCCGGGGGCACTTGATCGGAACAGGCACGCCGGCGGCGCACTACGGGGGATCCGTCCATGCAGTCATCTCCCTGGTCATCCAGTGACGAACCCGCCGACGGAAACACTCTCGACTCGGACCGCACCCTCGGGGACGGGACCCCCAGCCCCAGCCCGGGCACGAGTTCCGGCCCGCCGGAGTCTCCGGACCTGCCGAATTGGTCCGGCCACGCGCGCGCCGCCAGGCCGCACGGCGCGGCCGTCTGGCTCGTAGCGCTCGGGGCCGCCCTCCTCGCGGGCAGCGCTCTCTTCGGGGCCGGGTTCCTGCTGGGCCGGCAGACCGTCCTGACGGATGGCACGCCCCGACAGCTCTCGGCCGACCTGCAGCCGTTCTGGGATGCCTTCGACTCCATCCAGGAGCGGTACGCCGGGGTTCCCGTCTCGCGGCACACCCTGGTCGAGGGGGCCATCGCCGGCATGTTCAAGGCCCTGGGCGATCCCTTTTCCACGTACCTGACCGGTGAAGCGTATCGAGCCTCGCTGACCGGCCTGACCGGCCAGTTCGAGGGGATCGGGGCGGTGATCTCGACGGAAGACCCTGCGGGGGCCCAGGGATGTCAGCCGGCCGGCCCATCCTGCCGAGTCGTGATCGTCGAGGTGATCGAGAACGCCCCAGCGGCCCGAGCAGGGCTGCGGGCCGGCGACGCGATCCTGGAGGTGGACGGCAAGAGCGTCTCGGGGATGACCACCGACCAGGTCGTCGGTGCCATCCGGGGGCCGAGAGGGACGACCGTGGCGCTCCGTATCGGCCGCGGCACCGGGGCGCCGTTCGCCGTGCGGATCGTGCGCGCCCTGGTCACCTCCGTCGACGTGACCAGCCGCCTGGTCGCGGGCGGGACCGTGGGCTACATCCGGATCTCCAGTTTCGGCAGCGGCGTCGCGGCCGACTTCACGCGCCAGCTGCGCACGCTGCTCCGGCCCGGCGTCCACGGAATCGTGCTGGACCTGCGAGGCAACCCCGGAGGCTTCATCGACCAGGCCCGCACCATCGCGAGCCAGTTCGTGGCCAGCGGCCCCATCTACTGGGAGCAGCTGGCCGGCGGATCGGCACGTGCGGTGGACGCACAGCCTGGCGGGATCGCAACCGATCGCGCCCTGCGACTGGTGGTGCTGGTGGACAAGGGGACCGCGAGCGCGTCGGAAATCCTGGCCGGGGCGATCCAGGCCACCGGCCGGGGGATTTTGCTCGGAACCACGACCTATGGGAAAGGGACCGTCCAGGAGTGGCAGCCGCTGGGGTCCGGCGCGGGCGGCTTCAAACTCACCATCGCACGCTGGTTGACGCCCTCCAGGCAGTGGATCAACGGCCGCGGCCTGACGCCCAACGTGGTCTACCAGCCGCCCGCCAGCGCCCCGCCAGGGTCCGACCCGGCGCTCGGCCGGGCGCTCGAGCTGCTGGCTGATCCAGCCCCTGGGATGACCGGCGCAGCCGCCCCTGGGCTGGGCGGATCAGCCCTGGCCAGGGCCCCCGGGATGGCGCTTGCCTTCGGGAGCCTCGGCCGCTAGTATCCGCATCAACGAAAGGAGGTGATGTGCAGTGATACACAGTCATTGCACCACCCCGCGGGAGGCACGGGCCTGACCGCTGGGCGGTACGCAACCGAACGCCGGCCTTTGGTGGGCCGGCGTTCGTGCGTCCGGGGAGCGGAGTACCGTATGCTGTCGTCGCGGCCGACCGTGCCGGGCGCCCGCGCTGCGGCGGGATCTCCGTCTCGCGCAGGCTCGACAGCCGATCTGCCCGCCTCCACGCGACCGCTTCCGCTCGCCGGGGGCCGCGCCCGTTCACGCCATCGCGCAAGGACCGTCTCATGCCCGAGCACACCGTCACGATCAACCGGAAAGCTCGCCACGAGTACTCCATAGAGGACACCGTCGAGGCCGGGATCGTCCTCACCGGTACCGAGATCAAGAGTGTCCGGGCAGGCAAGGTCAACCTCCAGGATGCCTACGCCCGCGTGGAGCGCGGCGAGGCCTGGCTGATCGGCGCCCACATCGCCCCCTATGACGCGGGCAACCGCTTCAATCACGAGGCACGCCGCACCCGAAAGCTCCTGCTCCACCGAGGCGAGATCGATGAACTGGTGGGGCGAACCGCACGCAAGGGGCTGACGCTCGTCCCGCTGCGGCTGTACATCACGGGCAGGGGGCTCGCCAAGCTTGAACTCGGGCTGGCGCGCGGCAAACAGCAGCATGATCGGCGGCGCGAGATCGCGGCGCGAGACGCCCGAAGAGAGCTGGATCGTGAGCTGTCGGACCTGGGCCGGGGGCGCTAATCGCCCGACGAGCGGTCGCGCACGACACCTGCCGGGAGGCCCGGCCCAGCAGCCTGCGGGCGAGGCAGGCAGGTCCCGCGCGGGAGGTGGGGCAGCGGCACGAGCGCGCCCCTCGCTTGGATTCCCCGGCCCACTGGGCTAGAATAAGGGCTCGAACGGAAGTTCGATATCTGGGGATGCGTGGTTTCGACAGGGCCCGAGCCCCAGGGAGCGCGAGCCGAGGTGCCGTCTGGCCTCGTTAAACAGGCGGCAAACGAAGTAACTGGCAACCGCCAGCCTGCTCTCGCCCTCGCCGCTTAGGCGGTAAGGTGAGCGTGGAAGCAGCCTCCTCCCCGTGGGCTGTGGAAGCGTCATTCAGCGGGGATGCGGCCCCGGGTAGCGTCGCGTAGCCGGGGAACAAGCCCGCAAGGGGACGTGACTGGACCGGACGGGACGCTGCCGATGGCGGCCTGGTCGGTCGACGACAAACCATCGGACACGCTCGTAGTGGTCCCTGGCCGAAGGTTCTGGACGGGGAGTTCGACCCTCCCCCATCTCCACCAGCACGAATTTGCGGCGGTGACCGGCCTCGCGCCGGTTGCCGCCGCCTTGTGATTCGCGGCCGGGTGGAGCCAGGCCCGGCCTGCGCCTCAGGGGGCCGGGGACGGCGAGGGTGAGGCGGCGGGCGACGGGCTCGCCGATGGCAGCGCCGCCACCCCCACCTGGATCAGGCCGTTCACGGTAGCGTAATGCGAATAGAACGTC
>JBMFSS010000014.1:0-72146 GCA_049967415.1 Candidatus Limnocylindrales bacterium
CCGGCCGCAGCGGGCCCGGATCCTGCCCGGTGGGGCCGCGCTGGTGGAGGCGTTTCTGGAGCGGTACCGGCTCGCGTCGGCGTCGGTCTCGCGGGCCGGGATCCGCGAGGGGACGATCCTGGCGGTGGCGCGGGCCGGCAGCGATTGGCGCGAGCGGCTGCCGGAGCTGGTCGGGGGCGAGTAGAGGGGCAGGGGGGTGGCACGCGAGGCAGGCGCGTCCGGGCGGCTCGTCCGCGGCGCGAGCCCGCGGTCCCGAGCCTTTCCGCGGCCCCGCGGCTGCTCAGCCCGCTCGCCTCGCCCACGTCCGCAGCGCGAGCGCGAGCCGGGTCGCGCTACCATCCCGGGCATGGCCCGTACCCTGCTCGTGGTGGATGACGAGGCGATCCTGCGCGAGACCCTGGAATACAACCTGGTCCGCGACGGCTACCGGGTGGTGACCGCCGCCGATGGGCGCGAGGCGCTGACGCGCTTCGCCGAGACGCGCCCCGACCTGGTGGTCCTGGACGTCATGCTGCCGGAGCTGTCCGGGCTCGACGTCTGCAGCGCGATCCGCCGCGAATCGGACGTGCCCATCCTGATGCTGACGGCCAAGGACTCCGAGATCGACAAGGTGGTGGGCCTCGAGCTGGGCGCCGACGATTACCTGACCAAGCCGTTCAGCCTGCGCGAGCTCCAGGCGCGGATCCGGGCCTTGCTGCGACGGACCGACGCGCGGCCGGCCGAGGAAGGCGCGCCGGCGGTCCCACCCGCGGTGGCAACTCCGCCAACGCCAGCTCCCGGCGCGCCCGCTGCGGTGGCAGGCGGCCCGGCTGAGGAGCGGCTCGACCGCGTGGTGGTCGACCTGGCCGGGCACCGGCTGCTGCTCGACGGCACGGAGCTGCCGGTCACGGCCAAGGCGTTCGATCTGCTGGCGTTCCTGATGCAGCACCCGGGACAGGTCTTCACGCGTGAGCAGCTCCTGGACCGTGTGTGGGGCTACGAGTTCGCCGGCGAGACGCGGACCGTCGACGTGCACATGCACCAGCTGCGGAGCCTGGTGGAGGAAGACTCGGCCGAACCGCGCTTCCTGCACACCGTCCGCGGCGTGGGGTACGTGTTTCGGCGCCCCGGCTGATGTGCCGGGCGGCGGCATCTCTCGCGGCGCCCCGGCAGATGCGCCGGGCGGTGCCGCTGCTCACGCGTACCGTTGCCGCGCCCGGCGCGCCCGTGACCGTCACCGCGCCGGGCTGCCGCGTCGTGCGCCGGCCTTGAACCAGCCGCCCCATGAGCCCTGAACTGGTCGCGATCGGCGTTGCCGGGATCCTGCTTGGGCTCGCGGCGGGGTTGATGATCAGCCGGGAGGTGACCCTCGAACGGATCCGCGAGATCATCGGGGCAACGCGGGGCGAGCCGCTCGAGGCGCAGGTGCGCGCGCTGGTCGATCGGCAGGCGCAGACGGAGCAGCAGGTTCGCCTGGCGGCGGAGGACCTCGCTTTCCTGGCCGGGCTGGTGGGGAGTGGAATCGTCCGGCTGGATGACGAGCTGGTGGTGACGTCCGCCAACCGCGCAGCGCACGTCTACCTCGACCTGCCTCAAGGCGGCCTCGTGGGCCGGCAGGTCCCCGATCGGCCCATCCCCCACCGCGACGGCGCCCCCTCGGACGGGGCGGTGGGGCTGGGCGACGTGCGGCTGAACGCGGTGGCCCGCACCGCGTGGCGGAACGGCGCTGCCGCCGATGAGGTCTCGGTGGGCGGCCCGGAAGGGCGGGTGCTGGCGGTGCGTGCCCGGCGATCCCCCAGCGAGGGGATCTGGATCGTGCTGGAGGACCTCTCGGAACTGCGGCGGCTGCAGCGGATCCGGACCGAGTTCATCGACAACCTCTCGCACGAGCTGCGCACCCCGCTGACCACCGTGCGCCTGCTGACCGAGACGCTGGCCCGCGACCTGGAGGAGACGGATGTGCCCGCCCGGGTGGTGGACGTGGTGGAGAAGATCGACGTGGAGACCGGCCACTTGGTCCAGATGGCCACCGAGCTGCTCGACCTCGCCAAGATCGAGCAGGGGTTCGGGCCGCAGCTCTACATCGACGACGTGGACCTGGCGCCGATCGTGGCGAGCGTCCTCGATCGGCTGGGACTCTTCGCCGAGCGCCAGGGGGTGCGCCTCCGCGCCGAGATCGATCCGGCGGCGCCGCCGGTCCTGGGGGATGCCGAGCGGCTGAGCCAGCTGTTGATCAACCTGGTCCACAACGCGATCAAGTTCTCCTCCTCGGGCGGCGACGTGACGGTGCGGGTCCGGCCGGAGCACAGGGCCGGGACCGGGACCGGTGCCGGGGCCGGCGACGGTGCCGGGACCGGCGACGGTGCCACGCCCGCTTCGGGGGTGCCGGTGACCTCGCCGCCGGCGCGGGCCACGGGAGCGCCCCCACTGGCTGCCCCGGGCTCGGTGGTGCTCGAGGTGGAGGACCACGGCGTGGGGATCCCGGCCGAGGACGTCTCGCGCGTCTTCGAGCGCTTCTACAAGGTGGACAAGGCCCGCGTCCGGGGCGCCGGCGGCACGGGGCTGGGCCTGGCGATCGTGCGGCATATCGCCGAGGACCATGGGGGCAGCGTCTCCGTGGAGAGCGTGGAAGGGGCCGGGTCCACCTTCCGCGTGACGTTGCCAGCGGCGCCCCCGGTGCCGTCCGCGACGGCCCGCGGTACCGGCTGAGCTTGCGCGGCTGGGTCAGGTGACGCGCACGTCCTGCAGCAGCGCCGCGATCTCCCGGGCGTTGGTGGTGCCGTAGTTGGCAAAGCAGTTGTTCATCAGGACGTGGGTCTCGCGGGCGGCCGTGGCGGCTTCCACGAGGCGCGGCACCCAGGCCGTCAGCTCCTCGCGATCGTAGAGGTAGCGGTAGCGCTCGACGGTCGGGACCCCGGGCGCCTCCCAGGTCTCCGTTCGTCGGCCGTGGAAGCGCACCAGGGCGAGCCCCGGTGCGGTGACCGCCACGGTGGGCGGCATGCTGCTCGGGAGCCCCTGCGGCCCGTCCACCATCACGAAGGGGATGGCGTGATCGGTCAGGAAGGCGAGCGTCCGCTCGGCGTTGCTTGCGCTGAGCCAGCTGGCGTTGCGGAACTCGACCGCGCAGGCGACATCCCGGAGTCGGTCCTGCGCCTCCAGGATCGCGTCGCGCGCCGCCGACGAGGGGTGGACCCACCGCGGGTACTGCAGCAGCACCGAGCCGAGTTGCCCCGACGCGCGCAAAGGCTCCAGCCCCGCAAGGAAGAGCCGCCACGCTTCGTCGCGCAGCTCGGCCGGCAGGTCCTTGCCGTACAGGCGCGGCCTGGCCGCCAGCGCGGGCGGCAGCGCGTCGCGGATCGGCTTGGGGAGCCGCCGGGTTTCGGTGGGCTGACCGGTCATCAGCGCATGCGCCTTCACGTCGAAGGTGAAGTCGGGCGGGGTCCGGCGCACCCACAGCTCGGAGGTCCGCGCCGAGGGGAGCGCGTAGTAGGTGGCGTCCACCTCCACCAGGGGGAAGTGCGCCGCGTAGTAGGCCAGGCGGTCCTCCGCGGTCCGGGCATCGGGCGGGTAGAAGACGCCGGGGGCGGTCATGGTCGGGTCGGTCCAGGACGCGGTCCCCACCCGGATCCAGCCCCCCGAAGGCGCCTCGATCGGCTGGGCGGCGGCGTCCTCGAGGGCCCGGGCGCGCTCGCCAGCCACGTCAGGCCCCGGGTCGTGAGGGCCGCCGTACGGCATCCACCGGGCCGGAGTGGCGCGGGGCTCGCCCACCGGCGCCACTCAGCCTTCCCCGGCGGGTTCGGCGGGGAGCGTGAAGACGAACGCCGCGCCCTCGCCGGGGTGCTCCACTCGGATCGCCCCGCCCATCGTCTCCAGCAGCCCGCGCGCCACGTTGAGGCCCAGACCGGTGCCGCCACTGGCCGCGCCCGTCGAGAAGCGATCGAACATGCGCTGACGGACCGCCTCCGGGATGCCTGGGCCATGGTCGCGGACCGTCACCACGAGTCGATCGCCGCCGGTTGATGGGACGGTCTGCGATGCTGGGGCGGCAGATGCCGGGACGCTCGCTTCCGGGCCCTCGCGATCGACCCGGATGGCCACCTCGACTGGCGCGCCGCCACCGTGCTTGACCGCGTTGTCGAGGAGCGCCCAGATCACCTGGTCCACCCAGTCGCGGTCGGCGAGCGCCAGCCATCCGGCCGACTCGTCGTGCAACGAGAAGGGGACCTCGTCGTGGCCCAAGCTCTCCCAAGCCCGGTGCACCATCGGCGCCAGCGCCACCACCTCTTCGCGTGGGTGGAGGATCCCCGCCTCCAGGCGCGAGACGGTCAGCAGCTGGGCGACCAGTCTGGTCAGCCGATCCGTCTGCTCCACGATGATCCGGAGCGCGGGGTCGTGGTCGCGCGCCGCGAGCCGCTCGGCAAAGGCCCGGATGCTGGTGAGCGGGGTCTGCAGGTTGTGGCTGACGCCGCGCAGGAACTCGCTCTTGAGCTCCGAGAGCGAGCTCACCTCCGCGTAGAGTTCGGCGTTGCGCACGGCGGCCGCCAGCTGGCTCCCGAAGAGCGCCAGCAGGTCGGCGTCGGCCGGGCCCCAGTCGCGCATGGGTGGCACCACCGCCCGCAGCCAGCCCACCTGGTCGTCGCCCAGCCGGAGGGGTGCCACCACAGTCCACGCCTCCCCCGGGATCCGCTCTTCCGTGCGGGGTGTCGCCGAGACGCCGCCCGCGCCGCCGGGCCCGGCTGCGTCGCTTGTCGCGCTCGGGGCGCCCCCGCGACCGGCGTCGCCCGCGCGATGCTCCCCCTCGGCCGCACGGTGCTCCCCCTCGGCCAGCAGGATCTCCACCGACCGGAAGCCAAACGCGGTCGTGGCCGACTGCTCCGCCGCGGCGACCAGCGGCCCGACGCCTTCGCGGGGCGACAGGGAGGCAAGCGCTTCCAGCACCTGGTGCAGTGATTCGTTGCGGGCTGCGAGGGCCGCTGCGAGCCGATTGTGGCTCTCTGCCAGCCGTCCCAGCTCGTCGTCCGCGGGCGCCACGATCCGCGCCGACAGGTCGCCGGCCTGGAGCCGGTCCAGGGTGGCGGTCAGCTCGCGCATGGGGTGGATCAGGCCGTGCGCCAGCGCAAAGCTGAGGAAGACGGCCCAGATCACGGTCATGGCGAGCGCGGCCGCCAGCACCACGCCGACGTCGGGCGTGCCTCCCGCGGGCTGGGTCAGGGCCAGGTAGCCGATTGGCTGGCCCGACGCGCCGACCAGCGGCACCACCGCGGTGACGACCCCGCCGGTGCTGACTGCGAACCCGCCCGACGCCGCCGACTCGCCTGCGGGTCCTGACGACCCCGGGGCGGCCGGCAATGTGTCGATCGCGCCCGGGCCGGCCTGGGCATGCGCCGAACCGTCGATGCCGAAGACGGTGACGCTGGCGCCGGTGAGCGCGGCCAGCCGGGCAGCACCCGGCGCGTTGGGGAGCTGCAGCCGGGACTGGTCGGCCGCTGCCAGTCGCGCCAGGTTGAGCGCCGCCGTCTGTTCCTGCTGGCTCTGCGCGGTGGACGAACGCCAGACGGCGATGGCGCCGAAGACCAGGACGGGGAGGAGCGCCACCGTCGCGAGCGCGAAGAAGAGGCGAGACCGGAGGGAGAGCCCGTTCACGGTATCGGTCCCGCGGCGCGTCCCGGCGCCGCTCTGGCGCCCCGCACGCTCATGCGGGGAGGATATCAGCCGTGGTGGGGCGGGGAGGGGCAGAAGGGGAGGGCGACCGCGTCTGTACCCCCGCTCGTCCATTCGAGCGAGTCCCACGGCCAGTATCCCTGACCCCGGAATGACGGTCTGTCGCGGCGCTCTGCTGGGGACGGAAGGACCGGGAGGGCGCTCGTGATCGCGTCGCCCCGGTCCGCTCGATGGCGGAGTGGATCTGCGAACCCCGGGACGCCCGCACGGGGGGCGACCGGAGGCACGCGAGCATTCAGGATCGGCCGACGAGCTTGTCGGTGTGGGCGCCGAAGTGCGGTGTGCCGCTTGCGACATCCTGCACGAGGCCGGGGTCGGATACCTTCATGGGGAGACGAACGCGCCTGGGCCCGATTGGTACTCCCCGCCGGCGGAGTCAGTCAGCTGGAAGTATGGCCTGCGGACCACGTCGCCCGCATTGTTCACGACGGTTGCGGAGACCGCCGCGTTGCCGGAGCCGATCAGAGTCGCCGGGTCGCTCAGCCGCGTCCCGTGGCTACCGGCGTTGAGCCGACGGCGGGACCTGACCGGATGCACCCGCTGTCGGAAGCGCCACTTCTCTGATCGAGTCTAAATCCATGTTCCTCGGCCTTCGCGCGGCGCAACCAGGGCTTGCAGGGCTTGGCGAGATCGGAGCACGATTCCGGGCGACCCGCCCAGCAAGACCCTAGTTGGTCAACCGAAGTGACCACGATCCCAAGTAGCGCGGGCAGTGGCCGTTCGTGCATGTTCCGACGCTGAGCTGGGCGTTCAGGTAATTGCTCACGAAGTAGCCGGTGATTGACTTGCCGCCCTGGTCGGCGCTGGTGATGTGGAAGGTCGCCCACCCCTGGAAATTCCCGTTGCCGTCGACCACGGGGACGGGAAGGTTCAGCCCGAGGAGGCCGGCGGGTGGGGCGTTGTTGACGTCGCCGAACAGCGCCGCGTGCTGACCGTTGTTGTGCTGCCCGATGTATTCGCCAAAGGTTAGAGTCTCATTGATCACCGTAGAACCGTCGATGATGTCTGAGACGATTGCCGTGTTGAGATTAGCGGTGAAAGACCAGTCCGTCCACGCCATGTTATTGGGGCCAGCCGGGGCATCACCGGCCTGGCTCGTTCCATGGTGAAATGTGAACGGCTTGCTAGGGTCGGCATATTGTGAAAGTGGCGAGCCGTCAGTCCCGAAGTCATTGACGTTGAACATGAACGGTGCAACGCCAGTGGCGGTGTCGGGAATCCCCGCCTGCGCGGTGGCAGTCGTGGTGACGGGCCAGCACTGGTTTCCCGGGATAACGCGGGCGAAGCCATTCGAGTGAGGCGCAGTGATGGTGACCGTGACTTTTCCGGTACTCGCATCGAGCGAGGCGCTCACAGTGGTCCGTCCGCTGGACGTCGGGCAACTTGATGCGACGGTGCCGTCCGTGTAGCCGTTTGCTGTTGCGATCGTCGCAGCTGTGGCGAGGGCCGACGCGGACTGGGAATTCAGCAGGTAGTCGTTCGCGCCCGCGAGGGCGGCCAGATCTGCAGCTTTCTGCTCGTCTCGGCTCTGGGCGTAGGCTCCTCCGCCGTCGATGATCAGCCCCGCCATCGCCACCAGCGCGACCAAGGCGAGCGCGAAGACAACGATGACTTGTCCACGCTCGTCAGTGCGGTGACCTGAGGTTGCCATTCGGTTCCCGCCCTTCCTACTGGAGCTCTACGGTGCTGCTGGACTGCAGGCAGAAGACTGGGTAAGGCGGCGCGGTCGCACATGCCGAAGGACCGGCGGTGAACCCGAAGAGGGCACCCAACGGATCAGCCACGGTTTGGAACGGCGCGGCAGTCTGCACCTTGATGAAGTCGCCGGGACGGCAGATGCCGCTCACGGCGTTTCCTGCAATATCCACGCAGGTAATCGTCGGCGGCAGGAGGCCGGGCACGAGGCCTTGTTGTGTAAATACCATCCCTTGTATCTGAGCGCTCCAGTAGGCTGGATTCGTCGGATCTGTGCCAGGGTAAACGCTAGTGACGCGGGCAATCGACTGGGCCGCCTGAGCCACGCCGTTATATGCGTAGACTGCGCGCCCAAGATCGACGACTCCCATGATGAGTGCTAGGAAGACCGTGATGGCCAAGGCGAATTCAACGAGCGCTTGGCCTAACCCTCTTTCGGGTCGCATGAGCTGGCTCTTCATCACCAGGGCACCACAGGAATCGTGATGGAATAAGTTGCGGACTGCGCTGTCCCGGAACCGGAATAATTCGAGACAGTCAGCGTGACAGTCTGGCTGGTGTTGCGGGCCGCGTACGGGAACGTGTATGTCGGACTCTGGTTTGACGACGTCCCTCCGGTCGTGCCAAATTGCCAAGACCACACGGGTGCAAGGCATCCCGGATCCAGCGGCGGGCTCGTCATGTTCGTCGCGTTGCTCGAAAACGTTACGGGAGTCCCTTGGTTACCGCCATTGTTCTGGGCCCTCACCGTGCTCGGCGAGTATGTGATCTGCGTCAGGGTTGGGGCAGGACAATTTGGCAACGGAGTCGGAGTCGGCAACGGAGTCAGAGTCGGAATGGGAGTGGGAGTGGGAGTGGGAGTGGGGGTGGGAGTGGGGCTTGCGGTAGGACTCGCCGCCGCGACCGGCGCGACGGCGATTTGTGCGTCGGCGGTCGACGACAAATTGAACGTTGGGCCGGTGATCATGTGGAAGGTCCCTTGGACGCGCACCTCAACGGTGTTGCCGATGACGGGCGCAACCGGACACGTGGGCACGCTGCCGTTTGCGGGCGCGGGCGTGGACGGCGGCGCCGTCGGACACCCGACGAAAACCTGATTCTGGCCGACCGCCACCCAGCCTCCTGCGGCCTCGGTCATCACGCGACACATGATTCGGTTCTTCGTCGTGTCGCATGGCGTGTTGAACTCAAATGAACTCGGGTCCCTGGCGGCTTCCAAGGCGCCTTCGCGGGCCGCGCCCGAGATGGTGATCTGGGCGTAGAACAGTCTGCCGAGGTCAAGTGCCCCTATGAGCAGCGCCAACATGATCGGAAGGATGAGCGCCAGCTCCACCAGCGCCTGACCACGCGTCCGTTGGCGCAGCAGGGCGGGGATCCGTCGGGCGATCGAGGTAGTGCCACGTCGACTCATAGCCCGGTGAGTGTGCCGCCGGCATGCTTGCAGGTGGAATTACGGCCGGGCCCGTACCTTCCGATCACCGTCCGGGCGGCGAAAGTACCGGTGCGCCGCGGCACCGGGGGCGGGCGCGGCAGGTGCAGGCGCGGCAGGTGCGGGTGAGCCGCGAGGATCGAGCCCATCGGCGGCGGTCCACCTGCCAGGCGGGCGGCGAAGCCCCCATGGTGGATCGCTGCTCCCGCCCCTCCGGGAACGTCAGCGCCCGGCGTGTCCCTCGTCGGCCGACAAGGGCGCAGCCTCCGTCGTCTCCTCGGCCTCCGCCCGGCGCAGCCGGTAGCCTGCCCCTCGGATCGTCTCGAGATACACCGGATGGTCCGGGTCCGCCTCCAGCTTCTGGCGCAGGCGGCGCATCGTGACCCAGACGTACGACGGATCCGGCACTTCGGCGTCCGACCAGCCCCGCGCGAGCAGCGTCTCGGTGGAGACGACGCGGTCCAGGTTCGCCGCGAGCGTGTAGAGGAGGCGCGACTCCGCGGGGGTGAGGGTGACCACCCGGCCAGCCACAATGGCGCGGCGCTTCTGCAGGTCCAGGACCAGCGACGGCCCCAGAGGGATCGCCCCGGAGGGCACCTGGTCGCCCACCCGCCGGAGCACCCGGTGGATCCGCGCCCGCAGCTCCGGATAGTGGAACGGCTTGGTCACGTAGTCCTCGGCCACCGCCTCGAGCGTGCTCGCCTTGGAGTCGCCGCTGTCCACAGCCGACAGCACGATCACGGGCAGGTCGGCCCGCTCCTTGACCTGGCGCGCAAGGGTCAGCCCGTCCATCCGCGGCATCATCAGGTCGACGATCAGGAGGTCGGGCCAGCCCTGCTCCAGCCGACGCAGCGCCTCCAACCCGTCGCGCGCCGTGGCGACCTCGAAGCCGTCGTCGCGCAGCTGGTCGACCAGCACCACCAACAGGTTCGGGTCGTCGTCGACCAGCAGGATCCGCACCGGCCGTTGGGCCGTGTTCATGGGCGGAGGATAGCAGCGGGCGGGTTCACTCCTGCCCCCTGGCTGGCTCGGCAGGCAGGGTGAACGCGAAGATCGCGCCGCCCTCGGGCGCCTCCTCGTAGCGGAGCTGGCCGCCCATCGTGCGCACCAGCCGCCGCGCCACGTCCAGCCCCAGTCCGGTCCCGTCGTGGCCGCGTGCGGTTGAGCCGCGCTGGAACCGTCGGAAGATCAGCCCGCGTTCGGCTCGCGGCACGCCGGGTCCCTCGTCGCGCACTCGGACCAGCAGGGCGCGGCCACCATCGGGGTCGATCGACACGTGCACCGGACCGGACGGCGCATAGCGGACCGCGTTGTCCAGGAGGATCCAGACGACCTGCTCCACCGCCTCGCGATCCCCGACCGCCAGCCAGCCGGCGCTCCCATCGACCAGGTCGAGCGAGCGATCCGACCCCAGGGCGTGCCACGCGCGCCGCACCAGCGGGGCAAGCGCGAACGGCTCCTGTTCGGGCACGAAGACGCCCGCGTCAAGGCGGGTGGAGGTCAGCAGCGCACGGACCACCCGGGTGAGCCGATCCGCGTCGGCGTTGATCGCTTCTGCCTGGCGCCGGATCCCGGGGTCCGCGTCCTCGGATGCGGCTGCGAGGTCCTCCGAGGAGATCCGGATCCGGGCCAGCGGCGCCTGCAGGTTGTGCCCCAGTCCGCGGACGAACTCGCGCTGCAGCTGGTTGGCCCGCCCGAGCCGCTCCGCGCGCTGCGAGGCTTCCTCATGCAGCCCCGCGCTGCGGAGCGCTACCCCCGCCTCACGCGCAAAGAGGCCGAAGAGCGCGCGATCCGCCACGCTCCAGGTGGCGACCGCCGCCGCGGCTCCCTCCAGGCGCGAGCCGGGGAGCGCGTCCAGGTCCGCCGAGACGAGCGCAGGACCGGGGGGCGCGGGCTGGACGCCCGGCGGTGACACGGCGACCAAGGCGCCGGTCTCGTCCCGAAGCCAGCACGCGTCAAGCTCGAAGATGGAGCGAGCGGCCTCCAGCACGTCGCCGAGCAGGTTCGTCGGGCCGCGTTCCGGGCGCAGCGCCTCCAGCGCGTCCAGGGAGCGCCAGACCACCTGGTCGCGCCGCTGAAGGGCGGCTGCCAGCCGGTTGTGGGAGGCGGCCAGCCGATCGAGCGGGTCTCCGCCGCCCGCCGGCGACCCGTCTGCCGGCGATCCATCCCCCGCCGGAGCGACCGGGATCCGCGCGCCGAGATCGCCTGCGGCGACCGCGCTGAGCCCAGCCTCCACCGCGCCCAGTCGTCGGCGGAGCAAGCCTTCCAGGTAGACCGCCAGCGATGCCGCGAAGACCAGGACCAGCGCCAACAGGACGGCGAGGTAGGGGACGAGGCTGGCGCTGATGGTGGAGGCGAGGCCGAGCTGGGTGGCCACGACCAGGGTGCCGACCAGGGTCGGCGTGGGGGCTTGCGCCGAGCCGCCCGATCCGGGGGCGCGGCCCGGTGCCGGGCTGCCGCCCGGCGCTTGCGCCGGTGCCGGTGCCGACCCGTCCGATGCCGGGCCCTGCCCGGACACTTCCACCAGGGGGATCTGGACCGCGACAACATCGTTCGGCAGCCGTCGCGACACCAGCGTGTCGCTGTCGGCCGGGAGCGCCGTGTTCGCCGGCGCCGATTGCCGCGCGATCGCCTGGTCCGATGCGGCGGTGAGGGTTCCGGTGGCGTCATAGACCGCCACCTCGAAGCCGGTGAGCCCCTTGGCCTGCACCACGAAGTCCGAGCCAAGGCGCTGCGCGAACGCCAGGCCGGCGCGCCCGCCGCCCGCGGTCACGCCGGGCCCCGACCGGCCGGAAAGGTCGATCGACTGGAGCGAGACCTGGTAGACGCCGCCGGGGAGGTCGGCGCAGGTGTTCCGCGGGAATGCCTCGCCCGACGCCAGCGCCCGTCCCAGCATCGCCTGGAGGGCCTGCACGTCGGCCGCCTGACCGCCGCCCACGACGTGCGTGCCTGCCATCACCACGGCCTCGTCCACGCCCCCCTGCGAGACCTGGAAGTCCACCACCGACTGCGCGATGGCCTGTTCCCGCAGCGAGGCAACGTCCGACTGGAGGACGCTCCAGGTCGCGTAGCTCTGTGCCAGCTGGCCCAGTGCGGCGGCATTCTCGCCAAGGATGGTCTGCACGGCGCGTCCCGCCCCGAGCGCCCGGCTGTCCGCGTCGGCCCGCACTGCGGCGTTCACCTGGCCCAGCACAATCGCCGCGCCCAGCAGGACCGGGACGATCGCGACGATCAGCAGCGAGATGCCCTGTTGCCCCCGATAGGAGAGTCCCCGGCGACCAGCCATGGGCTGTCGCTCAGGACGCGGCCGGCACCAGCCGGTAGCCCACGCCCCGTTCCGTCACGAGGTAGCGCGGGTGGTCAGGATCCGCCTCGATCTTCTGCCGCAGGCGGCGGATTGAGACCCAGACAAACGATTCGTCGGCGGCATCCACCTCGCTCCAGCCGTGCGCCACCAGCTGGTCGGTGCGCACCGGGTGCCCCGGCTCTCGCGCCAGCGCGGCGAGCAGGCGCACCTCGATGGGGCTGAGGGGCACGCGCCGCCCCGAGACCCACGCCTCGCGGCGTCCCAGGACCAGGGTCAGGTCCGGCCCGAGCCGAAGCTCGCGCTCGCGCACCCGTTGGCCGAGCCGATGGGAGACGCGCTTGATGCGGGCCCGCAGCTCTTCGTACTCGAACGGCTTGGTGACGTAGTCCTCTGCGTACCGCTCAATGAACTTGACCTTGCTCTCCGCGGCCGTGATCGCGGAGAGGACGATGATCGGCACGTCGCCCAGGCGAAGCAGCCGCTCCGCTGTCTCCTCGCCATCCATGCCGGGCATCATCAAGTCCAGGACCACGATGTCCGGCCCGAAGGTGGCGAAGTGCGCCAGCGCCTCGGGGCCCGAACGCGCCGGTTGCACGTCGAAGCCGTCGTGCTCGAGCCGATCGCTCAGTTGGGCGAGGAGCCGCACGTCGTCATCGACCAGCAGGACGCGGCGGATCTGGTCGCTCACCATGGCGTGCTCACGGCCCGGGGGTCCTGGCGGCGCCCGGCGGCGGCGTCCGCCCTGCCTGACCGGGCGGGGTGGTGGGCTGCCCGTTGGGTGGCGGCGGCTGGGGGACCGGGGTGGCCGCGTTGCGGTTGCCGTTGGCGCCCGGGTTGAGGTTGCCATTCGAGCCCGGGTTGGGATTGCCGGAGCCGCCGTTCCTGCCGCTGGGGGCTGCGGTCGGGGCGGCAGCCCCGTTGACGCCCGGGGTCGGTGTGGGGCTGGTGCGGCCCCTGGCGTTCCCGTTGGATCCGGGGCTGGTGTTCCCGTTGCCGCCCTTGTTGGCGCCCGGGTTCGGGTTGCCGTTCGAGCGCGACGCAGCTGCGCTCCCGGCGGCCTGGCCGGAGGCATGCCCGGAGCCCGTGCCGCCGGCACCATTCGCGCGGCCGGTGCTCTCCGCGCTGCTGGCCGCCGAACCCCCGGCCGGCGCGGCGGTGGCCGAGACGGTGGAGACGCGCACCAAGAGGGTCGTGGGCGGGCCGCTCTGCCCGGCACGCACCGCCACCAGGGAGGCCCCGTGGCGGTAGAGCTGCCACGGGCCGTTGTTCCCTGCCCGCTCGAATCCCGCCGCCGTCAGCTGCGCCTCGTACGCCAGGAGGGCCGCCGAGGGTGCCAGGTCCGAGCTGAAACCGTAGAGGGTCGCGCCGGCGTCGTAGCCGCCGCCCTGACCCACCACCATTGCCGCGTCGGCCGGGATCGGAATCCCGTCGGGCAGGCCGGTCGGCGCGCTGGGACTGGCCTGCCACGCGGAGCAGGCCGCGATGGCGAGGGCCAGCACGATCGCCGCGGGCCAGCTGAAGCGCGACGCCCGAAGGGGCGGGATGTGCATGTAGTGTCCGTCTCTCGCGACGCCGTCATGACAGGGCCATTCGTCGCGGCGCGATCGTACCAGCCGGGAGCCCTCGGGCAATAGCTCGGAAGTCCCGGTGGGCCGGCGCGCGCCGACAACCGTGGCAGCGCCGCTTGGTCAAGGCGCCCGGGGATCCACGTATCGGCAGCGAGGGGCAATGGGGCAGCGGCCGCAGGCTGGCCTCCGGGCGGTGCACGTCCGGCGCCCGTGGGTGATCAGGTTGACGTGCGCCTCGTACATCCGCGCGGGCGGGAAGATCTCCAGCGCGAGGTCGTGGGCGCGGCCGGCGGGTGTCCGGGGCGGGACCAGCCCGATCCGCCCGATCACCCGGTGGACGTGCGTGTCGACCGGCATCAGCGGCAGGCCAAAGCAGAAGAGGAGGACCACCGAGGCCGTCTTGGGTCCCACCCCGTCGAGCCGCACCAGCCAGTCGCGCGCCGCGCGCGGCTGCATCTGGGCCAGGAAACCAAGGTCGTACTCGCCGCGCTCGTCGCGGATCCGGCGCAGCACGCCCTGGATCCGGGGTGCCTTCTGCTGGGCGAGTCCGCCGGAGACGATGGTCGCGGCGACCTCCTGCACGGGCGCGTGGGCGACGGCGTCCCAGTCGCCGAAACGAGCGACCAGGCTGTCGAAGGCGCGCTCGGCGTTGCGGTCGCTGGTGTGCTGGGACAGGATGGTGAGCACCAGCTCGTCGGTGGCCCCGCGCCGCGGCTGCCACTCGGGGAGACCGTACAGGTCGCGCAGCGCCTCCAGGACGAACCCGACCAGCCCCGGGCGATCGCGCTCCAGGGAGCCTGTCGGGCTGGGCGATGCTGCTCGCCGGGCGAGGGCGGCTTCGCTCGGGGCCGCGCGTCCAGCTGGGGTCGAGCGCGATGCGGCCGGTGTCACCCGCGGTCCGGCCTGCTGCCGAGGAGCGCGCCCAGCGAGACGAGCCGGGCAACCCGTTCCGCGGCCCGCGCCAGGGGGGCCGCGCCGGCCGCAATGGCGGTCTCGAGGCCGCGGTGGTTCTCGCAGGCCGGCACCAGCACGGCATCCAGGCCGGCGAAGGCGTCGAGCCCGTCCGGTTCGACGCTGCCGCCGATGACCAGACACGGGACGCCGGCCCGGTGGGCCTGGCGCGCCACGCCGTGGGCGGTTTTGCCGAAGGCGGTCTGGGCGTCCACGCGGCCCTCGCCGGTCAGCACCAGGGACGAGCCCGCGAGGCGCCCGCCGAAACCGACCAGCCCCATCATCTCCTCAACCCCCGGGCGCACGGCGAACGCGGCAAACCGGTCCGCGATGGCAAGCAATCCGGCCACCGCGCCACCCGCCGCGCCCGCGCCCGGCACGTCCCGTATGCCGTGGCCGCAGGCCGCCTCGAGCACGTCCGCGTAGTGCGCCAGCGCGCGGTCCAGCTCGCGGACCTGCTGGGGGGAGGCACCCTTCTGCGGTCCGTAGACCGCCGCCGCGCCCTGGGGGCCCAGCAGTGGGTTGGACACGTCCGAGGCGATGGTCAGCCGCACTTCCGCCAGCAAGGGGGAGAGCCCGTCCGGGTCGACCCGTGCCAGGCGGCCCAGCGCGGCGCCGCCGGGCGGAAGGTCCGTGCCGCCGGCGTCCAGCAGGCGGGCGCCCAGCGCGGCCAGGATCCCGCTCCCGCCGTCGGTGGTGGCGCTGCCTCCCACGCCCAGGAGCACGTCTCGCACGCCAAGCCCGATCGCGGCGGCAAGCGTGAGCCCGGTCCCGAAGGTGCTGGCCGCGCCCGCGTCCCGCTCCTCCGCAGCAACGCGCCAGAGCCCCGAGGCATCGGCCAGTTCCACCACGGCCCGTGCCCCCGAGCGGAGGAATCGGCCGCGAATCGGGCGGTCCAGCGGATCGCGCGAGGCGACCGGGAGCGCCTGCCAGTCGGGATCGGCCGCGAGCAGGGCGTCCAGCAGGCCGGCCCCGCCGTCCGCCATCGGGCAGCGATCAATCGTGTCGCCCGGGCGTGCCCGCAGCCACCCATCCGCCAGCGCCTGCGCCACCTGGACGCTGGTGAGCGTTCCCTTGTAGGAGTCGGGAGCGACCAGCACGCGCAGCGTCATCGGCAGTGCGCGCGGGCCCTTTGGCGCGCTGACCTGGGAGACACGCGCGTCCCGTGGCACGGGGACCCAGCGCCCATCACGCCCCCGGCGCCCATCACGCCCCAGCCTTTCGCCGTTCCAGATACTCCGGGATCCGGACCATCGGCGGCCGTTCCTGGTCGGCCAGCTCGATCACCTCCAGCGAGAGGCGACTCGGAGAGGAGCGCGGCAGCTTCATGGTGGAGCCGATCTCGGCGAAGAGGTGCGCCCGGTGCCGCTCCTCGAGCCGCTTCATGACCGCCTGCAGGATCACGAAGCTCATCCGCGACAGCCCCTCCAGCTCCTGGTTGCGGTGGACCCGGCGTTCCAGGTCGACCTGCCCGAGCCCTTCCAGCCCAACCCGCTCGATGATGTCGATCAGGTGGCCGATCTCGACCGCGTAGCCGGTGAAGAAGGGGATGGTCTCGAGCAGCGAACGGCGTCCGGCGTACTCGCCGGCCAGGGGCTGGATCATCCCCGAGAGTTCTGGGAAGAAGAGGTTGATCAAGGGCCGGGCCACCAGCTCCGTCACCCGCCCACCACCGCCCTCCCGGAGCACCCCTCCCTCCACGATGGGCCGCTGGTAGTAGCCCTTGACGTACTGGATGCGCGATTCGGCGAGCAGCGGGCCGAGCGTGCCGTACGCCATGCGCGGCTCCCAGTCCCGGACGTCCGTGTCGCACCAGACCACCAGGTCGCCGCTGGTCTCATACAGGCTCTTCCAGAGCGCCTCGCCCTTGCCCCGGTACGAGCCATACGCGGGCAGCACGTCGGGATGCTGGACCACGCGCGCTCCCTCGGCCGCCGCAATCGCGCAGGTGTCGTCGGTGGACGCCGAGTCGATCACCAGCAGCTCGTCCACCAGCGGGACCTGCTCCATCAGTGCCTCGCGCGCGGTCCGCACGATGGGGCCCACGGTGGCCGCCTCGTTGAGCGTGGGGAGCACCAGGCTGATCGTGACCTTCTGCTGTTCCTTCAATGCCAGCAGGCGACGCAGGTCCGCGAATTCGGCGTGGTGGTAGTTCGACTCGGCAAACCAGCGATCGACCCGCGCCGGCACGCTCCGCTCAGCGTGAGCGACCCGGTCCACCGACTCGAGCGTCTCGGCCTGCTGTGCGGCCCGCTCGAAGGTGGCGTGGCTGGGCGCCTCCTTGGTCTTGACCACGATCACGGTGGTGCGGGCCTTCTGGGCGATGGACTCGGGGAGTGCCCCGAAGAGCCCGCCGCCGGCCGTGGCGGAGGAGATGGCCGGCCCGCCCGGCGCGGCGCCCGCGGACTGCGCGACGGTGGCGCCCAGCACCAGCAGGTCGGCCGACTCGGCCTCGCGCAGGATGGTGTTGCGGACGTGGACCGCTTCGCGCACCAGGGGCACCGAGCGGCCTCGGGCGTGCTGCCGGATGAACGCCTGCAGGGCTCGCTCGGCCTGCCCGCGCACCAGGTCGCCCACGTCGGGCGGGAGCACGTGCAGAACGGCCACCTCGGCGTCCATGCGCCGGCCCAGCGCGTCCGCGAAACGGAGTGCCAGCTCGGCGTGGGGGCCGCCGCGAACGGGGACCAGGATCCGGTGCACCTCGGCCAGGCCCCGCTGCTTCACCACGGCGATGTCGCAGGGCGCGTCCCGCACCACGGCGTCGATGGTGGGCGAGAAGACGGCCTGCGTCCCGCGCCGCCCGCCGGGCGTGCCGCTCCACCCGAACACGATCAGGTCGGCGTCCTCCTCCGCGGCGGTCTCCAGGATCCCCTCGGCCGCGCGCCGGCCGATCCGCACCAGGGTGCGCAGCTCCACGCCCTCCGGCACGAAGTCCAGGACCTGCTGCAGGAGCCGCCTCGCGTGGCGGGCCCGGGTGGCGCCTTCGGAGAGAGGCACCCCCTCGGGGATCTCAACGATCCCGAGCGCGATGAGGGCGCCGCTCCGGTCCATCACCGAAGCGCCGATGCGGACCAGATCCGCCGCGGTCCGAGGGTTGGCCAGCGGGATCAGGACGCGGGAGGGGAGGCGGGCGGTCATGATGCCGGCCCAGGGCCGGCCGGCTCGGAGCCGGCTTCGTCGGAGCCGGCTTTCTCGGGGCTGGCTTCGGTCCAGCGCGCGACGAAATACGGCTTGACGAGCTCGAATGCGCGCGCCTGCCGCTCGACCACCGACTCGGCCTGCTCGCTGTCGAGGTCGCGTACTTCGAGCAGCAGCCCGGCTACCCGCCCGAAGTAGAGCGGCACGAGCGCCGCCACCAGCCGATCCACCGGGAGGATCCGGCGGTGCGCGGCCACGCACACGTCGTAGACGACCCGCGCCCAGGCCTCGTCGGGGAAGACGAAGGCACCGGGCCCGAGCGGGCGGGGCGCATCCGCGCGGGTGGCACGCTCGGCCGCCGCGGTGGCATCGGCCGCAAGCTCGCCGACCAGGCCGGCTGTGTCGGGGGCCAGCATCCGGTCCCATTGCTCCCCCTGCGCGAGCTGGCCGCGTCCGAACTCCTCGAGCAGCCGCAGCACGTCCACCTGGAGCGGCGGTGGCTCCACGATCCGTTCGAAGCCGTAGGCGGGGACCTCGTGCGAGCCGCGCACCTGCAGCCAGCGATCGGCGTGCCGCTCGGTGAGCCGCAGGAGGGTGCCCAGGACCTGGCCGAACATGGGGCCGAGGTCCGCCCCGGGATCCTTGGGGTCGTGCACCTTGGCCCCCAGCCGGGCCTGGCAGACCGCGAAGCCGCCGGCAATCGCGGTGGTGGTCATCCAGATGTCGATCCCGAAGCGGCTGATGTCCGGCGCCCAGTCGTCTTGTTCCAGGTAGTGCCGGACCAGGTCGCCGCTCACGCCGAAGTCGCCGCCGATGGGCTGGCGGAGACGCAGCCCGTACAGGGCACGTGTCAGGGGGTAGGTGACGGTGTTGGTGATGGTGCCGTCGTTCTTGTGGCGGGCGTAGAGGGGCGACACGAAGTCGAAGCCGCCCTTCAGGATGGGACCGGCGAGCAGCTCGATCCACTCGGGTAGGATGGACCGGAGGTCCGAGTCGACCACCACCAGCGCCTGGACCTCCAGCGCGCCGGCAATCTCGAACAGGGTCCGGAGCGCCGCGCCCTTGCCGCCCACGCCGTCCACCTTGGGGTACGTCAGGCTGATGCGCTCGAGGCGGTTGCGGGGTCGGACCAGCAGGATCCGCTCGACGTAGTCGGGGGGTTCGGTCTCCACCACCACCCGCTGCGTGTCGTCGGCCGACCCGGCGTCGGCGTTCACCAGCACGGGGCGCAGGTCGGGGAAATACTGGACCAGCCCGGCCTGTGCGGCGCGTGCCACGTGGCCGATGGTGGCGGCGTTCCGGAAGCTCGGGATGCCCACCATGATGTCGGCATGTCCGATGCGCTCGACGGCATCGCGGAGGGCGGGCGGGACCGGCGACGGCATGGCGATAACTGTAGCCCACGGCCGCTACCTCGGCGACCGCCGGCGCGCCCACGAGCCCATGCCGGGGCGACGAGCCCTTGTCGGGGCGCCGCGCCGACGCGCCCATGCCGGGGCGACGAGCCCTTGTCGGGCCGACGCGCCTTGTCGGGGCGACGAGCCCATGCCGGGGGCGCCGTGGGCTCAGGCCCGGCCGGGCGGCTCCGTCACGCGGCGGGGAGACTCCTCGAATGTCACCGCGCCGGCCGGACCAAGGTCGATGGGTGCGTCCGGCGTCACCTCGCGGGCCAGGATGTGGAGCGTCTCGGTGTCGGGCTCGAACCCGGCCGCGAGCAACGCTTCGTCGCGCCCGGCGACCAGCGGCGCGCCATCGGGGACGCGGATGCGGAGGGGCCGGCCGATGGCCGTGCGAGTCGCGACGGCGAGTGCCAGCGCCGTATCGCCATCACCCGCCAGGAGCGATGCCCAGGGCCGCTCATCGGCGGCGATCGCCTCGCCCAGTGGCACGATCGCCAGTGCCCAGCGGGACCGCTTCCGCCCCCGGCCGGCCTGGCGTTCCAGTACCAGCACGTCACCGGACCGGACATGCGCCGCGAAGCGGTCGGCGGTGAGCTCCTGGAAGGCCCAGCTGCGGAACTCGTAGAGTCGATCGCCCAGGGCGAAGCTCGGGTCGGCATCCACCCGCTGCCACCAGGGGGTCCACGTCTCGGCCGGTGCGCGCGGGTCGAGCAGCAGCCCTGCCCGGCCCAGCCGGCGATGCGCGATCGCGCGGGTGAGGGGCTTCCCGTCCACGTCGGGCGCCTCCGGCTCGTCCGCGGCGCCCGGTACCGCCTCGGGCTCGCTCGTCTCCTCCTCGCCGGTCGCCCGTTCCGCCACGTCGAGCGGCACTTCGCCGGTGGCTTC
The DNA here is from genome assembly GCA_049967415.1 of Candidatus Limnocylindrales bacterium. Lineage (GTDB taxonomy): Bacteria > Chloroflexota > Limnocylindria > Limnocylindrales > CSP1-4 > JAJYNJ01. The sequence continues at coordinate 20,074 of JBMFSS010000014.1, forward strand.
GTCGGCCAGATCAGCGAAGTCGTCCGCGTCCGGGGCGCCGTCTGTACCGGCGTCGTCGGCGTCGGCGTCCTCGACCTCCTGGCGCGGTGGCTGGTAGCTGCGCCACGGTCGCAGCAGCCGGAAGCCATGGTGCGCCCCCAGTCGATGGGAACCCTCGTTCTCCTCGCCGGTCGCGTAGCGGACCCAGCGTGCGCCCTGGGCCCGGGCCCAGACCAGGCAGGCCCCGTGCAGGAGACGCGCTACACCGCGGTTGCGCACGCCGGGGTCGACCCGCAGCCCTTCCAGCCACGCCTCATCCGGCGAGAGCATGGCCACCCGTGCGATGGCAATGGGGCGGTCCGGCGAGAGCAGGCGGCCGTATCGGTCGAGCTGGTGCTGGACGTTGGGCGTCGCCACCAGCAGCACGCCGTCCGGCGCCTCGAGCCAGGTCTGCCAGACCGACGGGATGTAGTCCCAGCCGTCCCAGGTGGTGCGGGCGAAGTCCAGCACGGCCCGCGTATCGTCCGGGCGCGCCTGCCGGACCGAGATGGGCAGGCTGGACTGCGCCGCCGGGGTCCCGGCGGCAGGTGCAGGTTCGGGGCCCGGGACTTGGGAGGCGGGGGTTCCCGGATCGGCGCCGGCGGGGCCGCTCATGGGGTCGGGATCACTGCCGCGGCCGGGCTGCCAGGACCACCGTCCACTCGTCGGTCTCCGACCCGGGCCGGTAGCGGCTGTTGGCCGCCTTGAGCATGACCCCCTCGAAACCCGCGGCGCGCCAGCTGCGCATCCAGCCCTCCACCGGGCGTCGCGTGTAGGGGGAGAGGCGGACCAGCTCCCCCACTTCGAGGAGCGAGTCGAGGATTCGCTTCCGCTCCAGGAGCGGGAGGTCCAGCAGGTCCTGGCCGTCGATGCGCAGCAGATCCACGGCCACGAACGCCACCGGCCGCGGCGTGCCGTCGTCGATGGGGGGCGTCACGTCGGGCTCCACGCGGTGTCCCATGATGATGTTGCCGGTGCGGCGCCCGATGGACAGCAGGGCAACCGTTTCTCCGCGGCGCGTGGCCTGGTCGGTCAGGTACCCGTCGATGACGGCGTCCACGGCGCGGACCGCGCCGCGCAGGGCAGCGGCCACGGCGGGCTCGTGCTGCGTCGCGTCCTCCCCCTCATCGTCGAGGATCGCGCACCAGGGCTCGCCCTGCGGCCCGCGCCTCGATCCATCGATGTGCACCAGGACGCGCCGGCCGCGCCAGAGCGGTTCGATCACCGGGTCCGCCACCGTGCGGGGATGACGGGCAGGGCGCGGATACTGGGGCCGCCAGGCGAGCGGATCGGTCGGGGGATTGTCGGCTTCGGCCACGCTTGCATCGTACCCCCGGTGCGCCAGCCGTGGCGGGTTCGGTCAGCCGGCGTACCCCGTTGGATGAGCAGTGCGCCAGCGCCACGCGGAGCCGATCATGGCCTCGAGGGTGCCGCGCCGCGGGGACCAGCCGAGCAGCTCGCGCGCGCGTGCGTTCGATGCGACCAGGGCCGGAGGGTCCCCCGGCCGTCGCGGCCCGACTTCGTACGCGATGGGGTGACCCACGACTGCTTCGGACGCCCGGATCACCTCCAGCACGCTGAACCCCGATCCGGAGCCCAGGTTGCACACGGTCAGGCCGCCGCGCGCGTGGTCCGGGCCGTCACCTGCCTCCGGTCTGCCCCGGTGGTCGAGGTGGTCTCCGGAAGATCTTCCGTCCGTGGCCGATCCTCCGGTCAGCTCCAGGGCCGCCAGGTGTGCATCGGCCAGGTCCTCGACGTGGATGTAGTCCCGGATGCAGGTGCCGTCCGGTGTCGGGTAGTCCGTGCCGAAGACCCGCAGTTGCCGCTCCCCGGCGGCCGCCGCCAGCACGTTCGGGACCAGGTGCGTCTCGGGGTCGTGCTGCTCGCCGTTCCGCTCCGACGCGCCGGCCACGTTGAAGTAGCGGAGCGCCACGCCGCGCAGCCCGTATGCCTGCCCGTACCAGCGCATGGCGCCCTCGAACGTGCGCTTGGTCTCGCCGTACGGGTTGATGGGAGCCAGTGGCGCGTCCTCCGGGATGGGCACGGAGGAAGGCGTGCCGTAGACGGCGGCCGTGGACGAGAAGACCAGCCGCTCGACGCCCGCCGCGAGCATCGCGTCGAGCAGGGCGATTCCACCGGCGACGTTCTCCCCGTAGTAGAGGGCGGGCTCGGCGACCGACTGCCCGACCAGGGAGCGGGCCGCGCAGTGGAGCACGGCCTCGATCCGCTCCTCCAGGAGGAGGCGCTCCACCGCGGCCCGGTCACGGAGCGTGCCGCGCACCAGCCGCGCTCCATCCACGACCGCGGCGGCGTGCCCGGTGGCCAGCGAGTCGAGCACGATCACGGCGTGACCGGCCTCGACGAGCCGCTCGACCGAGACGCTGCCGACGTATCCGGCGCCGCCGGTGACCAGGACCCTCATGGCTGCCCGCCCCTCATGGTCGGCCGAGGATACGCCGCCACAGGCCACGCCTTGGCGCGAGCCCGGCCACCCCGTCCGGGGCCACGTTTTCCGCGGCCCGTCCGTCGCGCGCGTCCGCCACGCTGTCCGTGACCGACTCGACGAGGGCCGGGCCCACCTCACCGGGGGGAGCGCCCGCCCTGGCCAGAGAAGCGGCAGGGGCGCTCGAGGGCAGCGCCATGGCCGGCCGGGCGACCGGCTCGCCGCGGGCCGCGAAAATCTCCGAGAGCCGCGCTTCCAGGCGCAGCCCGGCGGCGTCATCCGGGTCGATCTCCAGCGCTCGCACGGACAGCGCATATGCGCCGTGTTCGTCGCCCCGCTCCAGGGCGCAGCGGGCGAGACCCACCACCGCCACCGCGTTGCGCGGGTCGCTCTCCGCCAGGGCGCGGTAGATGCTCTCGGCGCGGTCCACCAGGCCCACCGCGAGGTCGCGCTCCGCCTCCAGCAGCCGCTCGATCACGGTCGCCTTCCGGCGCGCTGCGTCGTGCGGGCCAGCATCTCCGGGAGCCATGCTCGCGCGTCCTGGATCTCCTGCCGGTACGTGTTCCGAGACGGGTCGCCGATCGCCGCCTCCAGCAGCCGGTTGAGCAGCGCGCCGATCACGGGCCCGGGTCCGATGCCGAGCTCGCGTTGCAGGTCGTCGCCGTCGACTGCCAGTTCCGAGAGTGCCATGGGGAACCCGCGCGCCTGCTGCTCCGCGATCCGCTGCCGAAGCTCCCCCAGGTGCCCCTCGTCCCCGCGCTGTCCGCTGCCCAGGTTGTCTGCCTCGCGCAGGACGAGGAGATCGTCGATCGCGTCGCGGCCCACGCGCTGGACCAGGCGACGCACCGCGGCGTCGCTCCAGGCCGACTCGTAGTTGAACATGTGGTGCCGGATCAGGTGCACCACGCGCGCGGTCTCCTGTCCGGGGATCGCCAGCCGGGCCAGGATGCGACTCGCCATCTCCGCGCCGACCTGCTCGTGCCCGATGAAGTGACCGCCGTTCATGGTGCGTGGCTTCGCCACGTCGTGGAAGAGGGCGGCCAGCGCAAGCAGCTCGTCGTCTGGTCGGAGGCTCCGCGCGGCGTCCACGGTCTGCAGCGTGTGCTCCCAGCAGTCCATCCCCGGCGCCTTGGCCTGCGGGAGACCGCGCTGCTCGGCGAGCTCCGGAATGGCGGCGTCCAGGATGCCGGTCTCGGCCATGATCCGCAGGCCGCGCGACGGTTCGCGGCCCCGCAGCAGCTTGCGCAATTCCTGGCCCAGGCGCTCCTGTGAGACGTACCGGACCTGGGCCGCGTGCTCGCGCATGGCGCGCTCGGTATCCGGGTCGATCCGGAAACCGAGTTGCGCGGCCAGCCGGGCGGCCCGGACCAGGCGCAGGGCGTCCTCGTCGAACCGCAGGTGCGGGTCGCCGACCGCCCGAAGGACGCGGTCCCGCAGGTCGCGCACGCCGTCGAAGAGATCGACCAGGACTGGCTCGCGGGCAGAACCGGCGGGCCGGGCGAGCGCCTCCGCACTTTCCGGGACGGGTCCCTGGGCAATGCCGGGGGCCCCGTTCGCTCCGGGCCGGGCGGCGACGTTCGTGTGGCGGGCGGCCGCGGGTCGATGGGTGGCTCCCGGACGGCCCCAGGCGAGCGCGTTGACCGTGAAGTCGCGCCGGGCCAAGTCGTCCTCCAAGTTGTCGCTGAAGGTCACCGCGTCAGGCCGTCGGTGGTCGCCGTACCGATGGTCCCGGCGGAAGGTGGTGACCTCTGCCACGTCCCCGGAGCCGAGCGGCACCAGCACGGTTCCGAACCGGTTCTCGTAGTGGCTTCCGGGAAACAGTGAGAGCAGCTGTTCCGGGCGCGCGTCGGTGGTCACGTCCCAGTCGTACGCCGGCAGCCCAAGCAGCGCGTCCCGCAGCGAGCCGCCGACCACGTACGCGGCGTGGCCGGCCGACCAGAGGTGGTCCAGCAGGCGAAGGACGGCCGATGGGACGTGTGCTCCGATCTGACTGGTGGTCGCTGGTTCGGACGGGGAGGGGCCGGCGGCCGCGCCGGGATGGGGCTGGGCGCCGGGGGGCGTGCCCACCTCGGGCGCTCCGGGATCGCGCGCGCTGTCTTTCCCCACGTCGTCGGCGCCAGGATGGCCCACCCGCCGGTCGTTCGGATCGCGCGCGCCAACGGTGGGGCTGCCCTCGGCCAGCTGACGCTGGGTCCGCTGGCGCCGGGCCGACGTCGGCATTGCAGTCGGCCTAGTCGTGGCCGAGGAAGAGGTACGAGCGCCAGCCCTGGTTGCGGGGGTGCGCGAGGTAGGGGCTGAACAGCGAGTAGACGTCACTGCGCGGCTCGGCAGGCGGGCGCATCAACCGCATGTGCGCTTCTTCCGGCAGGCGACCGCCCTTGCGGTGATTACAGGTGCGGCAGGCGGTCACCAGGTTCTCCCACGTGTGCTGTCCGCCGCGATGTCGTGGAATCACGTGGTCCACGGTCAGGTCGCTGCCCTGATGCCCGCAGTACTGGCAGGTGTGGTTGTCGCGCGCGAGGATCTCCCGGCGAGACAGCCTGACGCGTGGGCGCGGCCGCCGGATCCGATGCTGGAGCCGGATCACGCTGGGAGCGCGGAAGGTGGTGCGTGCGCTGCGGATCTCGGCATGGTCGTATTCCAGGACCTCGGCTTTCTCGCCGAAGAGCAACCGGAATGCGCGCCGTACGTCGCAGACGTTCAACGGCTCGTAGTCCGCGTTCAGGACCAGGACTTCGCTATCCATGCGGCGCTTGCGCTTTCACCTGGTTCCGCATCGTAGCAGAGGCGCGACCGGGTGCGGCCAAGTGCGGCCGGGCGCCGCCGCGTGCCGCCGCGTGCCGCCGCGTGCCGCCGCGTGCCGCCGGGTGCCGCCGGGCGCCGCCGCGTCCCCTGGCGCCGGCGGTGGCTCTTGCGCGGCCGGCGCGTTCGCTGCCGCGACGTCCTCACGGCCGGGCGCCAGCGGCCCGGCCTGGGTGTGCGTCCAGGTCCAGCGCGAGCACCTGGGCCCGGGCGAGCACCTGGTCGACCATCGCCGAGGTGAGGCGGCCGGTGAAGGTGTTCTGCTGGCTCGGATGAAAACAACCCAGCATGGCGTACGGGCCGACTCTTGCTTCGGCTCCGTGCCCGAACCTGGGCCGTGGCCGGACCCGGTGCCCACGGGCGGCGAGCGCGCGCAGGGCAGCGTCCCACGCGTACGCGCCCAGGGCCACGATGACGCGCGCCTCGGTGAGCAGCTCGAGCTCGCGCACGAGGTACGGCAGGCAGCGATCCCGTTCCTCCGGGAGCGGCTTGTTTCCCGGTGGTGCGCACCGGACGGCGGCCGTCACATACGCCCCGCGCACGGCCAGCCCGTCGTCCAGCGAGATGGAGGTCGGCTGGCTGGCGAGGCCGGCGCGGAAGAGTGCCGCGTACAACAGGTCTCCGGAGCGGTCGCCGGTGAAAACGCGCCCCGTGCGGTTGCCACCGTGGGCGGCGGGTGCGAGCCCCAGGATGCAGATCCGCGCGGCAGGGTCTCCGAACCCGGGTACCGGCCGTGCCCAGTACGCCTGGCCCCGGAACCGCGCAACCTTCTCGCGGCCGACGCGTTCGCGCCACTCCACCAGGCGGGGGCACGCCCGGCAGTCGGCGATCTCGGCCGCCAGTGCCGCCAGCGCCGCCGGGACCTGGCCCGCCGGGGCCTGGGCCGATGCGGATCGCTCCGGGGCCGAACCATCGGGTGCCGTCAGCGGCCGAACCGGTGCGGGCGGAGTCCGTGTGGATGCCTCCGATCCGGGCGGAGCAGCCGCGGACGGCTGCGGAGCATGGGTGCGTGGTGGGTCGGGTTGCCGAGCCATGCGTTGGTTGTACACCAGGCGGGCCAGCGGCATGGGGCCCTGCGCGGCCCCCGGCGTCCCGCGCTCCCGGCCGCCAAAACTGCCCAGCCGCCGCCCATGCGATAATTGACTACCGGCGCGGCCCTTGCCTGATTCCATTCGGGTCGCACCAAGGATCCGAGGTCGCCGAACACCAATGACCACCGAGACATCCACCTGGGCGACCAAGAAGGGCCTCGCCCAGATGCTCAAGGGCGGCGTCATCATGGACGTCGTCACGCCCGAGCACGCCAGGATCGCCGAGGACGCCGGCGCCTGCGCAGTGATGGCCCTCGAGCGCGTTCCCGCGGACATCCGCGCCGCGGGCGGCGTGGCGCGCATGAGCGACCCCGCCTTGATCGAGCAGATCATGCAGGCCGTCACGATCCCCGTGATGGCGAAGGCGCGCATCGGCCATTTCGTCGAGGCGCAGATCCTCGAGGCGCTGGGGGTCGACTACATCGACGAGTCGGAGGTCCTGACGCCGGCCGACGAGGCGTTCCACATCGACAAGCACCAGTTCAAGGTGCCGTTCGTGTGCGGCTGCCGGGACCTGGGGGAGGCGCTCCGCCGGATCGCCGAGGGCGCCGCCATGATCCGCACCAAGGGCGAGGCCGGCACCGGCAACATCGTCGAGGCGGTCCGCCACATCCGCGCCGTCCAGTCGGGGATCCGCTCCCTGGCCGCCAAGCGCGAGGATGAGCTCTTCACCGCAGCCAAGGAGCTGCAGGCTCCCTACGAGCTGGTCGCCGAGGTGGCCCACAGCGGCAAGCTGCCGGTGGTGAACTTCGTCGCCGGCGGCATCTCCACCCCGGCGGATGCGGCCCTTGCCATGCAGCTTGGCGCCGAGGGCGTCTTCGTGGGTTCGGGCATCTTCAAGTCCGAGGACCCGGCCCGGATGGCACGCGCAATCGTGCAGGCCACCACCCACTTCGACGATCCTCGGATCCTGGCCGAGGTCTCCAAGGGGCTGGGCGCCCCCATGCGCGGCATTGAACTCGGCGCGATTCCCGAGGCGGAGAGACTGGCGGTTCGCGGCTGGTAGCCGGGAGCGGCAGGTGGCGGGCGGGAGTCCCGCGGCCATGAAGACCCTCAGGATCGGCGTTCTGGCGATGCAGGGCGCCTTCGCAGAGCACATCGCGATCCTGCACCGGATCGGTGTCGATGGGGTGGAGGTGCGGCTCCCGGGCGACCTGGCAGGCATCTCCGCGCTCATCCTGCCCGGGGGCGAGAGCACCACCATGCGCAAGCTCATCGACACGTGGGGGCTGCGCGAGCCGGTCCAGCGCCTGATCGATGCCGGCTTGCCCGTGCTGGGTACCTGCGCGGGGATGATCCTGCTGGCCCGCCGCATCGTGGACGGCGACGCCCCGGTCTTTCCGGTGCTCGACGTCGACGTCAGGCGTAACGCCTTCGGACGCCAGCTCGACAGCTTTGAGACGGACCTGCGGGTCCCGCTGCTCGGCGAGCGCCCGGTCCACGCCGTGTTCATCCGGGCGCCCGTGGTCGAACGAGTCGGCGCTGCCGTGGATGTGCTGGCCCGGCTGGACGATGGGCGGGTGGTAGCGGTGCGCGAAGGGGCCGTGCTGGCGACCGCGTTCCACCCGGAGCTCGCGGGGGAGCCCAGGTTCCATCGGCTGCTGGCGACCATGGCCGCCGAGCGTGACGGGGCGGGGGAGAGCCTGGTCCGCCCGCAGCGCCCGCTGCGCCGCGCGGCCAGCGAGGCTGGGGACGGCCGCGAGCACGACGCGCGCCGGGTGGCGCCCGGTGCGCGCGCCGAGAACGAGCTCCGGATGGGCGGCCGGCGCGGTGGGGAGTCGTCCGAGTGAGCGCGCGTCCGGGGCGGGTCCGCGGCGCTCGCCTCACGGACCTGGCCGCCCTGGGCGAGCTCTCGCTGCTGTCGCACCAGTCCGACGACCGTGAGTCGAGCGTGCGCTCGCTGGGGCTGCCGGTGAGCCGGAGCCAGGTCAGCGTCTTCCGGCTGTTTCGCTTGCCGCTGGGTGCTTTCCGGCCCAGCGACCAGCTCTACGTCTACGAAGAGGACGGGAAGCTCTCGGGCCTGGCCCGCGTGGAGCGCGACCCCCAGCGGGACGAGTGGACCATCGTCGAACTCGACGCGGTGGGGATCCACGAGGCGGGCGACATCCGGCTCCGGCTCGTCCAGTACCTGCTCCGCGACGGCGCGCGCCGGGGCGCCACCCGGTTCCACGTCGCCTGCGTCGACGTGGGCGGCAACGTGGATCTGCTGATGCAGGCCGGGTTCATCACCTACGGCCAGGAGCACATCCTCTACCAGGCTCCCGAGCTCCCGTTGCCCCGCCTGGACCCCGACGAGGTGGCCCATGCCGGCATCCGGCCGGCGGCCCCGCTCGATGCGCTGGCGCTCAGCCAGCTGTATGCGAGGGCAACTCCGGCACCGGTGGCCCGCCTGGAGTCGTATCGCCTTCCCGACTGGGAGCGCCCGGGGCAGTCCCGGATCCCTCGCAGCAGCCTGGCGCCGATCCTTCGCCTGGCCGAGGTGGAAACGTATGTCCAGGAGGGCGCAGGCGCGGCCGGGGAAGCGCTGGCGGGGATGCTGCAGGTCGGGGTTGCGCGGGAGGCGCAGCCGCACTACCTGCGGGTCCTGGTGCGTCCGGGCCAGGAGGCCGGCACGCTCGTGCGTTACGGACTCTCCGTGGTGGCCGAGCGGACCGGGGCCGGGCGTGGCCGGAGCGGCCGGCACGATGCCGGCGTGATCGCACCGGTGCGGACGTATGAGGCACCGGTGGATCGGGCCTTCGAGGAGAACGGGTTCAGCAGCATCGCGACCGTCACGCTGCTGATGAAGGACGCCCTGGTCCGCGTTGCGGAGCCGGCCCTGGTGCCGGCGATCCGCTGAGGGCACCAGCAAGGAGAGCCGTGGCACCGCAACCCCGACAGGAAGTCACTGACGATCTGGACGCGCTCCTGGCGGCGATCCCGCCGGAGATCGCCGAGCGGGTCCGGGCGATGGCCACCCAGCGCGAGCTGATCGAGGTGGTTCTGGACCTTGGGCGGCGGCCGGAGGCGCGCTTTGCCGCCGGGCCCGAGGAAGTCCTGCTTGACCGCGAGGTGACGGACCGGGACATCCAGTGGGTGGTGGACCACATCGGCGCCTTCGGAGACGACAACCGGGCCGGGGTGGAGCGGACGCTGCACCGAATCAGCGCGATCCGGAACCGGAGCGGCAAGATCGTGGGGCTCACCTGCCGGGTAGGGCGGGCCGTCTTCGGGACCATCGAGATCATCGAGGACCTGGTCGAGTCGGGCCGGTCGGTGCTGATCATGGGCCGACCCGGCATCGGCAAGACCACCATGCTCAGGGAGGCAGCCCGCGTCCTCGCCGATGACTTGGACAAGCGGGTGGTGGTGGTCGACACGTCGAACGAGATCGCCGGCGATGGCGATATCCCCCACCCGGGGATCGGCCGCGCCCGCCGCATGCAGGTCCCGACGCCGCCGCTGCAGCACGCGGTGATGATCGAGGCGGTGGAGAACCACATGCCCGAAGTGATCGTGATCGACGAGATCGGCACGGAGCTGGAGGCGATGGCGGCGCGCACCATCGCCGAGCGGGGCGTCCAGCTGATTGGGACGGCGCATGGCAACAACCTGGACAACCTGATGCTCAACCCGACCCTCTCCGACTTGATCGGCGGGATCCAGAGCGTCACGCTGGGCGACGAAGAGGCCCGCCGCCGGCGCACCCAGAAGAGCGTCCTGGAGCGCAAGGCCCCTCCCACCTTCGACGTGGTGGTTGAGATCCAGGACCGCGACCGTGTGATCGTGCACGCCGACGTGGCCGAGACGGTGGACTCGATGCTGCGCGGCGATCCCGTGGCCCCCGAGCTTCGGTGGCGCGACGAGGGAGGCGTGCACCGATCGCAGCCCCGGCCCCGGCCGCCCCAGGGCGTGGCGGACCGCTTTGCCGGGCTGGTGGGCACCGGCCAGGGGGGCTGGCGCCCGGAGGGGGGCTGGCGCGGTGAATCGGAGTACCGCACCGCCGGGTGGCGCGAGCCCGAGACGGGCTATCGGGGCGGGCCGCGGGTGGGCTCCTCCGGCGGGTGGCGCGCCTCGCGGGGGCGCGACGCGGGGCGCTCGTCACGCTCCCGCGACCTCGACCAGGGCCCAGCGGCCGGACGACGCGCGCTGCCGGGGCGGGCGTTCGAGGCTGACCGGGAGGCGTATTTCGCCTCCCTGGGCGACCCGGCTGGTGCGTTCCGCTCGGGAGCGCTTGCGGATCGCGGGCCGCTCGAGCGCGCGTCCGGGGCGGCCGCGGCCGACCAGCGGGCGCGCGACGCGCGCGAGATCGAACGGCATCGGGCCTGGCGCGAGTCGGCAACCCGGGCGCTGCAGGCGGCCTCGGATGCGCCGGCAAGCGAGCGTCCGGGAGAGACCAGCGGGGAGCTTGACGCGCTGGGGGCATGGGGTGAGGCTGCCGAGTCGGGGGAGGATGACGAGGCTGGCGAGGCTGAAGCGCCCGAGGCCGAGGAGACCGCGGAGCAGTCGGGGGAGGAGTCGGACGCGCTCGAGCCCGAGGGTTCCGGCCCGGCCTCGCAGTTCGATCGGCTCGGCCCTCGGGCACTGGACGGCTATCCGACCTCGCTGCCCACCGTCCGCGTGCTCGGCTTCGGCGTGAGTCGAAAGAAGCTCGAGCAGTCGGTCCGCGAGCTGCAGCTGCCGGTGCTGGTGGTGCAGGATCCGGAGGAGGCGGACGTTGTCATCACGCTCCGCAACTACTACCGGCAGAAGCTCCCGGCCCTGCGCGAAGCGGAGGAACGGGCGCTCCCCATTTACGTGCTGAAATCCAACACCATCCTGCAGATGGAAGCGTGTCTGACCTCGCTCTATTCGCTCCAGGCGGACCCGCGGGAGGCGGCCCTCCGAGAGACCGAGGAAGCGATCGGGCTGGTGCTGCACGAGTCCCGCCCGGTCGAGCTGTCGCCGCAGAACGCCTACGTCCGGCGATTGCAGCACCAGATGGCGGAAGGGGCGAACGTGGTCTCGCAGTCCCGCGGCCGCGAACCGTACCGGCGGGTTCGACTCTACCCTGACAAGGCACGCTCCTGGCGGTAGTGCCGGCGACCGCCAGGGTTGCGGGGGCGACCCGGTAGACTGCCGTGGACATGGGCGGCACTCCGCAGCGCGGACGCTTCGTCACCTTCGAGGGACCGGACGGTTCCGGGAAGTCCACCCAGGCCGCGCGCCTCGCCGCGGCCTTCGAGGCGCGCGGGGTGAACGTGCTCCTGACGCGGGAGCCCGGTGGCACGCTGCTGGGCGAGCGGGTGCGGGAGATCCTCCTGGATCGAGCTGGCGGCCACCATTCGCCGCGTGCCGATGCGCTCCTCTTCAACGCGGCGCGGGCCCAGCTCGTGGACGAGGTGATCGAGCCCGCGCTCGCCCGGGGCGCGGTGGTGGTCTGCGACCGGTATGCGGATTCCACGCTTGCGTACCAGGGCCGCGGCAGCGGGCTCCCGCTCGGCCAGCTGGCACCGATCGGCGAGTTTGCCACTCGGGGACTGCGGCCGGACCTGACGATCCTGCTCGACCTCCCGGTGGCGGCCGGGCTGGCGCGCCGGGTGGCGGGCGCGCCGGAAGGCATGACGCGGTTCGAATCGGCGGACGCATTCGACACGGCGTTTCACGAACGGGTAAGGGCCGGTTTCCTGGAGCTGGCCCGGGCGGAACCGGGCCGGTGGCGGGTTGTGGATGCCGACCGGGACCCGGAGGCCATTGCCGGGGACGTGCTGGCGCTGGCCTGGGCGCTGCTCGGTTTCGGCGATCGGTCGATCTGAAACGGGCCGGGTCAGGGAGCCCCCGGCCAGGGTGCGGAGGCTACCGCCCGAGCCAGGGAGCCCCGGGCCCGCGCTCCGGCAATCGACCGCGTTTGCCGGAGCTGCGCTCAGCCTGCAGCCGCGATGGCGCCGCCCTGCGCACGCGCCTCCCCCAGGGCCTGTTCGGCGGCAGCGAGGAGCTCGTCAGCGCTGGTCCCGTTCGCCGGAAACGCCGCCAGGCCAACGCTCAGGGTGACGGCCGCCTCGCCGATCTCCAGGCCGGCCTGCCGGATGGCGGCGGCAGCCCGCTCTGCCATGGCGCGTCCGCTGGAGCCCGGGGCAACCACCACGAACGCCTCGCGATCGTACCGGGCGACCGTGTCGACCAGCCGGACCGTGTCGGCGAGCGCAGCTGCCACACGGCGCAGGACGTCGTCTGCGGCGTGCGCCCCGTGCACTTGGGTCATCCGCTCGTGGCCGTCGAGCGCAAAGATCGCCACGCAGAGCGCGGTGCCCTGGCGGGCCGCGCGCGCCAGCTCCAGCTCCAGCACCCGGTCCAGCATGCGTCGGTTCGCGAGCCCGGTGAGCGAATCGGTTTGGGCCAGGCGGTCGAACCAGTCGGATCGTTCCGCGACGGCCGACTCCAACCGGGCCTGCGCCACCGCCACTGCGGCGACGGCCGCCAGCGCCCGCAAGGTCGCGCGAGCGTCAGCTCCGGGTGCCTCCGACGGGGAAGTGAAGCAGAACACGCCTTCCACGTCGGGGCTCGTGTGCGGGTGCTGGAGGACCAGCGGCAGGCAGAGCGCCGAGCGGGCGCCCGGGACCGCCAGAAGCAGCGCCGAGGGGGCGGGTGCATCGCCCGGGACCGCGATCTCGCGCCGTTCGAGCAGCGCCAGCGCCGCGGCATCGGTCGCCCGATGCGGATGTGCTGGCGCCGGGGCGCTCCCGGACGGCCTGTCGTGCCGCTCCCGCAGGGGTGCGCCGCTGGGTGCTTCGCCATCCGCAGCCGGAAGCGCCATGTCGAGCGCGCCCAGCATCGAGACATCGATCGGGTGGGCTGCCACGGGGCGGAGCAACGCATCCTCGCCGGACAGGTAGACCGCCGCCACGCTGCCCGGGACAAGGGCCACGGCGTCCCGCACGAGACCGGCCAGGCGCGACTCCAGGTCGCTTGTCTCGGCCAGGCGCAGCGCGCTGGACAGGAGCGGATCGCGGGGGTCCGAGGGTTCGCTCGACATCGCAGCCTCCACCGCCGCGGCGGAACGGGTGCGGCCCCTCTCGCCGGCGCTCTGGCACCGTTCGGCGGCCCGCGGTTGCCGCCGCCCACGCGTACCTGGGGGTCATCATACCCGCCGAACGGCGGTCCGGGCGGTCCGGGCGGTCCGCCACAGCGTTGCCGGGCGTTCGCTCCCGCCTATACTGCCGCCCGTGAAACTGGTGGTGGCCATCGTGCACGGCGAGGATGCCGGCCCGCTCGTGGACGCGCTCGTCAAGCGCGAGTTCCGCGCCACCCGCCTGCACTCCTCCGGCGGCTTCCTGAAGCAGACCAATGCCACGATCATGCTGGGCGTCGAGGATGACCGGGTGGACGACGTGATCGCGATCGTCGGCGAGCAGTGCCACGCCCGCATGCAGGTCGTGAACCCCATGCCCCCCATCATGGAGCCCGGGGAGTTCTATCTGCCGTATCCGGTCGAGGTCGAGATGGGCGGCGCAACTGTTTTCGTCCTGCCGGTCGAGCGGTTCGAGCGCCTGTAGCGCCGCGTCACGGCGCCACCGGGCGGGCGTGTGAGCGAGCGGTCTGCGCCCCACGGACCGTCACATCGCCGGCTGCCCGGCCTGCGCCGGCCTCCCGGGCCTCTGCCGGCTGCCACCTCCCGGGGCCTGGGTCCGGCTGCCGCTCACGCCCCGGCTGCCACTGACGCCCCGGCTGCCGCTGACGCCCCGGCTGCCGCTCACGCCCCGGCTGCCGCTCCGCGGGCCAGCAGGGCCTCGTAGCGCGCCGGGTCCACGTTGCCACCGGTCAGGATGCAGACCACGGGTCCGGCAGCGGGGAGCTCCTCGGCATGGAAGAGCCACGCGGCCAGCGCGGTGGCGCCGGACGGCTCCAGGACCAGCCGTGCCTCCCTCGAGGCGCGGACCATCGACCGGACGATCTCGTCCTCCGAGACGACCAGGATCCCGTCCAGGTATCTGCGCAGGAGCCCGAACGGGATCTGCCCGATGTGGGCCGCGCGCTGACCGTCGGCGATGGTGCGGCCGACCTGCTCGGCGGGCCAGGACACGATCCGGCCCTGCGCGAGCGAGTCGCGTGCATCCGCGGCCAGTGCCGGCTCCACGCCCAGCACGGTTGCATCCGGGCGGAGGGATTTGATGGCGACCGACACGCCGCTGGCGAGCCCGCCGCCGCCCACCGGGACCAGGACCGTCAGCCGCCCGGCCGGCCGGGGGGCCGCAGCCGGACCAGCTTCGATCGCGGCCAGCTGTTCCGCGATCTCCACCCCGATGGTGCCCTGGCCGGTGATGGTCGCCGCATCGTCGTACGGCGCCACCAGTGAGAGCCCCTCGGCACGGGCAATCTCGGCGGCGCGTTCGGCGCGCTCCTCACTGGAGGGTCCGACCACCACGATCTCGGCGCCATCGGCTCGCACGCGCTCGACCTTGACGGCCGGGGCGTCGGAAGGCATCACGATCACGGCTCGCACGCCCAGCAGGCGCGCCGCCCGCGCCACCCCCTGCGCGTGGTTGCCACTGGAATGGGCCACCACGCCAGCAGCCCGTCGCTCGGGTGGGAGCGTGGCGATGTTGTAGTAGGCGCCACGCAGCTTGAAGGCGCCGATCGGCTGCAGCGACTCGGGCTTCAGCCAGGCACGGGTCCGGCCGCGGGGGTCGCCGTCGAGCGGTGGCCCGAATGGCAGGAGCGGGGTGCGGACGATCACTCCCTCGAGGACCTCCGCGGCTGCCCGGATGGCGTCGAGCGTCACGACCTGCGCTGCTTCGCCTGGCGTGCCCGGTCCCTCCTCCGCGGCATCGTGGCCTGCCGCGTCGGGGGGCGCGGCCCGGTCGGACATCTGGCTGGGTTGGCTGGGTGAGTGCTGCATCTGGCTATACTGCCGCGCAAGCGCCATGCCCGTCACGCGCAAGGGGAGTGCATCGACCGTGTTGCAGACGCCGCGCCCTCCGATCCCCGTCCCGCCGTCTCGGCCCTCGCGGATCGACACGCTTCGGATCACGTATGGGTTCGACGACGTTTCACTGGCACCCGGCACGGAAACGCTGGAGCCCGCCGACGTGGACACGCGGGTCAGGATCGGCGGCATCGAGCTGCGCATTCCGGTCCTGGCGGCAGCCATGGACGCCGTGGTGGATCCGCATTTTGCCGGGTCCCTGGCCCGCCTGGGCGGGCTCGCGGTCCTCAACCTGGAAGGCGTCCAGGCGCGCCACGAGGATCCCGACCGCGTCCTGGCGCGTCTCGCGTCGGCGCCGGACACGGAGATCCAGGCGCTGCTGACCGAAGCGTATACGCCGCCGATCCGCGAGGAACTGGTGGCCCGGCGGCTGGCCGAGGTCCGGGCTGCCGGGTCTCCGGTGGCGGTGGCGGCCACGCCCGGCGCTGCGCGGCGGTTCGGCCTCTTCTGCGCGCAGCACGGGGCGGACCTCTTTCTCGTGCAATCCCAGGTGAGCTCCCCGCGTCACCTGGCCGCCGGGTATGAGCCGCTCGAGCTCGCCGATTTCACGCGCCGCATGCCGATCCCGGTCGCGGTGGGAAATACGACGTCGTACGAGGCTGCCTTGCAGCTGATGGGCCAGGGGATCGCCGCGGTCTTCGTGGGGGTTGGCCCCGGGGCCGCCTGCACCACGCGCGAGGTGCTGGGGATCGGCGTGCCGCAGATCACGGCCATCGCCGATGCGGCGGAGGCTCGAGACGCATACCTGGATCGGACCGGCTGCTACGTGCCGGTGATCGGGGACGGGGGGATGCGGCGCGGCGGTGAGATTGCCAAGGCCATCGCGGCGGGCGCGGATGCCGTGATGCTCGGCTCTCCCCTGGCGCGCGCAGAAGAGGCTCCTGGCCGCGGGCTGAACTGGGGGATGGCCGCGCCCTCGCCCACGCTTCCCCGAGGCACGCACATCCGCGTCGGCACGGCCGGCCCGCTGGAACGGATCCTCCTCGGGCCCGCGCAGGTGACGGACGGGACCGAGAACCTGGTCGGCGCCCTGCGCCAGTCGATGGCCGCGCTGGGCGCGCGGGACCTGCGGGCCATGCAGCAGGTGGAGATGGTCTACGCTCCGGCGGTCGCCACCGAGGGCAAGTCCTGGCAGCGGGGACGTTGAGGCGGGCGGGGAGCGGCCGCAGCGGCCGACGTGCTCGTGCGCGCCGGCAGGCCCTCCCGGGTGATCCGGCCGTGCGGGCGGGCACCGCCCGCCTGTTGCATCTCGACCGTCCTCCCACTGGCCGGCGCGGCTAGACTGCGCGCAAGAGGGCCGGGAGGTCGCGTTGGAGGAAGCGGGGGCGGCTGCGGGCCGCCGCAAAGGGCGAACCGTGCACGGCGAGGCGGCCAACGCCGGTCATCGCGTGCTTGCCCCTGATGACGCCGAGGTGGAGGCGTACCTGGAGACGGCGCTCCGTGCGCCGGTTCCGGAGCGCCCGCAGGGGGGGCTGCCCGGCGCGGCGGCCGCCCGTGGCGAGCCGGGCACGGCGCACCCGGACACCGTCATCGTGCTCGACTTCGGAAGCCAGTACGCGCAGCTCATCGCGCGCCGGGTGCGCGAGCTGCACGTCTACTCCGAGCTGCTGCCGTTCGACACCCCGTGGGCGGAGATCGCCCGCCGCCAACCTCGCGCGATCATCCTCTCCGGCGGTCCGGGCAGCGTCTACGATGAGGGTGCTCCTCGCCCCGACCCCGCCCTGTGGACGGCCGGGGTCCCGCTGCTCGGGATCTGCTACGGGCTCCAGCTGATGGCCCAGGCGCTGGGCGGCGAGGTGGTGCCGGCGTCCAGGCGCGAGTATGGCCCGGCGGTTATCCAGGTGGTGGAGCCGCAGGAACCGGGCGAGCTCCGCGGGCTCTTCGACGGAACCCCGCGCGAGCAGCCGGTCTGGATGAGCCACGGCGACTCCATCGTGCGGCTTCCGCCGGGTTTCCGGCCCACCGCGCAGACCGGCGCGACGCCCGTCGCGGGGATGGCTGATGCGCAACGGCGTCTGTACGGCATCCAGTTTCACCCGGAGGTGGCCCACACCCCGTCCGGCCGGGATCTCCTGCGCAACTTCGTGCTGGGCATCGCGGCCGCCCGGCCCACCTGGACACCGGCGAACTTCATCGAGTCCACCGTGGCCGAGATCCGCTCGCGCGTGGATGCGCACGCCCGGGAGAGCGGCTCCGACGGCAAGGTCATCTGTGCGCTCTCCGGAGGGGTCGACTCGGCCGTGGCCGCCACGCTTGTCCACCGGGCCGTGGGCGACCGGCTGACCTGCATCTACGTCGACCACGGGCTGATGCGCAAGAAGGAATCGGAGCTGCTGCGCTCCACGTTCGAGCAGCACCTCGGGATGCGCCTGGTGATGGTCAACGCGCGGGAACGGTTCCTGGCGCGCCTGGCGGGCGTGGTGGATCCGGAAGAGAAGCGGCGGATCATCGGGGACGAGTTCATCCGCGTCTTCGAGGAGGAGGCGGCCAGGCTCGGGCAGATCGACTTCCTGACCCAGGGGACGCTCTACCCCGACGTGATCGAGTCCACGGCCCCCGAGACGAAGGCGGCGCAGAAGATCAAGACGCACCACAACGTGGGCGGCCTGCCCAGCGACCTGCGCTTCCAGCTCATCGAGCCGCTGCGTTACCTCTTCAAGGACGAAGTCCGCCAGGTGGGGCTCGCGCTCGGGTTGCCCGAGGCGATGGTGCAGCGCCAGCCCTTCCCGGGGCCGGGGCTTGCGATCCGGATCATCGGGGAGGTGACCGCGGAGCGGCTGGAGACCCTGCGCGAGGCGGACTGGATTGTCATCGACGAGATCAAGGCTGCCGGCCTGTACCGCGCCGTCTGGCAGAGCTTCGCCATCCTGACGCCGGTGCGCAGCGTGGGGGTCATGGGAGACGGTCGCACCTACGCCCACGTGGTCGCGATCCGCGCGGTCACCAGTGAGGATGGGATGACGGCCGACTGGGCGAAGCTTCCCTACGACGTCCTCGGGAAGATCAGCTCGCGCATCGTCAACGAGGTGCCCGGGGTGAACCGGGTGGTCTATGACATCAGCAGCAAGCCGCCAGCGACCATCGAGTGGGAGTGAACGTGGACGAGGACGTACGCCCAGCGCCGCCTGTCGACCCGTCGGATCCCAGCGCCCCGGCGTTCGACGCCGGCGGCGACCCGCTGCCTGCGCGCACCTTTGCGCCGGGTCTTGACGATGCGTCGCTGGGGTTCTCCTCCACCTCGCGGTTGCGGCCCGGATGCCCGTGGTGCGGCGCCCCGCTGCCTGACCCCGAGCCAGCTGCCTGTCCGGCCTGCGGTGCCGCGCTGCGCCCGGCAGCCGATCTGCCCGGGATCCCGGGCGTCACGGTGGCGCCGGCCGACGTGCGCCGGACCGTTCGCGACGTCAGCCCGGAGATCCGGGCCCTGGTGGCATCGCCGGTGACCGACGAGATCGCGCGGCCGGGGGCTCGGCCCGAGCTGGATCCCCCGGATCCCGCCGTGCGGCGCGCCATGCTGGAGCTGGAGCTGGAGGCGCGTGGACTGCGGACCGAGGACTCGGCCGCGGACCAGGAACCCCCGGCCCAGCCATAGCCGCCGGCGCGGTGGGTCTATCCTCGACGCCTGATGCGCACGCGTCTGCCCGTGCCGGGGCCTTCCTATCTCAAGGAATTGCCGCTCGGGCTTCCCGTGGCCCGCGGCGAAGTGCCCGCGACCGTGCTGGTCGGGATGACGGGTCCGTCCACGACCGACGACGGCTGGTGGCTTGCCGTCCTTTTTGTGCACGATGAGGCCGGGATCCTGGAGGCGGAAGAGGTGGCACCGCGCGCCGGGCCTCCCCCGGTGCCGCCGCTGCACGTCATGGGACCGGCCCTGGCTGGCGCCCTCTCGGGGCTGATCCTGGAGGACGGCGGCCGGCAGCAGCTGCGACTGGCGCTCCCATCGTCCGGCGACGATGGGAGCCCTTGGCGAGAGCCGCTCGTGCTGCGCATGGCGGTCCGCTGGGAGCCGATGCGCGCAGCGACCATGCGGCCCACCGAGCTGGCCGAAGCGGCGCTGCACGCGTTCCGCCGGGCCCTCCAGGCCGCTGGCAGTCCGGCATGATCCGGGTGGTCCGCGGGCTGCTCGGCTCGCCGATCGCCTGGCTCGCGGGAAGCGCCGGGTTCCTGGCGCGCGGTGGCGTGCTCGTCCTGGCCCTGCCGATCCTCACCCTGCCCACGCCCGTGGGCGTGAGCCTGCTCGTGCCGCCGCTCGCGGTCACCACCAGCGGCATCTCCAGCGTCCTGGTCCCGGAGCTGATCGCTGCCGGGCTGGTGCTCGCCATCTGCATCGTCCTTTCGCTGGTGGTGGCGGCACTGGCGGAAACGATTCAGTACGAACAAGAGGCAAAGCTGCTTTCGCCGGCTGCGCCCCTGCGACAGCCTCCGGGGATGGGCGGAACCGTCGTCCGCCTGGTCGGGGTGGAGGTCGCGGCGTTGCTGCCCGCGGCGCTTGTGGCGATCCTGGCGCTCCAGCAGCTCGCGGCGGTCGGCGAGCAGGAATACCTGCTGCCATCCTCGACCGGCGCGTCGTACGTGGAGCGCGTGCTGCAGGGAGCGGCGGCCCCGCTGGTCGGACTCGGCCTCTGTCTGCTGCTGGCGGACCTGCTCAACGCGGTGGCCTCTCGCCGGGTCCTGCGCCGCGTGTACGTCCACGATTTCGCGCCGTCGGATGCTGCGGCGGCCACTTCCGCGGGCCGTACCGCCCGGCGGCTGGCGCGCGTTGCCGGGATATGGGCACTGACGTGGCTGATCACGCTGGCCACCCTCGCGCCGTCGCTGGCCGCGATCGAGGTTGCCTGGTCCGTGGCCCGCGACACCTACACCGCCACGATGCGCAGCACCCCACCCTCGCCCATCTCGCTGATGGCCGCGGCGGTTGCGCTGGGGGCTGCATTTACCGCGGCGGTGCTGCTCGCCGGCCTGGGCTCGGCCATGCGATCCGTGCTCTGGACGGTGGCCGCGCGGCACGAGGGTGGCGTGCCTTCCCGGGCCGGGCCGCTGGGACCCTCTGCTACACTCGGCCGACTGGACGGAGTTCCCCAGGAGGCGCGAGCCAGGTAGATGGACCAGATCCTTACGCCGGTCGGGGACGCGATCAACACGTTCCTGAACAACTCGCACGTCCAGCTCATCGGTCGCGCCATCGCGCTCTACGTCGTGCTGCTCTGGCTTGTCTCGGCCTACTGGGCCTATCGGGACCTGCAGTCGCGCACCTCCAATCCGATCGCCCCGTACCTGGCCGCGGTCCTGATCATCCTCTTCACGCCGATCCTCTTTCCTTTCGGTCTCTTGCTGTACCGGCTGATCCGTCCCGGTGAGACGGTCGCTGAGACGAACGAGCGGGCGATCGCCGAGGAGGCCATGCTGCGAGAGATCGAGACGCAGCCACACTGTGCCAACTGCGGTCGTCGGGTCGAGGCAGACTGGCTCGTCTGCCCCACCTGTCGGAACCAGCTCCGGCGCAGTTGTCCCTCCTGTGGCCGTCCGGTGGAACTCGACTGGGTGGCCTGCGCATGGTGCGGGGCGGACCTGGCTGCTCCGCCGGTGGCTGGTTCGGCCCGGCCCACGGCCGCGCCTCGCCGCCGGGTGGCTCGTGCCGAAGTGTCCACCGGGACCGGAGCCCTTGGCCTCGACGCGGACGTCACCTCGCCGTCGGTGCCGGCCAGCGGCCTCGATCCGCTCCGCGCCGAGCGACCCGCGCGGGGTACCCCGCTGCGGTGAGCGCGGGCCCGGAACCGGGATCCGGTTCGGGTCTTCCCGGGCGGTCGCCTGACCAGAGCGGCGCCCCCGACGCACGGCCCCCGTTCCCGCGTGGCCTCCCAGGCGGGTCGATGGATCACGCCGTGGCGGGTGCTGCTGCAGCGCCGGGCGTCGATGGACCATCCGGCGTGGATGTGGCGCCGGGTGCCGGTCCGACGCCAAGTCCGGATGTGGCGCCGGGTGCGTCGCCGTCGGGTGACGGACCTGGCTCGGACTTCCAGCTGGCTCCGGTGCCCGGACCCCCGTCAGGGTTCGTGCCCCGTCGCACCCACTCGCCCGCGCTCTACTCGGGAGCCTGGGTGCTCGCCGCGGTCGGGATCGCGCTCTTCCTGTCCGCGGGCGTCGCGGCCGCGCGTTCCCCGTCGGCCGGCGCTGTCAGTCCCCTGGCCCTGGTGGCTTTCTACGGCGCCTTCTTCGCGTTGACCTTGTCCCTGGCCATGGGCGCCTGGTACCAGGTGGCTGCCCGGGCGCAGCGCCCAGCGGAACGATATCGCGGTCCCTCCCCGTTGATCCTGTTCGGCGTGGTCCTGTTCGGCGCCACCGCGGTCGCGGCGCTCCTCGCGGCGCTCGGGTGGATAGCGCCGGAGTCGCAGTCGCTGGGTGCCCTCGCGACGGTGGCACTGACCACACTCGGCTACTTCGCGGCCATCTGGCTGTTTGTGGTGCGCACGCATGCGCTGGCCTGGACCGGGATGGGCTGGCCGGCGTCATGGCGCACGTCGGCGGGGACGCTCGCGGCCAGCGCCCTGTCCGGGGTGGCGCTGATCGTGCCCACCTACATCGCCACCGTGGTGGTCGGCGGAGTCGTCGCGGCGGCGCTCGGCGTGCAGCTTCCAAGCGCCCTCCCCGCGCCGACGACGGTTCCGGATGCGATTGCCACAGTCCTGGCCGCGGTGATCATCGCGCCGGTGGGCGAGGAAGCCTTCTTCAGGGGGTTCTCGCTGTCGGCGTGGTGGCGCGATCTCGGGCTCCGCAGCGCTCTGGTTCGCGCCACGCTCTTCTTCGCGGCCGCCCACATCCTGAACGTGACCGCGGCGAGTGCCTCCGAGTGGCTCCGGGTCGCGCTGCTCCAGTTCCTGGTGATCCTGCCGATCGGCTATGCGCTGGGGTGGCTGTTCGCGCGCCGCGGGATCGTGGCTTCCATCGCCGGCCACATGACCTTCAATGGGATTGCCGTCCTGTTGCTGGTGAGTGGCGCGACTGTCCGTCTCTGAGCGCAGCGGGCGCCGGACAGCAGACGGGCGGCGCGAGTGAGCGCCGGTCGGGTCGGTGGGTGGCCCCATCTGCCCGAGTGCCGGCAACCGCGAGTGAAGGCAGCGGAGAGCCGCCGTTGAGTGACGGGCGCTAGGATCGCGCCAGCTTCCGGGTCCGGACGGCGGAGGAATCGGCGGGCTTCGTCGTTCGGGCCCGGGAGCGCCAATTCTCACCCTGGTCCTGAGCAGGAGCCGCCCCCATGACACGTTCCCCGGCCGCGGCGCCCCAGGCAACCGCGGCGCCCCAGGCAACCGCTGCCGTGCCAACCGCCGCCGTGCCCGCTGCGGCCGCGCCAACCGCTGTCACTCTCCCTGTGGCGCCTGCGGGGCGCCGGGCGTCGCTGCGCGCTCGGCGCATCCGGGAATTGCCGCCCGAGGAACGCCCTCGCGAACGGCTTGCTGCCCGCGGTGCAGGCGGCCTCTCCAACGCCGAGCTGGTGGCACTCATCTGGGGCAGCGGCGGGGCGGGCCACAGCGCGGTCGAGATCGCCTCAGAGGCGGTCGCCGCGCACGGTGGCCTCTCCGGCCTGGCCAGTGCGAGCGCGGTCGAGCTGGAGGCCTTGCCCGGGGTCGGATCGGCCCGAGCCTGCCAGCTCGTGGCCGCCTTCGAGCTGGGGCGGCGTTTGCTCGCGGACTGGCCAACCGGCCGCTTCACGGTCCGGACTCCGCGCGATCTCGCGGATCGGCTGATGCTCCAGATGGGCCGCCTGGACCGCGAGGAACTGCGGGTGGTCCTGCTCAATACCAAGAATCAGGTACTGGCCATCCAGACCGTCTATCAGGGCAACGTCTCAACGGCCCTGGTCCGGGTTGGGGAACTGTTTCGGGACGCCGTCCGTCAGTCGGCCGCGGGGCTCATCCTGGTCCACAACCATCCATCGGGGGACCCCACGCCGAGTCCGGATGACCTCCACCTGACCGCGGAAGCGGTCGCGGCCGGTCGCCTGCTCGATGTGCCGGTACTCGACCACCTGGTGATCGGCCACGACGCGTTTGTCAGCCTGCGGGATCGCGGTGTCGCGTTCGAGCACCCCGGGGGTCGATGAGCGCCCTGCGGATCCAGGTGCCCGTGCGGCTGGCGGGCTGCCGCGCGGGGAGGGCCCGGGTGCCACGATGAGGCGGGATCTCAGGGATGCGGAGCGTCCGCCGCCGCGATGCTGGACGCCGGGGCCGCAGGTGGCCCGCCCGTCGATGGGGCCCCGGCGGGCAGCGCCCCGGCCGCGACCAGGATCTCGTCGAGCCGTCTCGCGTGGACCGACTCGTGCGCCATCAGCTCCTCGGCGAGGGCGTCGAGGGCGGTCCGGTAGCGCACCAGCAGCGCCCTGGCCTGCGCGTCCGCCTGCTCAAGCAGCATCGTGACCGCGGCGTCGATGCGGGCGGCGGTGGCCTCAGCGAACTCGCGCGGCGCGGCCAGCTCGCGCCCGAGGAACGGGTGCGTCTCCCCTATGCCGTAGGAGACCGGGCCCAGCTCGTCGCTCATCCCCCACAGGCCCACCATGCGCCGGGCCAGGTCCGTTGCCACCTTGAGGTCGCTCTCGGCTCCGGTCGTGGGCTGCCCGAAAACGGTCTGCTCGGCGGCCCGCCCGCCGAGCATCACCGCCAGGCGTCCCAACAGGTAGTCGCGCGGGTAGTTGCGGCGGTCCTCGTCCGGGCGCTGCTCGGTGACGCCAAGCGAACGCCCGTGCGGCACGATGGTCACCTTCTGGACCGGGTCGGCTCCCGGCGTCAGGCGTGCGACGATCGCGTGGCCGCTCTCGTGGTACGCCACGATGCGGCGCTCCTCGGCGTTCGCGAGCGCCGATTGGGGGGTACCCAGCAGCACTTTGTCCAGTGCCTCCTCGAACTGCTCGGCCCCGACCGTTTCGCGGTTCGTGCGGGCCGCGAGCAGGGCGGCCTCGTTGGCCAGGTTGGCCAGGTCTGCCCCCGAGAAGCCGGCAGTTGCCCGCGAAAGCGCGACCAGGTCCACATCCGGCGCCAGCCGGAGCCCCCGCGTGTGGATGCGCAGGATCGCCTCGCGCCCGGACCGGTCGGGATACCCAACGGTCACCTGTCGGTCGAAGCGGCCGGGCCGCAGGAGCGCCGGGTCCAGCACGTCGGGGCGGTTGGTGGCCGCGATCACGATCACGTTCGTCCTGTCGTCGAACCCGTCCATCTCCACCAGCAACTGGTTGAGCGTCTGCTCCCGTTCGTCGTTGCCGCCGCCGAGCCCGGCCCCGCGCTGGCGCCCCACCGCGTCGATCTCGTCCACGAACACGATCGCGGGCGCTGTCGCCTTGGCCTTGGTGAACAGGTCCCGGACCCGCGACGCGCCCACGCCCACGAACATCTCGACGAACTCGGATGCCGAGATGCTGAAGAAGGGCACGTGCGCCTCGCCGGCCACCGCGCGCGCCAGCAAGGTCTTGCCGGTGCCCGGCGGGCCGATGAGCAGGACGCCGCGCGGCAGACGGGCGCCGAGGCGCCGGTAGCGCTCCGGTTCCTTGAGGAAGTCGACCACCTCGGTGAGCTCCGCCTTGGCCTCGTCCTCCCCGGCCACGTCGGCGAACGTGACGGACGGCCGTTCCGCGTCGAAGAGCCGGGCCCGGGAGCCACCGAAGCCAAAGAGGCCCTGCTGGCTGCGCTGGGCCTGCCGCCCCATGTAGACGAGCAAGCCGACCAGCAGGAGCATGGGCAGCACGCTCACCAGGAGGTCGAGCAGGAACGAACTCCCGCTGGTGGTGTCCTTGGCCGTGATGGTGACGCCGTGCGCCTCGAGCAGCGGCAGCAGGGCCGGGTCGCCGGTGGGCGGCATGACGCTCGTGTAGGCCTGGTAACTGGCGGGTCTCTGGCTCCCGGCCGCCACGGGCTGTGGGGTGGCAGCCGCTGCGCCCGAGACCGCCGCGCTTGCCGCCGCGGCGCCGGGCCGAGCGGAGGCGGCCGGCTGCGGCCAGGTGATGGCGTGGCGGAGCGTGCCCTGCAGCGATTGGCCGTTGAACTCCACCTGGGCGATGTTCCCCTGCTGCGCCTGGTCAAGGAACGCCGAGTAGGGAAGCGCGACGGTGGGGGTCCCGGCCGGCAGCAGCGTGAGGATGTTCCAGATCAGCAACACGCCGAAGATCAGCCACCAGAACCAGGCCGGGAGGTGGAGGCCGCGGCCGGGGCGCCGCCCCTGGGCGGGCTGTCCTGCTGGCGGCGTTCCCGACGGGCCGGGTGGGCCGACGGGCTGGCGTGTGGAGGGCGAGGGCTGGCCTGTCATCGCGCGGGACGCCAGGGCTGTCGGGTGTGGCGATGGGACCCGCGCTGGGGCGAGCCGCCGGCAGCCCCAGGGCGGGGGACTGCAGGCAGCGGGACCGCCGAGTTCGGCACGGGCTCCACGCGCATATCCTACGGCAGGCCGCGGCGTCTTCGGCCCGCACCGCCGGGCCGGGAGCCACCAATGGCCGGGCGCCCCGAATCGCCGGGCGCCGCCTCGCTCCCCGGAGCGTCCTTCGGGGCCCGCCGCGCCTGCCCGGGGCCCGGTGGTAATGGTCCGGTGCGCGACAGGTATACTGCCCACGCCGTCATGCGCTCCTGGACGACGGCACGTTTGCGTCTGTCCGATGGGCGGGCATTCCCCCACAGCAACAGGCAGGATCCCGACACGAGCATGCTTGACGCGTTCTTCGGCCTCTTTTCCCGCGACATCGGGATCGATCTCGGCACGGCCAACACCCTCGTCCACGTGCGGGACCGGGGGATCGTGATCAGCGAGCCCAGCGTGGTCGCGATCGACAGCAAGACCAAGAAGGTCCTCGCGATCGGGGCCGAGGCGAAGCGAATGGTTGGCCGTACGCCGGCCAACATCATCGCAGTCCGCCCGCTGCGCGACGGGGTCATCAGCGACTTCGACGTTACCGAGCAGATGATCAAGTACTTCGTGAACAAGGTGCACGACCGGGTGGGGCTGATCCCGCGTCCGCGCATGCTGGTGGGCGTCCCGTCCGGCGTGACCGAAGTGGAGAAGCGCGCCGTCCGCGACGCGGCTTTGAACGCCGGGGCTCGCTGGGCACGGCTGATCGAGGAACCGATGGCGGCCGCCATCGGCGCTGGCCTGCCGGTTGGTGAGCCCTCGGGCAGCCTGATCGTCGACATCGGGGGCGGTACCACCGAGGTCGCCGTGATCAGCCTTGGGGGGATCGTGATCAGCCGCAGCATCCGCATCGGCGGCGACGAGATGGACATGGACATCGTCGGGTTCGGGCGCCGCGAGTACAACCTGCTGGTGGGCGAGCGGACCGGGGAGGACATCAAGATCGCGCTTGGGTCGGCCTACCCGGGCGAATGGGACGAGCTGCGGGTCACGCTCCGCGGCCGAGATCTGCTGACCGGTCTGCCGCGCGCGGTGGAGGTCAGTGCCGACCAGATCCGCGAGGCGATCGAGCCGTCGGTCCAGCAGATCGTGGACATCGTCAAGGACGCCATCGAGGAGACCCCGCCGGAGCTCGTGGCGGACATCATGGACCAGGGGATCGTGCTGGCCGGCGGCGGGGCGCTGCTGCAGGGACTCGACCGGCGCATCGCCGAGGCCACTCAGATGCCGGTCCACGTTGCCGACGATCCGCTCACCTGCGTTGCACGCGGCACCGGTAAGGCGCTCGAGGAGCTCGCTTCCATGGAACGCTCGCTCGTCGCGGAGACGTACTCCCGCCCGCCGCGCTGAGACAGGTGCCATGTTCGCGACGCGCGCGAGCCGGCGGCGGGGGATCCTCTGGGCCGTCCTGGTGGCGGCCGGGCTTCTCCTTCTGGCTCTCAGCGGTACTTCCCCGATGCGCAGCCTCCAGGTCGCGGTGGGCGACCTGCTGACCCCCGCCGAATCCGCGCTGTCAGGCGCCACCCGCGCGGTGGGGTCGATCGTGGGGGCCCTCAGCGAGATCGACCAGCTGCAGGCCCAGAACCGGGCCCTGGAGCAGCAGAACCAGCAGCTCTCGGTCGAGAACCGCCAGCTCCAGGAGATCAAGATCCAGAACAACCAGCTGAGCCGCCTGCTCGGCGTCCAGGGCTCGCTGGACTACAGCACGGTGGCGGCCACGGTGGTCAGCCGCGAGGTCTCGCAGTACACCCGCGTCATCACCATTGACGCCGGCACCGACAAGGGCGTGGCCCTCAACGACGTGGTGGTGGCCGACGGCGGCGCCCTGGTGGGTGCAGTCTGGGAGGTTGGCAGCAACTTCAGCCGGGTGCTCCTGATCAGCGACACCCGCTCGACCGTGATCGGCCTGATCGAATCCAGCCGGGCGACCGGCGAGGTGATCGGACAGCTCGGCGGTGCGCTCATCATGGAGAACATCGCGGCCACGGAGCGGGTCAATCTCAACGACACGGTGGTGACGGCCGGCATCGACCTGGGCAACGGGATCAAGTCGCCGTTTCCCAAGGGGCTCCTCATCGGCAGCATCGTGGACGTGCAGCGCGATCCGAACGCGGTGGTCCAGACGGGCTTCATCAACCCCGCCGCCGACCTTGACAAGCTCGAGTACGTGCTGGTCATCACGAACTACCACGGGGGGCTTCCGCCGGTGCCGTCGTCCTCGAGCGCTCCTTCGGTGGCCGGCTCGCCGGGCCCCTCCGTCACTGCCCTGCCGCTGCCGCAGCCCTCGCTGGCGCCGGCCCCCTGAGGGACCAGGGTTCGCCCCACGTCCCCCCGGGCCTGGCGCGTTCCCTCAACGGTGGCGCCTCAGGCGCGCCGGCCGAGCACCTCGACGCGCAGCCCCGCCGAGCGCGCGGCTCCCACGTCCACCACGTTCCGGGTGTCGAAGACCAGGTCGCCGGCCATCGCCGCGTGGAGCGCGACCCAGTCGAGCTGCGCGAAGGCGGCCCACTCGGTGGCGACCAGGACCGCGTCTGCGCCGCGAGCCGCCGTCCGCGGATCGGCCGCCGTCTCCAGCCCTGGATCCGCCCGGCAGGCCGCCGCCATCGCCTGTGGGTCGTATCCCACCACCGCCGCGCCGGCCCTTCGCAGCTCGCGGGCCAGCGCCAGCGCCGGTGACTCCCGGACATCGTCCGTGCCGGCCTTGAAGGCGAGGCCGAGGAGGGCCACGCGCGCGCCGGCGAGCGGCCGGCC
The DNA here is from genome assembly GCA_049967415.1 of Candidatus Limnocylindrales bacterium. Classification (GTDB taxonomy): domain Bacteria; phylum Chloroflexota; class Limnocylindria; order Limnocylindrales; family CSP1-4; genus JAJYNJ01. The sequence goes on from JBMFSS010000014.1 coordinate 48,497, forward strand.
GAGCAGCCCGCCCAGCCGGGCCACCACCGCCTGCTGGTGCGTACGGTTCGAGCGGCTCACGGCGTCGATCAGCGGGGTGGGCACGCCGAGCCGGGCGCTGAGCAGCGGGAGCGCCAGGGCCTGTTCCGGGAGACACGAGCCGCCGATCCCCGGTCCCGCGCTGAGGAACGCCCGGCCGATCCGATCGTCCATGCCGACCCCGGTCGTGACCAGGTCGACGTCGGCCCCCGCCGCGTCACAGATTCGGGCGAGTTCGTTGGCAAAGGCGATCTTGGTGGCCAGGAAGACGTTGGAGGCGAGCTTGATCAGGGCCACCGACCGCGCGTCGGCCACCAGGGTGGGGGCGTGGAGGGGCGCGTAGAGGTCGGCCACCGCCTGGGCTGCCTCGCGGTCCTCCGGCCGGAGCCAGCCCGCCACCACGCGGCTGGGGGCGTCAAAATCGCGGAGACCTGCGCCCTCACGCATGAACTCGGGGTTGGTCACCACCGTGGGACCCGGTCCGGCCGCGCGGCGTCTGTCCACCAGTTGGGCCAGCCGGTCCGGCCCTTCCACCGGCAGCGTCGAGCGAACCACGATCACGTGGTCGCTGGCCGCCGAAGCGAGCAGACCGGCCACCGCTGCCTCCACCTGCCCGGTCGAGAGCGGTCCCTCCGGCCCGGTGGGCGTGCCGACGCAGACGATGGAGAACGCCGCGTCGCGGGGAGGGACCGGGCCCGCCGTGAAGTCGAGGCGCCCCGCGGCAGACTCGGACCGGATCGCCTCCTCCAGGCCGGGCTCGAAGATCGGGGCGTGGCCCTCGGCCAGCATGGCGATCCGTGCCGCATCGATGTCCGAGACGGTGACGCGATGTCCGAGGCGCGCGAAACCGATGGCGGTGACCAGGCCCACCGGGCCCGCACCGACGAGGAACAGGTGCACGGATGACTCCTGCTGGAAACCGGGCAGAGGTTTGGCCCACCGCCGCGTGCCGCAGACCCTGCCCGCGCATGGTACGCGGGCAGGACGTCAGCGCGGGACCGGGACCGTGCCCGCTGTCCTGGACGTGCCGCTCGTGCTGCTTGCGACGGTGCCCCTACAGCATGCTGCGGATCTGGCCGCCGTCCACCGGCACCAGGCTGCCGGTCACGTAGCTTGCCCGGCTGGAGGCGAGGAACGCCACCACGGCACCCAGCTCCGACGGCTCGCCGTATCTTCCCAGGGGGATCGCGCGTTCCTGGGCTTCGCGCACCTCGGGCGCCGGGTGCCCCGTGCGGGCTGCGGTATCCGCGTCCAGCTGCCGGATCCGCTCGGTGTTGATGCGGCCGGGGGCCACGGCGTTGACCAGGATGCCATCCGGCGCGAGCTCGATGGAGAGCGTCTTCATCAGCCCCTGCACGGCGGCGCGCAGCGCGTTGCTCGTGACCAGGTTCTCCACCGGTTGCTTCACGCTTCCGCTCTCGATGAAGACGATCCGGCCACCGCCCGCCCGACGCACGCGCTCGTCGCGCAGATGGGGCAGCGCGGCGCGGACCAAGCGGACGGCAGAGAGAAAGGTCAGGTCCACGGACGCCCGCCACTGGGCATCGTCGAGCGCCTCGAAGGGTCCCGGTGGCGGCCCCCCCGCGTTGACCACCAGCACGTCCAGCCGGCCGAAGCGGTCGACCGTCGCCCGCACCAGCTGCGCTGGCGCCTCCGGCTGCGAAACGTCGCCGGCCGTCCAGGCCACACGCTCCCGGGCCGCTCGCCGGGACCGGCTCGCGGAGAGCCAGATGTCCGCGTCGTCGGCCGTTACCGGATCGAGCCGCTCGTCGCCGGCCGGCGCGAGCTCTGCCTCGGAGGGCAGGGCAGCCGCCGCCTCCTGGAGCCCGCGCTCACCGCGGGCGGCCAGCATCACCGACGCGCCCTCGCGCAGCAGTTCCAGCGCGGCGGCCCTGCCCAGGCCGCGACTGGCGCCGAGCACCAGGGCCACGCGTCCATCCAGACCGAGATCCATCGCCTGCCTCCAGATATGTGCGCCGCGCATGCTGCCACGTTGGGGCCGGTGCCTGCGGCGGATGGCCGCCGCGGGATCGGTTCGTGGGATCGGTGCGCGGGATGGGTGCTCCGATCGGGCCATGCGGGCCGGGACCATCGCGCGATGGACCGGGGTGAGCGCGGCGCGCAGGCTGCCCTCGCCGCCGAAGGCACGTGCGTCCGGCGGCCCACTGCGAACCCGCCCGGAGCGTCGTCATGCAGCATCGCCCGCTCGCTGTCCTCACCGCCGCCCTCGCGCTCGCGCTGATGGTGCCCGTCCTCGTGCCAGCCGGTGGTCCCGCACTCATCAGCCGCGCTCGGGCTGCCGACCCGCAGCCGAAAGTGGTGGTGGTGGTGGGGCCAACCCACGGGTTGACCGCCAGCGACCTGCAGTGGGGGGCGGCGATCGCGCAGGACGCGGCCGCGCACGGGGCGCAGGTCGTCCAGGTCTTCCACCCGAACGCGACCTGGTCCGAGGTCGCTGCGGCGGCGGCCGGCGCCAACGTCCTCGTCTACCTGGGCCACGGGAACGGCTATCCCTCCCCGTACACCATGTCCCTGATGCCAGATCGGCAGGACGGGATGGGGCTCGATCCGGTCGATGGAGCCGCGGACGACCAGGTTCAGTACTACGGCGAGCAGTACATGGCCACCCTGCGCCTCGCCCCCGATGCCCTCGTGCTCCTGAACCACCTGTGCTACGCGAGCGGCAACAGCGAGCCGGGGCAGCCGGAGCCCACGCAGGCCGTTGCCATCCAGCGCGTCGACAACTTCGCGGCCGGGTTCCTCGCCGCGGGCGCAGGCGCCGTCATCGCCCTGGGAACGCAAGATGCCGGGGAAATCGTCGACTCGCTCTTCGGACCGGCCCAGTCGCTCGATCAGCTCTTCACCACGACGGGCGGAATTGGGGTGGCCCCCATCCTGGTGCCCTCGGTTCGTACAGCGGGCGCGCAGCTGCACCTCGACCCCGACAGCGCCACGGCCGGTTTCTACCGGTCGCTGGCCGGGAACCTGGGCCTCTTGACAACGGCCGTGCTGGGGGGCACCGCCCCTGCGCTCGGCGGCACCGCACCTGGGCCGATGCCATCCACCAGCCCCGGGGGTGCCGCGCCCGGACCGGTGACGTCAGGGATGACGCCCCCGGGCGCCACGCCGGCTCCGCCGCTCCAGTCCGCACCCGAGCCCACGCTCGCCAGCCTGGCAGCCCCGTCGGTCTTCACCCCCAACGGCGACGGCATCTCCGACACCCTCCCGGTCACGTACTCGATGACCACGCCGGGTTCTTTGCAGGTGTCCGTGACTGCCGCTTCCGGCGGGATCGTGCGCCACCTGGTGCTGTCCGACATGCCAGCCGCCGGCCGCTTCGCCTGGGACGGCCGCGGCGATGACGGGGTGGTCGTGCCGGACGGGGGATACGCACTGGTGGTCTCCCCCATCCGTGCCGGCGGGACGTTCGGGCCGGCCATGACCGTCCGGACCCGTGTCCTGACCGCGATCAAGGCGCCCGGCGCTGCCCCCACGGTCTTCGATCCGCTGGACTTCGCGGCCGCCGCAAACGGCACGACTCTCTCCATGACCACAACCCAGCCCGCGACGGTGACCTGGACCGTGACCGACAGCGCCGGTCGGGTGGTGCGGACCCTGTGGAGCACCCGGTCCACGCCGGCGGGGGTCTGGGCGCTCTCCTGGGACGGGACCGGGACCCTTCCCGGGTCGGGGCAGATCGGGGTCCTGCCGGCCGGACTGTACCGCTCGACGATCACAGCCACGACGCCGGCGGGAACCCTGCTGATGCGAAGCAACGTCTGGCTGATGCCGTTCAGGGTCACGGCATCGCCAGCGGTGACCAGCGCCGGGCACCTCGTGAGCGTGCTCGTGGTGAGCGCAGGGCCGCTGCAGGGCGCGCCACGCCTGTACGTGACGCAGGCGGGGCTCGCACCCTGGCCGGTCGCGCTCAGGCCCGCCGGAGGGAACAACTATCGGGCCACGTTCCGCCTGCGGGCCGGGCAGGCCGGAACCGTGGGGCTCCTGGTGGTGGGCACCAGCTCCAGCGGGCGCCCGCTCTCGATGGCCGGGGCCATCCGGGTCCAGTAACGTCAGCGCACCGGTTGCGTGGTCCGCACCCCGCGGCGATCCTCGCCGGGCCAGTCTGCCTGTCTGCGCGGCCTACGCCCTCGCGGCCCGCGATCACCCGGCCCGCCGCCCGCACCACGCCCGCACCGCCGCCCGCACCACGCCCGCACCGCCGCCCGCACCACGCCCGCACCGCCGCGCGCACCACGCCCGCACCGCCGCCCACGATCACTCGGGCCGCCGCCCGCACGTCCAGCGCCCCTGCCCTCCATCGGGCCGGTACACTCCGCGCGATGAGCACGCCGCAGCCGGCGCCCCCCTATGCCGACACGTGGGTGGTGCTGCCGACCTACAACGAGATCGACAACCTGGCGGCGATCGCGCCGGCGATCCTGGAGCGGCTGCCGGGAGCGACGTTGCTCGTGGTGGATGACGCCTCGCCTGATGGGACAGGGGTCCTGGCGGACGCGCTGGCCGCCTCGGAGGAAGGCGTGCGGGTCCTCCATCGCCCTGGCAAGCAGGGGCTCGGTCGCGCCTACCTGGATGGGTTCCGGGTTGCGCTATCGGAGGGCGCCGGGCGGGTCGTCCAGATGGACGCTGACTGGTCCCATGATCCCGCCCGCCTGCCGTCCCTCGTCAGCCCGCTGGAGACCGGGGCGGACCTGGTCATCGGGTCCCGCTACGTCCGCGGTGGCGGCGTCACCGACTGGAGCCTGGGGCGCCGCCTGATCTCCCGCGGCGGCTCGCTCTTTGCGCGGCTGGTGCTCGGCCTGCCAGTCCACGATCTGACGGGCGGTTTCAAGGCCTGGCGCCGCGAGACGCTGGAGTCCGTTCCCCGCGAGCGCGTGCACGCGGGCGGGTACGTCTTCCAGATCGAGATGACGTACCTGGCCCGACAGGCAGGGGCGCGCGTGGTCGAGATCCCGATTGTCTTCCGGGACCGCCGGGCCGGCGTGAGCAAGATGTCCCGGCGGATCGTGGCCGAGGCGCTGCTGGTCGTCCTGCGGCTGCGCTGGGAATCCCTGCGCGGAGGCTTCCGCCGATCCGGGCCGCGCAGCGCGTCGCCGGGCGCAGGCGGCGGGCGCTGATGCGGGAGCTGGCCGGCGTCGGGGCCGGGCCGGCCGAGCGACCGGTGCCCGCCCGGGTGGTGATCGACCTGCGCCCCTTGCAGGAACCGGAGCGAGCGCCCATCACCGCCTCGTACCTGGGCCGGCTGCTGGCCGCCTGCGCGGCCGATCCGCTCCCCGGGGAATCGTTCGTGCCGGTGCTGCGCGCACTTCGCCCCGACCCGACGCGTGCCCTGGAAGAGGCGGGGCTGCCGGTGGCAGCGCGGCGGCGGGTGCTCCCCACGGCGCGTTTTCTGCGATCCGCCGGGCTGACAGTGGACGCGTTCCAGCTGCGCGGCGCCGAGCTCGGCACCGGCGGTCCCTCGGGGCCGAGCGCGGGGACCGTGTATCACACGGCAGGCGGCGCCGTCCCGCTTGGTTCCCGGCTCCCGGTGGTGGCGACGCTGCTCGATCTCGCGCCCTGGGAGCTGCCCTCCATCTATGCTGCCAGTCCGGCGGCGCGGTTCGGGCACCGGCTGCGAGCCCGGATCCTGCGGGACGCGACGCGGTTGATCGTTTGCTCCGAGGCCACCTCCGGGGCGGCGCGTCGGCTGCTGCATGTTCGGCCGGAGCGGATCGTGGTGGTGCGGCTGGCCGCCGAGGAGGCGTTTTCACCGGCCGCCGCCGGGCCCGAGCGAGTGGCCGAGCTGCGATCGAGACTGGACCTGCCGCCCCGCTACCTGGCTTTTGCCGGCCGGTACGATGCCCGCAAGGACCTGGGGACGCTCTTTCGCGCGCTGGCGGCGCTGCGAGAGGAAGGCCGGGGCGCGACGGGTCCGGACGTGCCCTGGCCGCCGGTGATCGTGCTGGCGGGGTCCGAGGGCGCCGACGCAAGCGACGTGGCGGCGCTGGCCCGCGCGGCGGAGCGGCATGCCGTGGCCGACCTGGTACGGCTGGTCCCGCAGCTCGGCTCGGAGGACCTGGCGACCCTCGACGCCGGCGCCGAAGCGACCGTCTTCCCTGCGATCAGCGAAGGGACCGGTCTGGTGGTGCTCCAGTCGCTGGCGGTCGGCACGCCCGCGGTCGTGTCGCGCGTGGGGCCGCTTCCCGAACTCGTCGGACCGGCCGGGATCATCGTTGAGCCGCGCGACCCGGCACGCCTGGCCGCCGCGCTGCGTGCGGCATGGAGCGGGCATATCCACGACCAGCTCCGCCGCGTGGCGCGCCAGCGCGCGCTGGAAGGCCGTCGGACCTGGACAGACGTGGCGCGGGAGACGCGCATGGCCTACGCGGCTGCGCTGGCCGCACGTGCCACCGGGGTCAGATCGGCGTCGCGGCGTGGGCGCCCGGGGCGGCCGGCAGCCTCAGTGTGACGGCGGTGCCCAGCGGCACGACCTGGATCGCGATCTGGCCTCGCACGAACGAGATCGGCGTGCCTGCCTGCGTGCCGCTTGCCCGGGTGAGCAGGAGCGGTGCCGCGTCGGACGTCTTGCTCCAGCGGGCGTCAATGGCGGTCCCGTCCTGCAGGACGAGGGCCTGTCCGCTGCCGAGATAGCCCACTTCGAGCCGGCCCTTTTCCTGGTTGGTGGCCTGGCCCGGGGCATTGGCCAGCGGTCCCACCGCCACGTAGAGGACCACCACGTCGTATGGGGCCACCCGCGCGCCGGTCCCGGCGTCCTTCTCCGGGGCGCCGTCGACCGAACGGAGGTAGCGATCGGTGCTCCGATCGTAGGCGTAGGAGATGACGCCGGCCGGATACGGGACCACCAGCGAGCCTCCGGTCGGACGGGCGGCGAGCGGCGCCGGGTCCACGAACGACCAGGCGGCGGCCGGCGCCGGCGGGACCGCCAGCTGCGCCGCCAGCGCGTCGAGCCGGGCACTGCTCGAGTAGACGTTGTGGGGCGCGACCCGGGACGTGATGCGGGGCATGTATTCGGCCCACGCGAACTCGTCGGCGTTCCAGATGAGCTGGCCGTTCATCGCCTGAAGCGCGGCCAGGGCGTTGGGAGCGCCTCCCACGTGCGCGTACAGCGGGCGCCAGGCCGCGGCCCAGCCCACGAAATAGCGCCTGCTGCTGCGGATCGGCCCGATGGAGGGTGCCGGGCGGGACTGGTAGAGGGCCATGTAGCGCGGGATCCCGCCTTCGGCCGGTGCCTGGATCAGGATGTCGGCGTCTGCGAGCCCGGACTGCGGCCGCGCGGCCGGCGCATCGTCGATCATCACGGCCACCACCGGCTGAGCGGCCGCGGCCGGACTTTCCAGAACGCCGTCGGTGGGCGCCTCCACCAGCGGGGCCGGTGTCGGCGGGTTGTCCGGTGCCGGTGCCGTTGCGGCGCTGGCGCCCGGCCGGCTGTTCTGCGGGCCGGTTTGCCCGCCGGCCGCCGGCAGCGCGGCCGCCGTGCCCCGTCCCGTGGACGATGGGCGCACCGGGGCCGAGCCCCGGGCAGCCGTTGGGGAGCCCGCGCAGGACGTGAGGAGCAGCGTGGCGACCACCAGCACCGCGATCCCCGCCACCAGGTTGGCCCGGGCGCCCGGGGACGCCAGGCTGCGTCGGACCAGGTAGACGATCCGGCGGACGGCCCTCGGCCGCCGCGCGCGCAGCCGCGGCGCCGCGGGAGCGTGCTTCGGAGCGTCCATGGCGCAGGATGGTATCAGCCGAGGCGGTCCCCGGATTCGCGCCGAGGAGAGCGCCCAGGGGGCGTGAGGGCGGCCGGGACGAAGAGGCTGGCCCGTATCGCGTGCCTCCCCGAACGCCGGCCCCACTGTGCCGCTGCAGGCGATGCGGCGGGGAGCCGTCAACCCGGCCCGCCAGCTGGTGCCGTCCGGCAGGGCGGCCCCGGCGTCGTGATCCGCTACACTCGCGGTCGTGATCCACCCGACTGCCGACGTCTCTGCCGACGCCAAGATCGGCGAACGAACCAGGATCTGGAATCGCGCGCAGGTCCGCGAGGGCGTCATCATCGGCGACGACTGCATCGTGGGCAAGGACGCTTACATCGACTTCGGTGTCCAGATCGGCGATCGGTGCAAGATCCAGAACGGCGCGCTCGTCTACCACGGGGTCACCGTGGAGCCGGGGGTTTTCATCGGCCCGGGCGCGATCCTGACCAATGATCGGTTCCCCCGCAGCATCACGCCCGAAGGGGAGCTGGCCGGCGCCGAGGACTGGACCGTCAGCACCATCAACCTGCGCTACGGATCGTCGGTGGGGGCCGGCGCGGTGGTGGTCGCGGGCAACGACGTGGGGCGTTTCGCGACGGTGGGGGCCGGCGCGGTGGTGACCCGCCCGGTGCCCGACTACGCGCTGGTGGCTGGCAATCCGGCCCGGCGCCTGGGCTGGGTCTGCGCCTGCGGCCAGCGGCTGGTCGACGTGACCGGTCGCCCTTTCTCCGCAGATGGCGAGGGCACGGCCGTCTGCCCCTCCTGCCGTCGCAGGTACACCATCCGGGCCAACACGTGCGTGGAGGTCGCGGCCCGGTGAGGCAGCCGCGAACGCCTCGCCTGCGCCCACCCAGGAGGTCGTCCCGTGATCTCGATTTCTAAACCGGACATCGGCCCTGCCGAAGAAGCGGCCGTGCTCGATGTCCTCCGCTCCGGGATGCTCGCGATGGGCCGCCGGACGGCCGAGTTCGAGGCCGCCTGGGCCGAGTACTGCGGCGTGCGGCACGCGGTGATGATGGCCAACGGCACGGTCACCACGGAGGCGATCCTGCGCGCGCTCGGGATCGGGCCGGGTGACGAGGTGATCACCGTCAGCTTCAGCTTCAACGCGACCGTCAGCACCATCCTCCAGGCCGGGGCCACCCCGGTCTTCGTCGACATTTGCGAGTCCGACTTCACCATGGACCCCGACCTGGTCGAAGCGGCCATCACGCCCCGCACCAGGGCGATCATGCCGGTCCACCTGTACGGCCTGATGGCGGACATGGACCCGCTGCTCGCGATCGCCCGGCGGCACGGCCTGGCGCTTGTCGAGGATGCCGCCCAGGCCCATGGCGCGACCTATCACGGGCGCAGGGCCGGCTCGTTCGGCCCCGCCATGTTCAGCCTGTACGCCACCAAGAACCTGATGACGGGCGAAGGCGGGATCGCCACCACCGACGACGATGCACTGGCCGACCGCTTGCGGCTGTATCGCAACCACGGGATGCGCCGGCGCTACTACCACGACGAGCTGGGGACCAACTTCAAGCCCACCGACCTGGCGGCGGCCCTGGGCCTGGCCCAGCTGCCCCGGCTGGACGAGCGGACCGAGATGCGGCGTCGCAACGCCGCGCGACTCACCGCCGGCCTGGCCGGCTACATGACGCCCCAGGTGCCCGCGGGCCGCCAGCACGTCTGGCACCAGTACACGATGCGTTTCCCGGGCGAGCGGCAGCGGGTGGCGGATGGACTCCTGGAACGGGGCGTGGGGTCGCTCATCTACTACCCGGTTCCCATTCACCGGCAGGCCTACCTGCAGCGCTACGTGCCCGGCGCCGCCAGCCTTCGGCTCCCCGTCACGGACCGGCTCGCCGACGAGGTGCTCTCCATCCCGGTCCACCCGAAGCTGACCGAAACGGACCTGGAGACGATCATCGACGCCGTGCGCGACGTGGCCACGCCGGTCGGCGCGGCTGCTCCGGTCCCGTGAGCGAGCAAGGACGTCTGCGCGTCGGCCTGGCCGGCCTGGGCTCCATGGGCCGCAACCACCTGCGGAACCTGGTGGCGCGCGACGACGTGGTCCTCGCCGCGATTGCCGATCCCAGTGACGAGGTCCTGCTCCCGGCGGCCGAGCAGACCGGGGCGCGCCCCTACTCGAACTCGCTCGACATGCTCGACGAGGAGCGGCTGGACGCCCTGGTGATTGCGGCGCCCACCACCCTGCACCACGAGATCGCGCTGCAGGCCATTGACCGTGGCGTTCCGGTCCTGGTGGAGAAGCCGCTGGCCACCACGGTCGCGGAGGGCCGCGAGCTGGTGGATGCCGCCACTCGGCGCGGCGTGCTCCTGCAGGCCGGCCACATCGAGCGGTTCAACCCCGCCGTCCTGGCCCTGGGGGAGCGGCTGCGCGCCGGCGCCCTGAGCCGCATCTTCAGCATCAAGACGCTCCGGGCCGGCCCCTTCCCGGCCCGGATCCGGGACGTGGGGGTGGCGGTGGACCTGGCCACCCACGACGTGGACATCATGTGCCACCTCGCAGGGGCTCGGCCGGATCGCGTGTACGCGGAGACCACCCAGCACATCCACACCACCCACGAGGACCTGGTCTTCGGGCTGCTCCACTTCGCCGGGGGGACCGTGGGGCTGCTCGACGTGAACTGGCTGACGCCAGAGAAGCAGCGGCGCATCACGGTGCTGGGCGAGGAGGGCATGTTCCAGGTCGACTACCTGAGCCAGACCCTGACCTTCACCCGCGGCACGGCGGAGCTCAGCCCCACCTACCTGGATGGGTACGCGCCCACTTTCGCAGGAGAAACGGTGTCGCTCCCCGTGGTCCCGGCCGAGCCGTTGCGCCGGGAGCTGGACGCGTTCTTCAAGTCGATCCGTACCGGCCGGCCGGCCGCGATCCCCGGCTCGGACGGCCTGTGGGCCGTGGCCCTCGCCAACCTGCTGCTCGAATCTGCGGCGGCCCGGCGGCCCGTTGCAGTGCACCCACCGGAGGTTGTCCACGCATGAGTCAGTTCGTCCACCCGTGGCGCGGTGATCCAGAAACTGTCGGCACCGTGGCCGTGGTCGGGATGGGAAAGATCGGTCTTCCGCTGGCCGCCCAGTACGCAGGGCACGGGTGGCACGTGATCGGTGTCGACGTCCAGCCCTGGGTGGTGGAGACGCTGAACGAGGGACGTGTGCACTTCGCCGAGGAACCCGGCCTCGCCGAGCGGATCGCGGAGGCGCACGCGGCCGGCCGGTTCCGAGCCACCACCTCGCATGCGGAGGCGGCCCGCGAGGCGGACGTGGTCGTGATCATCGTGCCGGTGATGCTCTCGGACGCAAGAGAGCCCGACTACCGCTATATCGAGCCGGCGACGGAGTCGGTGGCGGCCGGCCTGCACCCCGGGTGCCTGGTGCTCTACGAGACCACTCTGCCGGTGGGGGACACGCGGGATCGGTTCGGCCCGCTGCTCGAAGCGAAGAGCGGCCTGGCGGCCGGGGATCCGGATGCCGGGTTCCTGCTCGCGTTCAGCCCCGAGCGCGTCTACAGCGGACGGGTCTTTCACGACCTGGATACGTATCCGAAGCTGGTCGGCGGGGTCAACGCCGCGAGCGGGTCGCGGGCTGCGGCCTTCTACCGGAGCGTGGTGCCGGCCGAGGTCTGGCAACTGTCCACGGCCGAGGCGGCCGAGTTCGCCAAGCTCGCGGAGACCACCTACCGGGACGTCAACATCGCGCTGGCCAACCAGTTCGCTGCCTATGCCGACCGGATGGGTGTGGACATCCAGGAGGTCATCCGAGGATCCAACAGCCAGCCCTTCAGCCACATCCACCAGCCCGGCATCGGCGTGGGCGGCCACTGCATCCCGGTCTACCCCCATTTCCTGGTCAGCCGGGCCCCCGAGCTCACCCTGCCGGCACTGGCCCGCCAGGTCAACGACGGACAGGTGGGCGGCGCGGTCCAGGCCTTGGAGCGCGAACTGGGTCCGCTCGAAGGGACGCCGGTTCTGGTGCTCGGCCTCACCTACCGCGAGGACGTCAAGGAGCTGGCGTACACCCGTGCGATCCCGCTGATCGACCGGCTGGCCTTTCACGGGGCCAACGTGTGGGCCTACGACCCGCTCCTCAATGATGAGGAGGTTCTTCGGACCGGTGCAGCCCCGTGGCACTGGGGGGACCAGGCCCCGTTCCGGGCCATCGTGGTGCAGACCGGCGCGAAGCAGTTCCGCTCGCTCGAACCCGCCTGGTTCCCGGACCTGGCAGTGGTGTATGACGGCCGCAACGCGGTGCGCGATCTGGACCTGCCGGCTCGCGTCGCGTACGTGGGGGTTGGCGTTCCGGATCCGCGCGCGAGCCGCCGCGTGCGGCGCACCGCCGGCGCGGGGAGCGCCGGCAGGCGCTGAGAGGGGTGCCCGGCGTGTTGCAAGCGGAGCAACGTCGATTGCAGCTCGCCTGTGTCGTGGGCACCCGGCCCCAGATCATCAAGGCCGCGGCGGCCTGGCCCGCGCTGCACCTGCGCTACCACGTCACCCTGATCGACACCGGTCAGCATTATGACGAAGAGCTGGCGGGCCACTTTTTCGGCGAGCTGCGGCTCCCCCCGCCCGCGCACCAGCTCGGGGTGGGCAGCGGCAGTCCGACCCGGCAGATTGCGGCCATGCTGGATCGACTGGAGCCGATCCTGCTCGATGCGCACCCGGACGCGGTGGTGGTCTTCGGCGACACGAACTCGACCCTGGCGGGGGCGCTGGCGGCGGCGAAGCTCGAGCTGCCGCTGGTGCACGTCGAGGCTGGGCTCCGCTCCTTCGATCGGCGGATGCCCGAAGAGCAGAACCGGGTGGTGACGGACCACCTGGCGGACCTGCTGTGCGCACCGGACGAAATGGCCGCGGCGAACCTGCGGGCGGAGGGGATCGGCGGCGACCGCCAGCCCGCGGAGGCGCATGCGAAGGGCCGCGCCGCGCGCGTGGCGGTGGTGGGCGATCTCATGCAGGACCTGTGCGCCGCCACCCTGGACGGCGTGCGGAACCCGGACATGGTGGGGTCGGGTGCGCCGGAGCCGGTGGCTGCGCTGGGCCTGGTCTCCGGCGAGTACCTGTTCGCCACCGTGCACCGGGCCGAGAACCGGACGCCGGAGGCACTCCGCGAGTGGCTGGCGCTCCTGGGCGGTCTGGACTGGCCGGTGGTGCTGGCCCTCCACCCCGGCACGCATCGGGCGCTCGACGAGTGCGACTGCCTGGTCCCCCCGAACGTTCGCGTGGTGCCGCCCCAGGGCTACCGCACGTCCCTGGCGCTCCAACTGCACGCCGCCGCTGTCGTGACCGACTCAGGCGGCGTGCAGCGCGAGGCGGCCTGGCTGGGGACGCCCGCCCTGGTCCTGCGCGAGACAACCGAGTGGCCCGGCACGCTGGAGGAGGCGGGCGGCCGCAGCGCGCTGGTGGGCCGCGACGCGGCCCGCGCAGTGGCGGCGCTGGCTCGGCTGGCCCCTGCGGCGTCCGCGCGGGTCGAAGCGGCGGTGCGGGCCCGTTCGGCTCGGGTCCCCGCGTCGGGGGCCGCCGAGGCGATGGCCAGGGCACTCGGCGGCTGGCTCGCGGGTGGAGCGCTGCCCGGGCGCTGAGATCAGCCCGGGGCACGAGCCCTACATCCGCTGGCGCGGCTGGCCCGAAGAGCTGGATGTACACCATCCAGCCGGCTCGCCGAGCCGGTCGCATCCGGGAGGAACCACCAATGCAACTGCCCCGCCGTGCGGGTCTCGCCGCCCTCTTCGTGGCCGGCGCGATGCTGCTGGGGTCCGTCGGCATGACGCTTGCCGCCGGCACCGCACAGGTTCGCGTCCTGCACGCCTCGCCCAACGCTCCGGCCGTGGATGTCTGGCTTGACGGCGCGAAGGTCGCCGCTCTGACTGACGTCCCCTTCGGGACGATCTCCAACTACCTGTCGGTCCCTGCCGGCAGTCACCATATCCAGGTCTTCGCCACTGGGACCTCGACCAGCCCCGTGATCGATACCACGCTGGATCTGGCCGCCGGCCGGTCCTATACCGTGGCGGCCACCAACGATCTCGCCCACATCCAGGCCCAGGTGCTGGTGGACGACCCGATGCCCGTGGCCGGCAAGGCCGAGGTGAGAGTCGTGCACTTCAGCGCCGACGCTCCGGCCGTTGACGTCGCAGTGCGCGGTGCTGCACCCGCCGACGCGCTGGTCAAGGGGCTCGCCTATCCCAACGCGACCGCCTACGCGCAGCTGCCGGGCGGCACCTACAACCTCGACATCCGGCTGGCCGGCACCACGACGGTTGCACTGGCACTCCCCCCGCTGACGATCGCCGACGGTAACGCGTACAGCGTCTTCGCGATCGGGTCTGCGGCGAACCCGGCCGTCGGGGGTCACGGACTCCAGGTGGTGGTGGCCAAGGACGCGTCGCTCGCGGCCGCTGCTGTCTCGCCCTCGCCCACGGCCATGGCTTCGCTTCCGCCCACTACCGTTGCCGCTTCGACGACCACGGGCGGCAGCTCAACCCCGGCGCTGCTGCTGGCCCTCTTCGCGGTTGCTGCGATCGGCGCCGGCAGCCTGACCCTCGCCAGGAGCCGCGCCCGCCGCTAGCCCCGATCCTGCGTGCCGGCGCCGTACCGGCCGCAGGAGGAGATCCAACGCCCAGGAGGTCGGTCCGCTGCACGCGGACCGACCTCCTGTTCATGCCCCCGGCAGGCGGCGGATGCAGGCCTTTCGGCCTGCGCCTGCCATGACACAGGCCCTGCCATGAGGGGCTCTTCGGCCCAGCCATTTGGGCGATAATCTGTTAGTCTTTGACTATGAGATTAGAGATCACCCGCAAGACCGACCTGGCGCTCCGTGCGCTGCGCCTCCTGTCCGCCGATCGGACGCCCTGGAAGGGCGCGCAGCTGGCGGAAGCGATCGGGACGACGCCCGGGTTCCTGGCTCAGGCGCTCGGTCCGTTGGTGCGGCGCGGGTGGATCGGTTCCACGGTCGGTCCATCCGGCGGATATCGGTGGGCCGGCGCGACGTCGGAGCTGTCGCTCCTGGATGTCATCGAGGCGATCGAGGGGCCCGTGCTCGACGCCAACTGCATCCTGCCCGGTAGCGCCCGGTGCAGTGCGGCTGCGTCCGGCAAGCCTTGCACGCTTCACGACGGCTGGGTCCAGGCGAGCGCCGCGGTCCTGGCCATGCTGGCCGGCACCCCGGCCTCGGCGCCGTGCAGCCAGCGGCCTCCGGGCGCGGCCGCGGCGGGCCCTGCATCCCGCTCCCTCGGGCATGGTGCCTTCGCGGGCACGATGAAACGCTAACGGTCAAGGAGGATCACCATGACGGCAACCGCAGAATCCCTCAGCCCTACGCAGATCCGGGAACCGGCGCTGGCGCGCTTCCTGTTTGCGGACACGCGCGCATCCTGGCTCTGGCTCATCGTTCGCATCTACCTGGGGTACGAGTGGATCAGCGCGGGGCTGGAGAAGCTGGGCTCGCCCGCGTGGACGGGATCCAAGGCTGGGACTGCCCTGGCCGGCTTCGTCCAAGGCGCCATCAAGCAATCCGGCGGCGCGCATCCCAATGTGCAGGGCTGGTACAGCGACTTCCTCAATAGCGTGGTGCTTCCCAACGTCAGCACCTTCTCCTATGTCGTCTCGTTCGGCGAGACGCTGGTGGGCGTGGCCCTGGTGCTCGGCGCCCTGACCGGCGTGGCCGCGTTCTTTGGAATCTTCATGAACGCGAACTACCTCCTCGCCGGCGCTGTCAGCACGAACCCGATCCTGGCCTTCCTGGCGATCTTCATCGTCCTCGCCTGGCGCAACGCCGGCTGGCTTGGCCTGGACCGTTGGCTCTTGCCGGTCCTCGGCACGCCCTGGCAGCCGGGTCGCCTCTTCCGAAGCCCAGAGCAGTCCGCGAGCTGACCCCTCGGGGACACGCGGGAGGCGCGCTTCAACGCGACCTGCCTCACGGAACGGAATGACCGGGCTCTGGCCCGGTCATTCCGTTGAATCGCGGCCGGTACGGGAGTCCGTGCCCTCCGCGGCGCTCGGCCTCGCGCCGCTGGCGCCGGGAGCCGTCAGCCGGGCCAGCGCCAGGGTGCTCGGGATCGCGTACGCGAGGCCGCCTGCGGCCCCGACGGCAGCCGCGCGCCAGGCGATCTCGCTCGCCGGCAGCCCGGCCAGTTGGGCAGGCAGGACCGCGGCCGCGAGGACCATGACTGTCCAGGCATCGCAGGCCCAGGCGAGCGAACTCCAGGGGATCCAGGTCCAGGCCCTGGGGGTGCGGTTCGCGCCGGCCAGCACGATCCACTGCGCGGCGCCCAGCAGGAAACCGCCGGCCAGCGGGCCGAGCGGGCCGGCGAGATAGAGGAACTCCAGCCCGGTGAGGGCGGCGATCGGCCAGATGGCGGCGGTGACCACCAGCCACCAGCCAGCCCCTGCCAGGCGCCGTCGGAGCAGGTACCACTGGGGCAGCGCCACCACCAGGCCGTAGATGATGAATGCGACGCCGCCCGTGACCAGCGCTGCGACAAACCCCGCGGCGCCCGCCAGTGCCCCCCACGCGACCCACGCGAGGGAGAAGCGGGACTCGGTCGGTGTGGGACACCGCGCAGCGACCCCTGCGCCGAGCAGTGGTCGGGCGCTCATCCGACGCCCGGCAATCGCCAGCGCGCCGAACGCCACCGTCGTGAGCCAGGCCGTGGCGCCGAAGCCAGGATAGGCCAGCCAGACCAGCGCCAGCAGGCCGGGGATGCCGATCCGCAGCCCCAGGGTGGTGAGCCTGTCCCCGCGCACGCGCAACGAGCGCCAGGAGATTCGCCGCGGGTGCCCGGGCATATGGACCGTCGCGGGACGCGACACAATGCCGCTGCTACCAAGCAAGCTGTCAGCTCCTTCGCGCGGCCGGGCGCACTCGCTCTGGCAGCACCCTGTGCCTCTCCGTGTGACGGGACCAGACCGCTTGAGGCCCTCCTCGCGTGACCAACGGCAGGTTCGGCGGATGCTGCGGCGGAGACCCGCGCGGGGCCGAGCGCGCCTCCGTCCGCTCCGACCAGGGGAGCGTCCGGGTGCCCTACACTGGTTGCCAGATGAGACGCCCGCCCGATCCCGGACTTCCGCCAGCCCTCCCCGACGTCACCTCCCGGCCGGCGGTTCCCCGCCCGCTCCGGATCGCCATCGTGGCTGCCAACACGTTCGAGCATGACTCCCGCCTGCTCCGCACGGGCCGCGCGCTGGCCGCCGACGGGCACCGGGTGACGTTGCTCGCGTTCGCGGGACCCGGACTCGCGCGACACGAGGAACTGGGGGAACGGCTCGACCTGCGCCGCCTGGAGGTGGATCGACGGATCTCGGTGGCGTTCCGGTCGCTGCCTTCGGGGGCCGGCCGGGGGATCGCGCGGCTGCTCGCGCTGCCGGCCGACGCTGCTGCTCTGCCGCCGTCGGCCCCGCACGGCCTGGACCGGCTTCGGGCCCCACTCCGCCGGCTGGCCGAGATTGCCGCACACGAGCGGCGGATCGGGCCATGGCGCGAGGCGGTGCTGGCGGCGGTCCCCGACGCGGACGTGTACCACTGCAAGGCGCTGGTCGCCCTTCCCGTGGTGGCGGGCGCCGCCCTCCGGACGGGGGCCGTGTTCGCCTACGACCTGGCCGACCTGCACACGGAAGCGGCGCGCCTGGCCCGCATGCCCGGGCCCGTGCGGGCACTGGTGCGCCGTCGCGAGGGGCGCTGGGTGCGCCGGGCGGCCCTGCTGACGGCGGTCAGCGACGGCGTGGCGGAAGAGGCGGCCCGGCGCTTCCGTGTCCCGCGCCCTCTGGTGGTGCTCAACTGCCCGCCGGCCTGGCGCCTGGACCAGCCTGAGGCGACTCGGTCCACGCTCCTGCGGGATGCGACCGGGATCGCTCCGGGTCGGCCCATCCTCCTCTACCAGGGCGGCTTCAGCATCGATCGCGGCATCGAGGAGCTGGTGGCCGCACTGGATGAGGAGCCGCTGCGTGCCCTTGACGCGGCCGTGGTGCTGCTCGGCTACGGGCGGCTCCACGGCGAGCTGGCCGCCGCCGCCGGCCGGCGCCCGGGGCGACTGTTCGTGCTGGACGCCGTGCCGCCTGCGGAGCTGCTTGCCTGGACCGCCGGGGCGGACCTGGGCTACGTCGGGCAGCCCGGCCGGACGCTCAACCAGCGGCTGAACCTGGCCAACAAGCTCTTCGAGAGCATCATGGCTGGCGTCCCCGTGCTGGTTGCGGCCGGTACCGAGCACTGCCGGGTGGTGACCGCAGAGGGTCTGGGCGTCTGTACCCCGATCGAGCCCGCGGCGATTGCCCGCGCCGCGGCCACGCTGCTGGCCCGGCCGGAGGAGGCGCGCGAGGCACTGCGCCGTCACTGTCGCGCGGTTGCCCTGGAGCGCTACACCTGGGAACGGCAGCAAGAGGGGCTGCTCGCCGGCTACCGCGCGCTGGCCGCGCGCCGTGGGCCGGGCGAGGCCGGGGCGCCATGGCCGGGGCTGCCGGCGCGGGGACAGGTTTCGGAAGGTCCGGGGGTGCCGTCGTGAGCCGGATCGTCATGTTCGTCTTCAACGATTGCACCACCGACGCGCGCGTGCTGCGCGAGGCGGCCAGCCTGGTCGAGGCGGGGCACCAGGTGACGATCATGGCCCGGCCGCGGGACGTGGCCTCGACTGCGGTCGAGCGGGAGCAGCGCGATGGCTTCGAGATCGTGCGGATCCCGTTGCCGCAGGGCTGGAAGCGCTGGTACGTGCTCGGCCGCTACCCGTGGCGCGCGCGCGGCTGGATCCGGTTCCGCTACGCCTACGACGCGAAGCGTGGGCCGAAGGGCTGGGCCGAGGCGGTGGCGGTCACGCCGGTGGCGCTGGCCTGGGTCGGATGGATGCTGCTGCGGGCGCCCTTCTACGTTGCGTTCAAGCGACTCCGGCGGGGAGGCGCGCAGTCCGGCGGCGACACGCTCGACTGGCTGACGCGTTGGCAGTACTCGATCGTGGGGTGGGCGCGTGCCGCGGCGGTGGCGGCGCCCGCGGCCGACGCCTACCACGGCCACGACCTGTCCGGGCTGCCGGGCGCCATGGCCGCAGCCGCGCGGCACGGACGCACGGGGCCCGGTTCGCATCCCGCGCTGGTCTACGACAGCCACGAGATCTACGTGGAGTCCGGCCGCATCGCGAAGCTGCCGGGCTGGGCTCGGCGCTGGCTGGCGCGCCAGGAACGGGCCTGGGTCGAGCGGGTCGACGCCCTGGTGACGGTGAACCAGTCGCTGGCCGAGGACCTGGGCCGGCGCTACCGCCCGCGCCGGGTCGTGGTGGTGCGCAACTGCCCCGCCCGGTGGGAGGCGCCGGTCGAACGGCCGGACCTGCTCCGTCGGGCCGCGGGGATCCCACCGGATGCGTTGGTCGCCCTCTACCACGGCGGGTTCTCCGCGCACCGGGGGATGGAGGAGCTGGCAGAGGCGATCCTGGAGCCGGGGATGGAGCGCGTCCACGCCGTCTACCTTGGCTACGGGAGCGAGCGCGCCAGCCTGGACAAACGTGCGGCCGACCCGCGATACGGGGGCCGCCTGCACGTCCTGGATGCCGTTCCTCCCCACGAGTTGCCGCCCTGGGTGGCGTCGGCCGACCTGGGCGTGATGCCCATCCAGCGCTCAACGCTCAACCACTATCTCTCCACGCCAAACAAGCTCTTCGAGTGCCTGGCGGCGGGAGTGCCGGTGGTGGCCAGCGACTTCCCGGAGATGCACCGGATCGTGCTGGATGACCCGGACGGCCCGCTTGGGGCGGTCTGTGACCCGGCCGATCCGGCCGCCCTGGCGCGCGCGATGCGTTCCGTGCTGGAGTTGCCCCCCGGTGCCATGGCCGACCTGCGCCGACGATGCCTCAGAGCGGCGCACGAGCGCTACAACTGGGAGACCGAGGTCGCGCGGTTGACCGGCCTCTATCGGGACCTGCTGGCCGAGCGCGGCCGGTGACGGACCCGGTGCCCCGACCGCGGCCCCGCGTGGTGCTGGTGTTCGGCAACGGCGCCGAGCACAACTCGCGCGCGGTTCGGATGACGCGCAGCCTGATTGCGGCTGGCTTCGCGGTCTCCTGGGTTGCGCGGGCGGCACCCGGTCTTCCTTCCCGCGAGGAACATGCGGGCTACGAGGTGCTGCGGGTGGCGGCGCCCGAGGGCGCTCGCTGGCTTCCGGCACCGCGCCTTCCGGATGCGGAAGGGCCCGCCCCGGAGCCTGCGGGGGCAGTGCTGCCGGCCGGTACGACTCCCCGGCACGGTGGCCCCGGGCAGCCGCTCCGAGCGGAGCGCGGCGGGCTGTTGACGGAGGCCCCCGGGCGGCTGCTCCAGGCGCTGCGCTACCAGCTCATGACTCGGCGTTGGGCGGCGGCGGTCGAGCGGGTGGCGCCAGCTGCCGATCTCTGGCAGGCAGACGGCCTGGTGACGCTGCCCGTGGCCCTGCGTCTGCGGGCGCGGCACGGGGGGCGCGTCCTCTACGACTCGCTGGAGATCCACGTGGAGAGCGGACGCTTTGCACGCCTGCCCAGGCCGTGGAAGCGGTTGCTGGGCTGGCAGGAGCGCCGCTGGGCGCGCGCCGCGGATGCCGTGATGACGGTCAGCCGGCCGTATGCCGACGTGCTCGCGCGGCGCCTGGGCGTGCGGCCCGCGGTCGTCATGAACTGTCCGCCGGCCCCGCCGTGCCCTGCGCCTGGAGAGCCCGGGGGATTGCCGCGTCCGCGTCGCTTCCATGCGCTGCTGGGTTTGCCGCCGGAGACGCCCGTCGTCCTGTACCACGGCTACCTCTTCCCGCATCGCGGCATCGAGCGCCTCTTCCAGGCATTCGCCCTCGTGCCGGGCGCCCACCTGGTCGTCATGGGTTTCGGGCCGCGCTTCGAGGTCTACCGGGCGCTGGGCACCACGCTCCCGCACGCCGGGCGCGTGCACGTCATTCCGGGCGTCCCGCCCGAGGCGCTGCTCGAATGGGTTGCCTCCGCCGACGTCGCTGCGATGCCGATCGAGGGCGACACGCTCAATCACCGCCTCACGACGCCGAACAAGCTCTTCGAGGCGCTGGCGGCCGGCGTCCCGGTCGTGACCAGCGACCTGCCGGGGATGGCCGCGATCGTGCATGCGACGGGCGCCGGCCTCACCTGCGACCCGGCCGACCCGGCCGACATCGCCCGCGCCATCCGTGCGATCCTGGAAGCGCCGGCGGCCGAACGGACCGCCTACCGCGAGCGTGCGCTGACGGCCGCGCGGGCCACCTACAACTGGGAGCACCAGTCGGAGGCGTACCTGGAGGCGGTGCGCTCGCTTGGCGTGGCGCGTCGTTGACGGGCCGGCGCCCGGCACCGCGGCGTTGTCGCGCGTCCCTCTCAGCCCCGGGGGAAGAGCCTGCCCACGCGGCGCGCGATCCGCTGCAGGGCGGGCGCGCCGGTGCGCTGCCTGCCCGAAGCCGATCCCTGTCCTCCAGCGCGCAGTGCCGCCTCCGCCGCCAGGGCCCGCGCTGCCTGCCGCGCTTCGTCGCTCCCGTCGCCCATGACCCACCTGACGTCATAGGGCGCGAAGCCCATCTGTTCCTTGAAGAAGCGCAGTCCATCGGTCCCCGAGGCGTGCAGGTTGTACATCGCGTAGCGCAGTCCGGCGCTCGCCATCAGGTCGCGCACCGCCTCGGCCACCAGGAGCGCCATGATCCCGGAGCGCATCTGCTCCCCGTGCCCGAGGATGGTCGAGAAGAGGCACATCTCGCCGATCACGTAGACCCACGCGTAGGCGTACAGGTGCCCCTCGCGCAGCACCCCGTACCGGCGCAAGGCGTGCCGCGGGCAGGGGAAGGCCGGCAGCGGCCCCTGCGGTGCCGGTCGCTGGCGGTATGCCTCTGCCATGGGGCGGCCCTGGCGCTCCGGCAGCGAGGTGTTGATCGCGTAGATGTCGTCCAGGTAGTCGTCGCGCTCGATGGGGGCGAAGGCGAAGCCGTCGCGCCCGGCCCGGCGCACCCGCTGGCGCATCCAGTACGCGTGGGGCGAGCTCCAGTACGCGTCGAAGGTCGGCGGCGTCACCAGGATGGAGCAGCCGGCCTCGTAGCGCCCGATCCGCGGGTCGCGGGCGCCTGGGGCGGTGAACTGCGCGTAGAAGCGATCCGGATACGCAACGCAGTGGGGATCCGCGGTGTCGCCGCGCAGGAAGCTGATCGTCAAGGTCGGGTGGGCGCCCGCCGCCGAGGCGCGCTGCCCAACGCCAGCACGATCCGCAGTGCGGATTCCGGGTTGGGCCATCTGCACTCCTCCTGATCTGCCGGGCGCCCTCGCGGCCGCCATGCTAGCGTACGGCGGCTTCGACACGGTCCAGAGAAGGAGACGGCTGGTGGATCTCCGTCACGCGGTTCGGGGGGTGCAAGGCCGTCTGGACGCACACCGTCGGGCCGACGGGATCCGCCGGTCGGTGCTGGCGAATCGGCAGCGGGTGCTCGCCCGTCGTCGCGCGTTCGGGCCCGCCGATCTCGAGCAACTGGACGCCATCCTGCGAGAGGCCGAAGCGGTCATCCCGGTCCGCGACCTGGTGGAGCGGCCGCCCGGGAGCCGCTCTCCCCGGCTCGTGGTCCTCCGCCACGACACCGACACCGACATCGACAACGCGGTTCGCTTCGCGGAATGGGAGGCGGCGCGCGGCTACCGCGCCAGCTTCTACGTGCTGCACACGGACTGGTACTACCGCGAGGGTTTCTCCGGGCCGCCCACGAGGTACGTGCTGCGGGCACTGGACCGGATCCGGCAGCTGGGCCACGAGATCGGGCTCCACAACAACGTGATCACGGTTGCGCTGCGCACCGGACGAGACCCGGTAGAGGTCCTGTCCACCGAGCTGCAGTGGCTGCGCGGGCATGGATTTGACATCGTCGGGACGGCGGCCCATGGAGACGCGCTGTGCCGGACCTGCCGGTACAACAACGGCGAGGTCTTCGTGGAGGCGCCCCGCCCCGAGCACGGCGCGGCCGCCCGGACCATTGCCTGCCGGGACGGCGCTTCGGGGAGCCTGCTCCGGACCGAGCTGCGGCCGACGGCCATGGCGGACCTGGGATTGGCCTACGAGGCCAACTACATCCGAAACCGGTATTACGTGACCGATTCGCATGGTCGGTGGAACCGGCCCCTGGCAGTGGCGGCCGGCGAGTTCGAGCGGCGCGATGCCCCGCTGGCGTTTCTCATTCACCCGGCCTGGTGGGCGTTCCAGGGCGAACCGCTCCTGGCCAGGACCGAGACGGCGCCGTCTTCGGAAGACGCGCCGGTCCCCTGATCCGCGATGGCCACCCCGCGGCCCGGGGCACGCGGCGGATCCGTTGGACGCCCGGCTACGGCGCCGCCGGCGCGGCAGATGCCCCAGCGTCAAGCGCATTCAGAGCGTTGAGTGCCGACTGGACGAGTTGCATCTCCTGGCCGTAGGCGACGAAGTTGCCGTTCGCCAGGTCGGCCCTGGCGGCCGCGAAATGGGCATTGATGTAGCGGACGAGGCCGGCCGTGGTACTGGGCAGCCTGCCTGCGGGCGCTGGCGAAGGACCGGCGGCGCCTGACCCCGACTGCCCGGTCCCGGCCTGCCCGCCGGTTGTGCCCGGCCCGGCGCCGCTGGCGGTCTGGCTCCCGGTCCCGACGCCGCTGGTTACCGCCTGCACCGCCTCTGCCAGCGTATCGCCCCAGCCGACGGTCTGCGAGGAAGCGACCACCACCTTGGTGAGCTGGGGGAAGGCCGAGCTGGTCGACTGGAGGTAGATCGGTTCGAGATAGACGAACGAGGTGCCGACGGGGATCACGAGCATGCTGCCGCGGATCACGCGGGAGCCGCTCTGGTTCCAGAGGCTGATCTGGGCGCTGATCACGGGATCCTGGTCGATCCGCGCCTCGATCTGCGTGGGGCCCTGGATGGTGGTGTTGGCCG
>JBMFSS010000015.1:0-72105 GCA_049967415.1 Candidatus Limnocylindrales bacterium
AGAGCGCGACCCACTTGTACGGAAGGTGGGCCAGGCCCCCCTGGCGGTGCGGGGTCCGGCTTGTCATCGCGTCACCGCCGTCCCAGCGGCGCTGACGCCAGGGACGCCAATGGCAACCGCGGCAACCGCGGATTGCCATGTCGCCTGCGGCGCAGGGGGCTCGTCGGGCACCAGGACTCCCTCGATCCCGGACTCCAGCAGGCGCTCGAGCAACCCTGCCAGCAACAGCTGCTCGCCCCTGGTCAGCCGCTCGACGCGCCGCGCGAGCCCACTCGACTCGAACAGCGCCCGATCACCAAGCGCCTCGTGTGCCCGCGGCGTCAGGCGCAGCGCGGTGACCCGCCGGTCGGCGGGATCGCCGCCGCGCTCGACGAGCCCCGCCCCCTCCAGGCGATCGACCAGCTTCGTGGCGCTCGAGGGCTTCAGCCCGAGCGCGGCCCCCAGCCGGTTGATGGGCGCCTCGCCCAGATCGCGCAGGAGCCGCAGGGCGTACAGGTCGCCGAGCGCCACCCCATACGCGCGAGCCAGTTCGCGCTGCAAGGGCTCGACCAGCGCGACCGCCCGAAGATATGCGCGCAGTACCCGGCGCGTGTCGGGAGACCATTCGGACACCGAAAACTCCACTCTCGTGTATAGTCGCAGTGGGCGAAGTATAGCGCATCCCGGCGAACAGGGTCGCGCGGCAGCATCACGCGGGCGGCTCGCCCGTTCGGCGCGAGCGCCGGGCCTGTCTCGAGCCGGCGGCGGACGTCGCGTGGCCGCGAGTCCGCAGCTCCATGCGGTGCGAGAAGCGGCTCCCGATGAACGAAACAAGCCGGGCGCCGCGCGCACGATGGCAAGACGGTGCGCCATACGGCGCGGTGGCTGCGAGGCCGGCGGAGCCGCCTCAGGTGGCCGTCATGGCTCGATGAGCGCCGCCAGAATGCGCCACTCCGCGAGCGGCAGCGTGTCGGGGTCCTCGGTGAGGACCTGCAGGCAGACGTGATCGGCGCCTGCTGTCAGGTGCTCCTCGACGCGGCGCCCAATAGTGGCGAGGTCGCCCCAGGCCACGATGGCGTCGACCAGCCGATCGCTCCCCGCAGCAGCGAAGTCCGCCTCGGTGAACCCCAGGCGCCGCAGGTTGTCCGTGTAGCTGGGGGCATGCAGATAGAACTCCACGTGGCGACGGGCGATCGAGCGGGCCCGCGCCGGATCGCGTTCGAGCACCACGGCCTGCTCGGGCGCCAGCAGCCGACCCGGGCCCAGGACGAAGCGGGCCAGGCGCGTGTGCTCGGGAGTGACGAAATACGGATGGGCACCCCAGGTGCGCGCGGCCGACAGCGCCAGCATTCGGGGGCCGAGGGCCGCCAGGACCAGCTCCTCACGGGGCACGGGGTCCGCGGTGGCGGCGAGCTCGTCGAGGTACCCCTCCATGACGGCCACGGGGTGCTCGAAGCGTCGCCCGGTCTGCGGCTCGACAAGGTGCGCATGGCTCACGCCCAAACCGAGCAGAAAGCGACCGGGATAGCGCCCGGCGAGCGCGGCGCGGGCGGCCGCGATCTCGATCGCCGGGTTCGTCTAGACGCTCAAGATGCCCGAGGCGATGACGATCTCCCGCGTGGCGGCGAGGCACGCGTCCGCCAGCGAAAAGAACTCCGGCCCGTTTCCCCCCGGCATCCAGAGCGTGCCGTAGCCGAGCGACTCGAGCTCGACGACGGCCTCCCGCGCTCGTGCGCGGTCCCCGCGCCGAAGCTGGCTACTCCAGATCCCGAGCCGGCCCAATCCGATCTGCATGGGAACCTGCAGTGTGCCGGTCAAATCCTACCCTGCAGTCACAGCCTGCAGCGGGAGAAGCGCGTCCCCCGACACCCGCTGCCCAGGGAGGAGTCGGCCTGCACGTCCGGCCCGCCTTCGAGGTAGGCTGCGTCAAGACGTCGAGGACGATCCACTCCGGTTCGTCCGACGTGTACGGAGGTTGTTTCTCGATGCGTCCCCGAGAACACGCTGTCCGCCTGGTCCTGCCCGGGCTCCTTGTTTCCATCCCTCTGCTCTTGGCCGCCTGGTCGGTCGGGCCGGTCCTCGCCGTGAGCTACGCGACGCCCACCGCCAGCTCGGTGCCGTCGAGCCTGCAGCTCAAAGCCGGGTCGAGCGCGACGCTCGGCTCGTTCCTCGTCGGGCCCACCGGCATGACGCTGTACACGCTCTCATCCGAGACCGCCACCGGATCGGTGTGCACCGGCGCCTGCCTGGCCAACTGGCCGCCCCTGCGGATCGCACCCGGCGGCTCGATCAGCGGTCCGGCCGGGGCGAGCGGCACGTTCTCCACCATCACGCGCGCCGATGACGGGACCACGCAGGTGGCCTACGATGGGCATCCCCTCTACTACTTCGCCCACGATACAGCCCCCGGCCAGACCAACGGCGCTGGTATCAAGGCTTTTGGCGGTGTGTGGCATGTCGCGGCGCTGGTGCCGGCGGCAGCCGGTGCCAGCGCGTCGCCTGCGGCCAGTGCCAGCCTTCCGCCCACCAGCACCGCAGGGGGCCGGACCGCTGGTGGGCCTGGCACCGCCCTTCCATTGGCGCTCCTGCTCCTGGCTGGCAGCGTGACGGCCCTCGTAGCCGCCGGCATGTTCCCTCGCCGCCTGCGCCAAGGGTGAGCACCGCATGCGCCGACGCGGGGGCTGGGTGCTCGTGCCACTGCTGGCGGTCCTGCTGACCGCGTGCAGCTCCGGCGCGCCGGCACCCAGCCCGCTCTCACCCGCTCCGGCGGCCTCCGCGGCCACCGGAGCGGGCACGGTCGCTCCGAGCGTCGCCGCCACCGTGCCGCCGCCGGCGGCGAGCGCGTCACCCCCACCCACGGAGGCCGCGGTGCCGTCCCCTGCGGCCACCCCTGCGGCACGCCCCACGATGCCTCCGACAGCGCGTCCCACCACGCCGCCACGCCCCGCCACAACGCCCCCCGCGACCGGTGCGCAGGCCGCTGTCAGCATCTCCAACTTCGCCTTCGTGCCGGCGACCATCACGGTGAAGGTTGGGACGCGGGTGACCTGGACCAACCGACAGACGGGGATCCAGCACACGGTCACCGCCGACAATGGCTCCTTCGGCAGCGGCGACCTTTCCACCGGGAGCTCATTCTCCTACGTGTTCACAAGGGCCGGCACCTATGCCTATCACTGTGCCATCCACCCGTTCATGACCGGCAGGGTGATCGTGATCGGGTAGCCGTCCCGACGGAGATCTCGCAGCGGAGATCCGGGTCGAGAACCGATTTTGGCTCGCTGTCTCGGCCGCGGCGTCGCCCAGGTCGAGCGCCCCGGTCGGATCGATCCACTCGCCCAAGCTCGCCCAAGCTCGCCCAGGCGGCGCTTGTCGAGGGCCAGCTGGAGGCAGGATCACCCACTTGGCCCCATCGGCACGTCGTGCTGGCGGGGCAGGACCTCAGACACTCACATGCGCACTGCTGCGGAGCGTCGAGACCCCTCGCAGGCCGGGACGCGGTCTCGTCAGAAGCAGGTCACTGGGGGACGTTGATCGACCCATCGGTGATGCCCTTGATGAGCGCGTCGGCCTTCGCCCTCACGTTCGCCGGGAGCGCATAGCCGGAGTTGAACTGGATGACCTCGCCGCCGTTGCCAAGGTTGATGGTGTAGGTCGCGCCGCCAAGCGTCCCTCCGCGGATCTCGGTGAACATCTGCTGGAGGACGGGCACCCAGTTGTACACCTCGGTCGCCACGACGTTGTGGGGGGCGAGGGACGCCATCGACCAGTCGTTGCCGAACCAGGGGAGGTTATCGGTCCGGGCCACCCCGATCGCGCCGGCGGAGGCCTGCGTGGTCCCCGCGAGCACGTCAGCCCCGCCGCTGACGAAGGTCTTGGCAGCCGTGGAGTAGAGGCTGACATCGCTGTAGGAGCCGGTGTAAACGGGGTGGATGGTGATGCTCGCATCAACCGACTTGGCCCCGGCCACGAACCCATCGATGAACAACTGGTCATCGCCCGTCTGGATCGGGCCGATGGCCCCCAGGATGTGCGATTTGCTCAACATCGCAGCCATGGCGCCCTCCACGTAACCGCCCTCGTTGGCCGCGGCAAGATAGGCGAACACGTTGGGAAGGTTGTAGGTGGAGCCCGCCGTACCCCAGGCGAACGAAACCTTCGGGAACTGCGGCGCCAACTGCTGGATCGTCGAGCCGTACTGCGACCCGTGGGCGATGATGAGGTTGTAGCCCTCGGCGGCGTACTGCCGGATGGCGTTGCCCGAGGTGGAGACCACGAACTGGTTATCCGAGATGGAGATCTGCAGGTTATAGGACTGCTGGAGGCTTTCGAGAGCCGCGACCATGGTTTGCGTCCAGCTCAGATCGTTCCTGGCGCTCGGCGCAACGAGGGCCACTCTGAGGGCGGGGCCTGCCACCGCGGCCGCGCTTGCGGGCGCACTGGCGGCGGGAGCCGCGGAGGCGGCAGGTGCCGAGGGACCTGCGGCGCTGCTCGCAGCGGGCGCACTGGCGGGAGCCGCGGAGGCGACAGGTGCCGCACTCGCTGCCGACGGCGCCGATGACGCTGTGCTCCCGCAGGCGGCTGCGATGAGGACCGCGGTGCTGGCTGCGGCCAGCAGCGACAGCCGCCGATGAGCACTCGTTCGCATGGTTCCTGGTCCCTCCTTCTGCACAGGTCGCACCACGATGACGACCCAGTCTCGCGGCCACCATGTTAGTCGTCTGGCATCCTCGCTGTGGGTCGCGTCCGCGCCAACCCGGGTGCCACCGGCCGGGCGACCGCCCCATCTCCGCGAGTGTCCGGCGCGACGCCCTCCTTTCCGGCAACATCGCGCGCATCCGGGGCCTGGGGGTTCGCGGCCACCCACTGGCGGCGGTCACCTCCGGTCCCGGCCGGGCCGCAGGTGGCGTGCAGGCCCGGCGGCTCGGCGGGCCGTGGCGTGCAGGCCCGGCGGCTCGGCGGGCCGTGGTGTGCATGCCCGGCGGCTCGGCGGGCCCCGGCCAGGACCCTGCCGGTCTGCGCTCGGACGTATGCTGGGCGGGTGGGGCGCGTGGCAGTGAGGAACCGTAGCGGCGAGGGAAGCAACGCATGATCGCGCGCAGGTCGGCCGAGGCGTGGGGCATCCTCGTCCTCGCGGTGCTGCTGGCCGGGATGCTCTGGATCAACATGACGGGTCGGGCCCTGACAATCACCGTCGTGCTGGTGGTGCTGTTCGGACTCCTGTGCTACGAAGAGGGCGAGGACAGCCGCCGGGCCTGGCGCCGGCGCTAGCAAGTCCGACGCTCGACGCGCGGGCAACCCGGTCCATCGATCGGCCCACCGCCGAACAACCACGATCGTGACGGGGGCCGGCTGTTGGGCCCGCCGGCGTACGGTGGCGGGCTGGTGTGGGTGGCCCGCGAGCACGGATTCGCGCTCGCGCTGCCCGAGACGTTCAGGTTGCAATGGCGCGCCCGGCAGGATTCGAACCCGCGACCTAGTGGTCCGAAGCCACTCGCTCTATCCACTGAGCTACAGGCGCGCGGCCCGTATGGTACCGCGCGGGCCGCCAGGGCCGTGGACACGTTGGCGGCCCAGGTCAGCGATCGCTGGGGCGCCTTCCGACGATCCACCATCCGATGGGAAAGACCGCAGCCGCCAGCGCCAGCTTGATCGCGTCGCCCAGCAGGAACGGGTACAGCCCCTCGCGGATGGCCTGCTCGGTGGAGAGCCCGTCCGCGGCTGCGAGCCAAGGCAGCCCCACCGCGTAGATCAGCAGGTTCCCCAGCAGCATGGCCGCCAGCGAGCCGGTGCAGCGTCGATCCCAGCCGAGCTCCGCCAGGCGGCCCACGGCCGCTGCCGCCAGCAGGAACCCCACCATGTACCCGCCCGTGGACCCCAGCACGGGGTGCCCATCCTGGACGGTCACGAGGTGCGCCATTCCCGACGATCCACCCGCGTAGATCGGCAGCAGCAGGCCCAGCACGAGGTACATCCCCACCGAAGCGATACCCCGTCGGAAGCCAAGGGCCGTGGCGGTTGCCAGCACCCCGAAGGTCTGCCCCGTGATCGGGACCGGGGAACCCGGCACGCGCCACACGAGCTGCGCGGAGATCGCGATCACCGCCACGCCCAGGAGCATCAGCGCCACGTGATGCTGCCGCACCGAGGTCCGCTCGCCGATCCGGATGGGCAGGATGAAGTCTGCGAGGGTGATGCCACGCTGAAATGGGGGCACGCGCAGCATGCGAGGTTGGGCGAACACCCGCGAAGCCTACCAGACGAACCGGAGCGCGGAGGGGTAAAGATCGAAGCGGAACGGGTCGCGCCCCAGCAGTTCGCCATCCGCCTGCAGGAAGAGCGGCCCGCCCTCGTCCAGCGCCCGGACGGTCAGCGAACGGGTGCGCCGGACAGAAACTCGCCGGCTGCGCAGGTGGTCGCCAGCGCGGATCCGCCACGAAAAGGTGAGGGTCTCGAGTCGGCCCACGGCTCCCACGGTCATCACGTCGAAAAGGCCGTCGGTCGGGTCCGCGCCCGGGGCCACCCACATGCCGCCCCCCTCGTACGGTCCCAGGGCAACCTCCACGGACTCCATTCGCACCTCGTCCCGGGTGCCGTCGTCCCAGCCCAGCTCGACCCGGCGGTGCTGCCAGTCGACGATGGTGACCACACCGGCCACCGTGTACAGGTACGCGCCGAGCCGGCTGGGGAAGCGAGAAACCCG
Organism: Candidatus Limnocylindrales bacterium; assembly: GCA_049967415.1. Lineage (GTDB taxonomy): Bacteria > Chloroflexota > Limnocylindria > Limnocylindrales > CSP1-4 > JAJYNJ01. Next base: position 6,683 of record JBMFSS010000015.1, read on the forward strand.
CCGCGCAATCAGCGTGCTGAACCCGATCCCTGCTGCATTGACGAACCAGCGGCTCCCGGGGTCATCGATCCCCAGCTCGCTGGCGGGGCTCCCCGGCAACCGGGCGGGCCGGTACTGCACGCGGCCGATGTCGATCGCGTGCACCACGGACGGGACGCCCTCCAGTGCCGCCACCAGGCGCTCGACCAGTGCCTCCGGCTCGGCAGCCAGACCGATGCCGCGCGCGTAGTCGCTTCCCCTGCCCGCGGGCACGAGGCTCACCATGGGCCGCCGGTCAGGCGGGCGTTCGCCCTGCAGCAGGCCGTTGACCACCTCGTGCAGCGTGCCGTCCCCGCCCACCGCCACCACCAGCCGCGCCCCTTCGTCAGCCGCCCGGCGCGCGAGCGTGGCGGCTTCACCGGGACGGGACGTCAGCTCCACCGAATGTTCGATTCCGCGCGCGGCCAGAGCTGCCGCCACGGGCGGCCACCGACGGGCAAAAGCCCCCCGGCCTGCGCCCGCGTGGGCGACGAAACGAAACGCGGGACCCGTTGACTCGGCCATCTGCCTTCCCGCCTCACTCCCCTCCGAGCGCCTGAACGATCTCGACACGGGACGCCACATGCGCCGGGTACGCGGACGCCAAAATTGCCCCGGCGACGCCCAACGCAAGCGCCGTCACGACCGCTGCGGCCGGAACGTCCAGGGCAGTCCGCAGATCGGTGGTGCCGCCCGCCACCAGCACCACGGCCGAGGCCACAACCCCCAGCCCGACGCCCAGCAAGGCGCCCGCAAGCCCCAGGATACCTGCCTCCAGGACCACCGAACCCCAGGCCTGCCGGCGCGTGAGCCCAGCGGCGCGGAGCAACCCCAGCTCGCGCACCCGCCGGCGCACGTCCATGGCCAGCACGTTGACGATGCAGAGCGCCGCCACCACCACAGCCGCCACGGCCAGCAGGTCCAGCAGGCCGAAGGTGCGATCCAGCGCTCCCGTGACGGCCCCGCCGATCCCGGTGGGCTGGACCACCGTCATGGCATAGGGGCTCGCCACGCCCGAGAGCCGGGGGCCAAGGGCAGGTCCCGCTCCCCGTGCGGCGCGGACCAGGAAGAGCGAAGCCCCGGTGATCCCGAGGGCCCGGCTGGCGTCCGCGCTCGACATCACCACCGACTCGCCGGCGGCGCCCGGGATGCTGTGCGCGACGATCGCGGCCACGCGCAGCTGGATCCTCCCCAGGGCGGTCTGCAGCTCGAGCGGGTCGCCGGGGCGCAGCCCAAATCGATCGGCAACCGAGGACGGCACCAGCGCGGCCCCGCCCGCCTGCAGCGCCGCAAACGCGGCTGCCCGGCTGGCGCCCTCGACCGTCAAGGCACCCAGCTTCTGGTAGGCAGCCGGATCCACGGCCATTGCCGACGCCAGCCGGCCGGCTATGGCCACCTCGAAGAGGCGGACCGGCGTGACCGAGGCAACTCCCGGGACCGCGGCCAGGTCGGCGGAGAAATCCGTCGGGACCGCGGTGATGGCAACCACCGCAAGGTCGGCCGGCGCAACGTCCGTCACCCAGGCATCGCCGGCCCGACGCATGCCGTCCGCAACGCCGGAGAGCCCGACCAGCAGCGCAAGGCCCACGGTCAGAGCGGCCAGGGTGACCGCGACTCGCCCGGGGTCGTGCGCCAGGGTACCCCGCGCCAAACGAAGCTGGGCTCGCACCGGCCGCCCCAGGGGCGCCAGGATCAACGCCACCAGCGCGCCCGCCACGCGCAGCGCGAGCGGGGCCACCAGCCCTCCGATCGCCAGCAGGATCAGCGCGCCGAGGGCCCCCGCCACCCCGGTGAAGATCGGTCCGGCGGGACCCGCTTGACCGAGCGAGGATCCGCCCGGCGAAGCCGATCCGTTCCAGCCTGCCAGCTCCAGCAGGACCATTCCGACCAGCGCCGCCACCGTGCCGGCTCCAGCCAGTCCTCGCAGTCGGGGCGCAGGCGCGGCCGGCCCCCGCCGGAGCGCCTCCACCGCCGGGATGCGGCCGGCGCGCCAGGCGGGCTCCAGGGCCGCTCCCAGCGTCACCAGGAAGCCCAGCAGGATCGCCACCCCCAGGGCACCCGGGTCGAGCATCCACGGGTCAAGCGGCGCCCCCGTCAGGGGCGCCACCAGCGCCCCCAGCGCCACCGCAAGCAGGGCTCCTGCGCCCACCCCCAGCACCGCTCCCCCGATCCCCAGCCAGGCTGCCTCTTCCAGCACCATCCGGTTCACCTGGCCACGGGTCGCGCCCACCGAGCGCAGCAGCCCCACCTCGCGGGTCCGTTCCTCGACCGACAACGCGAGCGCGTCGGATACGAGCAGCGCGCCCACGAAGAGCACCACGGCGGCCACCAGCAGCAGGCCCGAGCTGATATCGCGCGTCGCGCCGCTGAGCGAGGCCGCCTGGTCGGCCGTGGTCGAGATCACGTACGGGCCGCTCGTGAGACGGTCCTCCAGCCGCGTCTCCAGCTCGGCCACGCCGACGGCGGGATCGACCCGCACCTCCACCCGGTCCGCGGCCCCGGCCGGGAGCCCGAAGAGCGAACGTGCAGCCCCCAGCGTCACGTAGACCAGGCGGCCACTGTCGGCGAGCGCCGGTCCCGAATCCGCCAGCAGGCCCACCACCAGGAACGAGCGTTCCCCCCCGCCCCCCACGAGCGACAGGCGCGAGCCGACCCCCACGTCGTGCGCCCGGGCCCACGAGGAGGTCAGCAGCGCGGTGCCCGCACCGTCCTGCGCGAGCGGCGCGCCGGCCACCACAGTCTCATCGTGCAGGGCCCGGTCGGCGGCCGGGTCGACCCCCACCACGGTTACCGGGCCCAGGGTCCCCCTCGGGCCGGTCGCAAAAGTGGGGCGGCGCACCTGGGAGGACGTGGCCAGCACCCCCGGTGTGTCGGCAATGGTCGCCAGGCTGGCCGGAGCGAGCGTCCCCTCCCCGAACGCCTGCACCACCATGTCCGCGCGACCGGCCAGTTCCCGTGCGTACCCTGCCGCGCCGCCCGAGGCCGCGGCATCCACCGAGAGCACGGCAAACACCAGCGCCACGCCGATCGCGATGCCGGTGACCGTGAGTGCGGCCCGCAGCGGACGGCGGCGGAGCGACCGCCAGCCGAAACTCCAGGGACCGCCCATGTGCCTACTGGCCGAGCAGCGCCAGCCGCTCGATCAGCGGCCCGGCCGGGTGGTCCGAGCGGCGCCCGAGCTCGATCTGCTCGAGGACCCGGCCGTCCCGGAGGAACAGGACACGGTCGGCGAAGGCGCCGGCCTGTGCGTCGTGCGTGACCAGCACCACCGTCTGGCCACGCTCGGCGCACGAACGGAACAGGTACTGGAGGATCTCGAGGCCGGTGGCGTAGTCGAGGTTGCCGGTGGGCTCGTCGGCGAAGAGGATCGCGGGACGCCCGGCAATCGCCCGGGCGATCGCCACCCGCTGCTGCTCCCCGAACGCCAGCGCATCGGGCCGCCGGTCCGCCTTCTGCGACAGATCGACGAGCTCCAGGGCCTCGTCGACCCGGGCGGCCGCATCCGCATCGCGCGCGTCGCGGCCCGCCAGCAGAAATGGCAACGCCACGTTCTCCCGGGCGGAGAGAAGCGGCACCAGGTTGAAGGCCTGAAACACGAACCCGGTCTTCTCGCGGCGCAGCCGCGTGGCCCTGTCGTCGTCAAGACCGGAGAGGGTCACCCCGTCGAGCACGACCTCCCCGGACGTCGGGCGGTCCAGTCCCCCAAGGAGCTGCAGGAGCGTCGTCTTGCCGCTTCCCGAGGGGCCCATGAAGGCCACAAACTCACCGGGGCGCACGGCAAGCGAGATGCCCTGGAGGGCATGGATCTCCGCGTCACCGGCGCGATAGGTCTTGGTGAGGTCGCGCGCCTCGAGTATGGGGGGCATCCGGCCAGTGTAGCGGCGTGGGGATTCGAGCGGCAGCGAGTGGGTGCCGGTCAGCTGCCCGCCGGTGCCCCCAGCAGCCCACCGATCAGCTGCTCGACCAGCCCCGCTGGCGGCGCGTCATCCAGGATGCGCAGGCCAACGCCGACGCCGGGCGTGCCCGTGGAGGGTGCGGGCGGAACGGCGGAAGGCGCCACCGACGGTGCGGCGGCCTGGGTCGGCAGCCCGGGCGTGGCCGCCGGGGCGGGGGCCGTCAGCGGCACTGGCGTCGGGGTCGGGGTCGGCGGAGGCGTCGGGCTCGGCGTGGCGCCGGGCTTCGACCTGAGCGCCGGGCTCGCCGTCGACGCGACGGGCGGAGCCTGGACCGGGCGCGGGGTGGCGGTCGGACGTGGGGCAGGCGTGAAGGTTGGAGCCAGGGTCGGCGGGGCAGTCGGCCTCGGAGTCGACCGTGGAGTCGGGGCAGGGGTCGGCGGAGGCGTGGGGGTCGGCGTGGCGGCAGGCCTGGTCTCCTTGAACAGCACGCAATACATGAGCTTGCCGTCGGTCCCCTTGTACGCCCCTACGCCCATGGAGTCCCACAGGGGGCCCAGGATGTTCGAGCGGTGCTCGGGGGAGTTCATGAACATCTGCTGGATCATGGGGGTGGCCTGGTCGTCCGAGGCGTTGTCCCAGCCGATGTTCTCGCCGGCCAGGACGTACTGAATGCCGCGCTGGTCCATGTAGTGGAAGACTTCATACCCCTGCGGCGGGATCTGATGCGAGAAGTAGCCACGCACCGACATGTCCTGGGCTCGCCACTCGGCCAGCGAGTGCAGCTGGCTGTCGTAGCGCAGCGGCGCCAGTCCCGAGCCCGCCCGTGCCTGGTTGGTGAGCGAGAAGAGGAGCTGCTCGTCGGGCGCGCTGAACGTGCCGGCGTCCCACGCGCGCACCGCGGGGGCCGCCGGGAGCGCCAGGGCCCAGCCGGCAACCAGGGCCCAGGTCAGCAGCGCGAGGGTCAGCCGGATGAGCCGGTGCCGCAACGAGATCAACGCGGCTCAACCTCCGGGCGCGTCACTGGCGTGGTCATGGCGCGAGACTAGGGGCCACGTGCCCGGAGCCCAATCGCCCGTACGTCCGGGGGGAGAACGGCCGTGGGTACCAGCTTCCAGGCTGGTTGCAGCCCGCGGGGGACGGTTTGGGGTAGACTCCAGCGCGCCCGGGTCGACCCGACAGGGCGAATCGCGGCCAATCGTGCCGTGCCGCAGGCCGACGCTTGGCGGGCGAAGACTTCTCCGCGGTGGCCTTAGCTCAATTGGCAGAGCATCGGATTGTGGATCCGATGGTTGCGGGTTCGAGTCCCGCAGGCCACCCCACGTTTCAACGCTGCCTGCAATGCAGCGAGATCGGGCGGCGGGCTTTGGCCACCGGCCACCCCGGGGGCCTGGCGACCGCCGGACTACGATCCGTCGGGAGTGACCGCGTCGCCCCTGGAGCGCGCCTCCTCGGGCGTGCTCGGCAACGCCGATTCGATCGGGCCCGGCCGCCAGAGCCAGCCCAGCGTTCCCTCTGCCGCCTTGGTCCCGTAGAAGCCGCCCCCGGGACCGCGCAGGATGTAGGCGACGCCCACGGCAAGCAGCGCACCCGCCAGCGGACCGACCAGGTAGACCCACCAGCTGGTCATGTCGCCCAGTACCAGCGCGGGGCCCAGGGAGCGAGCCACGTTCATGGACGCACCGCTGACGGGCGCACCGAAGAGCCCCGCCAGCACGATATAGCTCGCCACGCCGATCGCGTTCATGGCACCGATGTTCTGGGCGCCCGAGGAAGTCCCCAGGATGGTGCTCACCAGCCCGAGGCTCAGGAGCAACTCCCAGATCATCGCCACGCCGTCGCTGATCCCCGGGCCGGGCAGCGTCAGGCCCGCACTGCCCTGGCGGCCGAGCAGTACCACCAGCACGAGCGTGGCGAGGATCGCGCCCAGGAACTGGGCCACGATGTACCCCGGCACCCGCCGCCAGGGGAAATCGCCGCGGAGCGCGAAGGCGATGCTCACGCCCGGGTTCAGGTGCGCACCGGACACGGCGCCCATGAACAGGATGACGGCCCCCACCATCAGACCCGGCGCGGTGACCTGCGCGCTGAGGGAAAGCACATTGCCGCCGAACCGCGCGTTGACCATCCCGCCGCCCACGGCCACCACGACCAGCAGGAACGTGCCGAATAGCTCGGAGAAGATGCGACGCCACTCGAACTGCGAGTCCATGAAGTCGAAGTGGCGTTCGTCAAGCCCCCGGCCAAGGCGAAACGGCCCCATGGCCTGGGCGGCCCGTGGCAGATCACCAGCAACCTCAGGGACACGCTCCCTGGCCGCCGAGCCCTGGCTGCTCATGTGCCCTCCTTCGTGCGTGGTTCCGGTGGACGAGCCACGTCGGCCATCGGGCGCAGTATCCATCGACAGCCGAGCAGCTGGGCATCCCGCAGCGCGGGCACCGGCGCCGCCAAGTGAACCACGCTCGAGGTTGCCCCGCCGCGGCGGGGGCGCAGCCGGACGATCTGGCCACCGACGTCCGCGTCGCGAGACCCGGACCCCGCCAGCGATGGACGGAACCGAAGGCCCAGGGCACGCGTGAAACGCAGGCCAGTGCGATGCACGTCGTCAACCGGGAGTTCGAGCACCGCCAGCCGCACCGGCCCGCCCAACGGGTGCACCGCCGCCGCATGAGCAGCCCGATCTGAGGGCCCCCATTCGGCAGCCCTCGTGTCGTGCTCGATCAGGAAGGGAGGCTCACCCGGGCCCAGGCGGCGCGGGGCGGCAAACCGCCAGCGGACCAGGCCTCCATCGGGGCGCCGTCGCTCCCCTGCGAGCGGATCGCCAAGATCGGAGCGGCGGGCCCGCAGCACGGCCAGATCCGCATCCAGCCCGTCGGTCGCGACTGCCCACGCGGCCAGACCGCCACCCCGGGCGAGCGCCTCGAGCACAGGCGCGCCGATCCACACGCGCGCGGCCAGGTCGCGATCCACGATCCCGAGGAGTTCGATGTAGCTGCTGCCCAGCCAGACCAGCCGGTTGCGGGTGCCCATCGCCGGATGCGCGCCGCCGTCGGCCGCGGCGAGGCCGATCTCCTGCTCCAGGCGCACGCCCGCCTCGTCCGGATCAGCCACGGCGATGACCAGATGATCGATTCCAAGCAACATCGTGGGTCAGCCTAGCCGATGCCGCCACCTGGGCCAAGTCCGGGCCCGGCCGGTTGCCGTGCCCGGACGTTCAGCAGGTGACGTGGAGAATCGCGTCCACGTCCTTTCGGTCGAGCGAACGAAGCAGCCGGCACGCCTCGGGTGTGGGCAAAGCGAGGACCTCGACGTGCCTCCGCCGGCCCTCCTCCAGGACCTCCGGCATGACCGGGAGCGCCCCCTCGGCACCGGTCCCCACGATCAGGCGCACGCCGCCCCAGGGAATGCGTTCGGCCACGGAGAGCGGCGTGTGCCCGTAGGCGTCCCGGTACGGCCGCGACGGTTTCTTGTGCCGCTTGCGCACCCGGCCGCGTTCGATCACCACGTCCTCGTGGTACCGGCGACCCCCGAGTTCGAGCGACCCAAACGCAAGCAGGCGCGCCCGCATTCAGGCGCCCAGCCCCGCCCGCGCCAGGCGTGGACGGCGGCGCCGGGCCGGCGCCCCGGCGAAACGGCGCAGCATCGCCAGCAGCTGGCCCTCCGTGAGCGGCGCATGCCGCCGCACCTCGATGCGGCGCGCGAGCCCGCGAGCCGTGTCCGCGCCCCGGACTGCGCTCGCGAGGCGCTCCACCACCACGCCATCTCCCACCAGCAGGAGGTCGTCCTCCGGGAGCGTGCTCCGCACCTGGGTCAGGAAGGCCCGCAGGTGCTCCAGCCGGTGACGTTCGCCGGCTGCGCGGGGACCGACGCCGCCATGGCGCTCGCCCCCGGGCACGGTCACCTGCCCGGTTGATCGATGGTGGGCCGGGACCCGCGACTCGATGTGGGAGCGGTGCACGACGCCGGGCCCCCAGCGCACGATAGTGGCCGAGGTCGCGTTGACCCAGACGGCAGTGGAACGAGGAGTGACCATCGCTGTCCTCCGCCTTACGTGGTCCGACGGCAAGGTTGTAGCACCCCCGGCGATGCCGCACAACACCAGCCGGCCTCCTCCCCAGTCGCGGGCGGCCCTACCGGGGCCGGTCTCCCACTGCGCCGCCATCGGCGGCAGGGCGCGCCCAGCCGAGGCCGGGGGCCCGGAGCGGGCGCCCCTCATCGGCCGCGCGGGCCGCCATCAGCCCGAGGTAGTGATCGTGGGCGCCCTCCGCGAGGCTGCAGAAGCCGGGGCCGCCGCCCACGTATTCGGCCATCCGCTCCAGGCATTCGGCAACCGCGATCTCGTCCTCGCTGAGGCGCGCCGGAGCGAACGGGTTTCGGTAGAGCCAGGTCTCTCCGGCCGTGATGCCCACCTGGTGCAGTCCCTCCAGGTTCCCGTCGCGACCGGCGTCCCGCCGCACCAGTTCGATCTCGACCGGCGTCCAGGCATCGAGCAGCAGGCGGACCGTGGCGCCGTCGATCTCGCCGCGCTCCCCTCGCAGGAGGCACCGACGGCCACGGATCCAGGAGAAGTACTGCTCGTCGCAGAAGTCGTGGATCCCCAGCCGGTCGCCCCAGTCGAACCAGGCGATCGTCTGGACCGAATCGGCCAGCCGCTCTTCGGCCGGGGGGCCTGACCGATCGGGACCCGCCACAATGGGCGCAACGAACCGGCGGGCCGTGACGGTGACCGGGTCCAACCCGACCCCAAGGAAACGGCGGAGCAGGTCGATCCCGTGGTAACCGTGAGCCAGGGAGAGGTGGGCTTCCGAGAGCCTGCCCAGGCGACCGGAGCGAACCAGCGCGAGGCGAGCCGCGATCGCGGGCTGGAACTGGTACTGCTCGGCGACCTGGACCCGCGCGTTGTCGCGAGCCAGGTCGCCCAGTGCCTCGAGGCCCTCCAGGTCGGGGGCGGGCGGCGTCTCGGCCAGCACCGGCAGGCCGCGCTCGGCCAGCTCGCGGATCAAGACCGGTGTCACGGCCCAGGGGACCGAGAGGACCGCGAACGACGGGTGATCCGCCAGCAACGCTTCGATGGTCGCGCGCGCCGGCACCGACCAGGCGCCCTCCAGGTCCGTCCGGTCCGGTTTGCGCGTCAACACGCCGGTCACCCGGAACCGCTCCGGGAGCGCCCGGGCCACCCGCAGGTAGAACTCGCTCCGCCAGCCCGTTCCAACGATCGCGAACGTCGTCTCTGCCATCCAGCACCTCCCACCCGACGGATCGTGCGCCACCCGGGGACGATGCGCACGCCGGTCGTGCCAGCCGGTCTGGTGTAGGCTCGGCGGACGGGGCAAGGGCAGGCGCGCGGCCTCCGCCTGCGTTTGCGCGCCGCGTGGAGCGCCCCCCTCTCAGCGACGGGGGCGGCGCGCCGTACCTGAGCTGGCCCGCGGTGGGCGAGGAGGAGACATGGAGTATCGGCGACTCGGTCGCTCCGGCCTGCTGGTGTCCGCGGTGGGCTTGGGCGCCAACAATTTCGGGACCCGCCTCGACGAGCCTCGGGCGCGCGAGGTGCTCGACCAGGCGCTCGACCTCGGGGTGACCCTCATCGACACCGCCGACGTCTACGGCAAGGGCGCTTCCGAGTCGCTGCTCGGCTCGCTGCTGGGACCGCGCCGGCAGCAGGTGGTGCTGGCAACCAAGGTCGGGATGGAGATGAGCACCTCCCCGTACGAGACCGGCTGCTCGCGTCGCTGGATCCTCCAGTCGCTGGAGAACAGCCTGCGCCGACTGCGGACCGACTGGATCGACCTCTACCAGCTGCACCAGCCCGACCCTGCGACGCCCATCGAGGAGAGCCTGCGCGCCCTGGACGACCTGGTGCGGTCCGGCAAGGTCCGATACGTGGGCCTGAGCAACTTTGCCGGCTGGCAGGTGCTGGACGCCGACTGGACCGCGCGCAGCGCCGGGCTCGTGCGGCCGGTTTCGGTCCAGGACCACTACAACCTGGTGGTGCGCGAGATCGAGCGTGAACTGCTCCCCGCCGCGCGTTCCCTGGGACTGGGCCTCATCCCCTACTACCCGCTCGAGTCGGGGTTTCTGACCGGCAAGTACCGGCCCGGGGTGGTGCCGCGGGGCGCGCGCCTGGGTGAGAGCCCTCGAGCGGAACGCGTCCTCACCGCGGCCAACTTCGAGCGCCTGGAGCGCCTGGAGCAGTTCGCCGCCGAGCGGCACCATTCGCTGGTGGGGCTCGCGTTCGGATGGCTCCTCTCGCACCCCGAGGTCGCCAGCGTGATCGCGAGCGCAAGCGCGGCAGAACAGGTTCGTCAGAACGTGCAGGCGGCGGAGTGGCGCCTGGAAGCCGGGGAGATGGAGCGGGTCGGCGCACTGTAGGCACCGGCGGTCAGGGCGCACTCGGCCGGGCACGGACGCCACCGCGCGCTCCCTCAGCCGCCGATGGCGAACATCTCCACCCGCTGGAGGTCCGCGGTTTCCGCGGAGCGCAACTCCGAGTACCGGTCGGACCGGCGCCGCCAGCGGCCCGTGATGGCGGCTCGAATCTCGGCGTCCGAAGCGCCGCCCCGCAGCAACGCCCGCAGGTCGGTTCCGGTGGCCGCAAACAGGCAGGTGTAAAGCTCGCCCTTGGCCGATAATCGGGCCCGCGTGCAGGCCCCGCAGAAGGGCTGCGTCACCGACGCGATCGTCCCGACCTCGCCGCCGCCATCCCGGTATCGCCAGCGCGTGGCGACCTCGCCCGCATAGGACGGCGGCTCCGCCACCAGCGGGAAGACCCGGTCGATGCGCGCCACCAGCTCCCCGGCCGGCACCACGTCCTCCAGGCGCCAGCCGTTGGAGTGCCCCACGTCCATGAACTCGATCAGGCGCAGGATCAGGCCGTGTTCACGCGCGTAGCGCGCCATGGGGAGGACGCTCGCCTCGTTGACGCCCCGCTTCACGACCATGTTGATCTTCAGCGGGGCAAGCCCCACCTCCTGCGCCGCCCGGATCCCGTCCAGCACGCGAGCAACCGGGAACCCCACACCGTTCATTGCCCCGAAGACCCCGTCGTCGAGCGAATCCAGGCTGACCGTCACCCGGCGCAGGCCGGCCTCGCGCAGGGCGCGCGCCTGGCTGGCCAGCAGGGCGCCGTTGGTGGTCAGGGCCAGGTCCTCCAGCCCCTCGATGGACGCCAGGGCTCGCACCAGTCCCGGCAGGTCCCGCCTGACCAGTGGCTCGCCGCCGGTAAGGCGGATCTTGCGCACTCCCAGCCCCACGAACAGGCGCGCCAGCCGGGTGATCTCCTCGAAGGTCAGGATCTCGGCACGCGGCAGGAACGCGAAGCCCGGGCCGAAGAGCTCCCGGGGCATGCAATACGTGCAGCGGAAGTTGCAGCGGTCGGTGACCGAGATGCGCAGGTCGCGGAGCTCGCGGCCAAGCGAGTCCCGAGGAGCAGATGCACCCGTCAATGCAAACTCTCGAGAGGTCCAGGCAGGAGAGACGCAGTCCTCATGGCAGGCTGGACGGGGAATATCGTAGCCGACCGCGGCGGAAACGCCGGATGAGCTTCCTGCACCCGGCGCGGGCGGCGTCAGGTGCCGGTGGCGTCAGGTGCCGGTGGCGTCAGGTGCTGGCGTGGCCGTGTGCCGCGCCGGGCCAGCGCGCCACGCCGACGTGCATCGGCAGCTCGCTGCGCAGCCCCACGCCGCCGGCGCGCGGCACCAGGTCGGCCCGGACCAGGTCTCGCAAGCGCCGATCCTTCTCGCTGCCAGGGGCCAACCAGAGCTGCCCCCGCAGGTAATCCAGCAACGCGTCGACATCGGGGAAGGGCCGCAGTGGACGGGCAAAGGACGTGACGACGGGCGCGGCCCCGCGGGCCCTGAGCAGTTCGATGAGCTCCGGCAGCGCGGGCAGCGGGACCCGGGCCTCACCGTGGATGGGCGGCCAGAACGGTTCCGCGGCAGCAGCCGGCTGCCGATCCATGAGAACCGCCACGCAGCGGCCGGCGGCCGCTTCCATGGCGTCCAGGAACGGACCGATCGGCTCCACGTCATGGCCCACGTTGGCGATCATCGCCACATCGGCGGCCAGAGCCGAGAGACCGTCACGGGGGTCCACCGGCCAGCGGGCCTCCACCGTCCGGATGTTCGAGATCCCATGCTCGCGCGCGGAGGTCCGAAGAGCGCCCAGCATCGCCGGCGAGGGATCCAGTGCGATCATCGTTCGCACGTGCAGCGCCAGCGCCAGCGCGTACCGGCCCGCGCCGGCCCCGATTTCGAGCCAGGTTTCCTTGGGCGCGGCCAGCGAGCGGAGCAGCTCCAGCACGTCGTCGCCGGTCCGCCGCGGGTCGTCCACAAAACGGGCCGCCTGCGGCGCGTAGAAATCCGGCCCGTCCGGCACCTCGCGCACGCGATCGACCTGCTCGCGGTTCTCGCGCACTCGCTCGCCCCAATCCAGCGCCAGCAGATCGGCGCGGGTGTCGACGTCGGGGTTGCTTCCCTGGACCGGGACCGTCCGCACCAGGCCGGGATGCGCCTGCAGGACCGGACCGAGCCCGCGATCCGCGGAAGCCTCAGCCACCAGGGGCCATGCCGGGCGGGCGAGCAGGACCGGGTTCGGCCCACCCCCCGCCGCGTAGCGCGGGACGATGACCGGACGCCCGCCGGCCTCCAGCGCGGCGACCAGGGCACCGATCACGTCCGTGCGCACCAGGGGCTGGTCAGCCAGCAGCACCAGCGCCGCGTCCACCTCGTCGCCAAGCGCGGCCATCCCCGCGCGCAGCGAGCTCGAGAGCCCCGCCTCCGGATCCGGGTTGCGAACGATGCGTTCGCCCCGCCACGCGATCCCCGCCTCGATCTGGTCAGCCGCGCGCCCCAGCACCACCACCGCAGGGTCCAGACCGCTCGCCGTCACCGCGTCAAGGACCCGCTGAAGGAGCGGCCGGCCCCGCAGCCGGGCAAGCGCCTTGACGCCACCGAACCGCTCGGAGGCGCCAGCGGCCAGGACCACCGCGCCGATCCTCCGAGGCTCCATCTCAGCCCTCGATCCGTCCGTCGGACGATCGCTCGGCCGCCCGCTCGACCAGCGGCCGCCCGGTGCCACCGTATCGCTCGGCAACCACCTCGGCCATCACCGAGAGAGCCATCTCCGCCGGAGCGCGGCCTCCCAGATCCAGCCCGATCGGGCCACGCAGCCGCGCCAGCTCCGCGTCGCTCGCGCCCGCGCCGCGCAGCCGCTCGCGGCGATCCGCCTGCGTCCGGCGCGACCCCACAGCTCCCACGTACCGGCAGCCGTGGCTGAGCGCGGTGAGGATCGCGGGCTCGTCAAACTTCACGTCGTGCGACAGAACCGCCACCGCGTCGGCGGGCCCCAGGGCGATCTGGTCCGCGACCTCATCCAGCCAGCCCACGATCAGCTGGTCGGCGTCGGGAAACCGCTGGCGGGTCGCGAACGCCGGGCGCCCATCCACCACCACGGTCTCGTAGCCCAGGGCACGGGCGATGGCGACCAGCGGGATCGCCACCTGGACCGCGCCCACGATCAGGATCCGGGGCCGGCGCGGGAACGCCTCGACGAAGAACGAACGATCGCCCAGTGCCACCGTTCGTGACGCGCCGCGCAGCAGGACGTCCTGCGCCTCGGTCAGCAGCACCCGGTCCAGCGCTGGATCCTCCAGCGAACCATAGAGTCGGCCATCCTCGAAGGCCACCAGGACCGGCGCGGGAGACGCGCCCGCGCCCGGCACGTGCGGGCCAGGCTCAGGACCGGGCGCATCCGCCGGCAGGGGCGTGATCACGGCCCGCGGCGCACTTGGGGTGCGGGCCGCCGCCTCGAGCTCGGGCCGCAGAATCGGCTCGACCAGGACGTCGATGGTGCCCCCGCACGCGAGCCCCACGTCCCAGGCCTGTTCGTCGCTGATCCCGTAGCGGATCACCCTCGAGCGGCCTTCCGCCCGCGAGCGCCGGATCTCGTCCGCCGCGGCGCCCTCCACGCAGCCGCCGCTGACCGATCCCGCGATCCGCCCGTCCGAGGCCAGCAGGAGCACCGCGCCCTCGGGCCGCGGCGCCGACCCAAAGGTCCGGACCACCACCGCGCGGCCGATTTCGACCCCTTCGGCTCTCCAGGCGCCGATCGTCTCGACCAGTTCCCTCAAGGCCCGACCTCCCCCTTCATCGTGCGGCCCGGCGGCCAGCTTCCTGCTGCCGAGCGTACGGCGGAAAGCGAAAGCGCATCGCCCGCACCAGGACACCGCCATGCCCGAGCGACGCCGCCATCTTCGCGCTGACCCGCTCCCCGGAGAGCAGGCGCGGCAAGAGGAGGTCCGCGGCCGTCGCCCGTGCGTAAGCGCCACAGCTCGGGAGGCCCAGCAGGTCGGTCGACCGCACGCGGGCGAGCCAGACCATGGAGCCCGGGTGCGCTGGCACCCCGTGCCGGACCACCCGTCCGCCCAGGCGCTCCAGGGCCACGAACAGCGCATCCGTCGGATCGGTGGACGCAGCCCCGGCCGTGAGCACCAGGTCCGCCCGCTGCGGGCCTCGCACCAGGGCGCCAAGGGACCGCTCGACGGCCGCCGCGTCGTCCTCGACATACCGGACGGCCTCCAGCGAGGAGCCCAGCCACTCGACCCGTCCGGCGATCCCGCGCTCGAACCGTTCGCGCTCCAGCGGCCGCAGCGACTCCTTTACCAGCACCGCCACCCGGCGCGGCTGGAACGGTGCCACCCACACCAGCGGTCCGGCTTTCGCAGCCAGCCGAAGGCCCCGGACCAGGGTCGCCTCGGGAACAGCGTGCGGCCCGATCTTGACGCTTGCCACCAGCTCGCCGCGCTCCACCACCTGCCCGTCATAGAGGGTGAAGACCGCCAACGGGTCTATCCGGTCCAGCCGCTCCAGCATCGCCGACCTGACCCGCAGCACTCCGCGCGCCTCCGCCAGGAGATCGATCCGGCTCTCGGAAGGCCCGCGCAGCCGCAGACCGGATCCCGCCACGGCCTCCGCGAGCCGGATGGCGGCGGCGTCTTCGTGGACCTCGTCCGGCTCCAGCACCAGGGCAGTGAACCCGGGCGCTGCACCCGTTTCCCCGCCCCGCCTCCCCAGGTCGAGGGCAATGCCCGGTTCAGCGATTCGTGACAGGTCCGCCGCGGACAGCCGGCGGCCCTTGGCCCAGCGCTCCCCACCGATCACCACGTCCCGAACCAGGACGGCGCCGAGCGCTTCGGCGGGCGGGAGCGAACCGGGACGCAGGCGGATGGGGCGCACCTTCGCTTGTCCGCCGTCGGCCCTACGCCCTGCGGCTCTGAGGCGCCAGGGCCTCCAGCACGAGCCGCACGATGACCGCTCCCACCAGGGCGACCACCACAGCGGCCAGGAACCCCTGCGGATCCCCAAACGCCAGCTGGCGGCCCAGGTACCCGCCCAGGATCCCTCCGAGCACGCCAACCAGGACATTGGCAAGGCACCCGCGGGCCGTACGGCCGGGCACCAGGCTCCCCGACAGGGAGCCCGCGATGAAGCCGACCACGATCCAGCCGACCAGGTCCATGTCGAGCATGCGCGAGCCTCCATCTCGAGTCTACCGGGACCGGCACCGGTTGTGCATCGCGCGGGGCGGGTACAGGCGCCGGGCGGGTACAGGCGCGTGGTAGGATCGCGACCATGACGCGCGAGACCCAACCTGCAGCGCGGAATTGAGGATGCGTCGATGGCAACCGTGACGTTCGACCACGTGTGGAAGCGCTACGGCGACGTGGTCGCCGTCAGCGACCTCAACCTCGACATCCGGGACGAGGAGTTCCTGGTGCTCGTGGGCCCCTCGGGCTGCGGGAAGACCACCAGCCTGCGCATGATCGCGGGGCTCGAGGAGGTCACCGAAGGCGTCGTCAAGATCGGCGACCGGGTGGTGAACGACCTCGCCCCCAAGGACCGCGACGTGGCCATGGTCTTCCAGAGCTACGCGCTCTACCCCCACATGAGCGTCCGGGACAACCTCTCCTTCGGGCTCAAGCTGCGCAAGGTACCCAAGCCCGAGATCGAGCGCCGGGTGGCGGAGGCGGCCCAGATCCTCGACCTCGGCAGCCTGCTCGACCGCAAGCCCAAGGCCCTCTCCGGCGGCCAGCGCCAGCGCGTCGCCCTGGGGCGCGCCATCGTGCGCGAGCCCGCGGTCTTCCTGATGGACGAGCCGCTCTCCAACCTCGATGCCAAGCTGCGCTCCCAGACGCGGGCCCAGATCCTGCGCCTGCACCAGCGCCTGGCCACCACCTTCGTGTACGTCACCCACGACCAGATCGAGGCCATGACCATGGGGACCCGGATCGCCGTGATGAGCGCCGGGCTGCTCCAGCAGGTCGGCGCACCCCAGGAGCTCTACGACCGCCCGGTGAACAAGTTCGTGGCGGGCTTCATCGGCTCGCCGGCCATGAACTTCATCGAGATGACCGCCACCCACCGCGACGGCGTCGTGCAGCTCACCCGAGGGGAGCTCACCTTCCCGGTGCCGGAGCGCCTGCGCGAGTCGGTGGCCGCCCTCAGCGGCAGCACGGTCACGGTGGGGATCCGTCCCGAGCACCTCGCGCTCGGCGACGCCCAGCCGGGCGACGCGATGCTGCGCGCCAAGGCGGACGTGGTGGAGTACTTGGGCGACGAGGAGCAGGTCCACCTGACGGCCGCGGACGAGGAGATCATCGCCCTCATCAACTCGTCGGCCCGCGTCCACCCCGGCGACGTGCTCGACCTGCGGGTCCCCATCGACCGTGTCCACATGTTCGACGACGCGAGCGGCCTCTCGCTGACCAGCCGGGCGCTGGCAGCGGCCTGAGCTTGAGGGGCGGCGTCTGCACGGAGCGCCGCACGGGGTGAGCGTGGCACGGCGCTCGTGCGCCTGCGCCTGACGACGTCGGCGCCGCGCGGCGGATGCCCCCTTCCCGCTTGCCGCAACGTCGCGGGCGATTCAACGGGCTCGGGCAGGCACCTCGCGCGGCCGCAGGGATGCCGCCACCGCACGGAGGCGGGCCGCGGCATCCTCGGCACTGAGATCGCGCTGGCTCTCGGCCAGCATCTCGTATCCCACCATGAACTTGCGCACGCTCGCCGAGCGAAGCAGCGGTGGATAGAAGTGCGCGTGCAGCTGCCAGTGGTCATGGGCAGCCGCATCGAAAGGCGCCTGGTGCCACCCCATCGAGTACGGGAACGGCACGCCGAAAAGGTTGTCATAGCGCCTGAGCAGGTCGATCAGGGCCCCCGCCAGCGCGTCCCGCTGGCCATCGTCGAGCTCCGGCAGCCGCCCCACCGGTCGCTTCGGGACCACCAGGGTCTCAAAGGGCCAAACCGCCCAGAAGGGCACCAGCACCAGCCATTCGTCGTCCTCCGCCACCACCCGCGGACCGCCGTGTTCCTGCGACAGATAGTCGAGCAACAGGCGCGTGCCATGCTCGAGCTGCCAGGATCGCTGCGCGGCATCCTCACGAGCGCCCTCGACCGGCAGCGCAGTGCCAGCCCAGATCTGTCCATGCGGATGGGGGTTGGAGGCCCCCATGGTCTCGCCGCGGTTTTCGAACACCTGCACCCAGCGGTAGGCGGCACCGAGCTCCGACGTCTGGCTGGCCCACACGTCGACCACCCGCCGCACTTCGGCCCGGCTCATACGGGCCATCGTCAGGTCGTGCCGGGGGGAGAAACAGATGACCCGGCACGTGCCGGCCTCCCCCTCCGCGACCAGCAGGCCCCGCTCGACACGCCCGGAGGAGACATCCGGGCGCAGGGCCGCGAAGTCGTTCGTGAAGACGAACGTCTCGGCATACCCGGGGTTGCGCTCGCCGTTGGCGCGCACGTTGCCGGGGCAGAGATAGCAGGACGGATCGTAGGCTGGCAACTGGGTGACCGGGGGGGCCTCCCGCCGACCCTGCCAGGGACGCCGGGTCCGCTCCGGCGACACCAGGACCCACTCGTCGAGGAGCGGGTTGTAGCGGCGGTGCGGCTGCGAGAAGATCGGATGCCGCATCAGGTCGCGGGCAGGCAGCCTGGACCGCGCCCGGGGCAATCCAGTCACCCCGCGGTCTCCCGGTAGCTGGCCGCGGCCGCCGCGGCCGCGGGGGCGCCGGGCTCCGCTCCGCCGAGAGGCGTGCCACCTCGCACCGCCCGGACCGGCTCGCTCGGTGCCGGGAGCCGGCCCGGCCCCGACCCGTACGGCTCCGCACGCACCAGCTGGCGGACATGCGCGGCCAGCGCGTCGGCGGCCGCCGGCTCGAGGCCCGTGTCGGTGACCAGGATGTCGGCTTCGTCCAGGCGTGCGAAGCTGCTCAGGCCCACCACCCCCCACTTGGTGTGGTCGGCCACCACCACCAGCAGCCGCGCGGCGGCCACCATGGCCCGGTTCGCCTCGGCTTCGAGCAGGTTGGGCGAGGTGAAGCCCGCCCGCAGGTCCATCCCGTGCACCCCCATGAAGACCAGATCGAGGTGCACGGTCTGCAGGACCGCCACCGCGAAGGGACCCACCAGGGCGTCCGAGGGGGTGCGCACCCCGCCCGTCAGGACCACCGTCATGCCCGGGGCCGTCTCGCCCAGGGCATCCGCCACCCGGATCGAGTTGGTGACCACGGTGAGCCCCGCGATCTCGCCCAGGCGCCGGGCCAGCGCATAGGTGGTGGTACCGGCGCTGATCCCGATCGCCATCCCGGGTTCCACGAGGGCCGCGGCGGCCTCTGCGATGGCCGCCTTCTCGGCCTGCTGGAGGGCCGACTTGGCCGCGAACCCGGGCTCGAAGAGGGCGCTCCCGGAGACCGCGGTGGCCCCGCCGTGCACTTTCTCCAGGAGTCCCCGGGCGCGCAGGGCCTCGAGATCGCGGCGCACCGTCATGTCGGAGACGCCGAGCGCGCGGACGAGCTCGGCCACCCGCACCGCGCCGTCCTCGCGGATCCGCTCCAGGATGCGCGCCTGTCGCTGTCGCGCTAGCACCGAGGCCGCCCTCCACCACTCCCGGCTACGCACATTTCAGGGCGTCGGCTCCCCGCCATCGCTGCGCCTGCCCCATGATCCCACCGGGAAGAATGCACCGCAAACCCCCAGAAGTCAACGTACCCGCTGGATTTCATACCGTATTCCGCCCCGGAAGCCTTGACATGGCCGTCCCCAAAGACCACAATCAGTTTGGGTCTGTTGTTTTTTGTGGGGACTCAGGAAGAGGAGGCGGAACCTATGGCAAGCTCAGGCGACACCCCGCGCGGGCCGTCGCTGTCCGATCCCAGCGCCACCCAGTTGTCACGGCGCACGGTCCTGAAGGGCGTGGCGGGGGTCGCCGGCCTGGCAGGCGTGTCGGCGTTCCTGGCCGCGTGCGGCGCGGGCGCCACCACCGCCCCGACCAAGGCTCCGAGCGCCAGCACCGCCCCTGCGGCGCCGGCCGGTAGCGCACCGGCGCCGGCTGCAAGTGCCACCGGACAGGTGACGATCGGGAGCAACAACTCCGATCCTGCCCCCAAGAAGGGCATGCAGCTCATCAACACCGCGTTCACCCAGGCGACCGGTATCCAGGTCGTGATGAACACGGTCGACCACAACACGTTCCAGGACCAGATCAGCGCGTACCTGCAGGGCACGCCCCAGGACACCTTTCTCTGGTTCTCCGGGCACCGAATGCGGTTCTTCGCCGACCAGGGCCTGGTGACGCCGATCGATGACGTATGGGCGTCGGTCAAGAACAACTTCACCTCCGCCTTCGCGACCGCGGTCACCGGCAGCGACGGGAAGGTCTACGGCATCCCGATCGATTACTACCCCTGGGCCGTCTTCTACCGGAAGAGCGTCTTCGCGGAGCACAATTACCAGATCCCGGCCACCTGGACCGACCTGATGTCTCTCTGCCAGACAATGCAGAAAGACGGCCTCATCCCGTTCGCGTTCGGCGACAAGGACGGCTGGCCGGCCATGGGCACCTTCGACATCCTCGACCTGCGCCTCAACGGGTACGACTTCCACATCGGGCTGCTCAACGGCAAGGAGAAGTGGACCGACCCCAGGGTGACCGCGGTCTTCAACCAGTGGAAGCTGCTGCTCCCCTATAGCGACACCCAGTTCGCTGGACTGACCTGGGAGCAGTCGGCCGACAAGCTGATCCAGAAGAAGGCCGGTATGTATCTCCTCGGCCTCTTCGTGTCGCAGGAGTTCGTCGCCGCCGGCAGCCCGGCGGACCTCGCGGATCTCGATTTCTTCGCGTTCCCCGCGCTCGGCACGCCGTACGACGCGGAGAAGGCACTTGACGCGCCGATTGACGTCATCATGATGAGTGCCAAGTCCCGCTCGCTGCAGCAGGACATGGCGAACGCGAAGGCCTATCTCCAGTTCTGGTCGAAGGGCTCCACGCAGCTGATCATGTTCAACGAGGGCACCGGGCTGATCCCGCCGGCCCTGGACACGGACACCAGCGGCTACACCGCGCTGGACAAGAAAGCCGTGGAGATCGTCAACTCCGCCAAGAAGATCACCCAGTTCCTGGATCGCGACTCTCGTTCGGACTTTGCCGGTGCAAACGGCATGCAGAGCTTCCTCGGTACCTTCCTCAAGAACCCGAATGGGGACATCCAGAAGCTCCAGTCCCAGATCCAGAGCTTCTGGGACTCGCTTCCTCCCGAAGCCTGAGCTGCGTTGTAGGGCATCGTGCCTGATCAGGGACGTGCCGATACGGTTCCCGCCCCCGCGTCCGACGTGGGGGCGGGAACAAGCGCGTCCACGGCAGCTCGCCATCGGTACAGCCTGCTGACCAGGCGCGACAAGCTGATCCTCACGCTGATGGTGGGGATCCCGACAATTCTCGATCTCGTCTTCATCTGGGCGCCGACGATCGCCTCCATCGGCCTCTCCTTCACCAATTGGCGCGGTATCGGTGCGATCACGGCTCACAACTGGGTGGGCCTGAACAACTACACGTACCTGTTCACGCAGTACCTGTTCTTCTGGCCCGCCGTCGAGCACAACCTGATCTGGTTGCTCTTTTTCGTCTTCATTGCAACACCCCTGGGCATGTTTCTTGCAGTGCTGCTCGACAGGGACATCCGGGGCAGCGCGATCTACCAGAACGCGTTCTTCCTCCCGGTCGTGCTCTCCCTGGCCGTGATCGGCTTCATCTGGGAGCTGCAGTACTCACCGGGCTCTTCCGGCCTCATCGACTCGCTTCTGGGGAGAACCTCGCAGACCAACGCGATTGACTGGCTCGGGACACCCGGCCTCAACCTGTGGGCCGTCCTGGTGGCGGCCAGCTGGCGGCAGGTCGGCTATATCATGATCCTCTACCTGGCGGGCCTGAAGAGCGTCGATCCCACGCTGCGCGAGGCGGCTGCCATCGACGGCGCCAACGAGCGGCAGACGTTCTTCCACGTGGTCTTTCCCGTCATGGCCCCGATCAACACCGTCATCCTGGTCGTCACCGTGATCGAATCCCTTCGCGCCTTCGACATCGCCTACATCATCAATCACGGCAAGAACGGTCTTGAACTTCTTTCCACGCTGATCACCAACAACTCGATCAGCGAGGCCAACCTGATCGGCTTCGGGTCGTCCATTGCGGTGGTGCTGCTGGTGATCTCGCTCGGCCCGATCATCCTTTACTTGACCCGAGTCTTCCGCGAGGACCAAGCATGACCGGCACAACCATGGTGCGAGGCGGCCGGTCACAACGGCGGATCAGGCCCCAGCGAGCAGCCCTCCACGCGTTCCTGATTGTCATCTCGATCGTGTGGTTGGTCCCGCTGCTGTATGCCTTCTACACGTCGCTCCGGCCGGTCAGCGACACCATCCAGCATGGGTACGTATCGCTGTCCACGAACCTGAACTTCAACAATTACATCAACGTGTGGCAATCGGCCGAAATCCCGTACTACTACCTGAACACGTTGATTGTGGTGATCCCAGGCGTGATCCTGGCCTTGTTCCTGGCATCGCTCGTCGCATTCGCGGTCTCAAGGTTCAGTTTCCGTTTCAACGTGGCCCTGCTAATGATGTTCACCGCCGGCAATCTTCTGCCTCCCCAGGTGATCATCGTCCCGCTCTACTGGCTGTATCTGGCAATCCCGGTTCCGGAACTGATCAAGCTCCCGTTCGTGGGCATGTTTCCAAGCGACAACGGGCTGCTCTACGACCAGTATGTGGGAATCATTCTGATCCACGTGGTCTTCCAGACCGGTTTCTGTGCCTTTGTGCTCAGCAATTACATGCGCACGATCTCCAAAGAACTGAACGAGGCGGCGCTGGTGGACGGGGCCGGCGTCTGGACCATCTACAGCAAGGTGATCCTCCCCCTCTGCACGCCCGCGCTGGCCGCGCTGGCTACCCTGGAATTCACCTGGATCTACAACGACTTCTTCTGGGCGCTGCTGCTGATGGAGTCGGGCGCAAAGCGACCGATCACGTCCGCGCTCAACAACTTGCAAGGCTCGTTCTTCATCAACAACAACCTGCTGGCTGCTGCGTCGCTCCTCGCCGCCATCCCGACCGTTATCGTCTTCATCGCCCTGCAACGCCAGTTCGTGCGAGGGCTCACACTCGGGTCCACGAAGGGCTAGTTTTCTGGGCCGGCTCGGACGGCGGCCAACCGCTGGGCGGCTGCATCGCTGGGCCACGGGGGCTTGGGCGCCATGCCGCGGGATCACGGGGGCGCTGGGCAGCTGGGCCGGCCCCACGTGAAGACCTCGGGAGTTGACTGCCGTGTCACCCAGGCTCGGCGTCTTCGTCGGCCCTGGGCGCGTGGGCAAGGCCGACGGCGTGCTTGCAGCGCACGCAAGCGACGCGATGACCCGGAATCCGGCACCGGACGAGGCGCCTTGGGCCAGTGTCGTGCGCGCCATGCACCAACTGGGCGTGGCAGGCCGCCACCTGGTCGATCCCGTGCGCCAGACGCACAAGCCGGGCCACCGCCTGCGACACCCAGCGTGGCCACGACGTGACCATGGTCGCGGACGTGCATCCGATACACGCAGCGCGGCGATCCGCCAGCCAACGCACGGGGCAATGCCACCAGCCAACGCACGGGGCAGTGCCACCAGCAGCAGGCGGCAGCTGGCTGTCCGCGGTGCCGCCGGCTCGCCCAGTCTGGCTCGCCCGGGCCACTGCGCGCCGTACCGCCGACCCGGGCAGCCCGAGGAGCCGCACGGCCGCCGGGCTTTCCGTAAGCGCCAGTGGAGCGCCGGATGGCACACTGGGCTCATGTCGACACGCGAACGCCCGGTCGACGCGGCCACACGGCGCGCCCGAACGGCCCTTGCCGTGCTTGGTAACGAAGCCCGGCTGGGACGGACGGAACACGGCCTCAGTCAGGCCGACGTCGGGCGCGCCATCGGCCTCTCACGCTCCCAAGTGAGCAGGATCGAGCGCGGCCTGTCGCCCGGTGTCACCGTTCAGACGCTCGCGCGACTCCACGCCGCCGTCGGGCTCGACCTGAGTGTGCGGACGTACCCCGGCGGACAGCCGCTCCGGGACGTCGCGCGCATCGCGCTGATCCGGCGGCTGCGGGCCGCAGTAGACCCCAGGTGGCGCTGGCGATTCGAAGTCCCGCTCGGTCTGCCGGGGGACCGCCGCGCATGGGACGCCGTGCTGGCGCGCGACCAGATGCAAGTCGCGGTCGAGGCCGAGACGCGAGTGCGGGACCTCCAGGAGCTCGAGCGCCGAGTGTCGCTCAAGCAGCGAGACTGGGCTGCTGGCGAAGTCGTGCTCCTGCTTGCGGATACTCGCTCCAACCGCCGCATCGTACGCGACTTCCACGACATGCTCCGCGCGGCGTTCCCCCGGGACGGCCGTATTGCGCTCGAGGCCTTGCGGTCCGGCAATGCGCCGGGCGGCAACGCAGCGATCCTCCTATGACGGCCCGCCACGACCACGTCGGGTCGGCGCGGCGCGGATCGTGGTGGGCACACCGCGGACCGTGGCCGCTGCACCCCCTTTGGTCGCGCCGGCACCGCGGGACCATCGCGGTCCGTGCCTAGGGCCCGGGTCGCGCCCGTCCGGCGCCCCACGGCCCGGCGAGAGCCCCGGCTGGCCCTCGGGGCCGGCGCCGGCCTTGCACACGAAAATCGGGCGGATGCCTCGCGCGTCACGATGGCGCGGGTGCCTCACTCACGAAAATCGAGCGGGTGCGTCGCGCACGAAAATCGGGCGCGTGCCGGCCGCCAAGGTCACCCGAACACCGTGCGCGTTCGCGCGGCACACCGCGACGTCACCCTGCCCACACGCCGACCAGCGACGGCCGCTGGCGAGGCCGCCACGCCTGAGGTCTGGTTCAACGTCGAGTAGCCCGCGAGGTGGCGCGGCCTACTCCAGGTAATCCTTGAGCTTGCGCGAACGGCTCGGGTGGCGCAGCTTGCGCAGCGCCTTCGCCTCGATCTGGCGGATCCGCTCGCGGGTGACGTTGAACTCCTTGCCTACTTCCTCAAGCGTGCGGGCCCGCCCGTCCTCAAGGCCGAAGCGCAGCTGCAGCACCCGACGCTCACGGCCCGTCAGCGAGTCGAGCACCGCCTCCACCTGCTCCTTGAGCAGCTGGTGCGAGGCCGCCTCCGCGGGCGCCAGAGCTGCCCGATCCTCGATGAAGTCGCCCAGGTGGGAGTCCTCCTCCTCGCCGATCGGCGTCTCCAGCGAGACCGGCTCCTGGCTGACCTTGATGATCTCGCGCACTTTCTCGGGGGTGACCACCACCTCCTGGCCCTTGGACATCGCGTCGGCGATCTCCTCGACCGTGGGCTCCCGGCCCAGCTCCTGCAGGAGCCCGCGCGACACGCGGATCAGCCGGTTGATGGTCTCCACCATGTGCACCGGGATGCGGATCGTGCGCGCCTGGTCGGCGATGGCGCGGGTGATCGCCTG
The DNA here is from genome assembly GCA_049967415.1 of Candidatus Limnocylindrales bacterium. Classification (GTDB taxonomy): domain Bacteria; phylum Chloroflexota; class Limnocylindria; order Limnocylindrales; family CSP1-4; genus JAJYNJ01. The sequence continues at coordinate 31,401 of JBMFSS010000015.1, forward strand.
GCGGATCCACCACGTGGCGTATGTGGAGAACTTGTAGCCCTTCTCGTAATCGAACTTCTCCACCGCCCGGATCAGCCCGATGTTGCCCTCCTGGATCAGGTCCAGGAAGCTCATCCCGCGCCCGATGTACTTCTTGGCGATCGAGACCACCAGGCGCAGGTTGGCGCTGGTGAGCTGCTCGCGCGCATCGCGCCCCATGCGGACCAGCACGCCGCGCCGCTCGCGCAGCTTGGTGCCGATCGGGACCGTAGGATCCCAGCCCATCTCGAGCAGCAGCTCCGCGTCGTTGCCCGCCTCGATCCAGTCGCGCAGGTACCCGTGGGCCACCTCGCGCGTCCAGTCGTACAGCGCCCGCAGGCCGGGATTGTCGCGCGAGTCGAGATCGCCGTTGTGGACCGAGACGAAGGCGAAGTCGACGAGCTCGGTGAACGCCTCGGCGGTCGGCCCCTCGTTATAGGCTGCCACCCGCGCCTTGGCCCCCCGCAGCAGGTTCTTGGTCCCCTCCCCGGTCGCCTCGCGCTGCGCCTTCACCAGGTGCAGGTCCGGCACGGGCCCGAGCAGATCGTCACTGGCCGCCTGCTCGAACGCGGCCCGCACGATCCGGTCGCTCTCCTGCCCGTACGGCAGGCGGTGCTGCGGATGCAGCGTCCGGGTCTTCCGCTCGGTATCGTTCCGGGTCCATTCCCAGAGCTGCAGGATCCCCTTCCAGGGCTCTTCGGCGATCTGCTCGCCGAGCTCGATCGCCTTGGCCAGGACGACCTCCTCCTCGGCCGTGAGGAGCGGTACCTTGCCGATCTCCTTCAGGTACATCCGGACCGGGTCGTCGATCCCGATCATGTCGGCCGAGAGTGCCTCGATCTCCTCGGGAGTGGGTTCCTCGGCCCCTTCCTCGAGCTTGGCAGGCGGCTCCTGCCAGGGGACGCGTTCCACGTCGTCGACCGGAACGTCGACCCCCAGCTCCGCCACCGCCAGCCCAGGGCCAAGATCCAGCTCGTCCTCGGCGTCCTTGGGTTCCACCTCGTCGCCCAAACCGTGGCGGCGGCGGTCGCGCTCGAGCACGGATGCCACGAGCACCTTGTCGGATGGATCCATCGTCATGCGGGGCCTCCCACTGGGGTCTGGCTACGGTTGCTGTTCGTCTGGTGCGCTGGGCTGCGGGTGAGCATGGTGGCGGCGGCCGCCCGGTGATCCAGTTCGGCACGTTCCCGTTCCAGGTTCCTGATCCGTGCGACCATCGGATCCCCCTTCATGTCCGCCCCACCGCCGGCCTGCAACTCCGCGAGGTCGGCCCGCAGAAAGTCAATCTCCTCGCTGACTCGCCGCAACCGGAGCCTGATCAGGCACTGGTCCACGGCGCGTGCCGCACGATCCTCGGCCACCCGCGGACCGGCACGCAGGAGCAAGCCGCGCGCAATCGCCTCGAGCTCCGGGTCGAGCGAGCGCAGAAACGGATCCAGGTCGATGCCGATCTGGTCCGGGCTCGCCCGACGCACAGCGCGGTCGGCGTCGAGCAGCGCCCGCCAGAGCTCCCGCGCCGGGGTGGTGACGAGAGCCTCCGGGGCCAGGCCCTCGAAACCGTCCATCCCTGGAGCGAGCCCGCCGCGGGCCGGGGCGTCGGGGGCCACTGCATCGGGCGTCGGCGTGCCCGCCAGGCCGGCCCGCTGGGCGGGATGTCGCAGCAGCAGGCCCAACAGCTCCTGCTCGACCGGGTCGAGCGACGCAGCCGCCTGCAGCGGATCGATCCCATCGCGGGTCGCGATCACCGCGTCGACCGTGAACCGTCCGGTGCCGTGCCCGGTCGCACCGGGATCCTCACTCCCCGGCCGGGTGGAGTCGGGCCGTTGCAGGACCTCCATGATGGTGCGCTCCTCGACGCCAGCCCGACGCGCCAGCGCTTGGACATACGCGTCTCGCTCCACCGGGTCGCCGATTCGGCGCAGGGTGGGGGCCACGGCTTCCACCAGCCGCTTGCGCCCTTGCACCGTGCGCGGATCGTGGCGCGTTGCGAAATACTCCACCAGATAGTCCATGATCGGCTGCGGTTCGGCGGTTGCGGCCTCCCATGTCAGGCGATCGTCCCGGATCACCTCGTCCGGATCCTTGCCTGCGGGGAGCCGCACCACGCCCACCTCGGTGAGACCGATCCGCGCCCCGCTGCGCTGGATCTCCGCGATCAGCGCCGTCAGCTCGGTCGCCCCGAAGGTCCCCGCGCTCTGTCCGGCGGGATCCACGTCATAGGCGAGGGCGATTGCCGGCGCGTACCGTGTCACCAGCTCGACCTGCGCCGCGGTCAGCGCCGTGCCAAGCGCCGCGACCACGTTCTGGAAGCCCGCCTGGTGGGCCATCAGCGCGTCTGTGTAGCCCTCCACGATCACGGCGCGGCCCGACTTGCGCATGGCCCCGCGCGCCCGGTCCACCAGGTAAAGCGAGCGGCTTTTATCGAAGAGCGGCGTGGCCGGGGAGTTGAGGTACTTGGGGCCGCGGTCCCGCTCCGGCGGCGCCTGGCCGGGTCCACCGGCGCGTTCCAGGATGCGGCCGCCCAGCCCCGTTGCATGGCCCGAGACATCCCGGATCGGGAAGATGATCCGGGCACGGAACCGATCGTAGAGGGTACCGCGACGCCCGCGCACTGCCAGGCCAGCGCCCTCCAGGTCGTCATCGGTCGCCCCGCGCTTCGCCCGCAGGTTCTTGGTCAGCGTCTCCCACCCGCCCGGAGCCCATCCCAGCTGGAATGTCGAGATCGTCTCGTCCGTAAAACCCCGCCCGCGCAGGTAATCCAGGGCGGGCTGGCCGTGGCGCGTGTCGGTCAGAACACGGTGATAGAAGGCGATTGCGGCCTCGAGCGCGTCCCGCAGGCGCTTGCGACGGGCATCTTCCCGGCTGGTCCGCTCGTCCAGCTCGACTCCGGCCCGCGCCGCCAGCCGCTTCAAAGCCTCGGGGAAATCGATCCCCTCGCGCTGCATGACGAAGCTGAACACGTCGCCCCCCAACCCACAGCCAAAGCAGTGCCAGCTCTGGCGTGCGGGGGTGACCACGAAGGAGGGCGTCTTTTCGCCGTGGAACGGGCAGAGCCCCTTGTAGGTTGCGCCCGCCTTCCGAAGGGGGACGCTCTCGCCGATGATTTCGACGATGTCGAGCTTTGACTTGACGGTGGCGACGACGCCTGCGGACAAGGAACCTCTCGATTGGAACGGGCTTCGGCACCCGGGACCCCACCGGACCGGACTGCCGGGTGCCGGCGGTCCTGGTCTGCTCCGTGAGCCGGTGCTCCCGGCCCGCCGCTACCCGGAGACAGATGTTGCCGTGTCAAGTCTTGACACGGCTCCTGAGGACTGATGATGGCCTCGAACAGGCCCTTTGTCAAGGGGTTGCGGACCTTGTCAAGAGGCTGCCGTGGCCTGTCAAGCCCTCTGCGAGCCAGATATCGGCGCAAAGTGCGGCTGTCAAGTCTTGACAGGCCAGCCGTGGACGGCCGCATGGCGAACTGCAGGCCCCGGCGCTCGGGGGCCGGGCGGGCGACAGCGGCAGCGGCTGGACCCTGGGCCGGCGCATGGTCACCGCGAGATGCAGCCCGGTCACGAGAACGGGGCTTGCTACGCTGGACGGATCCGCAGAGGAGACCCGGGAATGAGAGTCCTGTTCGTCGGCGGCACAGGCCTGATCAGCAGCGCGTGCACCCGCCTGGCCGTGGATCGTGGAATGACGGTAGTGCTCCTCCACCGGGGCCGCGACCCCGAGCGAGAGGCTGGCGCCGAGAGCCTTCGCGTTGACGTTCGGGACGAGGCAGCTGCCCTCCAGGCGCTGCGCGGGAAGCACTTCGACGCGGTGGTGGACTGGGTCGCGTACACGCGCGCGGACATCGAGCGGGACCTGCGGCTCTTCTCGGGACGGACCGACCAGTTCATCTTCATCAGCTCCGCGAGCGCCTACCGAAAGCCACTCGTGGATTGGCGCATCCGCGAGGACTCGCCGCTCGCCAACCCGTTCTGGGACTACTCGCGGGACAAGATCGCCTGCGAGGAACGGCTGTTGCAGGCGTTTCGCGAGGAAAGCTTCCCGGTCACCATCGTCCGGCCCTCGCTCACGTACGGGGACACCCAGGTGCCGCTCGTCGTGAACAGCTGGGCGCGCCCCTACACCGCGGTCGCACGGCTGCGCGCGGGCAAGCCGCTCATCGTGCCCGGCGACGGCACGTCCCTTTGGACGATCACCCACAACAGCGACTTCGCGGCAGGGCTGGTGGGCCTGCTGGGGAGACCACAGGCCATCGGCCAGGCCTTCAACGTCATGTCCGACGAGGTCCTGACCTGGGACGAGATCTATCGGCAGGTGGCGGCGGCGGCCGGCGCGGAGGCGCGCCTGGTCCACATTGCATCGGACTTCATCGCGGCCTGCCTGCCGGAGATGCGTGGCACACTGCTGGGCGACAAGGCGGCCAGCGCCGTCTTCGACACCACCAAGCTGCGGCGGTTCGTGCCCGAGTTCCGCACCGGCGTCCCGTTCTCCGAGGGGATCCGGCGGACCGTGGCCTGGTTCGATGCCGATCCCGCCCGGCAGCAGGTGGACGCAGAGATGGACGCCCGCTGGGACCGCCTGCTCTCGCTCTATGCGCAGGGGCTGGCCAGCGCGGTAGCGGCATTCGCAGACCAGGGCTGAGCTCGCTCCATCCCCGTCGGCCCTGCGTTCGATCCGAACCCGTTCGGCCCGCGTCTGCCGGCCCCGGCCGCAGGATGGCCCCGCCCGGAGGTGCGAGTCAGCCCAGGAACGCCTCGACCACGGCCGCCGTCGCGTCGGGCTGCTCCAGTTGGGGGAGGTCCCCGGCACCTGCGATGGTGGTGGTCTGCAGATGCTGGTTGGCGGCCACCAGAGCCGCCGCGGCGGGCGGGTCCGTGAAGCGGGGATGTTCGCCGAAGAGCAGCAGGGTAGGGTTCATGAGACGCGGATAGGCGAGCGCGGCGCGGGGATCGTTGAGGAGCCCGGAGACGAACGCCAGCGGCGCCCGCTCGGCACCCGGCTGCTGGCAGGTCCGCCAGCAGTACTGCGCATACCCCGGCGGGATCCGCGACGGATCCTCGAAGATCTGCCGCAGATACCAGCCAATCACCTGGCGTCGCGCGAGAACGGCGAAGGTCAGCCGGCCGATCCCCGTCCACCGCAGAAACCGATACAGGGCTCGGGATCCGCGACCGGCACTTCCCCTGAAGCGGCCAAACCCGGTGGGGCTGATCAGCACCAGCCGGCCATAGTGCTCCGGGCGCTGGGCTGCTGCGACGGCCACATACTGCGCAGGGAGGGAGAGAGCGACCACATCGAGGGCGCTCTCGCCCGGCTGGAGGGCGGCCACCCGGATCCGCTCGAGCTGGTCACCGTAGAGCTCCCAGCCGTAGGGCGCATCGGGGCGCTCCGACGTCCCGAACCCCAGCCAGTCCACGAGCACCACCCGCCGGTGCGCGGCCAGCCGCATCGCCAGGGGCGCCAGCTCCACGCCTGCCCCGGCCGCGTTGAAGCTGTGCAGCAACAGCACGCCCGGCCCCTCTCCCAACCGGTAGCCCCTGACCCGACCGGCCCCGGTCTCCAGGTCGAATGAGACGCCAGGGATGGGTGGAGGAAGCAGCGGACCCGTCAGCGCGGTCATTGTGGACACCGGAAGAACCTCATTTCGGGGCGCCTGGTCCATCGGATGGATCTGGCTGGCACCTGCTTCAAGCTGCCGGCCCGGTCAAGCCCCGGCGCAGGAGATCGGGCCGTCACCTGCACCTCGGTCCGTCAGCTGCGCGGCGCCTCCTGGGCAGCCCCCATCCCGGCGTGGACCGATCCGCCGGAAGCCAATACCGGACCCGGGAAATCGGACTCGACGACGGACGGCGCGATCAGGCAGTTGCGCCCGATCCTCGCGCCGGCCGGGATGCGCGCCCGTTCGCCGACCAGCGTGATGCCGCTGTACAGATGCTCGGGTTCGTCCACGTTGGGCGTGCCGAGGTCGTCCCCGTGGCCCACCACCGCCCCGGCGCCGACGGTGACGAACTTGTCGATGATCGCGGTGTCGACTACTGCCCCCGGGCCGATCTCCGAGTCCAGCAGCACAACCGAGTCGCGCACCACAGCCCCCTCGTATACCCGGACGCCGGGCGAGAGGACCGAGTTCAGGACGGTGCCGTTGATGATGCAGCCGTGGCTGATCAGGGAGTGGCGCGCCACGGCGTCCGGCCCCAGCTTGGCTGGCGAACGCTCTTCCGAGCGGGTGTGGATCAGCCAGCTGCGGTCGAACAGATCGAGCGGGGGCACCAGTGCGACCAGGTCGAGGTTGGCGGCCCAGTAGGCCTCGATGGTGCCAACGTCACGCCAGTAACCGTCAAAGCGGTGACCGAAGACAGGGGCGCCGCCGCCCAGCATGGCGGGGATCACGTCGCGCCCGAAGTCGCTGCGCGCCTCGCTGAGCCACTCGTGCAGGGCGGTGCGGGTGAAGACGTAGACCCCCATCGAGGCCAGGTCGCTCTTGGGCGCGGCCGGCTTCTCCTCCCAGTCCACGATCCGTCCCTCGCCATCCAGGGCGCAGATCCCCATCCGGGACGCCTCGGCAAGGGGCACCGTCCGCACGGCCACCGTCGCCGCGGCGCCGGTTCGCCGATGCGCGGCGATCATTGGCCGGTAGTCCATCTTGTAGACGTGGTCGCCCGCCAGGACCAGGATGAGGTCGGCACCGTCCTGGTCAATCTCGTGGAGGTTGTAGCGGACGGCGTCGGCGGTTCCCTGATACCAGCCGCTGTGCTCCCGGGACACGAACGGCTGCAGGATCTTCACGCCGCCGCTCCGCATCCGGTCGAGGTCCCACGGCCGCCCGGTCCCGATGTGGTCGATCAGCGAGCGCGGGTTGTACTGGGCCAGGACCAGCACGTCGTCGATGTCGGAATTCACGCAGTTCGAGATGCTGAAGTCGATCAGCCGGAACTTGCCGCCAAACGGAACAGCCGGCTTGGACCGGATTTCGGAGAGACACGAGAGCCGTTCGCCGGCTCCGCCCGCCAGCACGACGGCGAGGACTCCCTGCACGGCTGCGCCCCTTTCCGTCTCAGCCGCCGCTGCGCCGGGCAGCAGCGCCAGCCCCTATCATGACGCAGCCAGGCAATGCGGACATGGTGCCGGCGAAAGCCGGGAGGGGGCGAGGGGGCGGGCGGCGCGGGAGGCGGCGTGCGGGGAAGGATGGCAGCCAGCGGAGCAGGCCTCTCGGACGCACCGGCCGCGCAGGGGAGGAAGGGGACGGGATGGGGATGCGATGGGACTCCGGGGACCGGAACCGGCCGTCCTGGGGCATCTTCGATGAACCCGGGCTGGGCACCTCGCTGGTGCTGCTGCTGTGCATCCTGGCCATCCTGGCGTTCATCGCGAGCTCCGTGCTGAACCCTCCCGCCCCAGGGTCCGCGGCTGCGCCCGGCACCGGGTCCGCCACCCCGGCCGCATCGGCCGTCTCCTCGGCGGGAGCCACCCTGGGCGCATCCAGCGGCCCCGGATCGAGCGTCGGTCCGAGTGCGCAGCCGGTCCCCACGCCCGCGCCGAGCCTGGCACCGGCAGCCGCAAGCGCACTCCCGGCTGCGACGGCCTCGCCCACCCCGCGCCCCACCCCGTCGCCAACCCCTCGCCCAACGCCGTCGCCGACACCGAGACCGACCGCGGCGCCCACCCCGAGCCCAACGCCCACGCTGCCACCCACAACCCCGTCGGCTCCGGCCACCATCCCGGCTCCGCCCCCGACTCCGAGCGCCTCGCCAGCCTGAGCTGCGGCCCCGGGCCATGAAAGCGTGCGGGCTCGCTGGCAACAGCCCGCGCCCATGAGCGAGGGCGTCGCCGGGGCCGGCTAGGGCAGCGCCACTGCTTCGGCGCCCGCCAGGCCGTCGATCATTCGGGGCTGACGGCCGCCTCCCGTCGCACCCGGGGACCGGCCAGCAGCCAGTAGACGATGCCGCCCACCAGGATCCCGGTCAGCCAGCTGAAGTCACTGCCCTTGAGGGCCGGGATGGCATTGCTCAGCGGCCCCACGAATGGCGGCACCGCGAACGCAGCGTTGATCCAGAGGAGCGACGCCAGCATGCCCAGGACCAGGGCGGCCAGCGCGGCCCAGTGCAGGCTGCGCCCCGCCGGATCCGCCAGCGCCACACGATCGTAGCGCCCGCGCCGCAGCAGCCAGTCGACGATGAGGATGCCGAACCAGGGCGCCAGCCAGACCACGATGTACAGGAAGAAGCCGGTCAGGTCGTCATAGAAGTTGCCGTTGAAGAGGACCAGGCCGGTCACGATCGCCACGATCACGGTGTCGATGATGACGGCGCCCCAGCGCTTGATCGGGAGGCCGAGTGCCTGCAGCGTGACCCCCGAGGAGTACAGGTCGATGGTGTTGATCGCGAAGAGCTGCACGATGGCGAAGAGGAGGAACGGAACCACGAACCAGGCCGGGAAGACCGCCGGGACCCCCAGTCCCTGGATGGCCAGGGTCTTGGTGGTGACCGTCGCGGCCAGCGCCCCCAGGACTTCCAGCAGGACAGACGGGATCCCCGCGCCCAGGGTGGCTGCCCAGAACGTCCGCCATTTCGGGGTGCTGCGGGGCAGATAGCGCGAGTAGTCGTTGCCGTTCTCGGTCCACCCCAGACCCCCCACCGAGATGATCACGACCAGCGCCGTGGTCCACTCGGCCCAGGACGCCTTGGCCGCAAACGACAGCGTGAAGTGGCTGGTGAGCACCAAGACGGCCAGGATCGCAAACAGCACCATGAAGACGTAGGAGAGGTAGCGCAGCACGCGGGTCATGGTGGCGTGGCCGAAGAACGGCATCAGCAACTGCACGGCCGAGGCCACGATCACCACCCCGACCTTCGCCGGCGCCGACAGGCCGGCCCCGTACGAAGAGAAGAGGAAGAGCGCGGTGGCCACCACCAGGAAGACGCCCTCGATCTCGAAGCCGACCTGGGTGATCCAGTTGAAGAGCGCCACCAGGCGGTTCCCGTTGTGCCCGAAGGGCGCCCGGCTGATCACGAACGCGGTGCTGCCCACCGTGGGGCCCTGCAGGCTGGCCAGGCCCAGCAGGGCGTAGAAGAGGTTCCCCACCAGGATCGCCAGCAGCGCCTGTCCGAACGAGAGCCCGAACGACGAGATCAGGAAGCCGTAGAAGAAGAACTCCACGTTGAAGATGGCGCCCGCCCAGAGCCAGAACAGGCCGGCGGGCTTCATCTGCTGCTCGGCTTCGGGAATCAGGTCGATCCCGCGCTGCTCGACCTTGAAGGGAGCGTATTCCTGCGTCGCGTTCGCACCCGTCGCAACGGACCCATCGGCCATCGTTCCGCCTGGCATCGCCCACCTCGCCCGTTCAAGCCCCCGCCCACGCACGCCGCCGGCGATCGACCGGCACGGCTGTCCGCGGGTCGTTCCATCTGAGCGACGGCATCCTGCGCAGGCGGTTCGCCATCGCGCTCCAGCACAGGGTGCAGCGGAGACGGTCTCCGGGTCAGACCACGCGCTCCTCCCCCGCTTGCGTTCCTGTTGCAGTTCGCTGCCAGGCCGGTCAGCGCCCGGGACCGGCTGCCTCCAGCGCCGCGAGCACGTCGGCCGTGGAGCGCACGCGGCCGATCCGCGGGAAGACCGTGCGCACGGTGTGCTCGTGCTCCTCCGCGCTCCGGGCGGCCATCGCGTCCTCCACGAAGATCTGCTGATAGGCCCGCTCATAGGCGTCGCGCGCGGTGCTCTCCACGCCGACGTTGGTCGAGATCCCCCCGAGCACGATGGTGGTGATGCCGCGCCGCCGGAGCTGCAGGTCGAGTTCGGTGCCGTAGAACGCGCCCCACTGGCGCTTGGTGATCACGATGTCGCCCGGCTCCGGCCCCACCTCCGGCACCAGATCGGCCCAGTCTGCCGCCGGCGCTCCCCCTCGCCAGACCTGCGCGTCGGTCACCGGCCTCAGCGCGTCCCGGCCGTCCGCGGACGACGTGACGTGCACCAACACCACCGTGCCGCCTGCGGCCCGCACCGCGCGCGCGATGGCGGCCGCGTTGGCTACCACCTCAATGCCGGCACGGGGGCCGGTGGGGCCGGCCACGATCCCCCGCTGCAGGTCAATCAGCACAAGCGCGGTGCGGGCCGGGTCAAGCACGAGATCCATGACGTGTCGCTCCTCTTCGGTGAATGCCGTCCGGGGAGCAACTCTAGCCCGGGATCGCGCGCGGGGCGTTCAGCTCACCAGGTAGCGCTCCACCGCAGACCAGACGCTGTTGGCGTTCCTGGCGGTGGGCAGGGCGATCGCCTGCACGTACCACCGGCCGGCCATTGGGAAGCCGATCGACAGACCGGCACGGCCCGACGCGTCCGCGACCACGGTCGCCTCGCGCTTGAGGGTCCAGGCGCGTCCCACCAACAGGTAGACGCGGTAGAGGACACGCCCCGGCCCCAGTTCCGGACGCGCTGGGCGCACCACCGTGGTGAAGGCCACCGTCGCGCCCCGGGGCACGAGACGCACGGCGGCGCCGTTGTCCGGCCGCAGAACGGCCAGCTGGCGGACCAGCACCCGCTGCCCCGGGCTGTCGGCAGGACCCAGGTCAGGGGCCCCGTCGAACACGGCCCGGTACCACAGGTTGGTGGCCGGGCGCTGCGAGAGGGTCGCGACGCCGGAGGCATCGGTGACCACGTCGGCGACCGTGCCCCAGCTCTGCCCGTCCGCCGACGACTGCACGTGCACCGTCCGGCCCGCGACGTTCTCGCCGGCCGCCCCGGGCGTCATCCGGATCGTGACCGTCGCCGCGGTCCCCCACGTGATCACGGCGGGATCTGCGGCCAGCGAGACGGTGGGCGTTGGCACGGACGCGGTGAAGGGCGCGCTGGTGGCCGGGGCCAGGCCGGGGGCGCTGGCCAGCAGGACGTACCCGCCTCCGGCCGCGTTCACGGCACACCCCTGAAAGGTGGCCACCCCGGCCACGGCAGCGCGGCTGAGACCGCCGGTGCAGCTGAGGACTGCGCCGGGCGGGCCGCTGGCAAGCGCCAGGGTGACCTGGGGCGTGCTGCCGGGACCGGTGGTCAGCGGCTGCCCGTTCGCGTCGACCACCGCCAGGGACGGCTGCACGGAAAGCGGGAGCCCGGCCGTTCCGCCCCTCGGCTGGGTGGTGAAACGCAGCGCCGCTGCTGTGGCAGAGCTGCCCGGCGCCCCGCTGCCAACGATCACGAGGTTGGGGCCGTAGTAGGTCTGGAGGATCGCGTCGGCCAGCATCCCCCCCTCTGCGCAGTGCATGGCGCTGACCTGATACAGGTGCCAGCCGTCGGCGTTCGCCCCGCAGGGCACGCTGCTGCCCCCGTCGTAGTGCGTGGCGAAGAAGGCCCCGGACTTGAGCAGCGTCTCCCCCCAGGTAGCCTGGACCGCGGCGATCTCCGTCGTCGACGGGGTCTCGGTCTCCGGCGAGTACACCTGGTCCATCGAGGAATCCACCACGTCGTAGCAGGCGCCGTCCGGCGCGGTGCCGCCGCGCCAGTACATGGCGTGGTACCAGGCGTACTGCTTGACCGCCACTGCGCCGGCCTTCAGCGCCTCGGCCGGGTCGCCGGGGCCCCACTCGGCCGCCATCACCACGTCCACGTACTGCTGGAACGGCACCACCTGGACAGTACCGGCTGCGGGGCCCGCGGTACGCAGCACCCGGATCGCAGCCGGGGGCGTGGTGTCGCTGGTCCAGCCGGTACACTGCGCGGCCGCCAGCACGGGCGATGGGCCGAGGGCTCCAAGCAAGCCCGCTGCGGCCAGCGGGCCCGGCACGCCGCTCGCGCCGGCCACGCCCGATTCTCCGAAGCCAGGGGTCGCGAAGAGCGCCGCAGCCAGGGCCAGGGTGACTGCCAGCGAGGTGGTCCTCCACGGGCGCCGGGCCCGGGAGCCCAGGGCTGGCGCGATCGCACGATGCACGGCCGTCCTCCTCATGCCGCAGCGTGCGCCGACTCGAGTTTCTCGACCTTCTCGAGGAGCGCGTTCATGGCTTCGTCCTGCGCCTGGAGGTGCGCCTGGATCTGCTCAGCCTCGTGGAACGTCGCCTCGGCGTCACGGTAGGTCATATCCGCCCGTTTGTCGGAGGCCCGCCCCAGGATGTTCTGACCCACCATGATCACGGAGAGCATCACCAACTGGATGAAGGTCTGGCTGATCCACTGCACCAAAGTCAGCAACCCACCGTGGATCGCCTGCGGCAACACGAGCAGGGCCAGGACCGCGAAGAGATAGGCGCACCACATGGTGCCCACCGCCGTGGTCAGGACAAGCGCGATCTTGCCGTTGAGGCCAACGTGCTCATCGGCAATCTTGGGAGGCTTTTCGGTTCGGTGGGCTGCCAGCCGCGGGTGCGGCACGTGCTCGAAGTTGATGCGCATCACGTCTCCCTTCTTGCGTCCGGTGTCCAGCGCGCTCTCGCAGGTGCGCCTGTGTCTCCATCCCCGTGTTCCGGGCTCCCGGGCTCCATCGGGTCGCCGCGCCTCTTCACCCATGCACCGCCGCGCCCAGCATGGCGCCCACGGCGTACGTCACGATCGCCGCAGCGGCCCCCAGAGCGGCCTGCCGCAGGCCGGTGCGAAGCGGGCGACGGTGCGTGAGCCGGCTCACGCCCACGCCCACGGCGAAGAGGGCCGCGATGGCAAGCCCGATGCTGAGCGGGAACGCCAGGGCGGCGCCCACAACCAGGTACGGCACCAGCGGCACAAACGCGCCGGCCGAGAACGCCAGCAGCGACCCGATGCCGGCCGAGACAGGCGATCCCATGGTCTGGGCGGAGAGGCCGATCTCCTCGCGCACGAACGTGTCCAGGGCACGCTCCGGATCGGCCAGGATCCGGTCCACGATGAGGTCCGCCTCCTTCGCCGAGAGGCCCTTGGCGGTATAGATGTCGACCAGGATGGCACGCTCCTGTTGCGGCGTGTGCTGGAGCTGCTCGCGCTCAAGGTCGACCTGGTAATCGAGCAGCTCCCGCTGCGAGCGGACCGACACGTATTCCCCCACGGCCATCGAGAAGCCGCCCGCCAGCAGCCCCGCGATCCCCGCCACCACCACCGAGTGGGGATCCTCGCGAGCAGCGGCCGCGACACCCATGATCAGGCTCAGGTTCGCCACCAGGCCGTCAGTGGCACCAAAGACCACCGGCCGCACCACGGACGCACCACGCGTCTCATGCGGGTTCGACGGGCGGGCCAGGGCCGCGCGCAGCGGACCGGGCACGAGCCGCTCAATGCTCACGCCCGTGGGTGCACGCTGAGCCGCATGGCGGCTCCCCACTGCCCGGGGCACGACCTCCCGGCGGATGCCGGTCCGCCCGGCTTGCCTGGGTCCTGCGCGCTGCGAGGCGATCCTGCTGCATCCCGTGCACGCACGTTCGCCGCGGCAAGGCGCCGCGGCCGGATCGCGCCCATCTCCTCACCCACTCCCACGATCGCCCGCCAGCCTATCACGCGAGCGCCGGGGCGCCACGACACCAACCCGTCGCCGGCCGGGGTGGGGTGACCTTTGGAGCTACCGGGCGGCCCGGCCAGGCATGTATCCTCCCACCGTGGTGTCCGTCAGTCCCCAGGTGCAACTTGCCGTCGCCGGCTTGCGCGTCCTCGCCGGCACAGCTTCGGGCCTGCCCCTGGAGCGGCTGGCATCTGCCCTGGCGGCCCCCTCGGACCGGCTCCTCGAGGTGCTGGGGCCGCTGCAGCACGCCGGGTGGGTCCGTCGCGAGGAAGACACAGACAGTGTCGTGCGTTACCTCCAACCAGTGCCCCCGCCCACCCTCCAGGAGGTCATCGAAGCGATCGAGGGCTCCACGCCCATCGACGACTGCGTTCTGCATCCGGGCGTCCCGTGCGGCGGGCTTCGCAGCGCGCCCGTGTGCGAGTTGCACCACGCCTGGACGCGCCAGCTGGCCTCGAGCGCACTGGGCATCACGGCCCTGGCCGGCACGGGCACGTGGAAGAGGCAGAGCGGCATGACACCAGACCGTCCGGGCCGGCCCGGACTCGCGCCCGAGACGGAGGGTGCGCACGGGTCCGCCGATGCGACGGCGCACGATGACGCGTCCCCGCACGATGACGCGTCCCCGCACGACGCCCCGACCGCGCTGCCGGACAAGACACTGCCCACTGCGGCTTCCGCGCGCGATGCGGCTTGCGCGGCTGCTCTGGTTTCCCCGCGCGACGCGGCCTGCGAGCCTGACACGGCAGGCACCGCCACTTTGGCGCCGGACGGACCGGGACTGGCGCTCCCAGCGGCGACTCCGTCACCGGCCAGCGGCACCGGCCCATGCTGACCAGACGCCAGTTTCTCCTGCACGCCGCGCGCGCCGGTGCCGGCGCGGTCGCCGCGTCTGCGCTCGCCTCCTGCGCCGCCACCGGCGCGCATCCCTCCCGGCCACCAACCGGCGCCGCTGCGGATGCGACGCGGCCGCCTGCCCCGAGTCCCACGTCGCCGGCAACGCCCGCCCCCGACCCCTCAGAGCCACCGCCCTTGCTCGCCCGCCGAGGCGATTACCCGATCGCGCGCGAGGCTCGCCTGGCGGGCACCGACGCCTGGTTCGCCGGAGCCCACGGCGACGCCGCGGCACAGGGATATCTCTCGCGCGCCTCGGTCGGCCCCGGGGAGCGCTTCACCCTCCAGGTGGCGTCGGGGGCCCCGTCGGTCGACGTCGACTGGTATCGGCTGGGCTGGTACGGAGGCGCCGGCGGCCGCCTCGTGCGGCACGACTCGGGGGTTCGCGCCGGGCCCCTCCTGCGGCCGGCCCCGGACCCGGCAACGGGTCTGGTGGAGGCAGGCTGGGCCCCGTCGCTGGAACTGCAACCCGGCCCGGATTGGACCAGCGGGTTATACGTGGCGGTCCTGCGCGCCCCGCAGGGCGACGCCGGCTATGTCCCCTTCGTGGTCCGCCCGGCCGCGGGGACGACGCAGAGCGGACCGGCCGGTCACGGCAGTGCCACGTCGCCCGCCGGCGCACCCGTCCCGGCCGACGCCCCTGCCCCGGTCCTGTTCGTGAACGCCGCCACCACCTGGCAGGCCTACAACGGCTGGGGCGGCAAGAGCCTCTACAACTACAACTCATCCGGGATCACCATGCCGGTTGGCACCACCCGTGCGGTGACGGTGAGCTTCGACCGCCCCTACCTGCTGCAGCAGGGCGCCGGGCTCCTTTTCTTCTGGGAACTCCAGTTCGTGCGCTGGCAGGAGCGCCACCGGCGCGACGTCGAGTACATCGCGGACGTGGACCTGGTGCTGCACCCGGAGCTGCTGGCCGGCCGGCGGATGCTGGTCTTCGCGGGGCACCACGAGTACTGGTCCCGGGGCATGCGCGAGGCGGTCGAGGCGGCCATTGCCGGCGGCACCAGCGTCCTCTTCCTCTCAGCCAACGAGATGTACCAGCAGGTGCGCTTCGGGGACTCCGCCCTGGGGACCGCCCGCCGCGTCACCTGCTACAAGTCGGCGGCCGCAGACCCGCTGGCCTCCAGCGACCCGCGCCTGGTCAGCGTGCCCTGGCGCGCTGCGCCGCTGCAAGAGCCCGAGGCAGCCGTGGTGGGCCAGATGTACGCCCACGTGGTGGAGACTCCGGCCGACTGGCGGGTCGAGCGCGCCGATCACTGGCTGTACCAGGGCACCGGCCTGCACGATGGCGACCGGCTCACGAACCTGGTGGGGCAGGAATACGACACGTTCTTCCCGCAGTTCGCGCCCCCGGGGACCATCCTGCTGGCGCGCAGCCCGGTGCAGCCGAACTGCGTGGATCCGACCCTCCCGGCGCTCCACACGGCGACCATCTACCGGGCGCCCTCCGGGGCCTCCGTCTTCGCGGCCGGGACGTACCAGTGGGCATGGGCCATGGACGCGTTCGGCGAGCGCAGCTACGCGGGGGTCCGGACGCCGCTTGATCGGCGCGTCTCCATCATGGCCGCCAACCTCTTCAATCGCCTCGGCGACGGGGTGGCCTGACCGGGACGGACGAAGTCAGACGGAGGCTGGCGGCCAGGTGCATGATGCTCACATGCCCCGCGGCAACGGCAGGCCAGGCGGCCCTGGTGGTGACGATCCCGAGAACGTCGGTGCGATGCGCGATCGCGGCAGCGCCGCGCGCGACGATGCGGATCCGCTCCTGGCGCTCCCGGTTGGCCGGCTCGTCGCCGCGGTCCAGCGGGGCGACGTCGCCGCGGGTGAGGTGACCGAAGCGGCACTGCGCCGGATCGAGACGCACGGCGGGGGGCACGCCTTCATCACCACCTGCCCGGAGCGCGCCATGCGTCGTGCGGCACGCCGGCCGTCGGGGCCGCTGGCCGGTGTCCCGCTGGCCGTCAAGGACCTCTTCGACACGGAAGGGATCCGGACCACCTACGGATCCTCCATCTTTGCCGACCACGTTCCGTCCCGAACCGCGCCGGCCGTGCGTGCGCTCGAGCGCGCGGGAGCGATCCTGGTCGGGAAGACCAACCTGCATGAGTTCGCCTTCGGAGTCACCAGTCAGAACCCGCACTGGGGGACCGTGGCCAACCCCGTCCGGCCGGGCCGCGTCGCCGGCGGCTCGAGCGGTGGCAACGCGGCAGCGCTGGCCGACTGGCAGTGCACCATCGCCCTGGGGTCCGATACCGGCGGCTCGCTCCGGATCCCGGCTGCGTGCTGCGACGTGGTGGGCTACAAGCCCCCGGACGGCATGCTCTCCACGCAAGCCGTCTTCCCACTGGCGCCCTCGTTCGACACGGTGGGGCCCATGGCACGCACCGTACACGACCTCGCGCTGGTCCAGAGCGTGCTGAGCGGGCGCCCCGTCCCGGCCCCGGTGCTGGCCGGACTGCGGGTGGGCGTGCTCGCACCGACTGGGCACGAGGACGACCTGGAGGCGCTTGGCGCGCGGCTCTCACGGGTGGAACTGCCGGAGCCGTCCACGGACCTGATGGCCGTCTTCTCGGCCGAGGCCGCCATCACGCACCTCCGCTGGTTCCCCCGCCACCGTGACCAGTACGGCCCCGACCTGCAGGTCAAACTCGACGCTGCGCAGCAGGTGCCCGCGGTCGACTACGCGCGCGGCCTGATGGCCCTGCGGGAACTCCGCGAGCGGGCCCGGACCGAGCCGGCAGTGGACCTGGTGATCAGCCCCACGCTGGCGATCGAGGCGCCGCCGGACGACTGCTGGGAGCCGGACGTCCGCGGACCGCTCACCCGCTACACGCGTCCCTTCAACTTCCTCGGCTGGGCGGCCATCGCGATCGGGAACCTGCAGATCGCCGGCCGCGACGACGCCACCGTCCTGGGATTCGCGCTCGCCTGGGAGGCAGCGCATCCTCTCGCGGGTGGCGCCGGGCGCCCCGCTCGGTGACCGAGAGTGGCCGTGCCACCAGCGAGGGACTGACAGTGGAACTGCTCGCCTCGGTCGCGCTCCTCTGGCTCTTCATCGCGGGCGTGCAACGGCTGGCGACAGGCGAGCTGGGTTTGGGAAACCCGGCAGATCGCCTGGCCGGCCTCTTCGGCCGAGCCTCGGGCCCGACCTGGCCGGTCGGCATCCAGGAGGAGACCGACGTGCCGGCGTGGGCGCAGGCGTGGGGCGGGAGCCCGATCGATTCCCCGGATGGGGCGCGAGCGGAGATCGCGGAGCGGCATTCGATGAGGGGCCATCCTGGGCGGATGGCCGGTGCGGGCGCGCACCACGACGCCGAGCTCGTGGAGGTGGGGGTCTGCCCGGTTCCCGTCGCGCCGCTGGAGACGTTCCGCGTGGGTCCACGGCGCACGATGACAAGATCAGCCTGAAGGCCCGCGCTCTGAGGGGCTGCGGCGAGTGACCCGGGCGGCCGGCGGCAGGGAGCTCGGGCCCCCGGAGACACGCGCCAGCGCGGGTGTCGGGCGCGCCAGACCCCGCAGCGCTCGCGTTTTCTCGGCCGCCAGCAACCAGACCAGCGTCGACGCCGCTCCCTGGTTGGCGTCCGGGCCGCGGCGGGTCAGGCTGTCGTGGCAAGCGCCTCGCGGGGGGTCCGCCACGGGCACGCCCAAGTCGTTGTCGCCGAGGTACCAGGCGTATGCCCGCTCGGCGGCCTCACGGTACCGCTCGCGGCCGGTCGTGCGGTAGGCGGCATCGGCTGCGAGGAGCAACGACGTCACCTCGACAGGTTGCTGGTCGAAGCGGGCACGAGGGCCCTCGTGTGGCCACCAGCCGCGGCACCCCACCGGCGAAAGGTGCCCGTCCGGCAAGGTCTGCACGGCGAGCAGCCAGTCCAGGACCCGGAGTCCGGTCCGGGAGGCATCGGCATCGGCAAGCTGCGACCCGGCGACGAGCAGAGCCTGGGCCGGCAACCCGTTCTCCTCGGCCAGTGAATCCTCCGGCCAGGGCCACTCGCGGACATAGCCCCCCGCCTCGAAGGACCGTCGCAGGCCCGCGGTGAGCCGTCGGTAGGTCGCGGGCAGCACGCTCCCGAGCCCACCGCCCCGCATCGCCGCGTCGCAGCCGAGCATCGAGGACGCCCGGGCCCGGATGGCGGTCAGCTCCAGCGCGGCCGGCAGGGACCGTATGAGCAGCCCGCGGGCCCGCTGTCGCATTGCCGGCTCGCCAGCTCGCCGGATCGTCTCCCCCAGCGCCCACACCGCGCGCCCGTGCGCACCCTCCGAGCCGATCTGGTCCACCCACGATCCATCGGAGCGGCGCCGGTCCCGGGCCCGACCCTGCCCGGCGTCCAGCGCATCCGACAGGAACTCCAGGGACCGGCGGGCGCTGGAAGCGACCGCCTCCCAGCCCACGGTGCGGGCCTGCAACAGGTCCACCACCAGGGCGCGCGCGACATCGTCCGTGCTGTAGCCGTGGGCTCGGTCGGGCGCTGCACCCCGGGCATACTGGAAGATCCCGAACTCGCCCGAGAGCGACTCAAGGTGCTCGCGACGAACGGCAACCACGACCTCGCCGGCGTCCGCAGCCGTAGTGGCATGCTCAGGCATGCGGAACCAGAGAGAGCGTCGTGCGCGGCCGCGCCTGCAGGGGCCGCGCGATCCAGTCCTGGGCCAGCGTGTCCTGGGCCAGCGTGCACGCTCCCCGGCGAGCCGCTCCAAGGGGAGCAGCGGCCACCCTGTCGCCGCATCCACGGTGCCAGGGCCGACACGACCAGACCACGCCGGTCGCAAGGTTCAATCGGTCGCTCCTCTCGTGCAGACCTTGAGGAGGACACGCCCGGAGTCCGGCTCCGGGATCCCCGGGAGATCAGCCCACCAGGCCACCAGGCGCTGTGCGCCCGTCAGTCGCCGAGCCGGAACACCCCACCGGCTGGCACCGTACCGGCCCCGATCATCGTCAACAGGTGCCCGGCTGAGGTCCGCGCGATGTACGGTTGCCGGGACCCGTGCCAGGCCGGCGAGTGGGTGGAAGATGCGATGGCCGAACAGACGGGTGGGGCGGGCCGAGCCCGCCCCACCCGGCGTTGCGCGGACGGAGGGCTATGCCCGGCGGACCTGCGTGGCGCGGGGTCCCTTCGGGTTGGCCTCGATCTCGAAGGTGACCTTCTCACCGCCTGCGAGCTCGTCGAAGACGAGGGTGGGCGTGAGACCGTCCCGATGGAAAAAGTACTGCTTGCCGTCGTCGCCGGCGATGAAGCCGAAACCACGCTCGGCGATCACCCTGGCAATGCTGCCGGTGTTCACTGGACGAAACCTGTTCTCTTCCCGAACGAAGTGGCAGACGCACGGCCCGTTCGAGAAGGGGGCGACCACGCGGAGCGCCGCCGGCAGTTGCAGGTGGCAGGTACAGAGTACTCCCCCTGGAGCGATCCGGCAATGCAAAGGCCAGGCTGCGCCGGTCACGGCCCGCGAAGGAGCACGGCGACCGGCCCCCGGGGAGCACGCGGCGCGGCGCGATCAGCTCTCTTCCGGCACCTCGGCGACCCCTACGACGGGCCGCACCGCAGCCGTCGCATGCGCGCTGCCGGACGGGAGCAGAAGTGAGAAGACCACCCCCAACAGCACGAAACCCATCGCCGTGAACCCGGTCAGGCGGGCCGCATCCACGAAGGCCGACTCGATCGGTACCACCGTCCGCGGGAT
Organism: Candidatus Limnocylindrales bacterium; assembly: GCA_049967415.1. Classification (GTDB taxonomy): domain Bacteria; phylum Chloroflexota; class Limnocylindria; order Limnocylindrales; family CSP1-4; genus JAJYNJ01. The sequence goes on from JBMFSS010000015.1 coordinate 51,430, forward strand.
CGCCGCCAGAAAGGCCGGGTTGCGGAAGCAGCTGGCCTCCTGCGGGGTCAGGGAGCCGGCGAACGCGGCCTGATCGCCCGCCGACTGTGCCGGGTTGCGGATCCCAGGCAGGATCTGCCCTGCCGAATCGTCGACCAGGGAGACCACCGCCTGCCGACACTCGGCTGGGACGGCCGGCAGCGCCGCATCGATGTTCGTGCGAGTGCCGCCCACCAGCGTGGAGAACAGGACGGTACCGAGGACCGCGATCCCCAGCGCCGAGCCCACCTGGCGGAGGGTGGAGTTCGCGCCGGACGCGATGCCCGAGCGTTCCGGGGGGATATCCGAGAGCACCAGGCTGGTCAACTGGGCGGTGGCAAAGCCCACGCCGATCCCGTAGATGAAGAGCGCCGGTGCGAGGACGAAGCCGGAGACGGTTGCGGAGAGCAGCAGCGACGTCAGCGCGATCCCGACCGCCTCCAGGCTCATCCCGGTCGTGACCACCCAGCGGTTGCCGTACCGGTGCGCCAGGCTGGCAGCCAGCGGCGCGGCCACGAAGGCGCCGGAGGCCAGCGCCAGGAAGACCAGGCCCGTGTCAAAGGCGGAGTAGCCCAGCACTGCCTGCAGGAAGAGCGGGAGCGCGAACAGGAGCCCGAACTCCCCGAGCGAGACGATGGTCCCGGCCAGGTTCCCATAGCGGAACCCGCGGTAGCGCCAGAGGCTGAAGTCGAACAGGATGAAGTCGCCCCGCCGCTTGCGCACGGTCTCGACCACCACGAACAGCGCCAGCAGGAGCAGCCCACCTCCGATCGCGAACGGGATGACCGAGACGGCCTCAAGGGGCCAGGCCTGGCCGAGGACGGCGAACGGATGGTTTGGCGACCACCAGCCGTAGCTGCGCCCCTCGATGAGACCGAAAACCACCCCGCCCAGACCCAGGGTCACCAGCAGGAAACCCGGCAGATCGAAGCCCGCCCGAGCGTCCTCGTCCTTCGACTCGCCGATGTACGCAAGCGTCCCCGCGATGGCCACCAGTCCCACCGGCAGGTTGATGTAGAAGGCCCAGCGCCAGCTGAGGTTCGTGGTCAGCCATCCGCCCAGCAGCGGACCGATCGCGGCCACGCCTCCGATCACCGAGCCCCAGATCCCGAACGCGATCGCGCGGTCGTGGCCCCGGAAGTTGGTGTTGAGAATCGACTGTGTCGCGGGCAGGATCATGGCCCCGCCGACCCCCTGCAGCACGCGGGCACCGATCAGCAGATCCCCGCTGGGGGCCGCGCCCGCCAGCATGGACGCGGCAATGAACACCGCCAGGCCCAGCAGATAGAGGCGCCGGCGGCCCCAGACGTCACCGATGCGGCCGAGCGTGATCAGGAGAGCCGCAAAGACCAGCGCGTAGATCGTGTTGATCCATTCCGCGGTGGTGGAGTCGAGCTTCAGTTCCCGGATGATCGACGGGACCGCCACGTTCACGATGGTCGCGTCGACGATGATCATCGCGACCCCGAGGCTCAGCATGGCCAGCCCCAGCCAGCGGCCAGCGCCCGCAGCGCGCATCGAGACACCGCTGCCTCGCCCCGCGCCAGGTCCCTTCGCGCGCTCGTTCATGCCCTCTCCCACGCCCACTCTTTGCGCTCCGCAATGGTTTCGTGACGATACTATATCGCGAGGTCGCAGCGGTGCGCGCAGCGGAGCAAAGGGGCCGTGGCGGCGGTCGCCGATGGTCAGGACGGCCGGACCGGCGCGCACTCCTCGAGCACGGCTCGGGCCGACATGGCGTCTCCCCGGTGGGCAACCAGGATCCGCACGATGGGGAGATCGAGGCCCGCCCCGAGTCGCTCGACCTGGCCGCGCACGGTGCCGGGCGCTCCCCACGCGCCGACGGCCGAGAGGAAGGCCGGGTCCCAGTCGGCTCCCGACGCCTCGACACGCAACAGCTCATCTGCAAAACCCATGCGCTCGAAATGTCGCCGGTACGCGGGTGCAACCAGCGCGTAGCGACTGACGCCGGCGCCCATGGCTGCCCCGGCGGCTTCCGGGTCAGGGTCGACGGCGGTCCGGATGTACTCGACCAGCTCCGGGACGGGCCTGGCCGCTGCCCTCGCGGCCGCCGTGACCAGCTCGCGCGACCACGCGACCTGCCCTGCGGTGCACCAGTTGAGGGACACCCCATCGGCAAGCTCGCCCGCAACGCGCAACATCAGCGGGCCGAGCGCCGCGGCGAACAGCGGCAGCGCAGGCGGCAGCAGGTCCCGCAGTTCAGCCAGGTACCGGCGCATCCCGCTGGCCGCGTGTTCCATGCGGCCACTGCCCACCACCAGCGTGAAGTGACCGTCCGTGCCCTCCCAGGCACGGCGAGCGTGCTCCGCGTAAAACGCCGGGGGTTGTCCGGAAGCCGGCACGGCGGAGATGCCAACTGCGAGCCCACTCGCACGATGCCACCGCAGGCAGCGATCGAACGCTGCCGCATTCGCACTCGAAGGCGTCCAGGCGGCGACGTAGCCCAAGTCCGCGCCGAGACGGACCAGGTCAAGCTCGTCGCGCTCAGGCAGGCCCTGTTCCGGATCGATTCCGAAGGCAAGTTGCATGTCTGCTACGGTAGCAGGCCCGCTGCGCCCCCCGTAGCCCCGCCGGCGTGGACCCGAGCATCGGCCGGCCAGCGTGAGACCCCCGGGGCGATCATTGGCCAGTAGAGTGTGGCGATGGCCACCTCTCCCCGCGCCTTCGTCCTGCGTCATACACGGCTCCGTGCCGTGCCGGGCCTCGAGGACATTCGGCTCCACCTGGCCGACGAGGTGCTGCCGCTGTGGCATGCGGTCCAGGTGGAGACCGGCGATCCGGACGCGGCGCTCCCGTACTGGGCGTTCGCATGGGCGGGCGGGCTCGCGCTCGGCCAGTACCTGGGCGAGCACCCTGACGCCGTGGCGGGCCGGCGGGTGCTCGACCTCGCATCCGGTTCAGGGCTGTGTGCGATCGCATCGATGCGGGCCGGCGCCGCCGGGGCGACCGCCGTCGATATCGATCCCCTGGCCGTGGCCGTAATCGAACTCAACGCGCGGGCCAACGGCCTCCGGGTGACCGCCATCCGTCGCGATGTCCTGGACGAGGAGCCGCCGGACGTCGAGGTCATCCTGGCCGGCGACTGCTGGTACGAAGCGGGCCTGGCCGAGCGGGTCCTGCCCTGGCTGCGGCGCGCGCGGGACCGCGGGATCGAGATCCTGGTCGGCGACCCAGGCCGCCGCTACCTCCCCGCCGACGAGCTGCTGGCACTCGCCTCCTACGAGGTCCGCACCACGACCGAGCTCGAGGATCTCGACCGCAAGCAGGGGCGGGTCTATACCCTGCGGGAGGCCGGCATCGCGCCCGCGGTCGGCCGTCCCGCCGCCTGTGAAGGAGGCGCCGACTCGGTAATTCTCTGAGCGAGATATCGAGATATCTCACCCGGCTTGCCGCGGTCCGGCCGGCCGCGGCCACCGCCGGCCCGTGGCGGCACGCCCTACGCCGGAGGCGATCAACCCCCGGCGTAGGGCGGCTTCGACTCCTCGATGGAGCGTCCGGCTGGGGCGACGGTCACGGACTGGACGCGCACCCCGAAACGGATCGCCAGCCGGGGCCACTCGGGATCGTCTGGCGCCCAGGAATGTTCGAGGACACCGTCGGCGGCAAAGCGGGTCAGCATGCCGTTGGCGGAGAGCACCAGCCGTCCGCCGCCGGGAAGCGCCAGCGCCCGTCGCCGGTACCGACGGCCCCTATCCAAGACGTGTCCACCAATCCGGGTCGGCGCCCCCAGGGAACTCCGCCGCGCGCCACTCGTGGCGGCAGTCCAGGCACCAGAGGCCGCCAAACCGCTCCCCGTCGACAACCACGTTGGACGACTGGCAGGCGGGACACACACGGCGCTCCGCCATCCACGAGCCGTACTGGGCTTGGGTGACGTCCGCGCGGCGCCGCTCTCCAATCGCGCCGTCCGCGACCCTGGGCAACGTTCGCTGACGGAGCAGTGGCTTCGCTCTCGCCTGCCGCCTGCGCCGGACGCCGGGTCCTGTCTCGCTACCAGTCACGCTGTCTCCCTTGCGGCTGCCCGGAGTTCCATGACGGCCCCACGGTCGGCCGGAGCAGGGCAACCGACCACGCGGGAGCAACACCTCTCGTCAGACCGGGCGACCGGGCCGACCCGACCTGGCCGGCCAGCGGCCGCCGGCCTCCGATACGGCGTTCGTCGGACACCGGCGGTCAGCCGGGCCGGTCCCCCGCCGGCAGCTTCTCGACATCGATCGTCCGGACCCGGCGCGTGCCCCCACCGTCGGTTCGGACGAACACGGAAGGGATGGCCGTTCCGGCAAGCGCCTCCACGACCGCCGTCTCGCCCGCGTACAGGCCGCTCCCGTTGATGCGCACCCGGTCGCCCACGGAGAAGTCGCCGCGTCCGGCCCGCGCGGTCACGTCAATCGAGACCACAGTGGGCCGCACCATGGGTGCATCCCGGTTCGCCGCGCGCTGACTCGTTGCGGTTCGGGCCGGCGGGTAGGTCTGCTTGCGCTTGCGCATCTCAGCTTCGCCCCCGACCCCTGGGCTGCTCCTTGGGCGGCCTCGGTTCATGGCCCGGGCGCGGCGGCCTGGGGGCAGTCCCGGGCGCCATGTCCGGCCGCCGGGGCTCCGGACCCCGGGCACGCGCAGCCTTCACGGACTGCGCAAACGCCTCAGCCGCGTCCGGCGGCATGCTCCTGATCCACGCGTCCTGGATCTGGCGCATCCGCTCGGTCTCCGCAGCCCGCCGCTCGCGAACCTGCAACGAGTACTTCGACATTGGCACCCTCTCTTCGGCCGACGCCCATGGGCCCGGCGCCGGATACCGATCAACTCGCGGAGCTCCATGCCCACGCCGCGCAGATCGACCGGGTCGGCCGGATCGGCCAGCCGACCACAGTGCTCGTCCCCGGCCCCGGCTCAAACGGGCGGCCGCGGGCGATGGCCCACGCCTGCACCCTGCCGAACGAACTGCAGGCAATCCACGGTACCCGGTTCTGACGGATCGTGCGCGGGCTCCCGGTCCCGGGCGGGGGGCGCCCGCCCGGCCTCAATCGCCCAGGCACGTCCCCACGCGGCGGGCCGCGGTCACCCAGGCGTGGTCCGGCGGAACGGTGCGGTGCTTGCCGGCCACCTGCTCGATCGGCACCGGCTCAGTGCCGTCTGCGCGGGCCGCGACCATCACGCCGAAGGTGCCGTCCCGGATCAGATCGAGGGCCGCCGTGCCCAGCCGCGTGGCCAGCAGGCGATCCACCGGCGAAGGGGTCCCGCCGCGCTGCACGTAGCCCAGGATGGTGACCCGCGATTCGAGTCCGGTGAGCTCCTCGAGCCGCCGGGCGAGCCGGATCGTGTTGCCCGCATGCGCCGCATCGAGGGCCGCCACCTCCGCGGTGGACGCCGCCCGTTCCTCGGGCGATGAGGCGGCCTTCCGCCGACCCTCGACGTCCCGGTATGCCCGCGCCTCCTCCACGTCCCGGGCCCCTTCGGCCACGGCGACGATGCTGAAGTTGGAGCCGCGCCGGCTTCTCTGGCGGATGGCCTCCGCGATGCTCTCCGCGTGATACGGGATCTCGGGCAGCAGGATGACGTCCGCGCCGCCGGCGAGGCCCGCTCCCAGGGCCAGCCAGCCGGCCCGGTGGCCCATCAGCTCCGCGACGATGATCCGGTGGTGGCTGTGCGCGGTGCTGTGCAGCCGGTCGATCGCCTCGGTGGCCACCTGCAGGGCCGTGGCATACCCGATTGTCGCGTCGGTCATCGCCAGGTCGTTGTCGATCGTCTTGGGCAGCGTCACCACGTTGACGCCGGCGCGGACCAGGTGCAGGGCATTCCGGTGGGTGCCTCCGCCTCCCAGGCAGGCGAGCGCGTCGAGACCGGCCTTGCGGCAGTTCCGCACGATCGTGTCGGTCATGTCCACCAGCTGGCCGTCAACCAGCATGCGGTGCGGCTTGTCCCGGCTGGTGCCGAGGATGGTGCCGCCCACGGTCAGGATCCCCGAGAGGGCCCCCGAGTTGAGGTCCACCCGCCGGTCCTCGGCCAGGCCGCGGAAGCCGTCGCGGTATCCCACGATCTCGATCCCGCGCCCCATGGCGGCCTTGCCGAGTCCGCGAATCGCGGCGTTGAGGCCCGGGCTGTCGCCGCCCGCGGTGAGAACGCCGACGCGCTTGATTGCGGCCATGCTGATGGGCTCCCCTGCTGCGGCCCGGGGCAGCTGCCTCCGCGGCCCGGCCGCCGCACGAGGATACGCGCCCGGCGGGCCGCGCGAAGAGCATCACCCTGGCGGAGCGCCCTGGCGAGCGCTCCCGACCTGGTCGCGGCCGGCCGCCTCGCGCTCATTGAGCACGCGCTTGCCGAATCGGACCACATGAGTTATACATTCCGTGTGCCATTGAATGTCGCCGTCGGCCCAACCTCGCCGCTCGATCCAACCTCGCCGCCTGACCGCGCCGGCGCGGAGACGCTGACCGACCCGCGCCCGTCCTCCTCCCCTCCAGCGCCCGTCACCCCCACCCGGTCGGCCACGGAGACGGCGCAGACCCGCCAGCCCGCCAGCGACGAACTGCTGGATGAGCTGACCGCCTGGCCACCCCAGGATCGGGTGGGGATGTTCCGCCACTGGCACCGGGGCGCCCTCAGTCTCGTCCAGCTCAACGTGGTGGCCGTCATCGAGGCTGACGGCCCCCTCTCCATGAGCCGGCTGGCCGACGAACTGGATGTCTCGGTGGCCAGCGCCACCGGCATCGTGGACCGCATGGAGCGCCGTGGGCTGGTCGAGCGCCGGCACGCCACCGACGATCGCCGCGTGGTGGCCGTCCACCTGACGGACCGGGGCGCCGGGATCTTCCGCGAGATCGCCGCCGGACGCCGGGAATACCTCGCCCGCGTGCTGGCCGAGCTGACGAGCGAGGAGCGAGACGGACTGCTCAGCGGCATCCGGGCCATCCGGGCCGCCCGGCAGCGCCTGGCACAGGCAGCCGCACCTGCGGCCGGCGCCTCCGGAGAAGAAGCACAACAGCATCACGCGTCCGGCTGCGGGGCAGCGGGAGACGCAGCAACGCCAATCCAGACGAAGAGCGGGGACGCGCATCCATGACCAGACTCGTGACCAGGTTCCTTCTGCCGTACCGGCGGGAGCTCGTGCTGGTGGTTGCACTGCTGACCGTGCAGGCGATCGCCAACCTCTACCTGCCGAACCTGTACGCAGACATCATCGACAACGGCGTGGCCGTGGGAAACACGAACTACATCCTGCGCACCGGCGCGCTCATGCTGGGCGTGACCCTGCTGCTCGTGGTGGCCTCGGTCATCGCGACGTTCTTCGCTTCCCGGACCGCCATGGCGTTCGGCCGGGACGTGCGCGGGGCGGTGTTTCGCAAGGTCCTGGCGTTCTCTGCCGTGGAAACCAACACCTTCGGGACCCCATCGCTGATCACCCGGAACACCAACGACGTCCAGCAGGTGCAGATGGTGATCGTGATGGCCCTCACCGTCATGATCCTGGCGCCGATCATGGCCGTGGGCGGCGTGATCATGGCCCTCCACGAGGACGTGCCGCTCTCCAGCATCCTGGTGATCATCGTGCCGCTCATGGCACTGGTGCTGGGCGGCCTCGTGTCGCGGGCGCTGCCCCTCTTCCGGGTCATGCAGATCAAGATCGATCGGATCAACCGGGTCATGCGCGAGTACCTCGACGGCGTTCGCGTCATCCGCGCCTTCGTCCGCACCGGCCACGAGGAGCAACGCTTCGACGACGCCAACCGCGACCTCACCGATACCGCGATCCGCGTCAACCGGCTTTTCGCGCTGATGATCCCCTCCCTGTTCGGGATCATGAACCTCTCGAGCGTGGCCATCATGTGGTTCGGCGGGCTGCGCATCAACAACGGGGAGATGCCCATCGGCAACCTGATGGCATTCCTCCAGTACGTGATGCAGATCCTCTTCTCGGTGATGATGGCAACGGTCATGTTCGTGCTGGTCCCGCGCGCAGCCGCCTCGGCCGAACGGATTGCCCAGGTCATCGACACCGACGTCAGCCTGCACGACCCGCCGGAGCCGACGCCCGTGACGGCCGCCCTGGGAGTGGTCGAGTTCCGCGACGTCGGGTTCCGTTACCCGGGCGCGGAAGACCCCGTCCTCCGGGGCATCTCCTTCACCGCCCGGCCCGGCACCACCACGGCCCTGGTGGGCAGCACGGGCAGCGGCAAGTCCACCCTGATCAACCTGCTGCCGCGCTTCTACGACGCGACCGAGGGCAGCGTCCTGATCGACGGGGTGAACGTCCGCGACATCGGCCAGGAGGATCTCTGGAGCCTGATCGGACTGGTCCCCCAGCGGGCATTCCTGTTCAGCGGCACCGTGGCCAGCAACCTGCGGTACGGAAACGGGGAGGCCACCGACGAGGAGCTCTGGCGGGCGCTCACCATCGCACAGGCGCGCGACTTCGTGACCGAGATGCCCGGCCAGCTGGAGGCCCCCATCGACCAGGGCGGCACCAACGTGTCGGGCGGCCAGCGCCAGCGCCTGGCGATTGCGCGAGCCATCGTCAAGCACCCCCGGATCTACGTCTTCGACGAGAGCTTCTCCGCGCTGGACTTCAAGACCGACCTGAACCTGCGCCTGGCCCTGCAGCCAGAGACGCGCGGGGCCACCGTCTTCATCGTGTCCCAGCGCGTGGGCACGATCATGCATGCCGACCAGATCGTGGTGCTCGACAGCGGCGCGATCGCCGGCATCGGCACCCACGAGGAACTGATGGAGACCTGTGAGACATACCGCGAGATCGTCTACTCGCAGCTGACCCGGGAGGAAGTCGCGTGAGCGGCACGGCAGGATCCCGCAGCACGCCGCGCGGTCCACTGGGCCCGGGCATGGGCCCGGGACGCGGCCCCATGGGCGGCGGCTTCGGCGGACGCGGCATGATGGGGGCCGGTGGCAAGCCCAGCAACTTCTGGGGTGCCCTGCGGCGGCTGGTTGCCGAGCTGCGCCCGGAGGCACTGAAGATCACGATCGTGATCGCGTTCACGATCCTCGGCGTGATCTTCCAGGTCCTGGCGCCCAAGATCCTGGCCAACGCCACCAACCAGCTGTTCCAGGGCGTCCTGGGCAACTACCTCGGCAAGTATTTCCCGGTGGGCACCTCACAGCAGCAGGTGGAACAGGCCCTGCGTGCCCACGGACAGGGCCAGATCGCCGACATGCTCTCGGGCATGCACGTCTCGGTCGGCGTGGGAGTGGATTTCACCGCGGTTGGCACCATCCTGGCGACGGTCGCGGTCATCTACCTGCTGAGCTCGCTCTTCCAGTGGGTGACCATGTACATCATGGCCGGCGTCTCGCAGCGGACGGTCTACCGGCTGCGGCGCAAGGTGGACGAGAAACTGGGCCGGCTGCCGCTCCGCTACTTCGACAGCCACGCGCACGGTGACACGCTCAGCCGCGTGACCAACGACATCGACAACATCGCCACCACGCTGCAGCAGAGCCTGACTCAGATCCTGAGCTCGGTGTTCACCGTCATCGGCGTGCTGGTGATGATGTTCACGATCAGCCCGATGCTGGCAGTGATCTCGCTGCTGATCCTGCCGGTCGCCGGGGTGGTGACGGCGCTGATCGCAGGGCGCTCCCAGAAGCAGTTCGGCATCCAGTGGGAGCGGACCGGCGCCGTCACCGGCCGGGTGGAGGAGACCCACTCCGGGCAGGCCATCGTCAAGGTCTTCGGGCACCGTGACGACGCCATCCGCGACTTCGACACCGAAAACGAGCAGCTCTTCCAGGCCAGCTTCCGGGCGCAGTTCATCTCGGGGATCATCCAGCCCACGATGAACTTCATCAGCAATCTCAACTACGTCGCGATCGCGGTGATCGGCGGGCTGCAGGTGGCCTCCGGGACCATGAACCTGGGCGACGTCCAGGCGTTCATCCAGTACTCGCGCATGTTCACCATGCCGATCACCCAGGTGGCCAGCATCATGAACGTGCTGCAGTCCACCATGGCTTCCACGGAACGCGTCTTCGAGGTCCTGGACGAGCCCGAGGAGATTCCCGACGTGGCACAGCCGGCCGTGCTGCGCGAGGCGGTGGGACGCGTGGTCTTCGAGCACGTGTCGTTCAGCTACGAGCCGCAGAACCCGCTGATCGAGGACCTCAACATCGTGGTCGAGCCCGGCGAGACGGTCGCCATCGTGGGGCCCACGGGTGCCGGCAAGACCACCCTGGTCAACCTCCTGATGCGCTTCTACGACGTCGACAGCGGGCGCATCACCGTGGACGGGATCGACGTCCGCGAGATGACCCGCGACAACCTGCGCAGCACCTTCGGCATGGTGCTGCAGGACACCTGGCTGTTCGGCGGCACCATCCGGGAGAACATCGCCTACGGGCGTGAGAACGCGACCGAGGAGCAGATCCAGGAGGCGGCTCGCTCCGCCCAGGTCAATCACTTCGTGCGCACCCTGACCCACGGCTACGACACCCGCATCGACGACGACGCGTCGAACGTGTCGCAGGGGCAGCGGCAGCTCCTCACCATCGCCCGCACGTTCCTGGCCGACCCACCGATCCTGATCCTCGACGAGGCCACCAGTTCGGTGGACACCCGCACCGAGGTCCTGGTGCAGCGGGCCATGACCCGGCTGATGCAGGGCCGCACGGCGTTCGTCATCGCGCACCGCCTCTCGACGGTCCGGGACGCGGACGAGATCCTGGTCATGAACCATGGCCGGATCGTGGAGCAGGGCACGCACGAGCAGTTGCTGGCACGGCAGGGCTTCTATGCCGAGCTCTACAACAGCCAGTTCGTGGAGCCACTGGCCGAAGCGGTCTGACCCGGGCGCGGGCGCTGGCCGGGGCGGCAACCGGCTGGCGCCCGCCCTGGCCCGCCAGGGAGGAGGCTCCCGCGAGAGCGTTCGAAAACGCGTACGGCGGCACGCCGACCTGGGAGATCGGCCGGCCCCAGGGCGCCCTGGTGCGTCTGGATGAAGCCGGGCAGATCGTGGGGTCGGTGCTGGACGTGGGCTGCGGAACCGGCGACACGGCCCTCTACCTGGCCGCGCGTGGGCACGAGGTGCTCGGCGTTGACTTTGCCCCCACGGCGGTGGCCCGTGCAGCACGGAAGGCGGACCAGCGAGGGCTTGCCGCGCGGGCGGCCTTCATCGTGCGCGACGCCCTGCGGCTCGGCGATCTCGGGCGCACCTTCGACACGGTCCTGGACATCGGCCTCTTCCACTCGCTCCAGCCCGCGGACCGGACCGCGTACGCGGCCAGCCTGCGGGCGGCGAGCAGGCCTGGCGGGAGGTGCTTCGTGCTCTGCTGGAGCGACCGCAACCCGTTCGGCTACGGTCCCGAGCGGGTTGGCCGGGCCGACCTGCTGGGCGCCTTCGTACACGGCTGGCGGGTGGAGGCGATCGACGACGAGAGGCTCGAGACACGGCTTCCGCCCGGCGAGGTCCATGCGTGGCTGGCGCGCCTGAGGGCAGCGTGACCAGGTCCTCGGCAGAGGCCACCGCGGCACCCGGGGCACGACGCTGCGCGCCAGGGGCGGCGGTGGCACGAGCCTGGGCGCGGCCGCGGCACAGCTCTGCTAGCGTGGTGCCATGAGCGAATCAACATCTCTCTCCAGCCCCAGCCGGCCGGGCGCTCCGCTCGATCGGGTCCATCCCCTCATCCGCACCCGCCAGGTCCGCGACTTCACCGACCGGCGCCTCGAGCCGGCGCTGCTGGACGCGCTCGCGGAGGTGGTGCGCTGGACCGGCAGCAGCAACAACCGGCAGCCCTGGCGCTTCCTGGTGCTGCGGGACCGCGCCACTCTGCGCCAGATCGCCGATGCCGGCCAGCCCCAGACGAGGGCCCTCCAGACCGCCGCCGCCGCGCTCGCGATCGCGCTGCCGGCCGAGTCCGAACGCACGGTTTCCAACGCCTATGACGAGGGACGCGCCGCGGAGCGCGTCCTGATCGCGGCTGGCCTTCTCGGGATCGGCGCCGGAATCGCGTGGGTTCGCGACGATGTGCAGGCGCCGATCGGCGCGCTGCTCGGCGTCCCCGACGGCTGGTTCATCCGGACGGTGATCGCCCTGGGGTACCCCACCGAGGCCGCACTGCGCCCCAAGTCGGCCCCCGGGCAGGCACGCCTGCCTCGCGAACGGACGGTCTTCCAGGATCGCTGGCCGGCCGAGTAATCGAACCCGACGGCTCCGTTGCTTGCGCAAATACGCAATTAGTGCGTACCATGGCGCTGCGCGCGCCGCGGCGATGCCATGGCGCCCGGTGACGGAGGATACCCAAGGTGAGCCGCCGCGATCGTCGAGCCAGGGGCGCTGCCCCCGAACAACCCGCAGCCAGCAGGCGCGTCGGCGCTGACGCCGGGCGCAGCGGCGCCGCTGCGCCGGCGCCGGGCGGCAGTGCCGGTCCCGTGAAGCCCACGTCGACTGCGGCATCCGGTGCCGGCGGGCGCCCCGACCCGGTCTCCGGCCCGCCGCCCCATCGGCCGGGCGCGGCTCGTGCCAACGCCGGCCGCGGAACGCCCTCGGCCCGCCGCAATCAGCCCTCCCGTCTCCGGCGCTGGGCCTTTCCCGCGCTGATGGGGCTGGCCGGCGTGGCGGCCATCGCCATCGTGCTGGCGGGAGTCAGCGCGGCCACCGCCCCGGTTGTGCGCGCCGCCACCCCCGTGCTCGGCTCCGCGAGTGCGCCGGTCACCATCGTCGAGTATGCCGACTACCAGTGTCCCTACTGCGCGACCTGGGCAAAAACGGTCGAACCCCAGATTCAGCAGACCTACATCGATACCGGCAAGGTCAAGCTCGAGTGGCACGACATGGCCTGGATGGGCGCCGAATCCAAAGACGCCGCCAACGCGGCCCGTTGCGCCGGCGACCAGGGCAAGTTCTGGGCCTACCACGACCTCCTCTATCGCTCCCAGGCCGGCCAGAACAGTGGCGCGTTCAGCAAGGACCGCCTCAAGGCGCTGGGGCAGCAGCTCGGGCTCCAGGCCTCTGCCTTCGATGCGTGCGTGGACTCCGACAAGTACGGGGGCGCCGTGCAGGCCGACTTCGCACAGGCCACCAAGCTCGGAATCACCGGGACCCCGGCCTTCTTCATCAACGGCCAGCAGATCGAGGGAGCCCAGCCCTACTCGGCGTTCCAGTCCGCGATCGTCGCCGCACTGGCCGGGCGGTGACGGTCGCCGATACGCCTGACCGCGGGCTCTGGCCGAGATGGCCGTCCAGCTCCTGATCGCGTTCGCCGGCGGGATCCTGTCGCTCCTGAGCCCCTGTTCGGCGCTCCTGCTGCCGGCGTTCTTCGCCTATGCGTTCCCCTCCCCCACCCGGCTCGCCCTTCGGACCGGCATCTTCTACGCTGGCCTGATCACACTGCTCGTCCCAGCCGGGATCGGGGCAGGCGCCATCGGCGCGGTACTGCTGGTGGAGCGCGGGCCTCTCACCCTGCTCGCTGGCGTCACCCTGATCGCGATCGGGGCGGTGCAGCTGGTGCTCGGCGGATTCGAGCTCCCGGGCGCCAACCTGCGCCCAGCCATGAGCGCGGAAACCGCGGCCAGCACCTTCGTACTCGGCCTCAGCTACGGTCTCGGCGGCTTCTGTGCCGGCCCGATTCTGGGCGGCATCCTGACCATCGCCGCCGGCTCGGGCGGCGTGGTGCCCGGCGCCGTCCTGCTGGCCGCCTACGGGGCGGGGATGGCCTTCCCCCTGTTCCTGCTGGCCCTGGTCTGGGAGCGGCTGGGTGCCACCTGGAAAGGGCGTCTGCGGGGCCGCGAGATCCGCGTGGGCGGAGTGGAGCGTCACCTGTCGACCGTCCTGTCCAGCGCCATGTTCATCCTCCTGGGCGCCGGGTTCATCGTCTTCCAGGGGCCGGCCATGTTTTCCGGCCTGTACGCCGGGGCTGGCCTGGACAACCTGGCGCTGCAGTTCGAGGCGGAGCTGCAATCGGTGGCCGCGACCGCGCCGCTGGCCGTCATCGGCACGGCGGCCGGCGTGGCGCTGCTGCTCACGGTGGCCGGGCACTGGCTCCTGCGCGCGCCGGCGCACCATCGCGATCGCTGATCGGGAGAGGCGCAGTCTTGGGCGCAGTCTTGGGCGCAGTCTCGCCGCTTGCGTTGCGGCGCAAATAGTTATCAGGGACGTAACACGGGCCCGCGCGGCTTAACGGACTCGTAACGGGGAAGCGCTACGGTCTGGCTGAGCAAGCTTGACAGGAAGGAGTTCGCGTGTCAGCCGACCATGCGAGTGGCTCGGGGACCCTGACCGACGCCCTGAACGAGGCGCCCCTCAGCCTGTTTCACCTCCGCGCCATGTTCACCTCGGGGATGGGCTTTTTCACCGATGCGTATGACCTGTTCGTCATCGGCGTCGCCCTCGCGCTGGTCACCGTGGAGTGGCACCTCACCACCACCGAGGCCACCCTGGCCAGCAGCATCGCGCTGGTGGGCGCCTTTTTCGGGGCGGTGGTCTTTGGCCGCCTGGCCGACGTGCTGGGGCGAAAGGCTATCTACGGGACGGAGGCCGCCATCATGGCGGTCGGGGCCATCCTGTCGGCCGTGGCGCCCGACGTCACCTGGCTGATTGCCGCCCGCTTCCTGCTCGGGATCGGGATCGGAGGTGACTACCCGGTCAGCGCCACCATCATGAGCGAGTACGCAAACCGCAAGGACCGGGGGCGGCTGGTCAGCATGGTGTTTTCCACGCAGGCCGTGGGGTTGATCGTGGGGCCCGTGGTGGCCTTGACCCTCCTCGGCGCAGGCATGTCCAACGACTTCGCCTGGCGCATCATGCTGGGCCTTGGGGCCATCCCCGCACTGGCCGTGATCTACCTGCGGCGCACCATGCCCGAGTCGCCCCGCTACGTGGCCCAGGTCATGGGCAACGCTTCGGCAGCCGCAGCCAGCATCGCAGGGTTCACCGGCGGCGCGATCCGAGCTTCCGCAGCGGAGGTGCCCGCGGTCCGCCAGCGGTTCGTGGACTTCATCGGGAACCGGCGCAACCTGGTGCTGCTGACGGGTACCGCGGGATCCTGGTTCCTGCTCGACTACGCGTACTACGGGAACACGATCTCCACGCCGCTGATCCTGCATGCCGTTGCTCCGCACGCCGCGCTGATGCAGTCGGTGGCCTGGACCCTGATCGTCTTCGCCCTCGCCGCCGCGCCGGGCTACCTGCTGGCCCTGGTCGCCATCGACCGGATCGGGCATCGGCGCCTGCAATGGATGGGCTTCCTGGGGATGGCCGGTGCGTTCGGGCTGATCGGGCTGATCCCGTCCATCACCCACCTGGTGGCGCCGTTCCTGGTGCTCTACGGGCTCAGCTACTTCTTCACGGAGTTCGGGCCCAACGTGACCACGTTCGTGCTGCCCAGCGAGGTCTACCCGATCACCAGCCGGACCACCGGACATGGGATCTCCTCGGGCCTGGCCAAGATAGGGGCTTTCACCGGGGTGTACGCATTTCCCCACGTGGAAGCTGCCCTGGGGCTGCAGGGCACCCTGCTGATAACGGCAGGGGCCGCGCTCCTGGGAGCACTCCTCACCCTGGTCCTCCCGGAGCCGGCCGGACTCTCCATCGAGGAGGCGTCCCGCCCGCGCGCGCTGGCGGGGGCGACACGCGAGTCCGCCTCGACCGGGGAGCCGGGCCTGGTGATCTCGTAGCGGCGGCCTGGGCCGCGCCCTCCAGGTCGCGGGGCGGGTGACCGGACAGGTGCGCGTGGTACGATGGGCACAAGAGAGACGTGATTTCCGACCTGCATGAGTGAGCGCGTGACCCACGCCTGGCGTGCATGGCCGCCGGTCCGGTACTTTTCCGATCCATCTGACCGCGCCTGCGGGGCCCCGCGCCTCGCGCGCACAGGTCGCCCAGGCGTCCCGCGGGACGCGCCCAGGAGCCTCGCTTGACCTTCGATACCCTCGGCCTCTCGGCCGACCTTCTCGGGACCGTCGCCCAGGAGGGCTACGACGAACCCACCCCCATCCAGGCTGCGGCCATCCCCCACGTGCTGGCGGGACGCGACGTGCTCGCCGCGGCACAGACCGGCACCGGCAAGACCGCTGCCTTCGCGCTGCCCATCCTGGAGCGGCTCCGGTCCCACGCCAGCACCGCCATCTCGCCGGCCCGCCATCCGGTGCGCGTGCTGGTCCTCACCCCCACCCGCGAGCTGGCAGTCCAGATCGAGGAGTCGTTCCGGACCTATGGCCGCAGCCTGCCGCTGCGCACCTGCGTGGTACATGGCGGCGTACCCATGGATCCCCAGGTGAAGGCGCTCTGGACGGGCGTGGAGATCCTGGTGGCCACCCCGGGCCGCCTCCTCGACCACGTGTCGGGTGGCACCGTCAAACTCGGGCAGGTGGAGGTCCTGGTGCTGGACGAAGCCGACCGGATGCTCGACATGGGGTTCATCCCCGACGTGCGCCGGATCGTCGAGCTGCTGCCCGCCCGCCAGCAGACGCTCTTCTTCTCGGCCACCTTCTCGGACGAGATCCGCCGGCTGGCCGGGGAATTCCTGCACGACCCGGTGACCGTGGAGGTCGCCCGCCGGAACACGATCGCCGACAACCTGTCGCAGGCGCTCTACCCGGTGGACGGCGCGCGCAAGGCCGATCTGCTGATCCACCTGATCCGGCGCGACCAGATGCAGCAGGTCCTGGTCTTCACCCGCACCAAGACGGCCGCCGGCCGGCTGGCGGCCTATCTGGACCGGCACGGGGTGCCGGCGGTCGCGATTCACGGCGACCGCAGCCAGCCCGAGCGGACACGGGCACTGGAGGACTTCAAGCGCGGGGACGTGACGGTCCTCGTCGCCACCGACGTCGCGTCACGCGGGCTCGACATCGAGGAGCTGCCGCACGTGGTCAACTACGAGCTCCCCTTCGACCCGCAGGACTACATCCACCGCATCGGCCGTACCGGGCGCGCGGGCGCCAGCGGCACGGCGATCTCGCTGGTCTCCCCCGACGAGGTGGAGCAACTGCGCGGGGTCCAGCGCATGCTGCACGCGGCCATCCCTTGCCAAGTCGTCGAGGCGTTCCTGCCCGGGACGACCGGTGCGACCGAACGGCGAGCCACACAGCCGACCGACGGGCGCGGACCGGCGGCGCACCGTGCTGCGCGGCCCGCGCAGCACCGCCCGCTGGCGGTGGCCGGCCGGTAGTCAGGATGCCCGCGTGGGGGGCGGCGTGGTCGGGGCGCCATCCCCGCTGCACGCTGAGGGGCGGCAACCGGCCTACATTCGTGGCGGCAGGAGGAGATCGCGGCCCCAGGCCTCTTGGCCGACGACGGTGGACCGCGCCAGCAGCTCCTGCGGCCAGAAGGGCATCGTCAGGATATCGTCGACCCCGAGATCGAACGCCCGCAGCCTCGTCTGCAGGTCGCCGCGACGCGTGAGACCGAGCACCGGCGTGCCACTCGGACGTTGCAGGCTGTTCGAGGCGCCGAGCCGCAAGAGCAGGGCCGCGCTGTCAGGGTGGTCCATGTCGACAACGGCAAGATGTGGGCGCCAGCGGCTGAGGATCGCCTCTGCCTCCGCCAGGTTCTTGCCGGCCCGCACCACGAACAGGCCGTGAATGAGCGCCAGCTCAATCAGGCGCACGACCGCCGGTTCGTCGTGCAGCACAAGTACCCGGCGTGCGACGTGCCACCGCACCCTCGCCTGGCCGTCGTTCACGGCACAGCCCTCGTTACGCAACGGAAGGCCCGGTGCCCGTTCTGCCCGGGCCGATTGCTCGCGCTCCACGCGTGGAGCTGACGCCAGTGTCACCCCTCCGTCATGACGTTGTGTCATCTCCCTGGTTGGGAGGTGGATCGCGCGGCAGTGCGCCCAAGCCGCGCGAGGCAATCGCTCGCCAACCGACCGCTCCGTCCGGGCGCCGCGCTAGTGGCGGGGAGGGTCTCCCCGCTCAGCGCCGCCGTCCCAGCCCTGGTTCGAGAAGGTGGGAAGGAACCGGTAGCCCTTTCCCGGGACGGTGGCGATGAAGCGCGGACGGCGGTAGTCGTTCTGCAGCTTGATGCGCAGGCTCCGGACGTGGCGATCGACGATGTTGCTCTCGGCCACGAAGTCGGTGCCCCAGATGGCGTCCAGGATCTCGTCGCGGGTCACCACCTCGCCGGCCCGACTCGCGAGCAGGTACAGGAGGCTCTGCTCGATGCCGCTCAAGTGCACCACCGAGTCCCCCGCACGCACCACGCGGTTGAGGATGTCGATCTCCATCTCGCCGAGCGTGATGGTGGGCACGATGGGCACGGCACGCCCCAAGGCCCGGCGGGTAATCACGATGGAGCGCGCCAGCAGCTCCTCGGGTGAGAAGGGCACCGCCAGGATGTCGTCCACCCCCAGATCAAAGGCCTCGAGCTTGGTGCGCAGGTCGCCGCGGCGAGTCAAACCCAACACCGGCGTGCCGCTCCGTCGCTGCAGGCCCTTCGAGACCCCCAGGCGCGCCAGCAGCGCCGTGCTCTCGTCGTGGTCCATGTCGACCAGGGCGAGATGGGGCCGCCAGCGGCCGAGGATCGCCTCCGCCTCGGCCAGACTGGACGCCGCCTGCACCACAAAGAGGCCGTGGTTCAAGGTCAGCTCGATGAGCCCCACCACCAGCGACTGCTCGTGGAGCACCAGGGCCCGGCGCGCCCCGCCGTCCACGGCGGGCGCCGAAGCGTCGCTCATGGCTGGTCCTCGGCGCCCGGAGAACGCTGGTCACGCATCTGCCTTTCCTCCTGCTCAGACGGCTACATGAGAGCGTTACAGATTCGCAGCGCCATGGGCACGAACGACAGGCCCGGCGCACGGGACCTACAGCCGCAATCTACCCGCAGGTCACCACGCCCGCAATGTCAGAGTGCACATCCACGCAAGGGTGGCCGGCGATATGATCGGCCTGGCAGGAGGAGGACGTCGACGGGCACAGGCGAATTGATTGGTCCCCATCTCGCACGGCTGCTGGCCGACGCCGACGCCGGCACGCTGCGGCGCCTGGAGCTCGCGGCCCAGCAACAGACCTTCCGCCGCCGTGACGTGTTGCACGCGCGGGGGATCCCGCTGCCACCCTTCGTCGTGCTCGATGGGTACGTCATGACGCGCCGCGTGGCGGAGACGGGCCAGGTACGTGCCGCGCTCATCGCAGGGCCGGGTTATCTGGGCGGACTGCGCTCGATCAGCGATCCGGACGCTGAGGCGTTCTACGAGCTGGTCGCCCTGACCGACGGGACATGGACGACGTGGGGCCCGCGGTTCGTGCGAGGGCTGGCGCTGCAGGACGCCGGACTGGCCGTGGGACTCCTTGACCGGTCGGCGGATCACTCGGTGGTGCTTGACCTGCGGCTCGATGAGCGCTCGTTCGAGAATGCGCGCCAGCGGTTGGCTGCCATCCTCACGCGGTATGGGAAGGTGATCTTCGACACGCCCCATCCCGTGGCCCAGCGAGCCGACCTCGCGGCCATGATCGGTACCAGCCGCGTCATGATGTACCGGGCGCTACGCGAGCTCGAAGCCGCTGGTCTCGTGCAGCGGCAACGCAGCGGCGGCATCAACGTCCTGGACGAGGAGCGACTGGCCGGACTGGTGACGGTGGCGGCACCCGAGGGCGCTCCGGCGCTCTGACGCCCTAGCAATTGAGACAGCTCGGGCACTGTCCCGCAGGAGCATCCATCTCCCGAGGCGTAGGTTCGCTCCGAGCACGCCGATGGTGGGCATCGGGCGCCCCGTCTCCGGCAGAGCGTGCTGGCATGCGGGGCCGCTCAGGTTCAGAGCCTGATCACACCGACCAGCAACAGGATCACCACCACGATCACGACCACGCCGACGATCCCGACACCGCCGCCTCGGTTCATCGCAGTCTCCCCTGCAATTACTCGCTGATGGCCATGGCACCCGTGGTGGGGGCCAATCCCACCCCGGCATAGGGTCAGGTCGGCCGCTCAGGCTGCGGGGCCGCGTCGCCCCGGCTGGCCTTCGCCGGACGGCCGGCCCTCCGGACGTCATCGCCCAGGTTCCCGAGGCCCTGGCGGGCCGTGTCGCCGGCATTCCCGACGCGGTCCTTGAGATCCGTGCCGTCCATCGCTCGGGCGGACTTCTTGACGGTGGTCTTGACACTGCGGTAGGTGTGCTTCACGTCCTTCATCAATCCATCTCCTTCTTCTCAGCCGCCGACGACCGGGCCCGTGCGTCGGCGTGACTGTCGCGGCCCGGGCAGGCCTGCACGGGTCCGTGTGGCTTGCGCTCACCCCGGCGCTACTTCCGAGCACTCCAGTAATCGTCCGCGTCGTGTTCGAGGATGGCCAGCCGGGTGTAGTAGTCCGGGAACTCCTTCAGGTGGGCGAGCGCGATCTTGCCAGTGACGATCGAGTCGTTCCCGCTGACGTTGGTCTCCAGATCCCGGGGCCCGTGCTCGAGCTCGACATTCAGCCCCATCCGGAACTGTTCGAGGTCGCACCTGAGCGCCCCGAAGCCGATCCCGAGCTCGGTCGCAATGGCCAGCGCCTCATCGCGTGTGAACGAACGCTTGATGGCAAGGTCAACCGTTCCCACTGGCATCTCCTTCAGCTTGCACGGGACCGGCACGTCCCGTGCATGTCGCGCGGCCGCGTTCCGACCCCGCTCTGTGCGGAAGAGACCCCCCGCGGGGGCCGGACATGCTCGCGGTGCTGGTCTCATGCCGGCTCGCGCCGGAAGATGCCGACCGCCCAC
>JBMFSS010000016.1:0-68979 GCA_049967415.1 Candidatus Limnocylindrales bacterium
TCGACGCCCGCGGCTCGGCCTGCCCGGGCCCGCTCCTCGAGGCCAAGAAGGGGATCGGCGGGGTCTCGGTTGGCTCCGTCCTCGAGATCTGGTCGAGCGACCCGGTCACCAAGACCGATATCGGCGCCTGGTCGACCAAGGTCGGCCACGAGTTCCTGGGCTATCTGCCCGGGGAGGGCTACGAGCGCGTCTTCGTGCGCCGCAAGAAGTAACCCCGCTTCTCTAGCCGTATGGAGGTTGTCCGGCGACCGGGCGTTCACGCCCGGAAGGGCCTTGCACAGGAGTGGAAACGAAGATGGCAGAAAACCCGTCGAGCGAGCGCCCCACCAAGATGCTGGTGATCGCGACGCTCCTGTGCTCCTACCCTGGGATCGACGCGGCGGGCCAGGCACACATGGAGTACTCGCCCAACACGTACGTCATCCCCACGCCGGATCCGGTGATGTTCCCCGAGTCCTTTTACCTGTACTGCTTTGAGCGAGGGATCGATGGGATCCTGATCGCTTCGTGCGGCACCGACAGCCCGTACATCGGCTCGTACGACCAGCTGGCTGCCCGGGTCAACACGACCTACGCCCGGATGAAGGAGCGCGGCATCGATATCCGTCGGCTCAAGCTGACGGCCATCTGCAGCGTCTGCACGAAGGCCTTCGTCAAGGAGATCGAAGATATGGAGGCGGTCCTCAACGAGCTCGGCCCAGTGGACCGGGAAGCCGCCGCGGCGGTGGCGTGATGGAGACGCACGTCGAAACGGACGTTCTGGTCATCGGTTCGGGCATCGCGGGGCTGCAGAGCGCCCTTGATCTGGCGGATCGAGGCTTCAAGGTGCTGATCGCCGAACGGGAAGCCAGCACCGGCGGGAAGATGATCGCCCTGAGCAAGGTCTTCCCGACCATGGACTGCGCAAGCTGCATCACGACGCCCCGGATGTCAGCCGTCTCGCACCACGACAACATCACCACCTGGACGTACGTCGAGGTGGACTCGGTGGTGCCGACCGCTGACGGGTTCACGGCGACCATTACCCAGAAGCCGCGCTACGTGGATGAGGACCTCTGTATCGGCTGCCGGCTCTGCGAATACGCCTGCCCGGTCGAAGTGCCCCACGAATTCGAGGGCGGAATGGGAGCCCGCCGCGCGGCGTACATCCCGTTCGGCACCGCGATCCCTCAGACCGCGCTCATCGACATCGATGCGTGCGTGTACTGCGGGAAGTGCGAGAAGGCCTGCCCGACGGACGCCATCGATTTTTCCCAGGTGGCGCGGGCCGTGACGGTCCACGCCCGGTCGGTCGTGCTGGCCACCGGCTACCGGACCACGCCCCTGGATGCCAAGAAGGAGTACCAGGGCGGCCGGGCCAAGAACGTCATCAGCGGCTTGGACATGGAACGGCTCCTCGCCCCCAACGGCCCGTATGGGCGCGTCCTGCGGCCCTCCGACGGCAAGATCCCGGAGAGCGTGGCCTACGTCCAGTGCGCCGGGTCGCGCGACGAGACCCTGGGCGTGCCCTACTGCTCGCGCGTCTGCTGCATGTACGCGATCAAGCAGGCGATGCTGCTCTCGGGTGCCCTGCCACTGGCGGACATCACCATCTACTACATGGACATTCGCACGTTCGGCAAGGGCTACGAGCAGTTCTACCAGACGGCCCGGTCGATGGGCATCAACTTCGTCAAGGCGAAGGTGGCGCGCATCGAGGAGCAGCCGGGTGACGATCTGAAGCTCCGGGTGGAGATGATCGAGGAGGACGGCCGGGTAGTCGAAGTGACTCATGACCTGGTCGTGCTCTCGGTGGGGATGCAGCCCGGCGACGACCCGCGGCGCTTCCTCAACGTGGACCTCGACCTGTATGGCTTCGTGGCCGCGCCCGATCCAAAGCTGGATGCCACGCTGACCAGCCTGCCCGGTGTGGTGGCAGCCGGCACGGCGCTGGGGCCGAAGGACATCGTGGACTCGATCGTCGAGGCGAGCGCCGCCGCCACCAAGGTGGCTCTCTACCTCGGGCCGCCGGCGGCCCCACTGGCCACCCAGACCGACGTACAGGTGGCGGTGCGTGACATGACTGCCGAGGAGGCCCAGGTGGCCGCCGGGCTGGCGGAGGTGCATGGTGCCTGACGAACCCGTTCAAGCCGGCCCCGAGGCCGAGACGACCGAGCCCGCCAAGGGCGAGCGCGTCGGGGTTTACGTCTGCCACTGCGGCGGCAACATCTCGGACGTCGTGGACGTCGAGCGTGTCGCCAACGAGGCGTCCGAGCTCGACGGCGTCGTGGTCGCCCGCCATATCACGTTCATGTGCTCCGACGAGGGGCAGAAGGCGATCATCGACGACATCAAGGAGCTGGGGCTCGACCGTGTGGTGGTCGCCGCCTGCACCCCTAAGCTGCACGAGACCACTTTCCGTCGGGCTGTCGTGCGGGCCGGGCTCAACCCCTACCTGTTCCAGCCGGCCAACATCCGGGAGCAGGCCAGCTGGGCACATCCGCACAGCCACGAGGCCGCCACGGTCAAGGCGAGCGGGCTGGTCCGCGCGGCGGTGGCCAAGGCGCGCCTGCTCGAACCGCTGCAGATGGTGACGGTGGCGGCGATGCACCGCGCGCTGGTCCTGGGGGGCGGCGTGGCCGGTTTGCGGGCCGCGCTCGACCTCTCCCGCCAGGGGCTCGCGGTCACGCTGGTCGAAAAGTCGCCCTTCCTGGGGGGCCGCGCGACGCAACTGCACACGGTGTTCCCGACGGAGGACCTGGCTCGGCCGCTGGTCGGCCGGCTGATCTCCGAGGTCCTGGCGCAACCGAACGTCCAGCTGCTGACCGGCACCGAGGTCACCGGCATCACGGGCTACGTCGGTGACTTCCGGGTTGCGCTGCGCCGTACGCCGCGGGGCGTCACCGAGGACCTGGTTGATGCCGAGGCGGCGATTGCCGCCTGTCCGGTGGAGGTACCCAACGAGTTCGACGATGGCCTGAGCCAGCGCCGTGCGATTTATCGGCCCTATCCGACGGCGACTCCCAACCTGCCGGCCATCGACTGGGCGGCCTGTACCCGCTGTGGTGCATGCGTCCAGGCGGTCGGCGGCAAGGGGATTGACCTGGACAGCCAGCCGACCGAGATGCAGGTCGAGGTGGGGGCGATCGTCGTGGCGACCGGCTTCGACCACTACGAACCCTACGAGGGAGAGTACGGCTACGGCCAGTCGCCCCGGGTGGTGACCCTCCCGCAGTTCCACCGGATGCTCGACCCGGAGGGGCCCACCGGCGGCGAGTTGAAGGTCGATGGGCGGGTACCGCGCGCGATTGCCTTCATCCACTGCGTGGGCAGCCGGCAGATCGAGGGGGTGGACAAGCCAGGACCGAGCGGCAAGCTCAACGAGTACTGCTCGCGAGTCTGCTGCACAGCCACTCTGCAGGCGGCCAACCAGGTGCGCGACCGGTACCCGCAGACGGCCGTGGTGGACCTCTACCGCGACATCCGGACCTACCAGAAAGACCAGGAGGCCTATTACGTCGACGCGTCCAAGAAGGGCGTTCTCTTCCTGCGCTTCGACAACGAGACTCGGCCTGAGGTCCTGCTGGGCGACGACAAGGACAGCTACCCGCTCCGGGTGAAGGTCCGCGACACCTTGACCTTCGGCACCGAGCTCGAGGTCCCGGTCGACATGGTGGTCCTGAGCGTGGGCGTTATGCCCCGCGATGTCGCCGACCTGATCGACATGACAAAGGCGCCGGTGGGCAGCGACGGGTTCCTCCTCGAGGTGCACCCGAAGCTGCGGCCGGTGGAGAGCGCGATCCCCGGTCTCCTCCTGGCCGGCACGGCCCAGGCCCCGATGGACATCACCGAGGCCACGTCCGCGGCGTCCGCGACGGTCGCCAAGGTGACCACCCTGCTCGCCAAGGATCACGTGGAGATGGAGCCGTTCGTGGCGCGGGTCAATCCGTCGCTCTGCGACGGGTGCGGGCTCTGCCTGGAAGCCTGCCAGTACTCGGGTGCCATCGCGCTTCAGGACGTGGAAATCGAGGAGGGCGTGATCGAGAAGCGTGCCTACGTGAACCCGGTTGCCTGCAAGGGCTGCGGGGCCTGCGTCCCGTCCTGTCCGGTCGCAGCGCTCGACGTGCAGGGCTGGGAGATCGATCAGTACCGGGCGATGGTCGAGGCCATCACGTCCGCACCCGTGGTAATGGGAGCCTAGCGTATGACCACCACCGAGAAGCCGAAGTCGAAGATGCAGCTTCTGAAGGAGCAGCGGGGCGGCGCTCCGCAGGCGCTGCTCGACTCCGTCCGGGAGCACAACAACGCCAAGGCGGCCATCCGGAAAGCACTTGCTTCCGGCCCCCGCACCGTCCCCGAGGTGGCTGCCGCGGCCGGCCTCTCCACCACGGAGACGCTCTGGCTGCTGACCGCCATGCGCAAGTACGGCACCGTGGTCGAGGACACGCAGGACGGCTCCTACATGCGCTACGCGCTTACCACCAAGGACCCGCGGGCATGAGCGTCCTCGTCGACCAGACCTTCCTCCCGACTCTGAAGAAGTACGGGGCGTTTGACATCGACGCCTGCTTCAACTGCGGCAACTGCACCGCTGTCTGCCCGCTCTCGACTGAAGATGCCACCTTCCCCCGGCGGATCATCCGCTACGCCCAGGTGGGGATGAAGGATGAGCTGCTCTCCAGCAAGGAGCTGTGGACCTGCTACTACTGCGGGGAGTGCTCGGACACCTGCCCCCGGCAGGCCGACCCGGGCCAGTTCATGGCGGCTGCCCGCCGCTACGCGATCGCCAGCTACGACCGTACCGGGCTTGCGCGCACGATGTACACGAGCCCCGTCCTCGGGTCGGTGATCGCCATCCTGCTGGCCGCCTTCTTCGCGCTCTTCATGTACACCGACCATGGACCGCAGAGCGCGACGTCGCTGGCGCTCTTCCAGTTCATCCCCGAGGGGCTCATCCACAACCTTGGCGTGGCCCTGATCATCCTGGTCTTCCTGGCCGGCCTCTCCGGGGTCTTCCTGATGGCCCGCGGCATATCCAGGAAAGAAGGGATTTCGTGGTCCGATGTCTGGGGCAGCCGGGCCGCGCTCGGCCGCTCGATCCGGGCCCTCTGGATCGCCCTGGGCGTTGAGTCGCTGGGCCAGAACCGCTACCGGGTGGACTGCGAGACGGTGCAGGAGGACCGGCCCTGGTATCGGCGCCGCTGGTTCATCCATGCGGCCACCATGTGGGGCTTCCTCGGGCTTCTGGCCGCCACCATCCTTGACTACGGCCTGGCGGTGGTGGGCATCAAGGCCACCGGCACGCCGGTCCCCATCTGGTACCCGGTCCGTCTCCTCGGCACCGTCGCCGGCATCGCCCTGATCTATGGGGTCACGCTGCTGATCGTGGATCGGCTGCAACGGTCCAACCGGTCGGCCAGCGACTCCACGGCGGCCGACTGGACGCTGCTGGTGCTTCTCTGGATCACCGGGATCACTGGGTTCCTCATCGAGCTCGCCCTGTACCTTCCGCAGCCGCCGGACTGGGGCTACTGGGTCTTCCTGTTCCACGTGTCCGTGGCCATGGAGCTGGTGATCCTCGCCCCCTTCATGAAATTCGCTCACGCCGTGTATCGCCCGGTGGCGCTCTTCTTCTACTCGCTGGCCGGGGAGAAGAAGGCAGCCGGGAACGGCTGAGGGATGACTGGCGCCCGCCCGGCCAGCGTGCCAGGCGGGCGCCATGCGATTCGGAGCGTTCCGGTGATCTGTTCGCGGGACCGCCAGCTGCGATTGGGTGCGGCAGGCCTGGCGGCCGCGGAAGGCGCGGTGACCTGGACGAGCGGCGGGCGAATGGCCCCGGCAGGGCGCCATGATCGCGCCGTTCGGCCCTTGCGGACGCATCCGCGTGGCGAGAGCCTCGGCTCGTCAAGTCCGCAATGGAGGCGCGTTTCATGACGCTCTCGTTGCCGGCGCCGTTGCGCAGCAGACTCGCGCCAGCCCCCGTCCCGTGGTCGCCGCTCCTGATCAGGAGCGACCGCTGCAAGGGCTGCGAGCTGTGCGTGACGGCGTGTCCCAAGTCCTGCCTCGCGCTCGATGCGGGTACCGTCAACCGGCTCGGCTACCACCCGGTGCAGCTCACGGACCCCGGGGCCTGCACCAGCTGCGCGTTCTGCGCTCGGGTCTGCCCGGATGCGGTTTTCACCGTGTTCGCGGCGCCCAGGGAGACTCCGCGATGACCACCGTCCCCGTCCCTCAGGAGCACCCCTCCTTCTCGTTAGAAGGGACGCGCGAGACACCTCGCCGCGTCCTGATGAAAGGCAACGAAGCGATCGCGGAGGCGGCGATCCAGGCAGGGTGCGACGCGTACTTCGGATATCCCATCACGCCGCAGGCCGAGCTCCTCGAGTGGATGGCGCGCCGGATGCCCGAGCTGGGCCGGACGTTCGTGCAGGCCGAGAGCGAGCTCGGGGCGATCAACATGGCGCTTGGCGCTGCCGCCACCGGAGCCCGCGTCCTGGTCTCATCCTCGGGTCCGGGCGTCAGCCTGATGGCGGAGGGGATGAGTTACATGGCGGGCTCCGAGGTCCCCATGGTGCTCATCAACGTGATGCGCGGCGGGCCCGGGCTGGGCAGCATCGGGCCGTCGCAGAGTGACTATTTCCAGGCCGTCAAGGGTCATGGACACGGCGACTATCGCGTCCCGGTCCTGGCCCCGTCGTCCATCAGCGAGGCGATGGAGCTGGTCGCGACCGCCTTCGAGCTGGCCGAGCGCTACCGGACGCCGGTCATGATGCTGGCCGACGGGATCATGGGCCAGGCCATGGAGCCGGTCGAGCAGCAGTTCCGAACGCCCGCGCGCCTGGAGGCGCCATGGGCGCTTGAGGGGGCCGATGGGCGGCCACCGCGCGTGGTCCGATCCCTGCACCTGGATCCTGAGGACCTGGATGATCACAACCGGCACCTGCAGGAGAAGTACCGGGTCATCGCCGAGCACGAGGTGCGGTGGGCCGGAGAGCGGCTGGACGACGCGGAGCTGGTGATCGTGGCGTACGGGACAGCCGCCCGGGTCGCGCGCACGGCCCTGGGGCGTGCGCGAGCCGCCGGGCTGCGGGTGGGGCTCTTCCGGCCCATCTCGCTCTGGCCGTTCCCGTCGGCGGAGCTGGCCGAAGTCGCGGAGCGGGCCCGTGCGTTGCTGGTTGTCGAGATGTCGGCCGGACAGATGGTGGAGGACGTGCGGCTGGCCGTGGAGGGCCGGGTTCCGGTCGGGTTCCACGGGCGGACGGGGGGCATGGTCCCCTCGCCCGACGAGGTGGTGGCCGCGCTGCAGGACCTGGCGACCGCGGGAGCCGCGCCACGCCACGTGCCGCGGGCACGTCGCAGGCCGCCGGCACCGGTCTCGGGCGCCGGGCACGTCCATCCACACGAGCCGATGCCCGAGCCGGAGACTGGCCACGAGACCCTGAGCATTTTCGGCGATGACGCCTGGATGCCCCTCTGGTATACGGCCCCGGTTGCGGCTGCCAGGTCTCACCGGCGGGTGGGCGGTCAGCATGGATCGGGGGAGCGCCACCAGCGCCACGAAGGGGGCACGCGATGACTGCCGTCGTGTCGGCCGAACCGCGGGTCGTCTACCAGCGGCCGGAGCGGCTGATTGACGTTTCCACCAGGTACTGCCCCGGATGCGGCCACGGTGTCGTGCATCGACTGGTGGCAGAGGTCCTGGAGGAGCTGGGCGTTGGCGGGCGCACCATTGCGGTGGCGCCCGTGGGCTGCTCGGTCTTTGCCTATGAATACCTGGCCTATGACTGGTGCGAGGCTCCTCACGGGCGCGCGCCGGCGGTAGCAACGGGAATACGGCGGGTTCGGCCGGACGCGTTCGTGCTCACCTACCAGGGTGACGGCGACCTGGCCGCGATCGGCACCGGTGAAATCGTGCACGCGGCGGCCCGGGGCGAGCTGATCACCGCGATCTTCGTCAACAACGGCATCTATGGCATGACCGGTGGACAGATGGCGCCCACCACGCTGGTGGGACAGCGCACCACGTCGTCGCCAACCGGGCGCGACGTCAGGGCGGCCGGGTATCCGGTGCCCATGACGGAGATGCTTGCCGTGCTGCCGGGGGTGGCCTTCGCCGCCCGGGGCTCGGTGGCCGACCCGTCCTCGATCGGGAAGACCAAGGCCTTCATTCGCAAAGCCTGTGAGGCGCAGATCCGAGGAGTCGGGTTCTCCGTCGTCGAGGTCCTCTCGAACTGCCCGGTGGGCTGGGGCATGACCGCACCCGAGTCGATCCGCCACCTCAAGGAGGTGGTGGTGCAGACGTACCCGCTGGGCGTGCTGGCCGATCGCATGTCTCCCAGCCCGTCGAAGCCCGGCAGGGAGGAGTAAGAGATGGAGCGCTCCATCGTTTTTGCTGGCTTCGGTGGCCAGGGGATCCTTTTTGCGGGACACGTCCTGGCCCAGGCGGCCATGGACGAAGGCGCCCAGGTGATCTGGATCCCTTCCTACGGGCCGGAGATGCGCGGCGGCACCGCCTTCTGCACCGTGATCAGGGCCGATGAGCCGATCGGCTCGCCGATAGTGGATCACCCGGACATGGCGGTGGTCTTCAATCCACCGTCGCTGGCCAAGTTCGGGCCCATGATCGCTCCCGGAGGCGTGCTGGTGGTCAACGATTCGCTGATCGAGGCGTCCTCCGGGCGCGAGGACATCGATGAGGTGCGCGTGCGATGCACGCAGCTCGCGCGCGAGGCTGGCGACGACCGGCTGATCAACGTGGTGGCCCTCGGGGCGCTGGTGGCCCGGACCGGGGTCGTGCGTCCGGAAAGCATCCGGGATGCCCTGCGCGCCATCGTCGGGAAGAAGCGTCCGGAGGCGCTTGAGATCGACCTCCGGGCGTTCGACCTGGGGCTGGGGGCCGCGGAGGTGGCGGCCGTTCCAGGCTGACGGCTGTTCTCGCCGCGGAGCTGCGGGTCACGGGCGATCGGCGGGCGTCGATCGCCCGGCACGGGGCTGCCCGCTCTCCCCGGGTCAGCCGGCCACCGGCGCCGCAACCACGGACAGCGGTTGTTCAGGTATCGGTCGACCCTGCCAGGTGATGCACCACGTCGGTGGTCGAGAAGATCCCGACCGGCCGCCGCCCCTCCTCGTCCACAACCACCAGCCGGTGCACGCGGTTCAGTTCCATGATGCCGATGGCGTCCTGGGTGGGGGTATCGACCCGGCAGGTCAGGGCCGGGCTGGTCATGAGGTGGCGTACCGCCAGCGCTGGCCAGCTCGACCAGAGATGGTCGGTGGCACGCGCGCGCACAAGGTCGGTCTGGCTCAGGACGCCCACCAGAGCCCCTTCGTCATCCACCACTGGCAGGCCGTGAATGCGGTGCTCGTCGAGCAGGCGAGCCGCTTCGGCCAGTGTCGCGTCCGCCCGGATCGTGATGGGGTGGCCGTGCATCAGCTCTCCCACCGTTCGGGGCAGCGGTTCGGTCATCGGGGCGCCTCTTGGGGCGGTGCCGCCACCGGCTCGCCGCCGGTGCCTGCGGTCGCGCCGATCAGGGTATTGCAGACGCGCCGGATGGCCGCGAAGTTGGCCACGTTGGCCTGGTGCGCGCGGCGGAGGGGGACCAGCCCGAAGGCCGAGGCGAGATTCAGTGGGTCGGAGGGTGGATCCGGCGGGTGAAGCCGCAGATGTGGCAGGTGGCGATCCCGGTTCGCTCGTCGAGATCCAGGCGAGAGGCGCATCCGTTGGTCCCGCAGAAGAGCTGGGGATCGAGCCCGTGGAGTGTGCGCCGACGGATCCGACGCCTCGCGTCGGCCTGGGTAGCAGTGGTGTTCACGATTTTCTCCCTGCGCCATGCCGCGATACAGGCGGCGGCGCATCTGTATGGGCTCACGATCGACGTCTGATGCCGACCGGAGCTCCGGTGTCGCGGCGCGCGCGGGGAGCGATGCTCGACCCGCCGCGAGCGCCAGCGGCGTTGACTTGATGCATGCATTCTCTGCCCGGCTGGCGACAATGTCAAATGCTCCCGTGGGGCGCGTCGATGCCCCGGGGGGTACGGCCCCCCGCGAGACGCCGCGGGGCACGGGCCGGGCGAGGTGAATGCCCACGGGGCGGCGGCCACCGGCTGCCCGCAACCCGGCTACCATCCGCTCGTGGCCGACGTGCTGAGGCTCGAGGGCGTGTCCCTCTCGCGGGACGGGCAGCCTGTGCTCCGGGAGATCGACTGGACCGTGGCCGACGGCCAGCGTTGGGCGGTGCTGGGTCCCAACGGGGCGGGCAAGACGACGCTCCTGGAAGTGGCCAGCCTCTACCAGTTCCCCTCCAGCGGGCGGGTCACCGTCCTCGGCGCGGTGCATGGTCAGACCGACGTGCGGTACCTGCGCCGGCGCATCGGGTATTCCAGTGCGGCCCTGGCTCGCCTGCTGCATCCGGACCTGCGCGTCCTCGAGGCCGTGGCCACCGGCCGCAGCGGCGTCCTTGACCCGTACTGGGCGCGGCCGACAGATGCGGACATGCGACTGGCGTCCGCGCTGCTCGAGCGGCTCGGCTGCGGGCCGCTCGCCGGACGTCCCCTGGGCGTCCTCTCCGAGGGGGAGCGCCAGCGCGTGCAGATCGCCCGTGCGCTGATGGCCTCGCCCGACCTGCTGCTCCTGGACGAGCCGGGGGCGGGCCTGGACTTGGGCGCCCGCGAGCGGCTTGTGCACAGCCTCGCCGAGCTGGCGGGGGACCCACGGATGCGCGCCATCGTCTTCGTGACGCACCATGTGGAGGAGATTCCGCCCGGGTTCACCCACGTGCTGCTGCTGCGCCGGGGCCGCGTGCTCGCCTCGGGGCCGATCGAGTCAACCCTGAGTCCAAAGGTGCTCTCAGCGTGTTTTGGACTGCCGCTGGCGATCGACGTCCGCGACGGACGCTGGTCGGCGCGCGCCGCGCGAGCCCCGGGCGGGGACCTCGCGCGCACCGAGTCGACGCGCGAGGGTGAGGCCGCGCGCGCGGCGCGCGATCCGGCCCCGGAGATCGGGACGGCGCCGGTCGAGCCGTTGGGCAGGGTTCAGGCCCGTGCGGCCTCCGGCCTGGTCCTGGATCCCGACGGCCGGCTGAAGGCCTATCGCCCGCTGCCGGCCGAACGTCGGATCGAGCTGCTCGAACGTTGCCTCGCGGCGTATGCCGCCGGGGATTACTTCGCTGCCCACGAGGTGCTGGAGCCCGCCTGGATGGGCACCGACGACCCGGCGGAACGAGCGCTGCACCAGGGCTTGATCAAGCTCGCTGCCGCGGCCGTCCATGCCAGCCGCGGCAATGCCGAGGGCGTGCGCCGCAACCTGGAGGGATCGGCGCGCCGCCTGGACCTGGTACCGGAGCAGCCGGGGGGCGCGCTTGGCGAGGCCCTGCGGCGGGTTGACCTGGCCGCCACGCGTGGCTGGATCGAGGCGGTGCTGGATGCCCTGGCAGACGCGCGAGACGACGCCGCGCGGGCCAGCCTGGCGCGACTGGTGGCCGCCAGCCCGGCTCCGGTGGTTCCGCGTTCCACCGCGGGCTGACCGCGACCCCGGCGCTAGGGGTGCGCCCTGGCCCCCAGCTCGAACCGTTCGATTGCCCGCGACGCGAGCATGCGCCCGATCGCGAGCGAGGCCGTGGCGGCCGGCGAGGGCGCGTTGCGCACGTGGATGATGCCTTCGCCCTCGCCCAGGCTGAAATCGTCCACCAGGCTGCCGTCTGCCCGGAGCGACTGTGCGCGGACGCCGGATGGGCCGAACGCAAGGTCCGTGGCACGCAGTTCGGGCACGTACCGCTGCAGGGCTTCCAGGAACGCCGCCCGCGAGACGTCGCGCCACATCTCCGCCAGCCCCGTGCCCAGATAGGGGAGGGCCAGCCTCCAGAGCCCTGGCCAGGCCAGCAGCGCCGCCATGTCGCGCGGGGAGCAATCGGTGCGCCGGTAGCCCTCCCTGGCGAAGGCCGGGACCGCGTTCGGGCCCGCCCACACGGCCCCGTCGGGGCGGCGCGTGAAGTGGACCCCCAGGAACGGGAACGCAGGGTCGGGAACCGGGTAGACCAGGCCGTGGATCAGGTGGCGAGCGGACGGCCGGAGGTGGTAGTAGTCACCGCGAAACGGCACGATGCGTTCGTCGCCCGCGTGCCCCGTGAGCGCTGCCACGCGGTCCGACTGCAGCCCGGCGCACGCAATCACGCCCTGGGCCAGGTACGCGTCGCGGGTCGTCGAGACGAGCCACGCGTGGCCGGCGGCGCCATCCTCGCCGCGGGTGGTCAGAGCGCCGGGTTCCCGAGCGCCGGGTTCCGCGCCAGCCGCGTCGGCGGTCACGGGGCGGGGCCGCAGCCGCGCGGGATGACCGGCGCGGCCCAGGCCGTTGCGCACCCGGCGCAGGCCAACCACGTGCCGGCCCGTCAGCAGCTGCCCGCCGGCTGCCGCGATCTCATCGGCCAGCGCCATCGCAACCGGCCGGAAATCGATCACGCCGGTCTCCGGGACCCAGAGTCCGAAGGACCCCCTGACATGCGGCTCGATCTCGCGGATCTGCTCGGTCCCCACTTCCTCGATCCCCTGGATCCCGTTGGCGACTCCCCGGTTCCGCAGGTCCGCCAGCCGGTCGCGCTCCCCGGGGCCCACGGCCACGATCAGCTTGCCCGTCCGCAGGTACGGGATGCCGTGTACGGCGGCGAAGCGCTCGAGGGCCGTCCTCCCCTCGCGACAGAGCCGCGCCTTCAGCGATCCGGGCCGGTAATAGATGCCCGAGTGGACGACGCCGCTGTTGTGGCCCGTCTGGTGCGACGCGAGGACGGGTTCTTTCTCCAGCACCGCCAATCGGAGAGACGGTGCCCGTTCCAGCAGCACGTGCGCGGTGGCCAGGCCCACGATGCCGCCGCCGATCACCACCACGTCGAAGTGCTCGGTCACGAGACTCTCCGTTCACCTTCCGGTCCCTGGCCCCCCCGGCCCGGCTCCGTTGTTGCTCCCCCGCACGATACGCGGCGCCGCTTCTTCCGGGCGCCTGGCGGGCGCCGGTTGCGTACACGGACGCGCATGTAGAGGCCGTCTCTCTCCGCCCTCTGCCCCGTCCCGCCGGTTCCGTGCGCCCGCAGCCCACTCGGGGCGGGAACGGGCTGCTATCCTCGCCGACACATGGAGTTTCACGTCTCGCGTGCGGCTCGCGACCGATACGTCTTCAACGAGGCGCTGTTCTCGCTGAGCGGGAACGTGATCCTGCCGGACTTCCGCGCCACGCGCGAGGTCGCTCGGCGGATGAACGAGGCGCGCGACGCGCGGCAGCACCCGGATCTTGCGGTGCAGCCCGGGCAGCTCAACGCGATGGGGCTGATCGACGAGATCCTGCATCACGTCTCGGCCCTGTACCGGCAGCAGCGCGATCCGCAGGCGCTGGCGGGGGCACTGGCGACCCTGGACGCGCGGCTCGGGAAGGCCAGCGTCGACGGGACCCTGAGCGCGTTCATCGACCGCTATCCACCAAGCTCGGTCTACCGCGGCGCGCTCGACGCGCAGGCGTGGATGGCGGGGACCACGGACGGCCTGCCGAACCGCCAGGTCGCGCTGGAAGAGCTCGTGCAGCTCTGGCTCGCGAACGCCAATCCGGCGTTCGCCCCCTTTCTTGAGCTCTTCGACGACGCCCCCCTGGCGGAGGTGTCGGCGTACCGGCAGGTCCTCCCGCTCCTGGCGGAGCATTTCGCGGCGGCACCACGTTTCGGGCCCGAGAACCAGGACCTGGTCAGCATGCTGCGCAGTCCGGCGATTGCCGAGCCAACCTCGCTGCCCGGGCAGCTCCGGTACATCCGGGAGCGCTGGGGTCTGCTGCTGGGCGGTCGCTTCATGGACCGGCTGGTCGTGAGCCTGGACGTCCTCGCGGAGGACGAACGGGCTCTCTGGCTGCGCTTTCATGGCGCGGGCGACGTGCGCCACGGGGACAGGCCCGACTTCACGGGCCTGGAGCTGGAGCCCGAACGGTTCAGCCTGGATCGCGACTGGATGCCCCGCCTGGTGTTGATGGCGAAGACCATCTACGTCTGGCTCGATCAGCTGGCGAAGACCTACCAGCGTGAGATCCGCCGGTTGGACCAGGTCCCCGACGAAGAGCTGGACCGGCTGGCGCGCTGGGGTTTCACCGGGCTCTGGCTGATCGGCCTTTGGGAGCGGAGCCGCGCCTCCGAGCGGATCAAGCGGCTGCGGGGCAACCCGGAGGCGGTGGCCTCGGCCTACTCGCTGCTCGACTACCGGATCGCCGACGATCTGGGCGGGGAGGCGGCCTACGAGAACCTCCGCGAGCGCGCTTGGCGCCGCGGGATCCGGCTGGCCAGCGACATGGTCCCCAACCACATGGGGATCGACTCGGCCTGGGTGGTGGAGCACCCCGACTGGTTCATCTCCCTCGAGCAGCCGCCCTACCCCGCCTACTCGTACGGCGGCCCGGATCTCTCGTCGGACCCGCGGGTGGGGATCTGGATCGAGGATCACTACTACGACAACAGCGACGCGGCCGTGGTCTTCCGGCGGGAGGACCGCGCGACGGGCGAGAACCGCTTCATCTACCACGGCAACGACGGGACCAGCATGCCCTGGAACGACACCGCGCAGCTGGACTACCTGAAGCCGGAGGTCCGGGAGGCGGTCATCCAGACCATCCTGGCCGTGGCGCGGCGCTTCCCGGTCATCCGCTTCGACGCCGCGATGACGCTCGCGAAGAAGCACTTCCAGCGGCTCTGGTACCCGGAGCCCGGCACCGGCGGCGCCATCCCGTCGCGGGCGGAGCACGGCATGACGCGGGCGGAGTTCGACCGGCACGTGCCAGTGGAGTTCTGGCGCGAGGTGGTGGATCGCGTGGCCGCCGAAGCGCCCGACACGCTCCTGCTGGCCGAGGCGTTCTGGTTGATGGAGGGCTACTTCGTCCGCACCCTCGGGATGCACCGGGTCTACAACAGCGCCTTCATGAACATGCTGCGGGACGAGGAGAACGCGAATTACCGGAGTGTCATTCGGAACACGCTCGAATTCGACCCGGAGATCCTGAAGCGCTACGTGAACTTCATGAACAACCCGGACGAGCGCACCGCCATCGACCAGTTCGGGACGGGCGACAAGTATTTCGGGATCGCCACCCTGATGGCCACCCTGCCTGGCCTGCCCATGTTCGGCCACGGACAGGTGGAGGGGTACGCCGAGAAATACGGGATGGAGTTCCGTCGCGCGTACTGGGACGAGCGGCCCAACGAGTGGCTGATCGCCCGGCATGAACAGCAGATCTTCCCGCTGCTCCATCGGCGCCACTTGTTCGCGGGGGTCCAGGACTTCCTGCTCTACGACCTGGTCGACCCCGCCGGCCACGTCAACGAGGACGTCTTCGCGTATTCGAACCGGGCGGGTGGGGAGCGCAGCCTGGTCGTCTACCACAACCGCTACGCCGAGGCACGCGGCTGGATCCGCCAGTCGGTCGGGTTCGCCGCGAAGGGGCCCGCCGACGATCGAATCATCGTGCGGCGCACCCTGGGCGAGGGGCTGGGGCTCACCGACGAGGACCAGCGCTACTGCATCTTCCGCGACCAGCGGACCGGGCTCGAGTACCTGCGTTCGAGCCACGAGCTGTGCGAGCGCGGGCTCTACATCGAGCTCCATGCGTACCAGTGCCACGTCTTCCTGGACATCCGTGAGGTGCGGGATGACGTGGGGCTCTACGCGGACCTCGCCCGGCAGCTGGGCGGCGCAGGGACCCCCAGCATCGACGGCGCCCTGCGCGACCTGGCGCTTCGCCCGGTCCAGGAGCCGGTCCGGGGCCTGGTCTCGGGCGAGGTGCTTCGCCTGCTGCTGGCCGCGCGACGCGATGCCGCCCAGGGTGCCGATTGGTCCGGGCGGAGCGCGCTGCTTGACGACGTCGAGGGGAGGCTGCGGACCACGCTGGAGGCTGCGGCGCGCGTGGCGGGTGGCTGGGAGGACGCGGAGACGCTTGCCGCTGCTGCACGCGACCGGCTGGGTGTTGTGCTGCGCCTCCCCGGGCTGGCGTCGTCCGAAGAGGCCACGCAGGGGCCAGCCGGGCCGCAATCGCCCGGCGTGTCGCAGGAGGGCACCGCGCCGTGGTCACCGGCCGCTCCGCAGGACGCCTTCGTGGCCGCGGCTGCCCGGCTACGAGACGAATTCCCGGACGATCTTCCCACCTGGGCGGTGCTGCTCGACTGGGTCCTCCTCGGCTCGCTCGGCCGTGTCATGGGCCCGGACGGCGGCGGGGCGCGCAGCCGGGCCTGGTTCGACGGCTGGGGCCTGACGGTCCCGGTATCGGACGGACTGCGCGATCTCGGCCTGGACGAGCCGACGCTGGGCCGAGCGGTCGATGCGCTGCGGGTGCTGCTGGCCCTTCCCGATCCGGACGTCGTGGCGGCGCTGGCCGGCGCTCCTGGCGTCGTGGTTGGTCAGTCCCTGGCGTCACGATGCGCGGCCGCCTGGCTCGCGGACGCGACCACCGCCCGGTACCTGGGCGTGAACCAGTACGGTGGCGTGACCTGGTTCGACCGCGACGCGTTCCGCCGGCTGGTGCGGTGGTCGTTCCTGCTGCAGACGGTCGAGCTGCGGCTCCGGCTGGCCGACGAGGAGGAGTTCCGGGCCGCGACGGTTCGAGCGTTCGAACTGGCGGGTCGGCTCGAACGGGACGGCGACGCGTCGGGATACCGGGTCGGCCAGCTGCTTGCGCTGGAGGGCGCCGGTGCTCAGGGCGCCGGCGAGACGGGCGGAGCGGGGGCTGCCGAGGGCTGAGCCGAGGCGGCCGGGGCGCCGCTCGCCCCCGGGGCGCCGCTCGCCCCCGGGGCGCCGGGTGACGGGCTGCTGAAGAGGCTCCCCCAGTCGACCGTGCAGGAGTTGCCGGTGGGGGGCAACAGCCAGTTGGTGGAGCTCCAGGGGAAGGTTTCCTCGAGGTTGTAGCCGCCGTGGTTCTCCAGGCCGGCGCGGGCTTTCGCCACCCAGGTGTCGAGGTATGGCTGCCACTGCGGCAGCTCGGCCTGGGCCAGGATGCCGGTCTCGGGGATCCCCGTGGTGCACTGGCTGGGGAGGACGTGCCCCTGCCCGTCGGTCAAGTACGTCCCGAACGGCTTCGGACGGAGCGTCAGCTGGGTGGCCGGATCGTTGAAGCCGGGGATCACCCAGCTGGTCGCGGTTCCGAACGGGCAGCCGGGCCCGTTGACGTCGAAGCCGTACCCGGCGAACTCCGACAGGTTCGCGCAGACCTGGGCCGGCACCAGCTCGGCCGGCCGAGGCCAATCTATGGCCGGCCACTGCTCGAACCTGATCGCGTCGGACATGAACTGGTGCCAGAGGACCAGCGGCCCGACGTTCGACTGGAAGGCTGAGTTCATGGGGCTGTTGTCTGCGTTGCCCAGCCAGACGCCGGCCACCAGCTGCGGCACCATCCCCACCGTGTAGAGGTCGCGGAAGTTCGCCTCGGTCCCGGTCTTGACGGCCGCCGGCCGCCCCAGGTCCGCGAACGGGCCGTCCATCCAGCCTCGGTTCCGGTTGGCGTTGTCCTGCAGGACGCTGAGGAACTCCCAGGCCAGCCCGGAGTTGACCACCTGGGTCCGGGTCGGCGCGGGTGGGAGCACCACGCTCCCGTCAGGCTTCTCGATCCGCAGCAGGTCGTTCTGGGTGACCCGCAGCCCGAGGTTGGATTCGGTGCTGTACATCTCGACCATATCGGTGAGATGCACCGAATGGGTGCCGATGGCCAGGGAGGGTCCCGACTCGCCGGGAGCGAACGGCACGGTGAGGCCCAGGCGGTAGGCCATGTTCTCCATGGCCGGCACGCCGCCGTAGGCGAGCATGGCCTGGATCGCCGGCACGTTCCGGCTCTCCCGGATCGCCTGGCGGAGCGTGATCAGTCCGTTGTAGTCGTGTTCCGAGTCGACCCCCACATACCCGGGGGCGAACTGGATGGGGATGTCCCACAGGGTGGAAGTGTCAGTCAGGTGGCCATACTCCATCGCGGCGAGATAGGTGATCAGCTTCCAGGTCGATCCCGGGGAACGGAGTGCCACGCCGGCCGAGTCGAACTGCCCCTGGACCTGGGGGCTGTGGTCGGCCGGGTTGACCGAACCGACGTAGGCGAGGATCTGGCCCGTGGCGGGGTCCTGGGCCACCAGGGCGCCGTTGTGGACGTTCAGGTTCCCGGGGAGCTTCGCCACGAACGTCGTCACGTCGTGCTGGGCGATCCGCTGGAGCCCCCAGTCCAGGGTGGTGATGACCTTGCAGCCGCAGGAGGCCAGGTTGTCGTACCCGCCCATCAGCTGGCTCGCCTCGGCGATGACCCGGTCGGTGAACCAGGGGACGGGCGGCGCCGGCAGGCGCCAGCGCTTGAGGCCCAGGGGTTGACGCTCGGCTGCGCGGCGCTGCGCCGGCGAAATCGCGCCTGTGACCACCATCGCGTCCAGGACCTGGCGCTGGCGCGCAACGGCCTGGCGGGGGTGGACAAACGGGTCCAGGGCGGCCGGTGCCTTGGGAAGCCCGGCCAGCATGGCCGCCTGGGCAAGGGTCAGCCTGGAGAGCGGCTCGTCGAAGTAGTGGCGCGCCGCCGCCGCGACGCCATAAGCTTGCTCGCCGTAGTAGACGGTGTTGAGGTAGAGCTCCATCACCTGCTGCTTGGTGAGGGCCTGGCTGGCCTGGATGCCGAGCAGCGCCTCGCGGATTTTCCGTGCGAGGGTGGGCTGACTCCCCGTGATCAGCAGTTTCACGAGCTGCTCCGTGATGGTGGAGCCACCCTGGAGCTGCCCGCCCGAGACATCGTTGAGGGCCGCGCGGGCGATGGCCGGGATGTCGATCCCGGGGTTGGTCCAGAAGCCACGGTCCTCGACGGCGACGGTCGCGTTGACGACCGCGGCCGGGATGTCGTCGTACGTGACGTAGTCGCGGTCCTGCGTGTAGATCGTGGCCAGCACGTGCGTCCCGGTCCGGTCGTAGATGCGCGTGGTCTGGGGGAGAGCGGCCCGCGAGAGCCGGGCAAGGTCGAGCTGCGCGGGGGAGCTGAGGACCTGGAGGGTGGTTGCCCCCGCCGCGGCCAGGCCTGCCCCGGCCACCGCGATCCCGACCAGCGATGCGGCAACGAGCGCCGCCAGGAGGGCCGTCCAGGCGAACGGTCGCTGGCGGCGGCGTGTCCGGAGCGCCATGCGCGCGAGGAACACGCCGCGGGCGGGATGCCCGCTGTGAGTTGTGTTCGGCATCAAGCGATTCCCTGGGGCGGCGGTCGCACCGCAGCCCTGACATGGCCTGCCCCACGGCGGGCGGCGCCTCCTGCATCATGCCGCGCGAGCGTCGGCATCTGCGATATCAGCCAGCCGCGAAGACATAACAACGGTGCACGAAACGCCAGCCGGCGAACCGTTGCGCCGTTGCAGCGCCGGCGCTGCCCGCGTTGCGGAACCGAAGGGCCTGCCCGCGCATACTCTTCCAGGAACGGTGCTGACCGCCCAACCGCGCCGTTCGAATCGGACAAGAGTGATCCATGTCTGCACCCACGCACGTGATGCGTCGCCTGGAACGGACCCGGGCAGGGTCCGAGTTGTCCGCGAACCCAAAGGCCGCCGGCAAGGCAGCCGGCCCCGGACGCGCCAGAAGGAACCTGGCACGTTTGGGGCAGGGACTGCCCCGCCTGTCGCTGCTCCTCCTGGTCACGGCGCAACTGGCCGACCTCGCGACGTTCGGCCTCGCGGTCCGCACGCTGGGCATCGGCGGGGAGATCGGCCCGCTGCGCATCGTCTACCGGATGGCGGGGTTTGGCGGCGTGGCCGTGGCCAAGCTGGTCGCGGTGCTGGTGATGATCGTGATCCTGGAGCTGTACTCCCGGCGCACCGGTGGGGGGCGGTGGCTGGCGGTCGTGGTGGCCGCGATGGGGATCCTGGGGGCGCTCACGAACGTCCTCTCGCTGCTCTGACAGCGGACGCCCCGCCGGTGGGGGGCGACGCCGACGGTCGCTCGAGGCTCGGTGCCCCGGAGAAGGCGTTCGGATCAGCGTTCGCTCGGATGGCGGTCAGAAGGGCGGCCAGGGGATCGACGGCCGCTCGGGATCGGGTTCGGGGAAGCGGCCGGCCCTGAGCAGCTCTTCCACGCGCCGCCGAGTCTCGTCCACCTCCAGCGCGGTCAGCAGCTCCCGCAGCCTCGTTCCCAGTGACCCGTCCAGTTCGGACCGGAGCCTGTCCAGGGTCGCACGCTCGCCAGGCTCCAGCGACAGCCCGCGCCAGCCCCACAGTACCGTCCGAAGTTTCGGCTCAATCGCGAAACAGACGCCGTGGTCCACGGCCTGCACTCGCCCGTCCGGCGTCGGGAGCAGGTGGGCTCCCTTCCGGTCCGCGTTGTTAACGACCGCGTCGAAAAGGGCGATGCGGCGGAGCCGCCGATCGGACCGGCGCACCAGCTCGACCACGTCGGCGGACTCGTCGACCTCGACCCACAGCTGTACCATCCCCGGGCCGAACGGGCCATCGCGCAGCAGCGTGGGTGGCACGATCGCCCACCCGGCTGCCTCGGAGACCAGGTACGCGGCGTACTCGCGGTTCGCCAGCGTGGCGTCGGGGAAATCCCAGAGCGGGCGCTCCCCGCGCGTGGGCTTGTAGACACAGGCCACCTCGGTCAACGTCCCCGCCCCCGAGGCCATGCTGGCGCGACAGTAGAGCGTGGCGTTCGAGGCGTTCACCAACCGCCCCACGACCTGCAGCGAACCCTCGCGCAGCACGCGAACGGCGTTGGCCGGCTCCACGTGCCGTGCCGGCTCCACGTGCCGTGCCGGCTCCACGTGCCGTGCCGGCTCCACGTGCCGTGCCGGCGCCATCTTCAATGGATGTGGCCGTTCCTTCGGGGGCAGATGTGGCCCTCCGGGTTCAGTGGCAACCCGCAAAACGGGCACAGGGGGCGGCCTGCCGCAACGACCCGCCGCGCGCGCTCGACAAAGATGCCCACGGCGGCTGCCGAGAGGTGGACCCGCAGCAGATCCGGCCCGCCAGCGCTTGCGTCCTCCTCCTCGTCCTCCTCCTCGTCGTCCTCCTCGTCGTCCTCCTCCTCGTCCACCTGCGCACGCGCTTCGATCTCGATCTCGGGCGACTCCCCGTCCCAGCTCAGGACCATGGATCCCACACGGAACTGTTCCAGCAGGGGTTCATCCAGGGGCTCGGTGTCCCGTGCTGCGTCGGAGACGTCGAGCGGGACATCCACGCCCCGCCGGCGCATCTCCTCGAGGAGCTGGCCCAGCCGATCGGCCAGAACCGAGACCTGCTCCTTCTCAATCGTGACGGTGACCAGACGCTTCGCGCGGCGTGCCTGCAGGAAGAAAATCCGGTGTCCGGGCTCTCCCACCGTACCGGTGGTGAAGCGATCGGGCGAGTCGAACAGGAAAATGCGTCGGGCCATCGGTCCTCCGGTGGTGCGGGTGCTTCCGCAGCGGCCGAGTTTACGCCGCTCCGCCGCCGCCGCCCCCCACGATGGCGCCGGCCGGGCGATGATGACGCGAGGGCTTGGGGAGGAGGTCGGCCA
The DNA here is from genome assembly GCA_049967415.1 of Candidatus Limnocylindrales bacterium. Taxonomy (GTDB): domain Bacteria; phylum Chloroflexota; class Limnocylindria; order Limnocylindrales; family CSP1-4; genus JAJYNJ01. Next base: position 21,477 of record JBMFSS010000016.1, read on the forward strand.
CCGCACCTCCGGTGTCGTTCATTCGGAGGACAAAGGGTCGGAGCGCTGTGTAGCGCACCACGCTGAGGGAGCATGGATCCACCTGGATCCGCTGGAACTGGTCGAGGTGCATGCCGAGCGCATCCGCGAGGACAACCTTGATGACGTCTCCGTGGCTGCACAGGGCCCAGGTCGCGTCCATCCCCAGGCGCCCATTCCACTCCCGGATGGCGGTCACTGCCCGCGCCTGCGCGTCCCGCAGCGACTCGCCGCCGGGAAATGCCGCAGCAGAGGGATGCGCCTGCACGACGCGCCAGAGTGGCTCGCGGCCGAGGGCCTTCAACTCCCGGCCGGTCCAGTCGCCGTAGCGGACCTCCCCGAGCCGCGCGTCAGCCTGCGGTTCCAGGGGACGGTCCGCGCGCACGATGGCAATGGTTTCCATGCACCGCTCGAGTGGCGAGGTCACCATGGCCGACAGCGGCACGGGCCGCAGGCGGTCCCGCAGCGCCTCGGCCTGGGCGATGCCCCGGGGGTCGAGATGCAGCCCCGGGGTCCAGCCCGACAGGGTCCTGCCGGTCGCGGCCGTGAGGCCGTGACGGATGAGGAGGACGGTGGTCACGGCCCCATGGTACGAGGCCGGCGGCGCGGAACGTATCGCCGCTCCCAGCCTGCAAGCCTCTGAAGGTTTCCCGCGGTTGCCGACGGACGCGTTCGGTGGCCCGAGGTGGCCGGCGGACGGTGGCGGCCGACGGACGTGTGCGCTGGCCCACGGTGGCCGACGGTGGCCGGCGGTGGCCCGCGGCGGCCGGCGGTGGACGGCGGACGTGTTGACCATCGACCGCCTGGCGAGCGCGAGACGGCCAACCCGGGCAGCCAGGCCGCCAGCGCCGCCGCCTGCGCCGAGCCCCGGCCATCGCCCAGCACGCAGAGCCTGCCGGAGAGGCACCCGCGCGGGCCCAGAAGCGTGCGGCGCGGGCAGCCGAGCCGTCTCGCGATCGTCTGGCGAACATTGGTCAGGTCCGGCTGCAGCTGCCACATCCCATGCGCGCCCCCATGCGCGCCCCCATGCGCGGCCCCCGGCGCTGCCCGCCTGCGCGGCCCCCGGCCCTGCCCCCTTGCCACCACGAGGCCGCGGACGCCGGGCTGGCCTGCGGAGCGCATCGGACAGTATCCTCGCCGGGTGGGCATCTCACCCGGGCGCGATCCCCTTGCTGCGGAGCTGTCTGCCATCGTCGGTGCCGAGCACGTGCTGGTCGAGCCCGCCCTGCGTGCCGGATACGAGGTTGACTGGACCCGGCGGTTCTCTGGCTCGGCGCGGCTGGTGGTTCGCCCGGGCGGGACCGCGGAGGTCGCGCGCGTGCTCCGCGCATGCTCGAAGCACGTGACGCCGGTCGTGCCGCAAGGTGGCAACACCGGGCTGGTCGGTGGCGGCGTGCCCCGTCGGGGTGAAGTGGTCTTGACCCTGCGGCGTCTTGACCAGCTCGGCGGCGTCGACAAGGTGGCCCTGCAGATCACGGCCGCTGCAGGCGTGCCGCTCGCACGCCTGCAGGCGGCGGCCGCGCAGGCCGGGCTGGCCTTCGGGGTGGATTTTGCCGCCCGGGACTCCGCCACCGTGGGCGGGATGCTGGCCACCAACGCGGGGGGCGTGCACGCCCTGCGCCACGGCAGCATGCGGGCCCAACTCGTGGGCATGGAAGCCGTCCTGGCGAGCGGCGAGATCATCAGTCGGATGCCGGGCCTGCCCAAGGACAACGCCGGCTACGCGCTGCCCGAACTGCTGGTCGGAAGCGAGGGGACGCTGGCCGTGATCACGCAGGCCCGGCTGCGCCTTGTGCCGGCGCCGCGGCACGTCGTGGTGGCGCTCGTCGCACTCGACCCGCGAGCCCCTCTCGGCCCGCGCCTGTCCGAGGGCGGCGCGTCCCGGGTGGCTCCGGCCGCTGGGACGAGCCCGATGGCCGCGGCGACCGCCCGTGGAGCCCCGGCCGTCGGTCTGACCGCGCCAGCCGCCGCCGCCCACGCGACCGCCGCGGCAGTGCGCCTGGTCGGGCGAGCGCGGGTCGCCTTGCCGTCCCTGGATGCCGCCGAACTCTTCTTCGAGGACGGCCTGGCCCTGGTCCAGCGCCACCTGGGTGGCGAACGGCCGTTTCGGGCGCCACAGGCCGGTTACCTGCTGCTCGAATGTGCCGCCGACGTGGATCCCACGGACGCACTGGCGGGTCTGCTGGACGGGGCACCGGAGGTGGCGGACGCCGTGCTGGTGGCGGACCCATCGGGGCGTGGCCGTCTCTGGCGGCTACGCGAGGGCCACACCGAGGCCATCGCGGCGGAAGGGATCCCGCACAAGCTCGACGTCAGCGTCCCGCTCGGTCGTTTGGCCGAGCTCGTGGCTGGCATCCAGCAGGCCGTGGCCGGCGTGGACAGCGGCGCTCGCACGATCCTGTTCGGACACGCGGGAGACGGCAACCTGCATGTGAACCTGCTGGGCCTCGCCCCCGACGACGAACGGGCGGACGAGGCGGTGCTGCGGCTGGTGGCTCGACTGGGCGGCAGCATCAGTGCCGAGCACGGTATCGGGATCGCCAAGCGCCGCTGGCTCGGCCTGACGCGCGGACCCGCCGACATCGCGGCAATGCTGGCGATCAAGCGGGCCCTGGACCCGGCGGGCCTGCTCAACCCGGGGGTTCTGCTTCCCGAGAGGGGCCGCTGAAGCGCGGCTGACCACGCGGAAGGCGCGCGCCCGTCGGGGCGTCGGCCGCCTCCGGCTGTCGAGCCGCCCTACTCGTACGGGTGGTGTCCTCCCCACCCGGCTGGCCACGTACGGATGGGCCGCTCGGCCCTTGAGCGGGAACGCGGCTCACGTTTGACTAAACGCCGAGGCGCGGCCCCGGATCCCCCCTCCGGATGCCGCGCCCCTTCATCTCCGGAAGGTCCAAGGGTCCCGCGGCGTTGTCCGTGCGGCGGCACCGGCCCGATGGGTCGGCTGCTCCGCGCCGAGCCGTTCCGCTGCGGCGCACAAACCGGGGGGAGCGGTACGCTGACGGCATGGTATCCGACCCGTCCCGCGACGCTCCCGCCCTGGGCCCCGGCGATACGCCCTCCTTTGCGCCCGGATGGCCGGGCATCCCGCCAACCTGGTCGAGCAGTGCCAAGGACGCCGTCGGCACTTCTCACTACGCGAGTCGAGTCTGGTTCACCGTCGGCCATGGGATCCTCAACGAGATCTACTGGCCACGGGTGGATCGCCCTCAGATCCGCGATCTTGGGTTCATCGTGGCGGACGGAGCCGGGTTCTGGAGCGAGGTCAAGCGCGACTCCAGCGCCGACGTCCGTTTCGTGGAGCCCGGTGTAGCGGCCGTCGTGGCGGTGCACCGCCACCCGCGCTACGAGCTGACCCTGCGTATCTGCGCCGACGACCACGCCGACGTGGTGCGGATCGAGGCGCGGCTGGTGGACCTCCGGGATGCGACGGACTCGGATCGGGCGGCGCATCCGCTGCGTCTCTACCCGCTGCTCGCACCGCACCTTGGCTTCAGCGGCCAGCACAACCGGGCCTGGACCGACAGCTATAAGGGCCGGCCGGTCCTGTTTGCCGCCAAGACCCCCTATGCACTTGCGCTCGTCTCCGACCCGCCCGCCGCTCGCCAGAGCGTGGGTTACGTCGGTGCCTCCGATGGATGGCAGGATTTCGCACGTAACGGGCGGATGTCCTGGACCTGGACGGAGACTGGTCTGGGCAACGTGGCGGGCATGGCGGAGATCCTCCCCGGCGATCGGCCCGTGCAACTTGCGCTGGGGTTCGGCACCCGGCCCGAGGAGGCCGCGCTGCAGGCCACCTCCGCCCTGGTGAGCCACTTCGAGGCGGCCTGGGAGGAGTCCATCGCCAACTGGCGGTCTTTTCTGCGCACCTGCACCCGGCCGCCCGAGCAGCTCACGGGCGAACTCCTGCGAACCTACCTCGACTCGGCCGCCGTGCTCCGGACGCACCAGGACCGCACGGCCCCGGGCGCCACGGTGGCCAGTCTCTCGATCCCCTGGGGGAACGCCCGGAACGACTTGGGCGGCTATCACCTCGTCTGGTCGCGCGATCTGGTCGAGGCAGCGGGCGCGCTGGTGGCGCTGGGTGCCCATGCCTCCGCGCGTCGCACCCTCGCCTACCTGGTGGCCACGCAGGAGCCGGACGGGCACTGGGTCCAGAACCAGTGGGTGGACGGGGTGCCCTACTGGAGCGGCGTGCAGCTGGATGAGGCTGCGTATCCCGTGTTGTTGGTGGGTGCCCTGCGCCGCTCGGGGGGCACGCACATGCACGGGCGTGTCGGAGAGGAAGCTGCCGCATTCGCGGACCTGGTCACGGGCCCGGCCCTGGACGGGATGATCGCGGCCGCAGCATCGTTCATCGCCCGGACCGGCCCGGTCACGCAGCAGGACCGCTGGGAGGAAACCGCGGGGCTGACGCCCTCGACGCTGGCGCCCGTGGTGGCCGCGCTGGTGGTGGCTGCCGAGCATCTGCCGGAGCCCGCCGCCACCTACTGCCTGGAGCTGGCCGACGACTGGAACGCCTCGATTGAGGACTGGACGTACGTGCGCGACACTCCTCTCGCGAGGACCCACGGCGTGGACGGTTACTACCTGCGGATCGCTGCGCCCGACGTGTTGTCCGGTGCGCCGCTCTCCACTCCCGTGACCGTGCGGAATCGCCCACCGGAGGCATCCATGATGCCGGCCGACGAGATGGTTGGCACCGACTTCCTGGCCCTCGTGCGCTTTGGGCTGCGCCGCCCTGACGACCCGCGGATCCTCTCGACCCTGGCGGTGGCCGATGCGCTGTTGCGCACCGAGACGCCCAGCGGGCCGGTCTGGCACCGGTATACCGGCGACGGTTATGGCGAGCACGCCGACGGCAGCCCGTTCGACGGCACGGGGATCGGCCGCGGCTGGCCGCTCCTGGTGGGCGAACGCGGCCACTACGAACTGGAGGCGGGCCGGGACGCGCTCCCGTACCTGCGGACCATGGCCCAGCTGGCATCGAAGGGTGGCATGTTGCCGGAGCAGGTCTGGGACGGAGAGGCAATCCCAGGCCGGGCGCTGGTCCCTGGCCGTCCGTCCGGGTCGGCGATGCCCCTGGTCTGGGCGCATGCGGAGTACGTGAAGCTGGCCCGGTCGGTGGTCCTGGGTCACGCGATCGACCGTCCCGAGGGCGCCTGGCTGCGCTACCACGGGGAGGCGCCGGTGCCGGTTCGCGCCACCTGGCGGTTCACGGCGCCTCGCCGCTGGATGCCGGCCGGCCGGACGCTGCGCTTCGAGTTGCTGGCCCCGTGTCGCGTCCACTGTTCGTTCGACGGCTGGCAGACCGTGCAGGACCTGGACGCTTGGGACACGGGCCTCGGGGTATGGGTGGCCGACGTGCCTGGCTCGGCGCAGCTGGACCCCGGGGCGGTGGTGGACGCGACCTTCTACTGGCCGCAGGTCGACCGGTGGGAGGGGCGCAACGTACGCGTCTCGGTGGTGGCTCCCGGGTAGACCGGCCCGGGCACCCGGTTTGCCGCCGTGGGGGCTTGCCAGGGGTGCGCGCCAGGGCGGGGCGCGGGGACGGGTCCTGGGTGTGGCTTGACAGGCGACGTGTGGCGATATATCGTGATGTCGCGCGAACAGAGCGCAGTAGACACAGGAGGCAACCACATGTTGCGCAACGACGAAGGATCGACTGGCTTTGGAGGCCGGATGGGCGGAAACGGTCGGGCCCGCGGGCGGCATACCGGCGAGGGGCCGGGTGCCGGCCACGTGCACGGCCGTGGCGCCTTCGGGCCGGGTGCGTTTGGCCCCGGCGCCCCAGAAGGAGGATACGGTCGGGAGGTGCACGGCCGCGGTGGATTCGGGGCTGGCGTGGCGGGGCCTGCTCTGCACCAGATGGGCAACTACTTCCGGGGCCACGGACGCACGGCCCGGCGGGGTGACGTGCGCGCCTCGATCCTGGCGCTCCTGGCAGAGCGGCCCATGCACGGCTACCAGGTGATCCAGGAGCTGGAGACGCGCAGCGAGGGGCGATGGCGCCCGAGCGCAGGCTCGGTCTACCCCACGCTGCAGCAGCTTGAGGACGAAGGACTGGTTCGGAGCGAGGAGCTCGACGGCCGGCGGGTCTTCAGCCTGACCGATGCGGCGAACGCGGAGCTGGCGCGGCGCGCAGAAGCGCCCGGGGCGCCGTGGGAGTCGATGGGCCGCTCGGACGACGCCGCCTTCGACCTGCGCCGTCTCAGTGTCCAGCTGGGCGCGGCCGCCATGCAGGTCGCGCAGGTCGGCTCCGGGCGTTCGATCGAGCAGGCTCGGGACGTGCTGGTCGACGCCCGGAGGCGCCTCTACCGGATCCTCGCCGAGGATGAGACCGATGAGCCGGGGCCGGCGGACGCGGCGGATGCGGCAGACGCGGCCCCTGAAGCGTGAGCGACAGCGCCGCCGGGGCTGACGGTGGCCAGGGTCGCAGAGATGGCCACAACCGAGGCGACTCGAGCGGGACGCCCCGATCCAGCCGGGAGGAGGACCGGCGATCGGGCCGTGCCTGAGAACGAGTTCGCCTCGGTCGTGGCACCCGACGTTGGAGCGATTGCGAGGCTTCGGGACATGCGAACCCGTGCTGCCGGGACGTACGTCTGGTTGCCTTGCGCCAGCAACAGTAGGGGCCGAGGCTGAAGAAATCCTGAATTGGAAGCGCTTGACCAGCGCCGATGGCGGGGATCGTCGCGGGTTGGGCTGCTGGCCACCTTGCGTACCACGCCACCTCGTTCCATGGCTTTTCGTGGGGGCCACGCAGGGCAAATGGCCCCCCTTGAGGCCAACCGGCCCGTGCAATGAGCGCATAAAGTCACATCGGGCCATGACCTCTGGCCGTCCGCTGCGATGCGCGGGCCCGCGCATCATGGCTATCGGAAGGACGGGACACGAAGAGTGGGCCGCGGAACGATGGCCGGCGAGGTCCCGACAAGGAGAACTGATGAACGGCGTCAACGGAAAAGCCACGGCGATCATGCGGATCGCGCTCGGCTTTGGGTTTCTGTATGCAGGCCTGGACAAGGCGCTTGACTTTGCGGGCACGGGTGCCTTCAGCGCCGCGAGCTTCCTGAAGTTTGCAACCCTGGGGGCACTGCCGGGATCCAATCCCAAGGTGGTGGTGAACCCCACCCATGACCTGTGGGTGGCGCTGGCAAACAACGCGACGCTGATGCCGCTCGTCAACACGCTGGTCGTGGTTGGGGAGCTCGCCATCGGCGCGGCCCTGATCCTGGGCCTGGCCACCCGCTTTGCCGGGATCATGGGCGCGCTCCTGACCGGGCTCTTCTTCGTGGCCACCTGGAGCTTCGCGACCGGTGTCGTCAACGAAGACTTCCTCTACGCGGCGCTCTCGCTCTACCTTGCCGTCGTCGGCGCCGGTACGGTCTGGGGCCTGGATGGAGTCCTGGAGCGCACGCAGGTGCTTGGCAAGTCTCCACTCCGCCTGCTGATTGCCTGAACCCGACCGTCCGGATGCCGTCAGGTCCGCGGGGGCGTGGGCCTGACGGGCGGGCCGATCCTCCGGCCCTTCCACGGACGATCGTCCAGCCCGTCAGACAGAAACCGCCAGAGGTTGCTCTGGCGGTTTCTGCGTTGCTCCCTCGGGGGCGACGGTGGCTCCTGGAACTCGCACGGTGCCCGCGGGCGGCGCGCCGGAGATCGGCTTCGTGGACCCAGCTCGGACGGGTGCCGCCCGTATTCAGGATCGGTTCAGGCGTCGGTGGCATACCTATCGAGGTCGGACGGCCCGACGTCCGCACCGTGCTTTTGCCACAGGTTCGCCATCAAGGAGCCACCAACCAATGGACGATGACACTTCCCGCAGAAGTCCCCGCTGGGGCCCGCGCCTGCCCCTCCTTGCCGCGGCCCTGATCGCGCTGATCGGCGTGACCGCGTTCGGCGTTGCTATTCTGCCCGGACGGTCGCTGGCGGCAGGCGGCGCGCCCGTGGGGGTTGCCGTTCCGCTGACGTCCACCGCCACGCCTGCGCCCGGCGCCGGATGGGCTGCGCCGGGACGCGGCATGTTCGGGGCTGGCATCGGCCCGATGGGGATCGGCCGCGGCCCCGGCGCTGGCCCCATGGCTGGCGCGATCACGATCACCGCGATCAGCGGCACGGATCTTTCGCTGAAGACCGCCGACGGCTGGACGCGCACCATTGACGGGAGCGGCGCGACCGTGACCAAGGGCGGGCAGACAGTCTCGTTCTCTGCCCTGCAGGTCGGCGACCAGGTGACCTTCCGCGAGACGCGCCAGTCCGACGGCACCTACAAGATCAACTTGATCGCGGTCGTGCAGCCGCACCTGGCTGGCACGGTGACGGCGGTGGACACGTCGAGCCTGACGCTGCAGCAGGCCGACGGCACCTCCAGCACGATCAATCTGACGTCAACCACCACCTACCGGCTCGCCGGCCAGTCGTCCACCGCCAGCGCTCTCGCCACCGGTGAGCAGGTCATGGTCCAGGGGTCGGTGGCCAGTGACGGCACGTTCACCGCATCGACGGTCGATATCCTGCCTGCCCGTGCTGTCGGCGTCGTCAGCGCCAAGACCACGAACAGCATCACCGTGACCGACCGCAGCGGCCACGCCGTGACCGTCGACGTTGGGTCGTCGACCTCCTTTCAGGTCTCGGGGGTGAGCAACGCCACACTCGCGAACGTCACGGTGGGGGCCACGATCGCGGCCTCGGGGACCCGCAATGCGGATGGTTCCCTCAACGCCACGGTGGTGCGCGTCCTGCCGGCCGGCCAGTCGGGCGTTGGCCCGATGGGGGGCCGGGGGATGCGCGGTGCGTGGGGCCCGGGAGCCGGTAACGGCCAGCCGCCCGCCCCGCCATCGGGCACCGGATCCAGCAGCGGGGCCTGAGCCGTCCTGCCTCCCCCAGCCCGCACCGGCCCGACGGTCAGCCCCGGGCCGGTGCCGCCCCGGACGAGAGCGGGGCCGATTCTCGAACCAACGCGGCCGCTAACCCGGCCGCGTTGGCGTTCACGGGCGCAGCAACCCGAACGCGCCCAGCGTGCTCCAGGTCCCCATGGCCAGCAGGCCGAGGGTCACGCCCCAGGCGATCGCGGTCCGGACCGGCCCATTGGCCAGCGCGCCCAGAACCGCGCGGTCGCCGGAGAGGCGGACCAGGAACCCCAGCGGGATCGCGAGGACCACCACATTGAGGATCATGGCGTCGATGATCAGCGTGACGAGGTCCCTGGCCAGGAGCGCAACCAGGGCGGCCGGCACCACTTCGAGCAGGTAGAGCCCATAGAAGAGCGGGGCGCGCCGCACCGAGAGGTTGAGACTGTGCGGCCAGCGGAAGAGTTCCGCCCAGGCCCAGGCCGAGCTGAGCGAGATCACCACGGCCGCCAGCAGCCCGGCCCCAACCATGCCGACCGCGATCAGGATTGCCGGTGCTCCGGTCGCCAGTCGGGCCAGGCCCGCCGGCAGATCGGCCAGCCCCTGCGGGCCTCCGGTCGCGTGCCCCGCCATGGCGGCTGCGGAGGCGATCACCACGGCGGCCATCAGGAGCTCGCTCGCAACGGCGCCGACCAGCGTCTCCGTTCGAGCGGCGCGGAGATCCTGCACGCCGAGTCCTTTGTCGACCGTCGCCGCCTGCTGGTAGAAGAGCATCCAGGGCATGATCACCGCACCGATGGTTGCCACCACCAGGTCCAGGTACGAACGGTTCTGCACCGGCTGCGCCAGGGAGAGGCCCCCCAGCATGGCCCCGGGGTTGGGGTGCACCGTGAAGGCCAGGACGACAAAGGTGAAGAGCGCGAGGGAGAGCGCGAGAGCGACCTGTTCGAAGCGCCGGTAGCTTGCAGTCAGTACCGTGAGCGTGTGGAACGCCAGCGCGAATGCCACTGCCAGCCAGGCTGGCACTCCCAGGATCGAGGCCCCCAGCACGATCCCGGCGAACTCCGCCACGTAGGCCAGGAGATCGATGCCGGCCATCGAGATGACCGCAGCGGCGGCCCATCCAAACCCGTACCGCTCGCGCAGCAGCTCGGCATGTCCCATCCCGGTCACCACTCCGAGGCGTGCCGTCATCTCCTGGACCAGGTAGAGGATCGGGATCAGCAGCACCAGGGGGAGCAGCAGCGCGTAGCCGAACTGGGTACCCGCCTGGGCGGCAGTGAGGACGCTGGGCGCGTCCACGTCGGCCAGCATGACGACCCAAGCTGGGCCCAGGACACGCAGCAGCCCCGGCACGTCCAGCCGCCGCAGCCCGATTGCGCTCCAGCGCGCCGCCGACCGCGCCAGGGAGGCGCCGGTCACGGAGTCATCCAACGGGGGTGGTGCACGGGGCCCAGTGAACCGCCCGGCGGCACGGATGGGACAGAGCCAATGGTCCCGGCACGGCATGATATCCGACTCATCCACTCGGGATTATCCACCTGGCGACGGATCCCCGCTGCGCACCCCGGGCAGGGCGTGCACGACTGGATCCGAATCCGGCCGGCCCCGATCCGGCTCGGCGGGCGGGCAGGCCAGATTGCGACGCTCGGACCTGGAGATGGGGCCGAGCGGCCCGCTCGCAACGCGCGTGGTGGGCAGGAGACTCCGCGGATGCATGGTTGCGGTCGGTGGATGTGCCGCACGTCCGGCTCGCGTTGAACGAGCTGCGGGCCAGATGACCTTCCGCCCGGCTGGTGGCCCGTCCCGGCCGCTTCGGCCCGGACAGCCTGTCGGGCAACCTTGACAGCCTGCCGGTACACTGCACTGTGCGACCGCGCGGTCAGTGCTGAGGTGCACATGGTGAACGCACCGCTTGGGCCACGTGATGGAAAGGGCTGCTCCGGCCGATCCGGCGGACCTTGTCCTGCCAGACTGCGGCGGCGATGAGACCGGCTTGCTGCGGCCCCACCACAGGTCGTGCCGTGACCGGCTGTGGTTCCTGCCTGTCGGTGCCTGGTGCCTGGGGGGCAGCGGCACGTTTCCGCGCGAAGGCTCTGTTCGCTGTTCCCATCCGCTGCGCCGTACCGTATTGTTCCGTGGCCGGGTGTCTCGGCAGGGCATGAACGCGGTCGACGGGCGCGTTGTCAGCAGGCGCCGGCGAAATGCGGCGACCCGGGGGGAGGGTCACGTGGTCCGGGCTACCTGTTGGTACTGCAGAAGGGGCTCCGTGCGCCTCCTGACCGATCGAGAGGGGGTGAGCAGGGAGCGTTCCGCAGTGGTGTGATGAAGGGACCGAGCGGGAGGGCGGCCACCTCGTCGACCAACAGCGTGCCGGCCGGCAATCGGAGCGCTACGCGGTGTGGCGAGGGTAGCGGGAGACGGAGACCGGCCAGGTTTAGCTGGCAGTCGACAGACAACCGGTCGACAGACAAGAGGAGAGGATCCCGTGAGCAGAACCAGGCATGGTGTCGGTGTATCGGTGATCGTGGGGTTGGTGGCGGTCATGGTGGCCGCCTGCGGTTCGGGGGCGACCTCGGCACCGTCGGCGGCGGCGTCTGCGGCTCCGGTGGCTTCGAGCGCACCCGCGTCCGTGGCGCCCGCATCTGCGGCTCCGGCCGCATCGGCGCCCGCATCGGCGGCTCCGGCCGCGTCGTCAGCTGCATCGGAGGCTCCGGCCGCGTCGAGCGCCGCGGCCCTGCCGGTGCCGGTGCTCACGAGCGCCGCGAGCAAGTGGACCACGAGCCATCCCTTCAAGGTGGCGTTCATCTACGTCGGCGCCCCGAGCGATGCGGGCTGGACGCACGCGCACGAGGTCGCGCGGCTTGCGGTGCAGGCGGCGTTTGGCGGCCGTGTCCAGACCATGTACAAGGAGAACGTGCCTGAAGGGCCCCAGGCGAGCGCGGTCGTCGCGCAGCTGATCGACCAGGGCGCGAACATGATCTACGCGACCTCCTTCGGTTATCAGCCGTCGCTGGTGGCTGCGGCCAAGCTGCACCCGAACGTCATCTTCGAGCAGGCGACGGGCACGGCGCAGGCGCCCAACCTTGCCGAGTACTACGGCGCCGGGGAGGATGGCGACTACCTCTCCGGCATGGCGGCTGGAGCGGCCTCTGCGACCGGCAAGATCGGCTTTGTGGCCCCCTACCCGATCCCCGAGGTCATCCGCGAGATCGACGCGTTCACGATGGGCGCGCGCTCCATGAACCCGAACGCGACGGTGCGCGTGGTCTGGACCAACACCTGGTTCGCCCCGGCCACTGAGCGGCAGGCGGCCGAGAGCCTTGTCGCGGCTGGCGTCGATGTGCTGGGTGACGGGCAGGACAGCCCGACCACCGGCCAGGTGGCGGCAGCGGCCGGCCTCAAGTGGACCGGCTACGACTCGAACCAGGAGTCCTTCGCCCCCAACGCGTGGCTGACGGCGACCACCTACAACTGGGCCGTCTACTACATCCCGGACATCGCGGCCGCGATGAACGGTACCTGGAAGACGCACTTCTACTACGGCAGCCTGGCCGACAACTTCGTGGTCATGGCACCGTTCGGCAAGTCGGTGAGCCCGGCCACGCAGGCCGCGATCCTGGCCAAGGAGGCCGAGATCAAGGCCGGTACCTTCGACCCGTTCACGGGCCCCATCACCGAGCAGAACGGCACGATTGGTGTGCCGGCCGGCACGACGCTTCCGGTCTACACGCCGACCGGACTCAGCAAGTACTCGATCAACTGGTTCGTGCAGGGCGTGATCGGTAGCCCCAAGGGCTGATCGAAGCCTGTTTGACCGCGGCATTGCGGCGCGAAGGAGTGGCGTTGGACATCCCTGCCGTCGAGCCGGGCGCCGCGTCCGCAGCCGTCGCCACCGCCGGGTCTGCCCCGGCGGTGGCGACGGTGGGTGTGACCAAGCGCTTCACCGGCGGCGTGGTCGCCAACGACCGGGTTTCGTTCGAGGCAAGGCGTGGCGAGGTGCACGCGCTTCTCGGCGAGAACGGCGCGGGCAAGACCACGCTCTGCAATATCCTGACCGGTCTCTATCGCCCCGACGAGGGGGAGATACGGATCGACGGCCGGACGGTCCGGTTTCACGCGCCGCGTGAGGCCCAGCTGGCCGGCATGTTCATGGTGCACCAGCACCTCAGCCTGGTCGAGAGCCTGACCGTGGCGGAAAACGTGGTGCTGGGCTGGTCCCGGCACGGTGGGCTCGGGTTCTCCGCCCGCCAGGTGGAGGCGGAGATCGCCGAGATCGCGGCGCGATTCCAGATGGACGTGGACCCGCGGGCAAAGATCTGGCAGCTCTCGCTTGGCGAGCGCCAGCGGGTCGACATCCTGAAAGCGCTCTATCGGGGCGCCAGCATTCTGATCCTGGACGAGCCGACCACAGTCCTCACCCCGTCCGAGACCGAGCAGCTCTTCTCGAGCATCCGGGAGCTGGTCGCCGGCGGTGGCACAGTCGTCTTCATCTCGCACAAGCTTCCCGAAGTCCTCGCCATCGCCGACCGCGTGACGATCCTGCGAAAGGGCCGTTCCATCACCACAGTCCAGGTCAAGGAGACCGACGCGCGGCAGCTGGCGCGGCTGATGGTGGGCCACGAGATGGCATTGCAGGTGGTGCCGCGCGCCGCCCAGGCGTCTCCGCCGGCGGCCCAGGCGCCGTCGTCGCCGATGGTCCTGGAGCTCGACCACGTGTCCGCCCGAGGCGATTTCGGCACCGAGGCGCTGAAGGAGGTCTCGCTGGCCGTCCGTGCCGGTGAGATCGTGGGGATCGCCGGGGTGGCTGGCAACGGCCAGCGAGAGCTGGCCGAAGTCGTGGCTGGGCTGCGGTCCTTCACCCACGGGTCGATCCGATATGCGGGGGAACGGGTGGCTCCGGGCGACCCACGGGCCGTCAGCGACCGCGGGGTTGCCTATATCCCCGAGGATCGCATGGGGACCGGCGTCTCGCCTCACCTTTCGGTGAGCGAGAACCTGATCATGAAGTCGTACCGGCGCGGCGCCGCGCACACAGGTCCGATCCTCAGGATGCGTCAGGCGGATGCCCAGGCAGTGCAGCTGATGGAACGTTTCGACATCCGGGCACCCGGGCCCCGGACCCCCGTGCACCAGCTCTCCGGCGGCAACGTCCAGAAAGTGGTGCTGGCCCGTGAGCTGTCGTCGAATCCGCGCCTGGTGGTGGCGGCCTCGCCCACCCGCGGCCTTGACGTGGGGGCCACCGAATACGTCGATCGGGTGCTGGTGGACGCCGCCGCCGGTGGAGCGGGAATCCTGCTGATCAGCGAGGACCTTGACGAGATCATGGAGCTGTCGGACCGGATTGCGGTCCTCTACGAAGGAAGGGTGGTTGGCGTGGTCGACGCGTCGCATGCCACCTATGAGCAGCTTGGCCTGATGATGGCCGGGGCCGGGGCATGATCGCGATCGAGCGCACTCTCGACACGCCACGCTGGCAGCGGATTGCGCTGCCAATCATTTCGCTCGTCCTCGCGGCCATCATCGCTGGGGTCGTGCTGGCAGTTTCGGGGCACAACCCGATCGCGACCTACGGGCAGATCTACGCGGCCTCGTTCACGTCCACGGGGGCGTTGACCGCGACCTTCGTCTACGCCACTCCGCTCCTGTTCACCGGCCTGGCCGTGGCGATCGCCTTTCGCATGCAGGTCTGGAACATCGGCGGCGAGGGGCAGCTCTACCTGGGCGCCATCGGAGCCTCCGGGGTGGGGCTCGCGCTCGGCAGCTGGCCGCGCCCGCTGCTCATGCTGGCAATGATGCTGGGGGGCGTTCTGGCGGGAACGCTCTGGGCGCTGATCCCCGGCCTGTTGCGGGCCTACCTGCGCACCAACGAGATCCTGACCTCGCTGATGCTCAACTACGTGGCCGGATTCTTCATGTACTTCTTGATCTACGACAGCGACTCCTTTTGGCGCGATCTGACCTCGCCCACCGCGCTGGTCTTCCCGACGGGCAAGAGCCTGCTGCCCAATGCGAGCTGGCCCGGCCTCACGCTGGGGTCCTTCACGCTCCCCTTCGGTTTCCTGGCCGGCATTGTGTTTGCAGGGCTGCTGCTGGCCCTGTTCCGCTACACGCGCTTCGGGTTCGAGATGCGGCTGATGGGGGATTCGCCATCGGCCGCCAGCTATGCCGGCATACGGACCAGGCGCACGATCGTGGCGGTCATGGCGCTTTCCGGAGCCCTGGCCGGTTTCGCCGGCGCGAGCCAGATCGGCGACTTCGGCCACGTCCTGGACCCGCGGGGCCTGGAGCAGGCTCAGTACGGCTACACGGGGATCGTGGTCGCCGCGCTGGCGCTCTACAACCCCCTGGCGGTCGTGATCGTGTCGATCCTGATCGGCGCACTGACCAACGCGGGGTTCGCCCTGCAGGGGCCGTCGTTCCCGGCGGGGCTGGTGGGGACCATGGAGGGGATCATCCTGTTCAGCGTGCTGGGCGGCGAGTTTCTGGGACGCTATCGCGTCCGGATCGGCCGGACGCCTCCGCGTTCGGTGGCCGTGGGTGGCGAGCCCGGCTCGGCGACGGTGGAATCGTGAGCGGACACGTCTTGCAGAGCCGATGCTGGGACGGGGTGGCTCGCTGCGGGCCGGGCAGGGCCGCGGTCGGAAGTGAGGCACGGCGATGAACTCCTCCATTGCGGTCGCGATCGCGGTGTCGGCCATCGCCTACGGGACTCCGCTGGTCCTTGCCGGCCTCGGTGAGCTCCTCGCGGAGCGCTCCGGGGTCCTCAACCTCGGGGTCGAGGGGATGATGCTGATCGGCGCGGTCACGGGCTTCTACGTCTCGCAAACGCTCCACGGCCCGGGCTCAGCGGTCCTCGTGGTGGCGGTCATCGCGGCCGGCCTTGCGGGCGCTGCTCTCGCGCTCATCCACGCCTTCCTCTCCATCACGGTCCGGGTCAACCAGATCGTGTCCGGGCTCTCCCTCACGATCTTCGCGGGGGTGATCGGGCTTTCTTCCTACGCGGGACAGGTCTGGAACATCGGCGGGCAGCACGGCCTTCACCAGCTGAGCAGGATGGACGTCTTCGGCCTCTCCGGGCTGCCCGTGGTGGGCCCCATCGTGTTCAACCAGGACGCCTTCGTGTATTTCTCCTGGATCCTGGTGGTGCTGGTGACCTACTACCTCTACCGGACGCGCACCGGCCTCTACCTGCGCGCCGTGGGCGAGTCGCCCCGATCGGCCGATGCGATGGGGATCAACGTCACGGGTTACCGGTACGTCCATACCCTGCTGGGCGGCGCGCTGGCCGGGCTGGGGGGCGCCTACTTCACGCTGGCGATCGCCCCGATCTGGACCGACGGGCTCACGGCCGGGGCGGGCTGGATCGCGATTGCGCTGGTGATCTTTGCTTTCTGGCGACCCGACCTCCTGCTGGTGGGCGCCTACCTGTTCGGCGCGCTCTCCAGCCTGGGTTTCACGCTGCAGGCGAACGGGGTGCAGCTTCCTTCGGAGCTATTCTCGTCGTTGCCGTACCTGATGACGGTGGTCGTGCTGGCTGGGGCATCCACCACACTTGCCCGCCGCCGTATCGGAACCCCGGCCGCTCTGGGCGTGCCGTACGTGCGCGAGGAGGCGTGACCTGGGCGGCACAACCGCCGGTTCGGCAGCCGGCGGTTGTGCCGCGGCCGCGCACCATGTGCGCAACATCAGCAATCCACCCCCTGATCTGCGGCTGATCGCCGCTGGTGCGTGGTTAGCGGCTGGTGCTCGCGGGGGTGTGGCTGCTGCGGCGGCTGCGGCCGCTGCCCGCCCGGTTCGCCGTTTTCGCCGCGGCCGTTCGCCAAGTGCGCACCACCAGCAATTGGCCCCGATCTGTCGCTGCCCGCCGCCCGCCCGGTTCGCCGCGCTTGCCCGCCCGGTGTCCAATAGCGCCAAGCCCGGCCTGCTCTGCCGCTGTTGCTCGCCGGGTGTGTGAGCGCGCCCCCGCGGGTCCTAATCTCCGCTACCGCACACGCGGCGAGCCGTCCGTGGCCGGGGCACGCGACAGCTCGCTCGAGCCCCCGGAGCTGCGGTCCCACAGGCCTGCCGCTGCCCGGCCCCGGCGCCTTGCCCCTGATCCTCGCGCTCCCCCGGCCCCTCGGCAGGGTGCTGATCAATGCGCGCCCAGCGAACGCGAGCCGGTGGCAACCGGCCCCGGGCCCCGCTGGCCCCGCCTCGCACCCGGGCCCGGGGCTCCCGATCGTGCGCCGCGGCACGCGTCCGGGTCGCGTGCGCCAGCCGCGTGGCCGGTCTGGCGGTGCCATGGCCCGTCTCGCGCTCGCTGCGCGCGCATGGGACAAGATGGGGCGCGCGCCGCGGCGCGGAGGACGAACGGCGCAGGCCCATCTGGCACGCGGGCCCGACACCTGGCGCGTGCGCCCGGCAAACCCCGGCGCTGGCGCACGCGGCACTGGCACGCGGGGTCCGGCACGCGCCCGGCGGGGCGTGCGCCAGGGCCACTCAGCCGGCAGAGGAGGCCGGCTCCACCCTGATCGGCTCTGCCTCGATCGGCTCCACCTCGAGGGGCACGGCCTGGAAGGCGACCGTGTCCACCAGCCCCCGGTCGCTGATCTTGAGCTCGGGGATGACCGAGAGCGCCAGGAATGAGAGCGCCATCACCGGCGCCGGCAGGGCAGCTCCCAGCTCGACCCGGGCTGCCTCTTCGAGGGCGCGGACGGCGGCCGCCACCTGTTCGAAAGGCAGGTCGGCAAGCAGGCCGCCGATCGGCAACGGGACCTCGGCGAGCACGCGCCCATTGGCGACCGCCACCTGGCCCCCGCCGATCTCGGCAAGCCGGTTCGCGGCGGCGGCCATGTCGGCATCGTTCATCCCGACCACGATCAGGTTGTGGGCGTCGTGCGCGTGCGTGGAGGCCAGCGCGCCGCGGCGCAGACCGAACCCCGTGACAAAGCCCAGGCCGACTCGGCCGGTCCCGCGATGGCGCTCCACCACGGCGACCTTGGCGAGGTCCCGATCGGGGTCAGCGGCCGCCGTCCCGCCCACCCAGGGCGGGCCGAAAACCAAGCTTCGGGTGACTGCGTTCCCCGGCTCCACGCCCAGCACGCGAACGGAGCCTCGGGCCTCCACCCGGAAGTGGTCGGCCGTCATGGTCGGGATGTGGACGCTGCCCCGCATCCAGTCGGGGACCGCGGCCTTTGGAAGCGGCCGCGCGACACCGTCCTGGGCTACCAGGCGTCCGCGCTTCCAGACCCGGGCGGGCCGGAAGTGCTCGAGGTCCGGAACGGCCACGATGTCCGCCAGGTAACCCGGAGCGAGCGCTCCGTGCTGCCAGAGGCGATGCCAGCGCGCTGCGTTCAGGGTGGCCATGATCACCGCGTCGGCCGGGCGACATCCCAGCGACACCGACTTGCGGATCGCGTCGTTCACGTGGCCGCGCTCCAGCAGGTGATGGGGCTCCCGGTCGTCGGTGCAGAGCATGCAGTTGGCCGGGCCATGTTCGATCACCAGCGGGATCAGGGCCGCCACGTCGCGGGTGGCGGACCCTTCGCGGATCATGATCTGCATCCCGAGTCGGCGTTTCTCCAGCGCCTCCTCGAGAGTGGTGCACTCATGGTCACTGCCCACGCCGGCGGCCAGGTAGGCGTTCAATTCCGGCCCTGAGAGGCGCGGGGCGTGGCCGTCCACGTGCCCCCCGGCTGCCTGCGTCACCTCGATCTTGTCGAGAACCGCCGGGTCGCCGCGGACGGTCCCCGGGAAGTCCATCAGTTCGGCCAGCCCCAGGGCACGCGGCTCGTCAGCCAGGAACTGCGCGATGTCCGCCGCCGTGATCATGAAAGCGCTGGACTCGAACGGGCTGGCCGGCACGCAGGATGGGGCCATCACGTAGTAATCGAGTGGGACCCGGTCGGCGGAGGCCAGCAACGCGCGCACCCCTGCCAGCCCGAACACGTTGGCGATCTCGTGAGGGTCCAGGACCACCGTGGTGGTGCCCCACGGCAGCACGGCCCGGGCGAACTCGTCCACCATCAGCTTGGTCGACTCGAGGTGCATGTGCGCGTCGATGAAGCCCGGCAGCAGGATCAACCCGGCGACGTCCACCTCCTGGCGCCCTTCGTAGCGTCCGATCCCGGCTACATACTCGCCCGCCACCGCGAGGTCGCCTTCCAGGAACTCGCCGGTGAAGACCGAGAAGATCCGGCCACCCTTCAACACGAGATCGGCCGGCTCGTCGCCGCGAGCCACGGCAATCCGTCGGGCCAGCTCGGCGGTCATGGGTGTTCGCGGTATTCGAAAAGCGGCCGCGGGCCCGGGACCTGCGGCGAAGGTGGCGGCCCGACGGTCGCCCGTGGGGGCACCAGGCCGGCCAGGTCGTCCGGGCTGACCGGGACCCGGTTCAGCTCTCTCCCGGTGGCCTTGCGCAGGGCTGCGGCGACGGCTGCTGTGGCCACGATGGTGGCGCCCTCGCCAACGCCCTTGGCCCCGAACGGAACGCCGGGCTCCGGCTCCTCCACC
Source organism: Candidatus Limnocylindrales bacterium (assembly GCA_049967415.1). Lineage (GTDB taxonomy): Bacteria > Chloroflexota > Limnocylindria > Limnocylindrales > CSP1-4 > JAJYNJ01. Next base: position 40,838 of record JBMFSS010000016.1, read on the forward strand.
ACGTCCGAGACCACCGGCGGCATGTCGAGGATCGTTGGCAGCAGGTAGTCGGTGAACGAGGCGTTCTCGATCCTGCCCTCGCGCAGTCGCACCTCCTCGAAGAGGGCGAGGCCCAGTCCCTGCGCCGCGCCACCCTCGATCTGGCCCTCGATGGCGCGGGGGTTCATGACGCGTCCGACGTCCTGCACCGCGGCCAGCTGCACCACCCGAACCAGGCCCAGGTCCTCGTCCACTTCGGCCACGACGCGCTGCGCCCCGAAGGCGAACATGACGTGCGGATCCCCCTGGCCCCGTTCGTCCAGCGCGGTTGTCGGACGGTGGCGGAAGACCTCGCGGGCCTGCAGTGGCGGGTCCAGATAGTCGTCGATGGCGCCCCATGGCACGGCACCAGCGTAGACGCGGCCGTCCTCCAGCCGGAATGGCCCGTCGGGCCGCTCGCCTCGCGTGGCCGCCCGGGAGGCCGCGCGCGCGAAGAGCTGCTCCCGGAGGGCGGCACACGCGGTGAAGACCGCGCCGCCCGCCATCACGGTCTGCCGCGACGCCGACGTGGAGCCTGCCGAGCCGATCAGCGTATCGGGCTGCACGGCGACCACGTCTTCCACGCCGAGCTCGGTGCGGACGATCTGGGTCAGGACCGTATGCAGTCCCTGGCCCACCTCGACCGCAGCCGTGTGGATGGTCGCGCGGGGTCCCTCAGGCCCTCGCTCCAGCCGCACCTCGGCCTCGGCCGAGTCGTCGAAGCCGTCGCTGTAGGCGATGTTCTTGTACCCCAGCGCGAAGCCGACACCGCGCCGTACGCGTTCGCCACGGGTCACGTTGCCGGCACCCCCGGGGAGGGTCACCGGGTCGCGGTCGTCGGGCGGCAGGTCCGGGGGCATCGGCAGCGCCAGGCACCGTTCGATCACCTCGCGAACCGGCGCCGAGCCGTGGATCACCTGGCCGGTGGGGAGGACCGAGCCCGTGTGGAGCGTGTTCCGGAGGCGCAGCTCGACCGGGTCCATCCCCAGGGCGGCGGCCAGCTTGTCCATCTGGGCCTCGTGGGCGAAACAGACCTGGACGGCACCAAACCCACGCATGGCGCCGGCGGGCGGGTTGTTGGTGTAGACGGTGGTTCCCTCGAGGAGCGCGTTTGGGACCTCGTAGGGGCCGGCTGCGAACGTGGTCGCGTTCAGGATCACGGCCGGGGAGGAGGAGGTGTATGCCCCGCCGTCGATGATCAGGCGAACCCTCGCGTTGACCAGGGTACCGTCCCGGCGTGCGCCGGTGCGGGCCCAGACTCGGGCCGGATGGCGGTGCACATGGCCGTAGAACGACTCTTCGCGACCGTAGGACATCTTGACGGGCCGCCCGGTCAGCATGGCCAGCAGGCTCGCGTGGATCTGCATGTGCACGTCCTCGCGCGCCCCGAAGGCGCCACCCACGCCGGCACAGTAGAGGCGGACCTTCTCCTCCGGCAGCCCCAGGCACGGGGCGATCTGGGCGCGGTCCACGTGCAACCACTGGGTGGACACGTACAGGTCGATGCCGCCGTCCGGGGCCGGGATGGCCAGCCCCGCCTCCGGTCCCAGCGGCGCCTGGTCCTGCATGCCCAGCTCGTAGTAGCCCTCCACCCAGACGTCGGCGGGGGCGTCGGGGTCGCCGTGCACGATGTGGACGTGGCGCAGCACGTTGCCCACGTCGGAGACCCTTGGGGCATCGGGGCGCAGTGCCGCCTCCATGTCCGTGACCGCGGGGAGCGGCTCGTAGTCCACGCGGATGGCGGCGAGCGCCAGCCGGGCCTGCTCGGGATGGTCGGCCGCCACGATCGCCACCGGCTCGCCCTGGTACCGGACCACGTCCCAGGCCAGCACGGGCTGATCGGCGTATTCCAGCCCGTAGGTGCGCTTGGCCGGGAGATCCCGGCCGGTCAGCACCTTGCGCACGCCGGCCATCGAGACGGCAGCCGACGCGTCGACCGAGCGGATGCGGGCGCTCGGATGGGGGCTCCGCAGGGTGGCCCCGAAGAGCATCCCCTCTTCCCGCAGGTCGCTCCCGTAGACGAAGGAGCCCATCACCTTGGGGACGCCGTCGATGCGGGGCGTCGAGGTGCCGACACGACCACCGGCCGGCCGGGCCAGCTGCACCTCGCGGGTTGCGGTCTGCATCGTCAGTGACCTCCTTCGCGCCGGCCGTCGATCCGCCGCGCGACCCGATGGGCCTCGGCTGCCAGGGCCGCCTCGTCTGCATTCGCCAGGGCCCCGTCCCGCACCACGAACCGGCCCTCCACCAGCAGGTGGCGGACCCGCTGCGGCCAGGCCAGGACCAGGCCGGCCACCGGGTCAGCCTCGGTCCCGGCGCTGGCCAGGCCGGTCACGTCGAACAGTGCCAGGTCGGCCCGTTTGCCCGGTTCCAGGGTGCCGATGTCGTCTCGCCCCAGGCAGGCGGCGCCGCCGCGCGTCCCGAGCCGGAGCGCCTCCCGGGCGCTCATCGCGCCGGGGCCGCCCCGGCCGCGGGCCGCCAAGAGCGCCTGTCGGACCTCGCCCAGCAGGTGCCCGGCGTCGTTGGAGGCCGAGCCGTCTACGCCGATGCCGACCGGCACCCCGGCGTCGAGCAGCTCCCGCACGGGCGCCACGCCGGACCCCAGCCGCAGGTTCGAGGCGGGACAGTGCGCGACGGCACTGCCGCTGGACGCCAGCCGGGCAATGTCTCCATCCGAGAGATGCACGGCGTGGGCCAGCCATACGTCGGGGCCCAGAAAGCCGAGCCGGTCCAGCAGCTCGATGGGGCGACAGCCGAAGCGCTCGCGGCAGAAGGCCTCTTCGTCGACGGTCTCGGCGATGTGGGTGTGCAGCCGGACCCCGAGGCGGCGGGCCAGGTCCACCGACTCTCGCATCAGTCGCTCGCTGGCGGAGAAGGGCGAACAGGGCGCGATCGCGATGCGCAGCATCGACCCGGGGGACGGGTCGTGCCAGCGACCGACCGCGCGCTCGGTCTCGTCAAGCACGGCATCCACGTCCTGGACGACACGGTCAGGGGGCAGCCCGCCCTGTGACGCCCCCAGGTCCATCGATCCGCGGGTGGGGTGGAAGCGCAGGCCGATCTCGGCCGCCGTTGCGATCTCTGCCGCCAGCAGGTCGCCGGATCCGGCCGGGAAGACATAGTGGTGGTCGGTGGAGGTGGAGCAGCCGGAGAGGGCGAGCTCGGCGAGGCCGACCGCCGCGCCGGCATGCACCCATTCGGCGTCCACGCCGGCCCAGATTGGGTAGAGCTCGGTCAGCCAGCCGAAGAGGCCGTGCTGCTGGGCGCGCACCCGGGTGAGGGTCTGGTACAGGTGGTGGTGGGTGTTCACCAGGCCGGGGATCGCGACGCAACCGCGGCCGTCAAGGGTCCTGGCATCGGCCGCCAGGCTGGCCGGCGGCAGGCCGCTGCCGACCCAACGGATGGTCCCGTCCTCGATCAGGATGGACCCGCCGGGGAGTTCCGTGCCCCGGTCGTCCAGGGTGACGACGGACTCGCAACCACGGACGAGGAGCTGGCTCATGCGTCCCCGTCCCGCATCCGGTCGGCCGCCAGGTGCACCGCGTCCACGATCTTCTGGTAGCCGGTGCAGCGGCACAGGTTCCCGGAAAGAGCTTCCCGGATCACTTCGTCGGGAGGCTCGGGGTCCCGCCGAAGCAGGTCGGTGGTGGCCACCACCAGGCCGGGCGTGCAGAACCCGCACTGGACCGCGCCGGCGTCCAGGAAGGCTTGTTGCACCGGGTGTAGCTTGCCGTCGTGCGCCAGCGACTCTACGGTTTGTACCTGCCGGCCCTCGGCCTGTGCTGCCAGGACCAGGCAGGAGCAGACCATCTCGCCGTCGAGCCAGACCGAACAGGAGCCGCACTCTCCCTGCTCGCAGGCGTTCTTCGAGCCCATCAGGCCGAGATCGTCGCGGAGCATCGTCAGCAGGCTGGCGCCGGCCCACACGTCGGCCTCGCGCCACTCGCCGTTCACATTCACTCGTACGAGCATGTCCCGCCCTTTCGTTGCTGCACCCCGTCTTGTCGCATCTCGCGCCGCCGGGCGCCCGGCGGGAGCGCGGTGACGCGCTTCGACCTGGCCTGTTGAGACATCTCAGCCCGTCACGGCGCGGCGGTCCGCCAGCGCCCAGCGCAGCGCGCGGCCGGCCAGCACCGCGCAGGCGTGCCGGCGGTATGCAGCCGTCCCTCGGACGTCGTCGATTGGGCGCGCGGCGGCGGCCGTCAGTTCGCCGAACCGGGACACCGCGGTATCCGGGACCGCCGCCCCCGGGTTGGCCCACGCGCCCGTTTCGTCGAGCAGGCCGGCCCCGAACGCCTCGGCCTCGGGGGCCCGGAGAATGGTGGGCCCCACGGACCCGAGGGCCACGCGGAGCCCCCGGGAGGCCTCGTCCACTTGCAGGCAGAGACCCGCGATCGCGATCACCATCGCGTTGCGGGTGCCGACCTTGGAGAAGGACCCGGGGCCCCGCGGGGTCTTCCACTCGGCCCCCACGATGAGCTCGTTCGGGGCCAGCGCGTTGCGCTTGGGGCCGACCAGGAAGTCGCGCCAGGCGATGCGCCGTGTCCCGGCCACCGAGGCCACCAGCACGTCGGCCTCGTACGCGGCGAGCACGGGAAGCGAGTCTCCGGCCGGCGAGGCCGTGCCGAGGTTGCCTCCCACCGTGCCCCGGTTGCGGATCTGCGGCGATCCAACGGTCCGGGCGGCCTGCGCCAGTGCCACCTGGTCCGGCAGCTCGCGCATGATGCGCGCGTAGGGGACCCCTGCGCCCAGGAAGACGGTGCCGTCCTGGCGCCGGATCACCTGCAGCTCGGGGAGGCGGGAGATGTCCACGATCGCCTCCGGTCGGCGCCGGCCGAAGTTGAGCTCGACCATGACGTCGGTTCCGCCGGCGATGGGAAGCGCCCCGGGATGTGCGGCCCGCACCTCCAGGGCCTCGCGAAGCGAGGATGGCCGGAAGACCTCCACGCTCAGAACCTCCCTCCTGTACACGTAAACGCCTGGATGGCTGCCTCCTGGGCAGAACGGTCCCTCGGTGATTGCGCCCGGCGTGTCGCGGCTGGCCCGTCCATCGCCCGCTCAGGCACCCAGGTGCGCAAGCCGCGGAACGGCGGCGCGCGCGGCCGCCGAGTCCCGCATCGGAAGGCGCGTCCGGCGTACGCCGTCGAACGCGTAGAGTGCCCCAGCCACGGCGCCTGCGGTGGGGACCAGCGCGATCTCCCCCACGCCCTTCGCGCCGTAGGGACCCTCCGGGGACGGATCCTCGATGAAGATGCATTCCACCGGCGGCATACCCGAGGCCGGGATGATCCCCAGCGACTTGAGGGTGGTGGTCTGTGGCCGGCCGTCCTTGACCACGAACTCCTCGCTCAGAGCATGGCCGAGCCCCATGTGCACGCCGCCCTCGATCTGCCCTTCCAGGAGGGTGGGGTTGATGGCTTTGCCCACGTCGTGCGCGGCGATGACCTTGGCCAGGCGGCCCTCGTCATCCAGGATCACCACCTGCGTGGCCCAACCGTATGCGAAGTGGGTCACCGGTTCGGTGACGGTCGGATCGTCGGGGGCGGTGGTCCAATCCACCTTGAATTCGCCGTAGAACTCCTGGCCCGCAAGCGACGAGAGGGGCCGGCCATGCAGCGCCGCCCGGAGCTTGGCGGTCGCGTCGAGGACTGCTCGGCCACCCAGCATCGTGGCACGCGACGCCGTGGTCTGGCCGGTGTCCAGCTCGCGCTCGGTATCCACCCGCACCCGCAGCCGATCGAAGGGGAGTCCCAGCTCCTGGCAGGCGATCTGCGCGAGCACCGTGTCCACGCCCTGTCCCATCTCGGTCCAGGAGTGGTAGAGCGTCACGCTCCCGTCGGCTTCGGGGCGCAGGATGGCGCGCCCGTACTCGGTCAGGCCATTGCCAACCCCCGAGTTCTTGGCGGCGCAGGCGATGCCCGCGTACCGAGCGCTCCGGTAGGCGTCCCGTACGGCGAGCAGGGTTTTCTTGAGACCCACCCCGGGCCCCAGCTTCTGGCCGGTGCCGAACCGGTCGCCGACGTCCACCGCGTTGCGCCAGCGGATCTCCCAGCCATCGATCCCCACCTGCTCGGCCAGCCGATCCAGCACCCCCTCGAGGGCGAAGTTCGCCTGGTTCGCCCCGAACCCGCGCATGGCGCCGCAGGGCGGGTTATTGGTGTAGACGGCGCGTGCCTCGATGTCTGCGTTGGGTACCTTGTAAGGGCCGCAGGCATGCCCGGCGGACCGCTCGAGCACTTTGGCCCCCACGCTCGCATAGGCGCCTGTGTCCCCCACCATCCGCGCCCGAAGGGCAAGCAGATGCCCCTCCGCGTCGCAGCCCACCGTGTAGTCCATGGTGATCGGGTGGCGCTTGGGGTGAAACTGCAGGCTCTCCGCTCGGCTCAGCGTGATGCGTACGGGACGACCGGTCAGCCGGGACAGCAGCGCCGCGTGGCACTGGACGTTCAGGTCCTCCTTGCCGCCGAAGCCTCCGCCGCTGGCCACCAGGGTCACCCGTACCCGCTGCTCCGGCTCGCCCAGGAAGGATGCGATCTGCCGACGATCCTCCCAGACGCCCTGCCCCTGGGAGTACACGTGCAAGGTCCCGTCTGCCTCCGGCACGGCCAGCGAGGACTCCGGTTCCAGGAAGGCGTGTTCGATGAACTGGGTGCGGAACGTCTCGGTCACCACGTGCGCCGAGGCTGCCAGGGCCTGATCCACGTCACCCCGCTGAATGCGGGTCACCGAGAGGACGTTGCCGTTCGGCTGCAGCAGCGGCGCATCCGGTTGCATGGCCGCGAACGGGTCGGTCACCGGTGGCAGCACTTCGTACTCGACCTCGACGAGCTTCGCCGCCTCGCGAGCCGCATGGCGCGTCTCGGCCGCCACCACTGCCAGCACGTCCCCCACGTAGCTGGTGACCTCGCCCTCGGCGATGAACTGGCGCCAGTCGAGCGTGATCAGCCCCTGGGTGCGTTCCCCCGGCACGTCGCGCGCGGTGGCCACCGCGACCACGCCGGGATGGGCCCGGGCCCGCGAGACGTCGATGCGCAGCACCCGGGCCCGCGGGTGGTCGGAGAAGCGAGCCGCCCCGTGGAGCAGGCCGGGCACAGCCATGTCGTTGACGTACGGCTTCTCGCCCAGCGCGAGCTCGCGCCCGCGCAGCCGCGTGGTGCGGGAGCCGACCCGCCCGCTGGTGTCGAGTGCCGGGAGCGGCTCTCCCTGCCGGGCCTTGGCCACCAGCTCGACCGCGTCGATGATCTTGATGTAGCCGGTGCAGCGGCACAGGTTGCCCGCCAGGGAGCGCGCAACCTCCTCTCGCGAGGGCACGGGATTGCGGCTGAGCAGAGCCTCCGACTTCATGACGATCCCGGGCGAACAGAAGCCGCACTGAGATGCGCCTGCCGCCACGAAGGCATCTGCCCACTGGTCGCGCACGGTGGCCGGAAGCCCGTCCTGGGTCACCACGCTGTGCCCCGCAGCCCGCGTGGCGGGCTGCGCGCAGGAGACCACCGCGCGGCCATCCACGTGGACCGTGCAGGCGCCGCAGGATCCCTCGGGGGAGCACCCGTCCTTGACGGAGACAACCCCGAACTGCTCGCGGAGCAGCTCGAGCAGGGACGTGTCCGGGCGCACGTCGGCGTCCACGGGCCGGCCGTTCAGTGTGAACTCCACGTGCACGAGGTCGCCCCCCGGCTGCCGCTCGATCTCCGTCACGTCACCCACCACGTCCTTTCGTTCCGCTGCCGCGAGGCCGTCCGGTTTGCGCACGGTACACCGGTCACCGGAAGCCGTCTGACGGGCCCCCGGTGACCGGTCCTCAGGGCATCCCGGCCCGCTCTCTCCACCCTACAGTCGCCGAGATCCTCAGTCGCCGAGCCGCAGCGTGTGCGCCTCAGGGCACGATCCGGGTCCCGGTCTCGCCAGCCAGCGCCCGTTCGATGTGCTCGGGGCTGGTGATCAACGCCTCCTTGCCCCCCGCCTCCAGATACCAGATGATCGCCTGGATCTTGGGGCCCATGGAGCCGGCCTGGAAGTGGCCCTGGGCGAGGTATTCCCGCGCCTCCGCCAGCGTCAGCCGGTCGAGCCACTGCTGGTTCGGCTTGCCGAAGTTGAGGGCCACCTTCTCGACCGCGGTGGTGATCAGGAAGAGGTCGGCCCGCAGGTCGCGGGCAATCACCGACGCGGCATAGTCCTTGTCGATGACCGCCTCGACACCCTCGAGCTGGCCGTCCCGCTCCACGACCGGGATCCCGCCGCCACCGGAGGCAATCACCGTGAACCCGGCCCTGATCAGGGCCAGGATGGCGTCGAACTCGACCAGCTTCTGGGGCAGAGGGGAGGGGACGACCCGTCGCCAGCCGCGGCCGGCGTCCTCCACCACGTGCCAGCCATCCTCGGCCTGGTGGCTGAGGGCGCTCGTCTGGTCCATGAACGAGCCGATCGGCTTGGAGGGGTGCTGGAAGGCGGGGTCTGCCGCGTCCACCAGGGTCTGGGTGACGACGGTGGCGGCCGACTTCTGGATTCCCCGCCGCTGAAACTCGTTGTGCAGGGCACGCTGGAACATGTAGCCGATGGCGCCCTGCGTATCCGCCCCGCAGGCGTCCAGCGGCACCGGGTGCAGCTCTCCGGCCGAAAGCTCGGAGCGGCGCAGAATGAATCCCACCTGCGGGCCGTTGCCGTGCGTGAGCAGCACGTCCCAGCCCTGCTCGATCATGCTCACCACGTGCTTGCTCGACTCGACCGCCGCGGCGTACTGGTCCGGCACCGACTGGTGTTTCGCGTCCTTGATGAGAGAGTTGCCGCCCACCGCGACAACCGCAACCTTGCTCATGGGGCCCTCGACGTGCTCGTGATCGTCCTGTCCGGGTTGAGCGCCGGGCAGCGGGACAGGCCGCGCTGCCCGGCGGACGCTGCGATCAGCGCATGGTCAGGGCCATGACAGCCTTCTGTACGTGCAGCCGGTTCTCAGCCTCGTCGTAGACCACCGAGTGCGGGCCGTCGATGACCTCATCGGCGACCTCGACGTTGCGATCGGCCGGCAGCGGGTGCATGAAGATCGAGTTGGCCGACGCGGTGGCCATGCGCCGGCCGTCGGTAATCCAGTTGGTGTAGCGGGCGGAGATCGCCGCGCCCTCCGCATCGTCCTTCGCCACGAGCAGGGGACCCCAGCTCTTGGCGTAGACCACCTCGGAGCCGCGAATCCCGGCATCGAAGTCGTCCATCAGCTCGAGGCTCCCGCCGGATCGGCGGGCGTTCTCCCTGGCCTGCTCGACAAACTGGGTCGGGAGCTTGAACTCCGGCGGGTGTACCAGCCGGACGTTCATCCCGAAGCGGGTCGTCAGCAGGGTGAGGTCGATGGGCACGCTCATCGGCTTCTGGTAGCTGGACGCGTAGGCCCAGCTCACGGTGATGGTGCGGCCCCGCACGTCACCGAACTTCTCCTGGATCGTGAAGAGGTCGGCGAGGACCTGGAAGGGGTGGAAGTACTCGCACTGCATGTTGAGCACGGGCACCCGGCTGGCGGCCGCCACGTCGTTGATGTACTTGTTCCCGACGCCCCAATCGACGTTGCGGATCGCGATCCCGTCGTTGTAGCGGCCCAGGATCTCCCCGATCTCCTTGGGGGTATCCCCGTGGGCGATCTGGGTGGTCCGGCTCTCGATGAACTGGGCGTGCCCGCCCAGCTGCGCCATCCCGGCCTCGAACGAGGCCCGGGTCCGCGTGCTCGAGAAGAAGAAGAGCATGGCCAGGACGCGCTCCCGAAGGTACGGATAGCGGATCCCGAGCGCCTGGTCGCGCTTGAGCTGGGCCGCCACTTGGAGGGCCGTCTCCAGCTCCTCCTTGGACCAGTCCGGGGTGCCGATCAGGTCCCGGCCGCGCAGGTTGGTCTGCATGGGTATCTCCTCGCTGGTGTGCGGTGCCTACTCGGCTGCGCCGAGGATGAGCGCCAGCATCCCCATCTTGAGCGCGACGCCGTTGAACGCCTCGGCCCAGTACCGCTGGTGGCGGGTCTGGTCGACGTCGGGCAGGAGCTCGTCCATGCGGGGCAGGGAGTGCAGGATGATCGAGCTGCGCTTGGCCTTCTCGCGCAGCAGCTCGCGTGTGACGCAGTACTGGGGCGGGGTGAGCCCGACCTGGTCGCCGCGCTCCTGGCGCGACGCCGTGTAATCAGCCTGGACAACCGGCTCCATGTAGATGACGTCGGCCTGGTCGATCACGTCGCGGACGTCGCCTGCCTCTTCGTAGTCCACGTTGAGCAGGTCGAGCTCGGCCTTGAACTCCGGCAGCAGGCTCATCTCCGGCGGGCCGATCACGATCGCCTTCGCGTCGAACTGCGAAAGCGCGTACAGGATCGAGTGCATGGTGCGCATGCGCATGTCGCCGACCAGCACGTAGGTCAGGCCGTCGAGGGTGCCCTTCTCGAGCAGGATCGTGTACAGGTCGGTGAGGACCTGGGTGGGATGCTCGCCCCATCCATCGCCGCAGTTGATGACCGGCACGGACGCCCACTTGGCAGCTTCCGCCGGTGCCCCCTGCTGGAAGTGACGGATCGCGATGACGTCCGCGTAGTACTCCAGCATGTGGAAGGTGTCCTTGATCGACTCCTGGTAGAAATCGCCGGCGCGGGTCATCTTGGAGTCGGAGAAGCCGAGGACGCTTCCGCCGAGCCGGAGCATCGCGGCCTCGTGGGAGAGGCGGGTGCGGGTGCTGGGCTGGTAGAACGCCGTCAGCATCGTCTTGTTCTTCAGCAGGTCCGTGTTCCGCCGATCCCTCGCGAACGGACGCAGGTCGTTCGCGACCTGGAAGACACGGAAGAACTCGTCGCGACTGAAATCCTTCAGCGAGAGGATGTCGCGGCCCATGAAGCTGCGCACTGTCTGCCACCTTTCTCTGGATTGACCTGGACGACCGAACGTGGGGATCGCGGCGGGTGGGCCGCGGGACCCAATCCAGCAGTGCGCCGCGATCTGGCCGCACCATCCGGCCCGTTCGCCGTGAACCAGGTGGATCACGCGCTCACGGGAGAAGCCCGCAGCAGTCTGGTCGCGTGCTAGGGCGACATGGTCCGATCGCTCGTCGCGGGCGCGCGTCCGCGCCGCACCCCAGTCGGCCTGTGCGCGGTCCGCCTCACCGCGGCAGCCCGATGGCCGCGTCCGCCGGCGTGGCCTCAAAGATCACCGCCGGGAACTGGCGCACTCGCCGGATCACGTGGAAGCGGAACTGCCCGGGGCGGAAGTAGCTGATCGAGTAGTCGACCACTCGCCCGTGGGCCCCGTAGAGCTGGGCCACGAAGCGAAGGAGCGGCGCGCCCGCGCGCAGGCCGAGCCGGCGCGCCAGTCCGGCTCCGGCTGCCTCCGCGCTGAGCTCCGTGTACGAATGCTGCAGGGGAGGCACGCCCCGCTGGAGCATGAAGTCGAGGACGGACCCGTGGAACGTGCCGCCCAGCTCCTGGACCGTCAGGAACTCTGTCGGCAACACGTCGACCAGGAATGCGATGGCTCGCTCCTGGGACATCATGACGCGCTGCACGGCCAGCACCGGCGAGCCGGCTGCGATGGCCAGCGCCGCCGCTTCTTCTGCCGTCGCGGGTCGCTCCCGGATGTCGGAGTCGCCCATGTGGATTTCGACTCCTGTCTTGCGGGCGAGGGTCTCGATGCTCTCGAGCTCCTCGAGCCCGGTTTCCACCACCGGCTGGCGGGGGGCCACGAAGGTGCCGATCCCGTGTCGGCGGACGATCAGGCCGCCGTGTTCCAGCTGTGAGAGGGCCTCGCGCAGGGTCGCCCGGCTCACCCCCAGGCGATGACTGAGGGCGGTCTCGGACGGGAGCAGCCCTTCCTCTCCGGCCAGGGCGCCTGACTGGATCCCCTCGGCCACCTCCTGGGCCGCCTGGCGGGCGAGGGTTACGTTCCGACGGACCATTGCGGTGCCTCGTCGTCTGTCTGCCTGGTGAGCCCGAGGGGATCGCGGCGCTTCGGAAGGCCGGGGACCGTGGGCGCCAGGGCGCAGCGTCCGGAGCGCGCCGCCGCCCGAGCGCTGGGGCGGGAACCTGGTGCGGTTGCGCGTGCTGGCGCGGGTGATTGGACCACGGCGGTTCTTCGCTCCGGATCCCGGTGTCAGACGCTAGTCATCTGACGTCCACTGACCAGATAGTCTGCCACAACTGCGATGATTCGCGCAGGTCTGTTCGCCGTGCAGTATGCACCGCGCTCGTCTCGTCCACAACGGTGACCCGCTCGGCGTGCAGAAGCAACCCTTTTCCCTGGCCGCCGCATGGGGCGTCACCACCATCCGCCGCCCCCCCGCGGGCAGCGGATGGCGACCCTCCGCCCGCAGCTGCCCCGCGCCCTCGCTCCCTGTCTTGGGCTCCTCCGACCTGGCACATGGCAGCCCGGGCAGCCCGTCCAGCTCCCCGGGGGAGGGTGGGGCAGGCGCCACATGCAATGGCCCTTGCGAAGAGACTGTGAGGTGCGTTATACCTTGCCGGCGATGACGTCAGATGACTGGCGTCTGATGGCTGGAGTGGCAGCTCGGTGACCCTACGGCCTGGCGATCCAAGGGCCCGCATCGGCCCGCTGCGGGATCCAGCCATGCTGTGCGCGCCGGCCCCGGCCCCTCGACCCCTGCGCCGGTCCGGCCCGCCTCCACGATGGGCTGCGGGCCGCGTCCCCGGCTGTGCGTCCCCGGCCGCGCTTCCGACCCCCGGCCGCATGGTACGGCGCCGCAGCGGCCCGGTGCCGTACCATGACGCGTCAGAGCATGCAGGGGCGTCGGGCGCGGCGCCCGCAGCATTGACCATGGCACTCATTCGGTCCAACGAGGGGCGGGCATGAGCGAACGTGCACCCGACGATCTGGCGGCGGTGACCGTCACCGGAGGCCGCATGGACTGGGGCCGGTTCCTGCTGAGCTGGTTCGCCATACCCTCCGCCCTGGTCGGCGCGCTGATCCTGGGGGGCCTCATGATGCTGGCCCTCGGCGCCAACCCCCTCACCGGATATCACGCGCTCCTGGTGGGCGCGTTCGGCGGCGACTATGCCCTGAGCAGCACGGCCGTGCAGGCCGTCCCGCTGCTGCTGGTCGGGGTGGGGATCTGCATTGCCTTCCGGGCCAACGTCTTCAACATCGGCGGCGAGGGGCAGATCGCCATGGGGGGGCTCGCCGGCGCCGCCACCGCGCTGGTGTTTCCCGGGCTGCCGAGCATCCTGCTGATCCCGCTGGTGCTCCTGGTGGGCGCCATCGGGGGCGCGATCTGGGGCGCGATCCCCGGGTTCTTCAAGGCCCAGTACAACGTCAATGAGATCCTCAGCACCATCATGCTCAACCTGGTCGCGGTCCAGGTGATGAACTACCTGCTGGCCGGCCCGATGGTGGATCACTCCCAGTTCTCGGTGGGTGGCCTGATCCCCGAGACCAAGTTGCTCTCGCCCAACTCGTGGCTCCCCATCCTGGTTCCAGGAACACAGCTGCACCTGGGCGTCCTGATTGCAGTGCTGGTCGCGATCGCCGCCTACTTCCTCCTCTGGCGCACCAGTTTCGGGTTTCAGATCCGCAGCGTGGGTCTTTCCCGGGACGCCTCCGCGTACGCGGGGATGCCGGTCAAGCGGACCATCGTGGCGGCCATGACCCTGAGCGGTGCCGCCTGCGGCCTGGCGGGGGCGATCCTGGTCTTCGGCTCCATCTCGCACCGGATGGTCACCGACGGCAGCCTCACCGGGTTCACCGGGTCGGCCGGGTTCAACGGCATCGTGGTGGCGCTGTTCGGGGGTCTCAACCCGCTCTGGACCATCGTCTCGGCGTTCTTTTTCGGTGGGCTGATCGTGGGCGGATCCGCGCTGCAGGTCGCGACGGGCGTCCCGTCGGATCTTGTTACCGCCCTGAGTGGGATCGTCGTGGTGCTGGTGGTGTCGCTGGAGTACCTGCGCCGCCGGGCAAGGTCCCAATCCCTGGCCCAGACGGCACTCCCCGGCTCCAGGCCACCGGGCCGGCCGCGACGTGAGCCATCCATGCCCGTGCTGGGCGGGGAAGAGCCATGAGCCAGTTCCTCACCGTGGCCGTGCTCACCACCACAGTTGCCTCCGGCATCGCGCTGGCCACGCCGTTCCTGCTGGCGGCGCTCGGCGAGACGCTGGGGCAGCGCAGCGGCGTGATCAACCTGGGCGTGGACGGGATCATGCTCCTCTCCGCCTTCGCCACCTACTACACGGCCCTGCAGACCGGCAACCTGCTCATTGCGCTCCTGGCGGGCGCCGGGATCGGCCTGCTGATGGGGCTGGTGACCGCACTGGTGAGCGTGACCCTCAAGGCAGAACAGGGTATCAGCGGGATCGGGGTCTACCTCTTTGGACTCGGGTTCAGCGACCTGCTCTTTGAGAAACTGGTGGGCACGCCGTTGCCGATCTCGACACCGCCGCAGGTGGCTCTCCCGCTGCTCAGCCAGATCCCCGTGGTGGGCGGGATGTTCTTCGACCAGAGCCTGATCGTGTATCTGGCCTTCCTGCTGGTCCCCGTGGTGGCCTTTGTGCTGAACCGCACGACGTACGGCCTGAAAATCAAGGCGGCCGGCGAGAACCCGGCCGCGGCGGACAGCCTGGGGGTCAGCGTGGCCCGGATCCGGTGGTCCACGGTCCTGATCGGCTGCACCTTCGCGGGCCTCGCCGGCGCCAGCCTCCTCCTCTACGATGGCATTTTCCAGATGAACCTGACCCAGAGCGAGGGGTTCATCGCCGTTGCGCTCGTCTACTTCGGCGCATGGCGCCCGACCGGCGTCATGGCGGGATCCCTGCTGTACGGGTTGGTGGGGGCGATCATCCTGACCTGGAAATCCCTCGGGATCATCCCCCTGAGCGCGTCCGACCTGGCCGCCACCGCGCCCGCGATCATCACAGTGCTGGCGCTGCTGTTCATTGCCCGCCGCTTCCGGCAGCCGGCGGTGCTCGGCAGGCCCTACGAAAGAGAGGGGTGAACCCACCAGGTGCCAGTGCTGAAGCGTCAGATCGAGTCCTGAGAATCCGAGGAGGAACCGACCATGCAACGACAGGTGCACCGCTCGGCGGTCCCCATCCTGCTCACGATCGCGGCCCTGGTGGCTGCGGCTTGCGGTAGCAGCAGTACCCCGGCCCCCGCTTCCAGCGCCGCCCCGGTCGCCAGTGCGGCCCCGGCATCAAGCGCACCCGCGAGTGCCGCCCCGGCCGCCTCCAGCGCACCCGCGAGTGCCGCCCCGGCCGCCTCCAGCGCACCCGCGAGCGCTGCGCCGGCCGCCAGTGCCGCTGCGCCCGCTGCCTCCAGCGCCACTTCGGCCACGCCGCTGAAGGTGGCCCTGGTCGCGCCGAGTGCGGTGAACGACCTTGCCTTCACGCAGTCCATGGTGGAGGCCCTGGACTCGCTGAAGACGCAGTACAACCTGCAGATCGCCATCTCGGACAACCAGTTCGTGGTGTCGACCGCCGCCAACGTGATCCGGAGCTACGCGTCCCAGGGCTACAACCTGGTCATCGCGCACGGATCGCAGTACGGCTCGATCCTCGAGCAGTTGGCCCCGCAGTTCCCCAAGGTCTCCTTCGCCTGGGGCACCGCCGGTTCCACCTATAACCTTCCCAACGTCTTTGCCTACCAGGCCGCCAGCAACGAGGGCGGGTACGTCCAGGGCGCCATGGGGGCCATGCTCAGCAAGAGCAAGGTGCTCGGCGTCATCGGACCCATCGCAGTCGGCGATGCCAAGCTCTACGTGGACGGGTTCTGCGCCGGGGCCAAGTCGGTGGATCCCTCCATCAGCTGCATCCCGGTGTACACCGGCTCGTTCAGTGACGTGAGCCTTTTCGCCACCGCGGCCAAGACCTTCGTCTCCAACAAGGCCGACGTGCTGACCGGCACCGCGCAGGCCGTGGTGGGGGCCATTGGCGTGGCCCGCCAGAACAACCTGCCCTGGTTCGGCACGCAGTGGACGCAGGTCTCCCTGGCGCCCAAGAATGTGGTCTCCAGCCAGCTCTACAACTGGGGCCCCACGCTCGAACAGATCATCACCGAGATCCGGGGCGGCAAACTGGGTGGTGCCACCTACACGCTGACCCTGGGCAATGGCGGAGAGACGATCCAGTTCAACCCGGGCTATAGCCTGCCCGCCAACGTGAAGGCCAAGGCAGAGTCGCTGATCAAGGGGATCACCGACGGGTCGATCACCCCGCCGCAGTGATCCGGCAGCAGTTGGGCGTTTGCAGCGCGTGAGCCGTCAGGAAGGATGACCGTGCAGGTGACTGCCCCGGGGGGCGCAATCGGCAGCTCCGCTGTCCCGATCCTGGAGATGCGTGGCATTACGAAGCGTTTCCCCGGGGTGGTCGCCAACGAACGCGTCGACTTCGACGTGCGCGCCGGGGAGGTCCATACCCTCTTCGGCGAGAACGGCGCCGGAAAGAGCACGCTCATGCGCGTGCTGTACGGCCTGTACCGGCCCGACGAGGGCGAGATCCGGATCAACGGCCAGCGGGTGGAGATCCATTCGCCAGCGGTTGCCATCCACCATGGTATCGGGATGATCCACCAGCATTTCATGCTGGTGGACACCCTCACGGTGGCCGAGAACGTGGCCCTGGGTGCCAGATCATCGCGGGGCCCGCTGGTGGACATGGACGTCGTCACGGCGCGCATCCGGGAGCTTTCCGAACGGTACGGCCTGCGGGTGGATCCTCAGGCCGTGATCTGGCAGCTCTCGGTGGGCGAGCGACAGCGAGTCGAGATCCTCAAGGCGCTCTACCGCGACGTTTCGGTGCTGGTCCTTGACGAGCCCACGGCCGTCCTGACTCCCCAGGAGGTTGAGGACCTCTTCGGCGTCCTGCGCCAGATGACCAGTGGCGGCCGGGCGCTGGTGTTCATTTCTCACAAGGTCCGGGAGGTACTGGAGCTCTCGGACCGGATCACGGTGCTTCGGAACGGCCACGTGGTGGGCACGCTGCCAGCTGCCGAGGCGACCCGGGGCCGGCTGGTGGAGATGATGGTGGGCCACCAGGTCGCGTCGGAGGAGCCACCGGCCAAGGGCACGACCGGCACACCAGCCCTGGTGGTGGCGGACCTCCGCGTGCGGAGCGACCGGGGCACGGAGGCCGTTCGAGGGGTCAGCTTCGAGGTGCGCTCCGGTGAACTGGTCGGAATCGCCGGCGTGGCGGGCAACGGTCAGCGTGAGCTCGCGGAGGCGATCGCCGGGCTGCGGGTGCCCACCGCAGGCACCATCCGCGTGAACAACGTCGAGGTGCAGGGCCGGGGCCCCGCCGACACGCGGGCCGCGGGCCTCGGGTACGTCCCCGAGGAGCGGATGCGCGACGGTGTGGTCACCGATTTCAGCGTGGCCGAAAACCTGCTGCTGGTCGGGTACCGGAGCCCTGCCTTCGCCCGCTACGGGTTCCTGCGGAACGGCGCGATCCGGCGCCACTGCCAGGAGCTCGTGGACGCGTTCAATGTCAAGACGCCCAGCCTGGAGACGCCGGTGCGGAACCTCTCCGGCGGCAACATCCAGAAGCTGATCATGGCGCGCGAGCTGTCCGCCCAGCCGCATGTCCTCTTGGTGGCGCAGCCAACCCGGGGGATCGATGTCTCCGCCTCGCTCTACATCCACCAGCGCTTGATTGAACAACGAGAGCGGGGAACGGCGATCCTGATCATCTCCGAGGACCTTGACGAGGTGATGATCCTTTCGGACCGCATCCTGGTCATGTACGAAGGGATGGTCATCGGAACCGCCGATCCCCGGACTGCCAGCCGCGAGGAGATCGGCATGCTGATGGCCGGCGTCCACCCCGGAACGCCGGCCGCGGCCGCCGAACCGGCGATCGGCGCCGGCACGGGAACCGCATGAGAGAGGAGCGCGTCCCAATGCAGGAACTCTCGCCCGCCCAGACCCCCGGCTTGGTCTGCGCCCATCACCACATCTACTCGGCGCTGGCGCGAGGGATGCCCGCCCCGCCCCGGACGCCCACCACCTTCCGCGAAATCCTCGAGCAGATCTGGTGGCGGCTCGACACCGCCCTCGATCTGGAGATGCTGGAGTGGTCCGCCAAGCTGGCCGCGCTGGAGGCGCTCGAATCGGGAACCACCGCGATCGTGGACCACCACGAGTCGCCCAACGCCATTGAGGGTTCGCTCTCGGTGATTGCGGATGCCTGTGCCGAGGTCGGTGTCCGCGTCGTCTGCGCCTACGGGGTCACCGACAGACACGGCCCGGATGGAGCCCGCCGTGGGCTTGCCGAGAACCGGCGCTTCCTTGCCGCCGGCGGCCGGGGCTTGGTGGGGGTGCACGCCGCGTTCACCTGCACCGACGAGACGCTCGAGGCGGCCGCTGCGCTCGCCCGGGAGTTTGGGGTGGGCGTCCACGTCCATGTCTGTGAAGGGCCCGACGACGCCGAGGCACTGGCCCGGCTGGCCCCGTACACCAACGCGAGCTGGCTGCTGGCCCATGGCGTGCACCTGCCCACGGAGCACCCCCTGGCCGGCACGATCCTGCACAACCCGTTTTCCAACCTCAACAACTCCGTGGGCTACGCCAACCCCGCGCGTTTCTCCAACCCCGTGGCGCTGGGGACGGACGGGATCGGGGCGGACATGATCGAGACCTTTCGCCTGGCCTACGCCCTGCAGCGTTCGGTGGAGGTGACCGCTTCCCCTGAGACGGCCTGGCGCTGGCTTCAGACCGGCTGGGACCTGGTCCCGGAGGCCCGCGATGACCGCGTGACCTGGGCGTACGAGCCCATGGACCCCTGGTATGTGGCTTTCACGCCCGGGATCCGGCCGCGCCGGGTGGAGGTCGGCGGCGAAGTGGTCTGGGAGGACGGCCGCCCCACGCGCGTGGACGCGGTCGAGATCCGGGCCCGGGCGCGCGAACAGGCGGCCCGTCTCCACGCTCGCCTTTGATCGGCGTGTCCTGTGCCCCGTGCGTGCCCCTGGCCGCTGCGTGGGCGGCACGCCCTGCCCGCAACACTGCGCCGACTCTGTGCGCTGCTGAACCCGTGATCCGCTGACGAGGAGCGCCCCATGTCCGACCGTTTCCATCCCATCTCCATGGAACAGCTCACCGACTGGGTTTTCACCGAGCTGAAGGAGCGGGATTCCCTCTTCAACGTCCCTCGGTCGGCCTTCTTCGCGCCCCGTGAGGAACACCGGTTCCGGCGCCGCGAATACGGGGTGGAGCTGGAGACCCCGTTCGGGGTCGCGGCCGGCCCGCACACGCAGATGGCCCAGAACATCATCACGGCCTGGCTCGTGGGCGCCCGGATGATCGAGCTCAAGACGGTCCAGACCCTCGACCAGCTGGACGTCAACAAGCCCTGCATCGACGTGCAGGACGAGGGGTACAACGTCGAGTGGTCGCAGGAGCTGCGGGTCCACCAGTCGTTCGACGAGTACCTGCGGGCCTGGGTGCTGATCCACGCCCTCCATCGCGAGCTCGGCTGGCCCGGCGAGCGGCCGGGGATGGTCTTCAACATGAGCGTGGGGTACAACCTGGATGGCATCCAGAAGCCCAACGTGCAGTGGTACCTGGACACGATGGCCGACGCCTCGGCATACCTGCCGGCGTACGTCGAGATCGTGGCGCGGCGCTTCCCGGCGGTCCGCGACATGGACATCCCCGCCCGGCTCTCCGACTCGGTCACGCTCTCCACCATGCACGGTTGCCCGCCCGACGAGATCGAGCGGATCTCGCAGTACCTGCTCGAGGAGCGCGGGCTGCACACCTCGGTGAAGTGCAACCCAACCCTGCTCGGCGCGGACGAGGTGCGCCGGATCGTCAACCAGGATCTGGGGTACGTGGACGTCCCGATCCCGGACGAGGCGTTCGGGCACGACCTGCGCTGGGCCGACGCGGTGCCGATGTTCCGCAACCTCCAGCAGGTGGCGGCCTCCCACGGCCGCACCTTTGCGCTGAAGTTGACCAACACCCTGGAGGTCCAGAACTGGCGCACGGTCTTCGAGCGGGACGAGACGATGTACCTCTCGGGCCGCGCGCTCCACGCGGTCACCACGAACCTGGCGGCACGGGTCGTCGATACGTTCGGCGCGGCGGTCCCGATCTCGTTCGCCGGCGGTGCTGACGCGTTCAATGTGGCCCACCTTCTCGCCTCCGGGATGCGGACCATCACCGTCTCGTCCGACCTGCTCAAGTCCGGCGGCTACCTGCGGATGCTCCAGTACCCGGAGCAGGTGGACGCCGCCATGGACGAGGCCGGCGCTTCCGACATCGACGACTTCATCCGGCGTACCGCGCGGGCCGACGGCTTTGACGGCGCGGCTGACGATGCGGCGGCCTGCGCGCGCTTCAACCTGCGCCGCTATGCCGACCGAGTTCGGCACGACTGGCGCTACCGGAAGGACGCCTTCCGGACCGACCGTTCCAAGACCCCGCGGCAGCTCGATCTGTTCGATTGCATCGAGGCGCCCTGCGTGGACGAGTGCCCGGTGGATCAGCAGGTTCCGCGGTACATGCGCGCGGTGCGCTCCGGCGATTTCCCGGAGGCGGTGCGGATCACCCGCCTGGACAACCCGCTGCCGGCGGTCCTGGGCCGCGTGTGCGACCACCTCTGCGAGAACACCTGCATCCGAACCCATCTGGACCAGCCGCTGGCCATCCGCCAGATCAAGCGCTTCATCATGGAGCAGGAGGCGCAGCCGGCACCGCTCTCCGCCGAGCCCTCGACGGGACACCGTGTCGCGATCATCGGTGCCGGACCGGCGGGGCTGGCGGCCGCCGAATGGCTCGCCTACTCGGGGATCGGCGTCACGGTCTTCGATGAGCACCCGTACGCCGGCGGCATGGTCGGCGGGGCGATCCCGGTCTACCGACTTCCCCAGGCACAGATCGACCAGGACCTGGGGGTCCTCGAGCGGCTTGGGGTCGAGTTCCGGTACGGCCAGCGAGCCGGGGTGGACTTCACGCTGGAGGGGCTCCGTAGCGAGGGTTTTGAGGCGATATTCATTGCGGCCGGCGCCCAGCAGGCGAAGCGTCTGGGGCTGCCCGGCGAGGATGCGGCGGGCGTGATCGACGGCGTCACCTTCCTGCGGAGCGTCCGAGAGGGGCACCCGATGCCGATCGGGCCCCGGGTGGGCGTGGTCGGCGCCGGGGACACGGCGATGGACTGCGTGCGCACGGCGCGCCGGGTGGGCGCGTCCTCGGTCTCGCTGATCTACCGGCGGACGGTGGACCAGATGCCGGCCGATCGCGAGGAGATCCACGCGATCAAAGAGGAGGGGATCTCGATCCTGGAGCTGGCGCGTCCGACCGCGCTCCGGGTCGTTGACGGCAGGCTGACCGGGGTGGTCTGCGCGCGGATGGCCTACCACGGAGGCCGGGACGCCGCCGGGCGCAAGGTGCCCGAGGACGTGCCAGGCTCTCAGTTCGAGGTGGGCTTGGATACGCTGATTCTGGCCATCAGCCAGCACGCAGTGCTGGACTTCTTCGGCGAACGGGCACCGGAGCTGACGCCGGCCGGGTACATTGCGGTCGACCCGGTCACCTTCGAGACGTCCGTCCCGGGCGTTTATGCCGGCGGCGACGTGGCCGGCCGGGGCCCAGCGTCGATCGTGAAAGCCGCCGCCGACGGGAAGCGAGTCGCCGCCGCCATTGCCGCCGGGCTGGGGGTGCCCCGCCGGGGCCAGGCGACCGTCCCTGCCGAGAAGCTGGATCGGTCGGAGCTGCAGGCGCTGGTGGTCCGTCGCGCCCGGCGCGAGTACCGGGTGCCCATCCGCGTCAGCGAGCTCGATCGGCGTGCCGGCTTCGAGGAGACCGTCCTCGGGTACACCCCCGACGAGGCGAAAGGCGAGGCCAGCCGATGCCTCGACTGCGACAAGATCTGCAGCCTCTGTGTGGGGGTCTGCCCCAACCTGGCGCTGATGACCTACGAGATGGCGCCGGTCCACGCCGAGCTTCCCGTTCTGGCGGTGACCGGCGGGGCCGTGGTGACGACCGGATCCGTGCACTTCGCGGTGGACCAGCGGTTGCAGATCGCGGTGCTCACCGACTTCTGCAACGAGTGCGGCAACTGCGTGACGGTCTGCCCCACGTCCGGCAAGCCGTACGTCGACAAGCCGCGCCTCTACCTGGACCGGGCCGATTTTGAGGCGCAGGGCTCCAACGCCTTCATGCTCCTGGGCGACGGAGTGATGGAGGCGCGCTTCGACGGCCGGACCCATCGGATCTCCGTGAGCGACGGTCGGATCGAATACACGGCGCCCGGCCTCCGGACCGTCCTTGATCGCCACACGTTCGCGGTCCTGGAGGCTGCGCCGACCGGCGCCAGCGAGGGGGAGGTGCTCTCCCTTGAGCCGGCCGCGGTCATGGCCACGCTGCTGGCTGGCGTGACCAGCTCGCTGCCGCATGTCCCGACGGTCGCCACGGACGGCTCTCGGGTGCCGGACCCGGGCCGCCCGTTCCAGGCGGCCGGCTAGAAACGATCTACGCCCCGCGGCCGACCGGGGCTCGCTTGAGGAACCGTCCGTATCCGGACCGTCCCAGCCACCGGCCGTGGTCCACGATCACCTCGCCGCGGCTCAGCACGACGTCACTGCCGCCCTGGACCACGCGGCCCTCGTAGCACGAGTAGTCGACGCGCATGTGGTGCGTGCTGGCGCTGAGGGTGTGGCGGCGCCGGGGATCGTAGATCACGACATCCGCGTCGGCCCCGGCCGCGATGACGCCTTTGCGCCCCTCGAGGCCGGCCAGGCGTGCGGGTCCGGCAGAGACCAGTTCCACCCAGCGCTCTACGGAGATCCGTCCGGCGACCACGCCGGCGTCGTGAACCAGGTCAACGCGTTCCTCGACGCCCGGCACGCCCCCGGGGATCAAGCGGAAGTCGTCACGCCCGAGCGTCTTGGGACCAGCCAGGTCGAACGGGCAATGGTCGGTGCTCACCAGCTGCAGGTCGCCTGTCTCCAGCCCCCGCCAGAGCGCCTCCTGGTGGTCGCGCGGCCGCAGAGGCGGTGAGCAGACGAAGCCGGCCGCGCCGTCGGTCCGGGCGAGGTCCTCGTCCGACAGGAAGAGGTACTGCGGGCAGGTCTCCGCGTACACCGTGGTGCCTCGTTCCCTGGCCCGGCGCACCTCTTCGAGCGCGTCGCGCGAGGAGAGGTGGACGATGTAGACGGGAACCCCCGCTACGTCGGCCATCCGGCTCACGCGGTCGATGGCCTCGGCCTCCAGCGTTGGGGGACGCGAGAGCCCGTGGTAGCGGGGGCTGGTGTGCCCGGCCCGCACGTACCGGTCGGCGAGGGCGTCGATGGCGATCCCGCTCTCGGCATGGATGAGGATCAGGCCGCCGTTGTCAGCCGCCTGGAACATGGCCCGCAGGATCGCCCCGTCGTCGCTGTACATCCGGCCCGGGTAGGCGGTGAACAGCTTGAAGCTCGTCACGCCCTCCCGCACCAGCTCGTCCATCTCGGCGAGCGTCGCGTCGTTGACGTCGTTCATCGCCATGTGGAACCCATAGTCGATGCAGGCGTGGCCGTCGGCCTTCACGTGCCAGGCCTCCAGCCCCTCGGCGAGCGGTCTGCCGATGGTCTGGGTGGCGAAATCGATGATCGTGGTGGTGCCCCCAAAGGCCGCCGCGCGGGTCCCTGTCTCGAACGTGTCGGAGGAGACCACGTCCCCGACCGGCAGCTCCATGTGGGTGTGGATATCCACCCCGCCCGGGATGACGAGCCTGCCGGCCGCGTCGATGGTCCGATCGACCGCGTCCCCGGCGAGCCCTGGTCCCACGGCCGCGATCTGCTCCCCGTCGATCAGCACGTCCGCCGGCTCCACGCCGGAGGCGTTGACCACCGTTCCATGGACGATCAAGGTTCGCATGACCGCACTCCCTCGGCGGCTTCACCGCCGAAACGTCACCGCCGAACGCCGGTGAACAGGACCCCCACGCGCTCGTGATCGCCGATCTCGCCCCGCCCCCGCAGCTCGAGCAAACCCGCGAGCCCGGAGGAGCCGGTCTCGTCGGCGCAGATCCCGGTCAGGGCGGTGCCCAGCGCGTTGGCCCGCACCAGCTGGTCCTCGCCGACCACCACTGCGCCTCCCCCCGACTCGAGCAGGCCCTCCACCACGGCGACCCAGTCGTAGGTCTCGTCGTCCAGGATCCCGTGCGCGATGCTGTGGGGCTCGTCCTCCCAGGGCCACATGAACTCTGACCGATGCATCGTGGCGTAGGCGAGGGCGGCGCGCCGTTCCGCCGGTCCGGCGCCCGCGGGGACCCGGGCGGCCACGCGTTCAAAAGCCCGCGGGAGCGGCCAGCCGCCGGCGGTCTGGACCGCATGGAAGCGCGGCAGCCTCGCCAGTGCTCCCAGCGCGACAGCCTCGCCGAGCCCTTCGATACAGGCACTGGCCAAGGCGCCGCCGCCAACCTGCAGGAGCAGCCGGTCCAGCGGCGGGCCTCCGGCCAGGTCGCTTGCCAGCTCGTAGCCCAGAGTGAAGCCGCCCTCGACGGCCAGCCCGTTCTCGTTGCCCTGGCAGGTGAACGGCAGCGCGCCATCGGAGATGGCGCGGCGGAGCCGGTGGTAGGTGGGATCGCCGGTGACGCCCGGCTCCCGGGGACAGACGGTGATCTGGGCGTCGAGATGCCGCAGGCGCTCCACCACGGCCGGGTCCGCGTCCACCGGGACGAAGACGTCCAGGGCGCGGTGCCCGGCCGCGGCGACCACGGCCGCCGCCAGGGCCGCGTTCCCGCAGCTCGCGATCGCCAGGCGACGTCGATGCGCCGGATCGGTGCGGCCCAGGCGTTCCATCAACTCCAGGTGGACCAGCACCCCGAAGAGGTGGCGCGCTTTGTGCGACCCCGACACGTTGCCGGTCTCGTTCTTGATCCAGACCCCGCCGTCGGGCGCGAACCCCAGCCGCTCGCTGAGCGCATCCGCGCGACCGAACGGGGTTGCCACGAAGCCGTGACCGTCCACGCGGGCGATCTCCGTGTCGAGGCGCACAACCAGATCCCGGTAGGCCGCGTCATCCAGTCCTCCCGCTCGCGCCTCCGAGTAGGCGTGCGCCAGCCCCCGGTAGCGCAGGTACGGGTTCGGCTCGGCGGTGGCCTCAGGGCCGAGCGGGAAGCGGACGGCCGTGACATCCAGGCGTCGACGCAGGACATGGTCCGTGTCGTCTCCGGCGCCGGCATTCGGGCAGCGGAAGGGATACGGGTCGTCCTCACTGGGCGAGGCACCGCAGCCCGAGCAGACCAAGGTGCTCGGGCTGGTGCTCCCGGACGCGGTCACAGCGCCTCCAGGACCCCGGTTCGTGCGTTGAACTCGTCGATCAGGCGGTCCCAGTCCTTGACGATGCTGCGCGTCTCGGTCCAGAAGCGGGGATCCTTGCGCGACCGGAACTCCTCGACCGAGATCCCCTGCTGCTCCACCCAGGTGTAGTAGCCCAGGTTGAAGATGCGCTCGCGATCCTCGCGCGAAAGCTCCAGCAGGTGGTCGGTGGTGGCCCCTAGGAGGTGCTCACCATAGACCTCGGCGGCGGCCACTTCGTCGAACTTCCCGGCGAAGTACTTCTCGATCGCGATGTCCCGCTCGGTGTGGTAGAGCGCCGCCCCGTCGGTGGCCACGGTGACAAGCACGTCCTGGGGCCCCATCTCGTAGTACTTGGCGGTCTTGATGGCCCCCAGCACGTTCGCGATGCTCGAGAGCCCGAACGACGGCAGGGCGGCAATCGTCGCGGCCGGCACGCCCCGCCGCCCGGCGAGGTACGAACGGCCGGTCTCGGTGTTGAAGAGGACCCCCAGGCGGTCAGTGGCCCGGTCCGAGATCGCGATCACCATGTCATTGGCCATCACGTCGTGGATGAGCGGGATGTGCTTGTCGCCGATCCCCTGGATGTTGTGCTCACCGAAGCCGTTGAGGAGCATGGTGGGGCATTCCAGTGCCTCGAGCGCCACGGTGAGGGACCCATAGCGCTCCTTGAGGAAGTCGCCTGCGCCGATGGTGCCCGCCGACCCGGTCGCCGAGATGAACGCCCGCAGTTGCAGGTCCGGCTCCTGGGCGCGCATGGTCTCGAAGATGTCCTGCAGCGCGGTCCCGGTCGCGAGGTAGTGGGCGATGTGGTTCCCGAACTCGGAGAACTGGTTGAAGATCACGTTGTCGGGATCAAGGGCAAGCTCGTTGCACTTGTCGTAGATCTCCTTGACGTTGCTCTCGGTGCCGGGCGTCCGGATGATGTCGGACGAATCGACGACCCAGTCCTCCAGCCAGTCGAAGCGCTCCTGGCTCATCCCCTCCGGCAGGACCGCCACCCCGCGGCAGCCCATGATGCGCGAGACGGCCACGCCGCCCCGGCAGTAGTTGCCCGTGGACGGCCAGATCGCGCGGTGGTGGGTGGGATCGAACTGCCCGGTGATGACGCGCGGTGCCAGGCACGCGTAGGTGGCCAGCACCTTGTGGGCACTGATCATGGGGAAACGGTCACCGATGGCCACGACGATGCGCGCATCGACGCCGGTGAGCTCCCGCGGGAGCACGACGTAGGCGGGCAGCGGCGCGAGGCCGGTGCGCGCCTCGTCGTTGTACCAGTGGACCCGGAACAGGTTGAGCGGGTGCGGGTCGTCGGGCCCCACGCGCTGGAGCGCCGCGCGCACCTTGGCCGGAATCAACTTTGGATCCGCCAGTTGCGCGAAGGTGGGGAGCCCGATGCCGGCCTCCCGGAAGCGCTCCACCGTGTTCTCGTAGACGGTCGCGTCGACGAGTTCCCGCTCCAGCCCGAGTCGTTGCATCGCACACCCTGCCTGCTCAAAAGAGACCGATCCGAGGCGTTTCCCCCTGCGCAGGGTAGCAGATCAACCATTCCGGCTCCGGAGGGCTGTGGCCCGGGGTCAGCGGCCGGGGTCAGCCGCCGGGGTCAGCCGCCCGGGTCAGCCGCGCGGGTCAGCCGCCTGGGGCAGCCGCCCGGGGTCAGCCGCGCGGCCGACCGGCCCGTTCAGCGGACCTGAGCCTCGCGTGATGCCTCCCGCCGATGCTCTACGCCGGAGCTGAAGGCCGGCATGAGGCCCCCGGCGCCGAGGCGGACCAGGTACGGCCGCGTCAGGGGCACCCTTGCGAAGAGCGGAGGCAGCAGGAGGTCGAGGATGTTGGCGGATCTGTAGTGGACCAGCCCGGACGAGACGCCCAGGATGGTGGCGGCTCCCCGCCGCGCCACCAGATTCATCGAGGTGGGCAGCACGGGGATCCCATACTTCAAGACGGTTTCGGCCACGCTGCTGATCGCCGCCGGCGTGCGGTCCGTGGGGTCCACGCTCATCCCCCCGGTCACGATGACCAGGTCGTGGCCATCGCAGGCGGTGCGGATCGCGGCCGCAATGCGCTCCTCGTCGTCGGGCAGGATCTCCACTTGCTCGAGGCGGCCTCCGAAGCGGGCCAGCTTGTCCCGCACCACCGGCTCCACGGCATCCGGGATGCGCCCCTCGTGGATCTCGGTCCCGGTGATCAGCAGGGCCGCCGCAAGCGGCGCAAACGGGGCGACCTGTACCGCCTGGCCCCTGGCGCGCAGGGCTTCCACCAGGGCGGCGAGCCGCTCCTCGGGGACCGTCAGCGGGATCGTGTCCACCACCGCCACCAGCTGGCCCGCGCTGACCACGCTCTCGGGAGCCCGGGTCGTCAGCAGGACCAGGTCGGAATCGTTGACCTGCTCGCAGACGTCCGGGTCCACGCGGACCAGTCCGTCGGCGGCCGCGAAGAGGAACGTCTTCCCGGCCTCCGCGGGCTCGATCCGCAGACCCGGGCCCCCAACCACCTGCGCGATTGCCAGAGAGGTGGGGCCCTCCTCCACTTCGCCGGTGCCTTCGCGAGTGTCATCGTCCTGCACGTAGAGCACCTGATGTCCCGCGTCGCGCAGCGCCGGAAGGTCCGCGGCCCGGACCACGCTCCCCCTAGTCAGTATCGAGCGCACCGAGCCCGGGGTCACCGCCGTCACGTCGCAGGCCGCGCGGCGGCCGATCGCCTCTTCGAGTGGAACCGCCCGCATGGTCATCTGCCCTCCTCAGCTCTTCTGCTTATCCGCCCGGCCGATCGAGGCGCCGGCGGTCGCGATGCGGGCGGCCTGCGACGAGGCTGCCGGGTCCGCGGCCACCAACCGCGATTCGAGTGCCTCGGCCTCCAGGTCGTCGTGCACGTAGCGTCCGCCGCGCATCCAGGAGGCAC
>JBMFSS010000017.1:0-67781 GCA_049967415.1 Candidatus Limnocylindrales bacterium
TGGCGGAGTAGCTCAGTGGTAGAGCAGGGGACTCATAAGCCCTTGGTCGGTGGTTCGAATCCGCCCTCCGCTACCAGCACCGGCGCGCACGCGTCAGCGCGGCAGGCGCCGTCGTCCCCATCCGCTGGTCGACCCTCGGCGTAATCGTTGTTGCAGGCAGCCGGGGGCCTATAATTCCGGCACGCTACCGCGGCTTCCGCGGTGCGCTCCGCAACGACCCGGAGGGTCTCCCTTCTTGAACACGCGTTTCTTCCGAAACGGCATCGTCATGCTGATCCTCGTGGTGGGGACGGCAGCGTTGCTGTACACCGTCTTCGTCCCATCCACCACCGTCGCCGACATCCCCTACAGCGGGGGCTCGGACTCGTTCCTCGGTCTCGTCAAGGCTGGCCAGGTCGACCAGGTTGTCGAGCAGGGAACCCAGTTGACCATCACCCTCAAGGACGCCGCGCACACCCAGAAGACCAGCCAGGTGCCTGGCACCCTCGGCGACAGCCTGATGTCCGACATCCGGGCCACCTGCGCCGAGCCGGGCGCCGTGACCAACTGCCTGGACGTCACGGTCGTACCGCAGGCCGCCTCGCAGACCGGCCAGTGGCTGGGGCTTCTGCTGAGCGCCCTGCTGCCGGTCCTCCTGATCGGCGGCTTCATCTTCATCATGATGCGGCAGGCCCAGGGCACCAACAACCAGGCCATGAGCTTTGGCAAGAGCCGCGCCCGCATGTTCCTCGGCAACAAGACCGTGGTCACCTTCGCGGACGTGGCCGGCGTGGACGAGGCGAAGGCCGAACTCCAGGAGGTCGTGGAGTTCCTGAAATACCCGGAGAAATTCAACTCGCTGGGAGCCCGGATCCCGCGAGGCGTGCTGCTGATCGGCTCGCCCGGTACCGGCAAGACGCTCCTCGCGCGGGCTGTGGCCGGTGAGGCCGGGGTGCCCTTCTTTTCCATCTCGGGTTCCGAGTTCGTGGAGATGTTCGTAGGCGTCGGCGCATCCAGAGTGCGTGACCTCTTCGATCAGGCCAAGCGCAACAGCCCCTGCATCGTGTTCGTGGACGAGATCGACGCGGTCGGCCGGCAGCGCGGCGCCGGCCTCGGCGGGTCGCATGACGAGCGCGAGCAGACCCTGAACCAGATCCTCGTCGAGATGGACGGCTTCGACACGAACACCAACGTGATCGTGGTGGCCGCCACCAACCGCCCGGACGTGCTCGACCCCGCGCTCCTGCGCCCGGGGCGCTTTGACCGGCAGGTGATCCTCGACCGGCCCGACATGCGGGGCCGCCTGGAGATCCTGCGGGTGCACGTGCGGGGCAAGCCGCTCGACAAGGCGCTCGACCTCGAGTCGATCGCCCGCCAGTCGCCCGGTTTCAGCGGGGCCGACCTCGCCAACATCGTGAAC
Organism: Candidatus Limnocylindrales bacterium; assembly: GCA_049967415.1. GTDB lineage: Bacteria > Chloroflexota > Limnocylindria > Limnocylindrales > CSP1-4 > JAJYNJ01. The sequence goes on from JBMFSS010000017.1 coordinate 1,400, forward strand.
GAGGCAGCGATTTTGGCCGCGCGCCGCAACAAGAAGGTGATCGGGAGCGCAGACTTCGCGGAGGCGCTCGACCGCGTCATGGCCGGTCCCGAGCGCAAGAGCCGCATCATCAGTGACGCCGAGAAGGCCATCATCGCCTATCACGAAGGCGGCCACGCGCTCGTCCAGCGCATCCTGCCCAAGTGCGACCCCGTCACCAAGGTGACCATCATCAGCCGGGGGATGGCGCTCGGGTACACCATGGCGCTTCCCGAGGAGGACCGCTATCTGCAGTCCAAGTCGGAGTTCGAGGACAAGATTGCGGGACTGCTCGGCGGCAACGCAGCCGAGAAGCTCGTCTTTGGCGACACCACCACCGGTGCCTCGAACGACATCGAGAAGGCCACCACGCTGGCGCGCAAGATGGTCACCGAGTATGGCATGAGCGAGAAGCTCGGCCCGCTCGCCCTGGGCAAACGGGACGAGATGGTCTTCCTTGGCCGCGAGATCGGCGAGCAGCGCAACTATTCGGACGAGGTGGCCAAGCAGATCGACGACGAGGTGCGCACCATCATCGACCGTGCCTATGCACGGGCCATGGAGGTGCTGGCCACCTACCGCGACCGGCTGGACCTGCTCGCCCAGCGGCTGGTAGCCGAGGAGACGCTCGACCGCGCCGAGTTCGAGAAGATCTTCGCCGATCTTCCCGACCCGCGGAAGGAGCAGGGGGGGCCGACGCCTCGGCCCGTGGCTGCCCCGGCAGGGGGTCCCCGGACGGTTCCGGCAGAGGGCTCCACCCCTCCCGGTCCCGCCCCGGCACCGTCTCCGTCACCCGCCTAGGAAGCGGCGTTCGGGGCCGTCCGGATGTGACGGCCGCATGCAGTGGGCATCTGAAGGTATGCGTAGAGGCGGGTCCCGGGCCCGCCTCTACGAGTGAAAGAGGAGATCGAGGCATGGCCGGCCAGTTCGAAGACATCGATGCGCGCCTGGATGAGACCCGGGACGCACGGCTCGCGGACTACCTCGAGTTCCTCAGGATCCCGAGCATATCCACGCTTCCCGCCCACGCCGCCGACTGTGAACGGGCGGCCAGCTTCCTGGCCGAGCACCTGCGGGCCGCCGGGATGGAGCACGTGGAGGTCTCGCCCACCCCCGGGCACCCCGTCGTCTATGCCGACTGGCTGCACGCGCCCGGCGCGCCGACCGTCCTGGTGTACGGGCACTATGACGTCCAGCCGGCCGACCCGATCGACCTGTGGGCGAGCCCGCCCTTCGAGCCGCGCGTGCACGAGGGCCGCGTGTACGCCCGCGGCGCGTCCGACGACAAGGCGCAGGTACACCTGCATCTCCAGGCCGCGGCCGCCTGGCTGGCCGTGCGGGGGCGCCTCCCCATCAACCTGCGCTACGTGTTCGAGGGGGAGGAGGAGTCGGGCTCCGAACACCTGGATGCGTGGCTGGCCGACAACGCAGCTCGGCTGGCGTCCGACCTGGCGGTGGTCAGCGACACGGGGTTCTTCGAAGGGAACCTGCCGAGCATCACGGTCGGCCTGCGCGGCATCATGTACGCCCAGCTTGACGTGACGGGCCCGGCGCTCGACCTCCATTCGGGCGGGTTCGGCGGCGCGGTGCGGAACCCCGCCACGGTGCTCGCCGAGATCATCGCCGGTCTGCATGACGCCGACGGCCGGGTCGCGGTGCCGGGCTTCTATGACGACGTCCGGCCGCTCAGCGAGCGGGATCGCGAGGAGCTGGCGCGCCTGCCTTTCGACGAAGAGGAGTTCCGTGCATCGCTGGGCGTGGATGCGCTCTGGGGCGAGGCCGGATACACCACTCTGGAACGGCGCGGTGCGCGCCCGACCCTGGACGTGAACGGGCTGTGGGGTGGCTTCCAGGGGCAAGGTGCCAAGACCATCATCCCCGCCCACGCGCATGCCAAGATCAGCTGCCGGCTGGTCCCGGACCAGGATCCGCAACGGGTCTTTGAGCGCGTCCGGGATCGCGTGCAGGCGCTGGCACCGGCCGGCGTCCACGCGGAGCTGACCATGATTCACGGCGGCCGGCCTTCGCTGACCCCCATCGACCATCCGGCGACCCGAGCAGCGGCCGAGTGCCTGCGCGAGGTCTTCGGCCGCGAACCGGTCTACGTCCGCGAGGGGGGCTCGGTCCCGGTGACCGCCTCGTTCGAGTCGATCCTGGGGCTCCCGGTGGTGCTCCTGGGCTTCACTCCGCCCGACGACCAGGCACACGCCCCGAACGAATCGATGCGGATCGACAACTACGAGGGAGGGACGCGCACCGTCGTGCGGTATTGGGACGCCCTGGCCAGGACGTCCCTTCGCTGACGGGCGGGGCCGGGCGAGCCCGGGCGGATGCTATGATCGGCCAACAGTTCGTTCGGAGGTGAGGACCTGGTGGAGACGACTGCAGAGCCGGCGGGCATGCCGGAGGCGCCCCAGCCCTCCGACGGTGGCGTGACGGCGGCGACGTGGCGGGTCGAGAGCGAGGGGGGCTCCATGCGCCCGCGCTCGGCGATGGACATCCTGGTCACCTTGAACGAGCGGGTCGCTGCGGGCGACGTGGGCCGGTATCAACCCGTCCCCCTCGGGTTCACGCCGCTCGACAAGACCATCGGGGGTGGCATCCGCCCCGGCGAGATGCTCCTGCTGGGCGGCGCGCAGGGCACGGGCAAGACCACCATGGCGCTCCAGATGGCACGCAACATCGTCTCCGGCGGCCTTGCCAACGTCCTCTATATCTGCTTCGAGCACGACGAGGAGTACCTGCTCAACCGGCTCATCGCGCTCGAATCGGCACTCGCCCACCTGCCGCAGACCACCGGCGCCATCAAGATCCAGGACGTGCGGCGGGAGATCCTGGGAAGCTGGATGGCGGAAGGAGAGGCGGGCCGCGAGCTGGTGACGAACCCGCGCCTGCGGCCGGCCCTGGAACGCATTGGGCGCTACGGTGACGGGCTCTTCCTGCTCCGGGGGTCGCAGACCGCGTCCACGGTCGAGAACATGCGGACCTTGGTGCGCCAACACCGCGTGCTATCGAACGATCGCCCGCTGGTGGTGTTCGTGGACTACCTGCAGAAAGTGCCGGTCATCCCGGAACCGCCCACCGAAACCGAGAAGGTCACCTACGTGGTCAATGGCCTGAAGGACGTCGCGCTGTCCGAAGAGGTCCCGCTGGTGGCGATCGTGGCGGCGGACAAGGAGGGGCTGAAGGCCACCCGCCTCCGCAACCACCACCTGCGAGGCTCCTCGGCCATCAACTACGAAGCTGACATCATCCTCATCCTGAACGAGAAGTACCACATCGTGGCCAAGGTCAACATCGAGTTCAACCCGTACCAGGCGCAGCGTTTCCGCGACTGGATCGTGGCCTCCGTGGAGAAGAACCGGGGCGGGAAGGACAACGTGGACCTGGAGTTCGAGAAACACTTCGAGTACTCCTGCTTCGATCCGGACGGACGGACCGTGCAGGAGAAGCTGATCGAAGAGCGCCTCTACAACGACTGATCCGATGCTGCCGTCTGACCGTTTTCCCGAGATTCTCGAGGCCGTCATCGAGATCCCGGCCGGAAGCCGGAACAAGTACGAGTTTGACGAACGCCACCGGGTGTTTCGCCTGGACCGGGTTCTGAGCTCGGCTGTCTACTACAACTTCGACTATGGCTTCGTCGAGGGGACACGCGCGGATGATGGCGACCACACGGACGTGATGGTGCTGATCGCGCAGCCCACCTTCACCGGCTGCCGGATCTGGACCCGTCCGGTAGGCGGGCTGGCGATGCGTGACGAGCACGGCGATGACTTCAAGGTGCTGGGCGTCGCGCTGGCCGATCCGCTGTATGCCCACGTCGAGGCCCTGGGTGACGTCTCACCCCACCGGTTGATCGAGATCGAACATTTCTTCCAGACGTACAAGCTCCTCGAGAACAAGGCGGTGGAGGTGCTGGGCTGGCGGGACCGGCAAGCGGCCCTGCGCCTCCTGGCCGCGGATCGCGCGCGTTGGCAGCGCGAGAGCGCAGGCGAGGACGAAGCACGGCCCGCCCCGGGAGCATGACGAGCGCGATGCCGGAGCCTGTACCGACCAGCGCGGTCCCGCCGCGCATCCACCCGCGCCCCGAGCTGGTCTTTTTCGACATCGGCGATACGCTCCTGCGGGTGGACCCATCCTGGACCGGCGCCTACCTGGCCGCGGCCACCTCGTGGGGGCTCCGGGTGGACGCCACCGCGCTGGCCAGGTCCTTCGCGCAGGCTCTGGGCGAGGGTCTCTGGGACGCTCCGGGCCCCTTTGAGGCGACTCCCGAGGGGTCGTATCAGCGGATCAAGCAGTTCGACGTGCGGGCGATGGCGCTGCTGGGCTACCCGGACTTGCCTGACGCGTTCTACCGGCACCTCGGCCGCTTCTTCGAGCGGCGCGCGGCCTGGTATGTATTTCCGGACGTGGTCCCGGCGCTGCAGGCGCTGGCCGCCGCGGGGATACGGCGAGCCGTGATCAGCAACTGGGTCTGGGCGCTGCCCGAGCTCTTGCACGACCTTGATCTCTCGCGCTACTTCGAGGTGATCGTGGCCTCTGCGCGGGTCGGGTACGTGAAGCCGCAGCGACAGATCTTCGACCACGCGCTGGAGATGGCCGGTGTGCGCCCGGAGCAGGCGATTCACGTGGGTGACAGCACCGAGGCTGACGTGGCGGGCGCGAGTGCGGCAGGGATCCGGCCGGTCTTGCTGGATCGCGCTCGCCGGTACCCGGGCGGGTATCTGGATGGCCTCGAGGTCCCGGTAGTCCACGACCTGTTCGACCTGCTGGATGCGCTGGGCGTGCGCGCGGCGACCGGGGCGCCCGTGTTCGCGACCGAAGAAGCGGGATCCCCGGCCGGTCATCCGGCGACCGGGACGGGGGTACCGCCCGAGCCGACGGAACCGCGGTGAGCGAGGAGACCTGGCGGCTCTTCGTCGCGATCCCGGTCCCGGATGCGGTGCGAGCCGCCCTGGCCGCGGCCGTGCAGCCCGTGCGGCAAAGGCTGCCGGCGGCGCGATGGCAATCTCCCGACACGTGGCACCTGACGCTGCGGTTTCTGGGGGAGACCGAAAGGGCCGCTGTCCCCGGTCTCGAGCGGGCTGTCCGGGAGACGGCCGCTTCGGGTGGACCCTTTCGGCTCGCGCTCGGCGAGGCGGGCTCGTTCGAGCGGCGGGGGCGCGGGCGGGTCGCCTGGATCGGCCTTGCCTCGGGCGCCCCGGAGGTGGAGCGCCTGGCCCAGCGGCTGGCCCTCGCATGCGGGGCCCCGGCGGAGGCCACGCTGCCGGTCCAGGTCCACCTGACCGTCGCTCGGGATGCTCCGGACGATCTCGTGGGGGCACTTGCCGGAGCGCTCGAGGCCGTGCGCGCGAGGAACTCGCCGGCCGGTCGACCGGGACGGGTCGGGCTGGGTTCCGGGGTACGGAATGGGCCGGAAGACGCCGGGCCGCTGGCCTGGATCGCGGATCGGCTGGTCCTCTACCGGAGTCAGCTGGACCGTGCCGGCGCGCGCCACACGCCGGTCTTCGAGGCGCGGCTTGGTGACCGGTCCGGGGTTGCGGAAGAGGCGGCGGGCCGCTAGATTACCGGGCACCAGTCGTTGACCGGGAGGAGTACCCGTCAACCGCGGGCCACAGCGAGCCGGGATGGTGTGAGCCGGTGCCGGCAGCGGGGCGGAGAATGGACCCGTGAGACGCTCGCCTGAACCGCGGACCGCTGGTCACGGCGTAGGGCGAGCCGGAGGCCCACCGTTAGCGCAGGGCAGGTTCGGCGTTTCAGGACCCCGGACCGCGGAATGAGCGGCCGCCGCACGGCCGGAACGAAGGGTGGCACCACGAGGTCTGGGCCTCGTCCCTCGCGGGACGGGGTTGTTTTCGTATCGTTGGGCCGCAGCGCCCGCAGCGAGAGGTGCACCCGCCATGTCCGGCCAGACCAAGTTCCTGCTCGACGAATCCCGCATCCCGCGCGCCTGGTACAACATCGTTCCCGACCTGCCGGTGCCCCCGGCCCCGGTCCTGCACCCCGTCACCGGCCAGCCCGTCGGCCCGGACGACCTCGCCCCGATCTTCCCCATGGGGCTGATCGCGCAGGAGGTGAGCGCCGAGCCGGAGATCGAGATCCCGGGTCCGGTGCGCGACGCCTATCGGCTCTACCGACCCGCACCGCTCTACCGGGCGCACCGTCTGGAGCGGGCGCTCGACACGCCGGCGCACATCTACTACAAGTACGAGGGCACCAGCCCGGCCGGGAGCCACAAGCCGAACACGGCCATTCCCCAGGCCTTCTACAACCAGCAGGAGGGGGTGCGTCGCCTGGCAACCGAGACCGGTGCGGGCCAGTGGGGCAGCGCGCTGGCATCGGCCGGAGCGCTCTTCGGCCTGGAGGTCAAGGTCTACATGGTGCGCGCCAGCTACGACCAGAAGCCGTACCGGCGCAACCTGATGGAGCTCTATGGTGCGGAGGTGGTGGCCAGCCCGAGTTCCACCACGGCGTTCGGCCGCCAGATCCTGCGGGAACACCCGGACAGCCCTGGTTCGCTGGGCATCGCGATCAGCGAGGCGGTGGAGGATGCCGTGGGCCGCGATGACACCCGCTACGCGCTGGGGTCGGTGCTGAACCACGTCCTGCTGCACCAGACCGTGATCGGCCTCGAGGCGATCGAGCAGATGGAGATGGCCGGCGAACGCCCGGACACCATCATCGGGTGCGTGGGTGGCGGGTCGAACTTCGCGGGCCTGGCATTTCCCTTCGTGGGTCAGATGCTGCGCGGCGAGGCCTCCTACCGCTTCATCGCCGTCGAGCCGGAGGCAGCCCCCAGCCTGACCAAGGGCGTCTACGAGTACGACTACGGGGATGCCGCGCGCCTCACGCCGATGGTCAAGATGTATACCCTGGGGCATGACTTCGTGCCGGAGCCGATCCATGCCGGCGGACTCCGCTACCACGGCATGTCGCCCCTGGTGAGCCTGCTCAAGGCAGAGGGCGTGATCGAGGCTCGCGCGGTGCATCAGCGTCCCACGTTCGAGGCGGGCGTCCAGTTCGCGCGTAGCGAGGGGATCGCGCCAGCTCCCGAGTCGGCCCACGCCATCCGGGCCGCCATCGACGAGGCTCTGGAGGCGCGCGCGCAGGGGACGCCCCGGGTCATCCTGTTCGGGCTCTCGGGGCACGGCCACTTCGACCTGTCGTCGTACGAACGGTACCTGGCCGGCCAGCTGGAAGACTACGAGTATCCCGTCGAGCGGGTGCGTGACGCGCTGGCGGCGGTCCCGGCCGTCTGAGTCTCGCTCCATGCTGCCTCAAGGTGTGAGAGAGTTGGGACATGCCATCCCTCGCCTGCCGAAGCTGTGGTCGGCGGATCTATGTGACGAGCTCCCTGGACCGGCTCCTCCCTGACGAGCGCCGCTGCCCGCGCTGCGGGGCGCTCATGGACGTGGAGCGGCGCGATCATGAGCGGCGCCAGCTGGTGCGTCGCCAGAACCCGCCGCTCGAGCCGGGGCCACCGGACCAGGAGGAGCGCCGCGCGGGCGAGCGGCGCTCCGGCACGGATCGCCGCCGCCGTTCGTAGCGCCCGGTGCCGCCTCGCACCCGGGGCGGCAGGACCCACGCCCGGGACGGCACGCGGGCCGTTCCGACCGGTACACTGCACTGATGCGCCTCGCGATCATCGGGTTCGGGCTCATCGGCGGCTCGGTCGCCCGCGCGCTCGCGGCCCGGGATGCGGGCCGCTGGCACGTGACCGCCTGGAGCCGCTCGAACGCGGGGCCCGGGGCGGCGCTGGCGGACGGCGTGATCGACGCGGTGGCACCCTCGGCCACCGCGGCTTTGGCGGGAAGCGAGCTTGTCCTGCTCGCTGCGAGCCCCCTGGCCAACCTCGAGCTGGTCGCGCGGGTTGGACCGATGGTGGCCCTGGACGGCGCCACGCTCTCCGACGTCACCTCCGCGCAGGTGGCGATCGGCCGGGCCGCTGCCGCCGTGCCGGGGCTGCACCATGTCGGTGGGCACCCGATGGCGGGCCTGGAGGCAAGCGGCTACGACGCCGCCCGCGCCGACCTGTTTGCCGGGCGCCCCTGGATCGTGGTTGCCGGGGAGTCGAGCCGCCCGGAGGACGTCGAGCGGGTACGGACCCTCGCCCTGGCCTGCGGCGCGCGGCCGGTCGAGCTGGGGGCGGAAGACCACGACCGCCTGGTGGCGGCCGTCAGCCATCTCCCCATGCTCGTCGCGGCGGCGCTCGCCGAGGTGGTGACGGCGAGCGACGACTGGTCCCGGGCCGCCGACCTTTCGGCAGGCGGCTGGCGGGACAGCACGCGGCTTGCGCGGGGGGATCCGGAGCTCGGGGCCGGCATCGCGGCCCTCAATCGGGACCGCCTCCTCGCCTGGCTGGATCGTTATCTCGAGGTCCTGGCGTCCTGGCGGGAGATGTTGTCGGGCATCCCGGACGAGCCCGACCCTGCAGCGGTGAAGATCCTTGAGGCGCGGTTCGCGAGCGTGCGTGCCGCGCTCGGGCTCTGGCCCGGGCGTGGCTGAGGCAGAGCGCGTCCTGGGTGTGCCACGGGCGATTCTGCCCGCGGGCGGGAGCTGGTACGGCCTCCTCCGGGACGGGGCAACCGGGACGATCGAGGCGGCGTTCCGGGCGGCGTCCTTTCGCCCGCGTGCCGAGGCCGAGACGGACGTCACCTGGAAACAGCTCATTCCATACCTGGTGCTGCGGGACGGCCGCCGCATCTTCCTGATGCGCCGCACCCGCCGCGGTGGGGACACGCGTCTCTACGGCCGCTACACCATCGGGGTGGGTGGGCACGTGAATCCCGGCGACCGTAGCCTGGAGGACGCGCTCCGGCGCGAGTGGCACGAGGAGCTGGAGGCGCAATTCGAGCCCGACGTCCATCTCGTGGGGCTGCTCAATGATGACAGCGATCCGGTTGGAGCGGTCCACCTGGGCGTGGTCTACGAGGCAGACGCGGGCGGCCGAGCTGCGAGCGTGCGCGAGAGCGAGAAACTGCAGGGAGGTTTCGCTTCTCCCGAGGAGCTCCTGCGGGCGCAGGATCGCATGGAAACTTGGAGCCGGCTCCTCGTCGCCGCGCTGCTGGAGCCGGGCGGCTGACCGGGCAGCCAGGCCGCCGGTGTGAGCCGCCCGATTGCCTGGTCCACCCGGCCCTTGGGGGCGCGCCGTAGGATGAAGCGGGAGGCACGCGCGATGCGGGGTGCAGTTCGTCGGGTCACGCTGCTGATCGCGGCGCTGGGCCTCTTGCTGCTTCCGGCCGGGGCCGCGCGCGCGGCGGGGCCACGTGTGGTGCTCCTCCCGCTCACCGGCATCGTGGACCAGGTGATGGCGGGGTATGTGCACGACGGCCTGGCGCAGGCCTCCAGCGAGGGCGCATCGGCGGTGGTGCTCGAGATCGACACGCCGGGCGGGTCGCTCGACTCGATGCGGTCCATCACGCAGGACATTCTGCAGTCGCCCGTCCCGGTGATCACCTGGGTCGCACCGGAAGGGGCGCGGGCCGCCAGCGCGGGGACCTTCATTGTCCTCGCCGGCAGCCTCGCGCTGATGGCTCCGGGAACCAACATCGGGGCCGCCTCGCCGGTCACTTCGAGCGGCCAGGACATCACCGGGACCGAGGGCCAGAAGGTCCTCAACGATACGATCGCGAACATCACGGCAATCGCGGAGGCGCGGCACCGGAATGTGGCCTGGGCCGTATCCACCGTCCGGAGCGCCGTTTCATCTTCCGCCAACGAGGCCGTGAGCCAGGGGGCGGTGGACGGGATGGCGTCCACTCTCCCGGAGGTCCTGGCCTTCGCGAACGGCCGCCAGGTTCAGGCCGGCACCCGGACGGTGACGCTGCAGCTCGAGGGCGCGCAGGTGCAAGAGCTGCAGATGAACCCGATCCAGGCGCTCCTGCACCTTCTGGCCGACCCCAACCTCGCCTTCATCCTGTTCGTGCTGGGGGCCTACGGGCTGATCCTGGAGTTCGTGCATCCCAACCTGGTGACCGGTGCCCTCGGCGGCGTGGCCCTGATCCTGGCATTCCTCGGGTTCGGGAGCCTCCCGCTGAACCTGGCCGGGCTGCTGCTGATCGTGCTGTCGCTCGTGCTTTTCGTGGCGGACCTGAGCGTGACCAGCCACGGGGCCCTCACGTTCGCGGGCCTGGGCTGCTTCGTGCTGGGCGCCGGTACCTTCTACACGGCCCCGGGTATCGGGGGCGGTGGGGTTGGCGTGGCCTGGCCCATCATCGCGGCCATGGCCGGGGTCACGGCGGCCTTCATGCTGGTGGTGGTGGCCGCCGCATGGCGAGTGCGACACCGGGCGCGGCTCCCGCTCGGCATTGGAGGCAGCCAGGCCGACGGGACCACCGCCGTGCCACCCGGCACGCCGGGCAGCGTGCGCCGTCCGCTCGCGCCGCTCGGCACGGTGTACGCTGCCGGGGAGGAATGGAGCGCCCGGACCGCCGACGGTCGCCCACTGGAACGTGGAGCGCCCGTGCGGGTTCTCGGACAGGACGGGCTCATGCTGATCGTGGAACGTGCCGGGTCCGATGGTCCGGCTGAGCAGGAGGTTTCCGGCCGATGAACCTCGACCCGGTGGCGCTGGGCGCGGTTGTGCTTGTCATTGTCATCCTGCTGGTGCTGCTCTACCTGTCGGTGCGCGTGGTCAACGAGTACGCACGGCTGGTGGTGTTCCGGTTCGGGCGCACGGGCCCGGACCTGGTCAAGGGGCCAGGGCTCATCTTCCTGATCCCGGTGGTGGATCGCCCGGTCAAGGTGGACCTGCGCGAGCAGTTCATCGAAGTGCCCAGCCAGACCACGATCACCAAGGACAATGCGCCCATCAACGTGGATTTTCTGATCTACTGGCGGATTGCCGATCCCCTCAAGAGCGTGGTGCAGGTGGCGTACTTCGCGGGCGCGCTGCAGGGCGTGGCGACCACCACGTTGCGCGCCGTGATCGGCGACATCCTCCTTGACGAGGTGCTCTCGAAGCGCGAGCAGATCAACGAGATCCTGCGTACCAAGCTGGACGAGGTGACCGAACGCTGGGGTGGCAAGGTCACCACGGTGGAGATCCGCGAGATCACCCCGCCGCGCGACGTGCAGGACGCCATGAACCGGCAGCTCTCGGCGGAGCGCACACGCCGCGCGGTCATCACCGAGTCGGAAGGCACGCGCCAGTCCACGATCAACGTGGCTGAGGGGGACAAGCAGTCGAACATCCTGCGCGCCGAAGGCGACCGGCAGGCGGCGATCCTGCGAGCGGAGGGTTTCAGCCAGGCGCTGGAGCGGATTTTCTCGGCCGCTCGGGGTATCGACGAGAAGACCATGGCCCTGCAGTACCTGGAGGCCCTCAAGTCCCTGGGGGCCGGGCCGGCCACCAAGTTCGTGATCCCCGTGGAGTTCACCGAGATGCTGCGCCCGATCTCGTCCTTCGTGGACCGGGGGATGTCGACGGGCCCGGCTCCCTCCGCTGCGCCGGCCGCGACCACAGCCCCGGCCGAGGGCATCGAAGCGAACCGGACCGAGGGTCCGGCCCCGTCGGGTGAGGCGGGCGGGGGCCCCGCCTGATCGGCAGTCGGGCACGCATCGGGGCCGGTTCGCGTCTGGGCCCGGTTCGGGCGTTCGGCCCGCTCTGGACGAGAGACCGCCCTGCGGCAACGAGGCGCTGGCAGCGAAGCGCAGGGCACGCCCCGCGTTGCGCGGGTATGATCCGGATTATCCGCGGTCCGTGATCCCCCGAGAGGTCAGATGGCCGGCGCCAAGATCCTGATTGTCGACGACGATCCAGACACGCAGCGCGTGCTGGGTTATACGCTCACCCAGGAAGGGTTTCAGGTCGTCTCGGCCGGGGACGGCGCCGAGGCCCTTCGGGTGCGGGAGCGCGAGCACCCCGACCTGATCCTGCTCGACATCATGTTGCCCAAACTCGACGGGTACCAGGTCGCTGAGCGGATCCGGGCGGAAGAGGGAAGCGCGGCGCACGTCCCCATCGTCATGGTCACCGCCGAGACGGACATCGAGCAGAAGGTGCGCGGCCTGCGCGCCGGCGCGGATGACTACCTGGTCAAGCCATTTCACCCGGCGGAGCTGCTGGCCCGGATTCGCAGCCTGCTGGCCCGCTTCGCGCCACGCTACGCGGACTCTGCGGCCAGGCCCGCGGCGGCCGGCCGGGTGCTCGCCTTCTACGGCGCCAAGGGCGGTGTCGGGACCACCACCCTGGCCATCAACGCCGCCATCGCGCTGCAGCGGGACCAGGGCCGGCGCGTGGTACTGGTGGACGGCAATCTGCAGTTCGGGGACCACCGGGTCTTCCTCGATCTCGGGCTGGACCGGAAGTCGATCGTGGATGTGGTGGTCGCCCCTTCGATCGACCTGGACGTCCTCAACTCGGTGCTGCTCCATCACGACTCGGGGATCGATCTCCTGCTGGCGCCCCCATCGCCGGAGATGGCCGAGCTCGTCAACGTTGAGCAGCACCACATGACCCAGGTCATCGAGCTGCTTCGGCAGCGCTACGACTACGTGATCGTGGACATCGACAAGCGGCTCGATGAGACCAATCTCGACGTGATCGGGGCGTCGGACGTGGTGTTCGTGGTGATGACCGCGGACCTCTCGTGCCTGAAGAACGTTCGGCTCGTGCTGGAGACAATGTCGCAGCTGGGGATCGGGGCGGAGCGGGTGCAGCTGGTCATGAACCGTTCCACGGCCTACACGGGAATCACGGTCAAGAACGCGGAGAGCGCTCTCCGTCGGCAGATCGGGTACCAGGTGGTGAACGACTATCGAGTCGCGATCACCGCGCTGAACACAGGGGCACCGTTCGCGGTTGCCCGGCCGGATTCCGCGCTCGGCAGGTCGGTGGTGGACTTCGTGCGGCAGGTGGCCCGCCTTGACGCTTCATCCTCCGGCGCGGCGCAGCTCTCCCCGGCCATCACCTGAGCGAGGGAGTCCGGAGCTCGCCCCCTGCGAGGCGCACCCGCCGACGGCGAACGTCAGTCTGCCTGTCAGCGCCGGCGACCGCTTCCGGGAACCGCTTTGGTAAGGCCCTGATAAGCGCTGGCTAACGCGCCATCCAGTGGCGGGTAAGGCGCGCTCGATACGCTCCTCCAATGCTGGCGACGCTGATCACCGCGGTGGTGGATGGACTCGAGGGTGCCTTGGTCCGAGTCGAGGTGGACGTTGCGCCCGGGCTGCCGGTCTGTCAGATCGTGGGCCTGCCGGACAAGGCCCTCTCCGAGGCTCGCGAGCGCGTTCGCGGGGCCATTCGCAACAGTGGGTACACCTACCCCCAGCAGCGGATCACGGTGAACCTCGCCCCTGCCGGCCGGCGGAAGCATGGCGCCGCATATGACGTTGCGATTGCCGTGGGGATCCTCGTCGCGTCCGGCCAGGTCGCCGCCTCGGGCGGGGATTGGGCGCTGCTCGGAGAACTCTCGCTCTCCGGCGCCGTGCAGCCGGTCGCGGGTGTGCTGCCCATGGCACACACGCTGGCGCGGGCTGGCGCACGTCGCATTGGGGTACCCGCGGCCAACGCCGCCGAGGCGGGCCTGGTGGACGGCATCGCGGTCCAGCCCCTGGACGGCCTCGACGATGCGGTTCGGCTGGTGGCCGGGCCGCGGGGCCGTCGGGCGGCCCGCGCGGCCCGCCGCTCCCCGGTCGCGGTTTCCGGAATGCTCGGCGAGAGTCCGGCCGCCGCCGCGCCTCTGATCGGGGGCCAGCCGCCCGTGGACCTCGCGGACGTGCGTGGCCAGGCCGCGGCCCGCTGGGCTCTCGAGGTGGCCCTGGCCGGGGGCCACAGCCTGATCCTGGTGGGATCGCCCGGGGTCGGCAAGACGCTGCTGGCGCGGGCCATACCGGGCCTGTTGCCTCCCCTGGACGGCCGGGAGGCGCTGGAGGTCACGGTGATCGCGAGCGTTGCAGGGCTGCTGGGCCCCGGCGCCGGGTTGTGCCGGGAGCGCCCGTTTCGTGCGCCGCACCACACCTCCTCCTATGCCGCGCTGGTTGGCGGGGGCCCACGCCTCGCGCCGGGCGAGGTCAGCCTCGCCCATACCGGGGTCCTGTTTCTCGATGAGCTGGCCGAGTTCGACCGAGACGTGCTGGATGCCCTGCGCCAGCCGCTGGAGGAGGGGAGCGTGACCATCGCCCGTGCGCAGGGAGCGGTACGTTTCCCGGCCGAGGTGCAGTTGGTGGCCGCCATGAACCCGTGCCGGTGCGGGTTCCATGGCGATCTGGAGCGGGCGTGCACGTGCGCGCCCGGCGATCCGGAGCGGTATGTGCGGCGCGTCAGCGGGCCGCTGCTCGATCGCTTGGACCTGCGGGTGGAGATGCCGCGGGTGCGGCCGGCGGAGCTGCTGCTGGGTGCGGATCCGGAGCCCAGCCGGGTGGTGGCGGCTCGCATCGCCGTCGCGCGTGCGCGAGCCTTGGCGCGGAACGGCGGGCGCCTCAACGCGCGGCTGGCCGGGCCACGCGCAATCGAGGTCTGCGGTCTCTCCGCCACCGCGCGGGAGCTGCTTGCTTTCGTCGGGTCGAGACGGAGTCTCACCGCTCGCGGCGTCCACCGGATCGTGCGGATCGCCCGCACCATCGCTGACCTCGCGGGGCGGGAGCGGGTGACGGACGAAGATCTCCTGGCAGCAGCGGACCTGCGTGACCCGGCGGCCGGCGTCCAGCCGGAATTGGCGGCCTGAGGAATGCTGGGAGTGGGCGCCCTGGGCCCGCTGGGGCCCGTGGCGCGGAGCGTCCCGGCCTCGGTCGCTGAGCGTTCAGCCCCGCGGGACCGCGGCATGCTGGCCGAGGAACGCCAGGCATGGGTGGTCCTCTCCACGGTCGAAGGGGTGGGCGGGCGGACGCTCATGGCCCTGGTGGCAACCCACGGCACTGCACGGCGCGTGCTCCGGCTCGCGGCGAATGCGCGCCTTGGACGGGGCCTGGCTGCGGGGCCTGACGGATGGCACCGCGCCCTGCCCGCTGCCACGCTGGCCGGGATCGAGTCGGCGGCGCGTGAGCCGGGCCGGCGTCTCGCCGCCGTGGCGAGCGCCGGCGTCTGGACGGTGACGCTGCTGGATCCCGACTACCCGGGACGCCTGCTGACGCTGGCCTCCCCGCCGCCCGTGCTGTTCGGGCAGGGAGACTTCCGCAGCCTTGCGGTCCCGCGGGCGATCGCCATCGTGGGGACCCGCCGCGCCTCACCGGTGGGGCGTTTCGAGGCCGCACGCGCCGCCGCCGCATGCGCGGGGCGAGGCGTGGAGGTGGTCTCCGGGTTGGCAGTGGGAATCGACGGAGCCGCGCACGCGTCGGCCGTGGAGGCGGGCGGAGTCACCGTTGCGGCCATCGGCTCCGGGCACCAGCGCCCCGGTCCGGTTGCGCATCGGAGGCTGGTGCGGCAGATCCTGCAACGTGGCGCCCTGATCGGAGAACTCCCGCCGGACGCCCGTGCGACGCGGGGCACCTATCCAAGGCGCAACCGCCTGATCGTGGCTCTCGCGGATGCCGTGCTGGTGGTGGAGGCGCCTGCGCGCAGCGGGGCCCTGATCACGGCGCACCTGGCGCTGGAGCAAGGCGTGCCCCTGTACGCTGCGCCCGGGCGCCCCTCCGCCGTCTCGTCCGAGGGTTGCCGCGGACTCCTGGCCGAGGGGATCGCCCGTCCGTTTGCAGATGTCGCGGAACTGTGCGCGGCCCTGGGTTGGGCCGACGGGGTGGCAGCGGAGCGTGCCGGCGCGCCAGCCGCGGCGACCAGCGCGATCGGGACGCCGGCGGGCGGGGATGGGAATCTGGAGATGCCGCCCATGCCCCGGGCCGGAGCTTTCGCTGGGATGCCGTCCCTGGGAGGGCCGGAACGGGACGTCGCCCGACTCCTGGCGGGCGGCCCGGCCACGATGACCGAGCTCCTGGCCGGCACGCGTGGGGCGCCCGGGGAGGTCGCGGCCGCCCTGACCCTGCTCCAGCTGCGCGGGCTGGTGCGCGTGATAGGACCTCTCTACCTCCCGGCCGGGCCGTTGCTGCTGACGGCCCCCTGAAGTGAGGGCCCGTGGGGAGGCAATCCCCGGTGGCTGGAGTCCCGGGTGCCCGGCAGGCCGACCTCACGCGAGGCGACTTGCACCAGTCTGGTAGGCTGCAGCTCGGATGAAGCGGGTCGGGCGCTCTGCCGGGTCACGCGTCACCAGCCGTGCCCACGGCGGCTGGGGACCGCTTCGGGCGGTCCTGCTGGGGATCGTGGCAATACCCGTACTGGCGAGCGTCTACGTGTTGTCCCTGCGAAGTCACCGACGTGCGCTCCGAGTTGTTCTCGCCACCGCTCTGGTGGTGGTCGCAGCGGCTACCGCGCTGCGGGTCGTGCCGCCGGCCGACGGCCATCGCCCCGCGACGGTGGACACCCGCGCCATCGCGCGACTGGCAACGCCCCTGGTGCCGGACGTTCCGGGGAACCAGCCGGTCGAACTCTCGTTCAGCCGGCCCATGGACCGGGCCTCGGTGCGGGCCGCGCTGTCCGTCCTGCCAGCCCATGACGTGCAGCTCGCCTGGTCGGCCGGTGACACTCAGCTGGCGATCGCGCCCACCCCGGCGTGGGCGCCGGCGACCGTCTACACGATCTCGGTCGGCGCTGGGGCCCGTACGGCCGGGGGCGGCGAGATGAGCGGCCCGGTTCGGGCGGTCTTTCTGACCGCGGATGCGCCCACGGCGGCCATTGCCGCGGTTGCCATGAGCGGCAAACGGGCCAGCCCCACGGCCGGGTTCCGCATCTCCTTCAGCCGGCCGGTTGACCTCCCCAGCCTGCAGTCGGCCCTCCGGATCACGCCCCAGGCAGCCGGGCAGCTGACCACCGGGCTCGATCGCGGATCGCCGACCGTGGTGACCTGGGTGCCCACCGCGCCGCTCGCCTCGGACACTACCTACGTGGTCACCTTCGCGGCCCCGGTTCGCTCCTCCGACGGGATGACGGTCGCGCCAGCGCCACGTCTGGTCGTGCGCACGATCGGCGGCCCGGAGGTGGTGCGGACGCGGCCGGCCAACCACGCCCAGTCGGTCCCCGCCGGGTCGGCTGTGAGCGTCCGGTTTGGCCGCTCCATGGACCACACCAGCACCCAGGCGGCCTTCCGGCTGGTGCTGGAGCCAACGGGCTCCAGGGTCGGCGGCAGTTACAGCTGGGCCGAGAACGACACCGTGCTGGTCTTCACCCCCGCCCACGCCCTGGCTGCCGGCCATGTCTACACGCTCGTGCTGTCCGGGTCTGCCGTGTCCCAGGATGGCGCGCCCGTGGCGCTGCCGGGCGCAGGTCCGGCGCTGCGTGTGTCCTTCAGGGTAGCCGCGCCCACTCTCGCGGCGGCCAAGCGCGCCACCGTGGCGGCCGCTCCCGCGGCCACGCCAGGACCGGCGGCCGCGCCAACCCCCCGGTCCATGCCCGCGCCGCGTTCCACCCCTGCACCCAGCGCCACGCCGGCTCCGGCACCAGCGACCGGTGCGAGCGCCAGCGCGCCCTGGTTGAGCGTCGAGCGTTACGCGCTGCAGCTGCTGAACTGCACGCGGACCGGGGGATGGGTGCAGGCGGACGGCACCTGTGATGGCTACGGTTCGGGGAAGTACAGCAACTACGTGGCGCCGCTCACGTTGAGCGCCGGGATCTCGTCGGCCGTCTCGCGGCCATATGCCCGGTACCAGGCGGTCCGCAATGCGTGCAGCCACTTCCTGCAGGGCACGCCCGGCGATCGCCTGGCCGCCGCCGGCTACACCAGCTACCGTTGGGGCGAGAACATCGGGTGCCAGACCGCGAGCCCGAGCCGGGCCGTGGTGAACTCGCTTCTCTTCTTCCAGTCGGAGAAGTCGTACGACGGGGGCCACTGGGCCAACCTGAAGAACGCGCAGTACTCGACGGTCGGGATCGGAGTCTGGGACGCCAACGGGTATGTCCTTGTGGTCTTCGACTTCTATCACCCCTGACCCGTGATCCGGAACGCGATCCTGCACCTGCTCAACGAGCAGCCCCTCCTGGTGGACCTCGCGGCACTGCCGGCCGCCGGCGACACGTGCCTCGTCTGCAGCAACGTTCGCACCACCGGTGGCGCGCGTCCCGTCTGGGTCTCCGATGCCGCAGGCCAGTTGCTCTTTCCCATCGCACAGGTGCGTTTCCTGGAACTGCCGGCGGTTGGCTCGGTGGAGCTGCCGGTGGTTCCAGAATCGACCCGGGAGACCCCGCTGGCCGAGCCGGAACTGCCGCTCGACGAGGACCTCCTGCGACGCATCCGCGAGTCGTGAGGCACCCGTCCGGGGGCCACGCGCAGCGCGTCGCGGTGCGAGGATCACGGCCCGCGCGCTGCCGGTGGTGACTGGCGCGTAAGGGGCCGGTGATACACTCCCGCGCGATGACGAAGAACCTCGTGGTAGTCGAGTCGCCCGCCAAGGCGAAGACGATCGAGCGGTACCTGGGCCCGGAGTACCGCGTGCTGGCCTCCTACGGCCACGTCAGGGATCTCCCTGAGAACCCGGGCCGTGGCAAGCTGGGCGTGGACGTTGACCATGACTTTGCCCCCGAGTACGTGATATCGGAGGATCGCCGCGTGCAGGTGGAGGCGATCCGCCGGGCCGCGCGCACGGCCGACCAGGTGTTCCTGGCAACCGACCTGGATCGTGAGGGTGAAGCCATCGCCTGGCACGTGGCGCAGGCGGCCGCCGTTCCGGCCGAGAAGACCCGGCGCGTCACGTTCAGCGAGATCACCGAGGGCGCCATCCGGGAGGCCTTCCTCCACCCGAGGGAGATCGACGTCAACCTGGTCGATGCCCAGCAGACACGCCGCATCGTGGACCGGCTGGTGGGCTACACCCTCAGTCCGCTGCTGTCGCGCAAGGTTCGCGGTGGCCTATCGGCAGGGCGGGTGCAGTCGGTCGCGGTCCGGCTGGTGGTGGAGCGCGAACGCGAGATCCGCGCCTTCACGGCCCGGGAGTACTGGACGCTGCAGGCGCTGCTCGAGACGGCCTCCGGGGAGCGTTTCATCGCGGATCTCGTCCGCATCGACCGGGCCAGGCCGGCAATCGCCAATGCCGAAGCGGCACAGGCGCACGCTGAGGCGCTGCGGGCGACCCGGCCACGGGTGACGCGCGTGAGTGTGGCCAGCCGGAAGAGCAACCCGGCGCCGCCATTCACCACCAGCACGCTGCAGCAGGAAGCCAGTCGCAAGCTCGGGTTCTCACCCAAGCGGACCATGTCGGCTGCCCAGCGCCTGTACGAGGGGGTGGAGACCGACCAGGGCCAGGTGGGCCTGATCACCTATATGCGGACCGACTCCACGGCCATGGCCAGCATCGCCATGAGCGAGGCGCGGGACGTGATCCGCGCACGGTACGGGCCTCCTTACGTGGTGCCCCGGGGGCGCGTCTATCGGACCCGCACCCGGGGCGCGCAGGAGGCCCACGAGTCGATCCGTCCCACCAGCTTCCAGCGCGACCCCGATTCGCTGGCGGGCTACCTGAAGGGCGATCAGATGCGCCTCTACCGCCTCATCTGGCAGCGGGCGCTGGCCTCGCAGATGGCGTCGAAGGAGAGCGAGACCACCGGTATCGACCTTGAGGCCGGCCGCTATGCGCTTCGCGCCACCGCCACCCGCACCACCTTCGACGGGTTCTCCAGGGTCTACACGGAAGGCCGCGATGACGGCGCCGAGGAACCGGAGGGGCGGCTGCCCGATCTCGCGGAGGGTGTCGAAACGGCGGTCGCGGAGGTCACGCCCACCCAGCACTTTACCGAGCCGCCGCCCCGTTACACAGAGGCAACCCTGGTCAAGGCCCTTGAGGAGAAAGGGATCGGCCGACCCTCCACCTACGCCGCCATCATCTCCACGATCCAGGACCGGGGCTACGTGAAGCTGGCCGATCGTCGGCTGCGGCCGGAGCCAGTGGGCGAGGTCGTGACGGACCTGCTGGTCGAGCACTTCGGCGAGTTCGTGGACCCTGATTTCACCGCCCGCATGGAGGAGCGGCTTGACGAGATCGCGCGCGGGGAGCGCGAATGGGTGCCGCTCCTGCGCGAGTTCTATGCGCCGCTCCGCGAGCGCGTCGACGAGAAGCGCCGGGAGCTGCGGCGTCGGGACTTCACCACCGAGCCGTCCGACGAAGTCTGCTCGCTCGGCCACCCGATGGTCATCCGGCTGGGCCGGTACGGACGATTTCTCGCCTGCTCCCTCTACCCGGAACACAAGGAGACCCGCCCTCTCGATCCCGTCGATGAGGCGGGCGAGTCAACCTCTCGCGGCGACGAGGGCGGTGAGTCCCGCGCGCAGCTGCCCGGGGTTGGCGACCCCTGCCCCGAGTGTGGCCAGGGGACGCTGGTCGAGAGGCGCGGCCGCTTCGGCCCGTTCGTGGGCTGCTCGCGCTACCCGGAGTGCACGTACATCAAGAAGCAGGGGCCGGCCGGGCCGCCGCCGCTGCCGTTCGAGGCAGTCTGCCCGAAGTGCGGCCAGGGGCACCTTGTGCCCAGGCGGGCACGCCGCACGGGGAAGACGTTCTTCGGCTGTTCCCGGTACCCCGCCTGCGACTTCACCACCGACTTTGAACCGGTGGGGGCGCGGCATGACGCGGATGCCGGGCCGGTGGCGCGTCGCGACGGGCGGGGCATCTGTTTGCTGTGCGGCGCGGACGTGCCCCTGCCGGAGGGCGAGCTGGTGGGCCTGAGCCTGCCCGGGGGACCGCCGAATCCCGGTGCGCTGGCCCCGCGGCGCGCGCGACGGGCGGCCCGTCCGGGCGGCGCGCGCGAGGTCCGCTCGCGCACCGCACGCGCACCCCGTCGGGCGGTACCTCGGCACGACGTGGACGCCGGCGCGGCGTGAGTCCGGACGACGCCCTCGCCTCGTTTCTGCAGGCGCTGGCCGCCCGGGACGCTTCGCCGCACACGATTCGTTCGTATCGGGGCGCGCTGGCCGAGTACCTGGCGTGGCTCTCATCGCCTGGCGCAGCGGCGCTGGCCAGGCCCGGTCACCCGGCCGACGTGGCCTGGGAGCGACCCACGAAGGCGGTGCTCAGGGGCTACCTGGGTCATCTGTCCGCGCGCCTGGCCAGGCGGTCCGTGGGGACGCACTTGGGCGCGATCCGCTCGTTCTATCGCCACGCGCGGCGCTCGGGGTGGGTTGATGGCGATCCGTGGGCGCCGATCGGCACGCCGCGCCAGGGCAGCCGGCTGCCGCGGGTACTCGAGGTGGCCGAGGTGGAGCACCTGCTGGACGTGGTGGGTGCCACGGGACGCCCGGCGGCAGCCGGTGGAGCGTCGGTTGCCTCGGGGCGATCTCGAGCGAGCCGCGTCGGGGAGATGGCGAGCAGGTCTGTCTCCCGCGCCCAGATGGAGGCGTGGCTGACCCTGCGGGATCGGGCCATCGTCGAAACCGCCTATGCGGCGGGTCTGCGCATCAGCGAACTGGCGGGGCTTCACATCGGCGACCTTGACCTGCGCCACGGCGAGGTACGCGTCCTCGGCAAGGGGCGCAAGGAGCGCGTCTCCTTGCTCGGGCGCCCAGCCATGGAGGCGCTGGCCGCGTATCTCGCCGGGGCGCGTCCGCAGCTGCAGGCACGCACGCAGGCCCCTGACGTCGGGACGGTCTTTCTCAACGCCCGCGGCGGCCCGCTGGGGGTGCGCGGCATCCGGCTGCGGATCGACCGCCTGGCACGCCTGGCCGGTCTCCCGTCAGGTGTCAGTCCACACACCCTGCGGCACTCGTTCGCGAGTCACCTCCTGGAGGGAGGCGCGGACCTGCGGGTGGTGCAGGAGCTGCTGGGTCACAGCAGCCTGGCCACGACGCAGCTGTACACGCACGTCTCCCCGCGGCGCCTGCGACGTGCGTACATCGCGGCCCACCCGCGCGCGGGCGGCCTTCTCCCCCCGACAGCGCCCTCGTGACAGTCGGGGATCTCGAAGTCGGCGGACCGTCGGTCAGCAGCCGGACGCTGGCGCGCGCCGGGCTCATCGTCACCGGCGCCTACCTCGCCTCGCGCATCCTGGGCTGGATCCGCACCGCCGCCCTGCTGGCCGTATTCGGGGCGGGGCGCGACATGGAAGCGTATCTCGCCGCGTTCCGCATCCCGGATGCAATCTTCCAGCTGGTGGCCGCGGGCGCCCTCAGCTCGGCGCTGATTCCGGTTCTGGCGGGGCTGCTCCACGAAGGCGGCCACCGCGAGGCGTGGCGCCTGGTCTCGAGCGTGGTGAACCTGATGCTGATCGGGCTCGCCGGGTTCTCGGCGGTCTTCTTCGTGGCAGCGCCTGCGATCATGCCCCTGATCACGCAGGACTTCACGCGCGACCAGCTGGACCTGGCCGTCCAGCTCTCGCGGATCATGCTTCTCTCGCCCATCCTGCTGGCGCTCTCGGCGGTGGCCACCAGCGTGCTCAACGCGGGCAACCGCTTCACCGCCGCGGCGCTTGCGCCGCTGCTCTACAACCTGGCCATCATCGTGCCGGTGGTCCTGCTGGGGAGCGCCCTGGGGGTCACGGTGGCGGCCGTGGGCGTCGTGATCGGTGGCCTCCTCAGCCTGCTCGTGCAGGTGATGCCGCTGGATGCGATGGGCTACCGGTACCAGCGCGTCGCCGATGTGCACGACCCCGAGACACAGGAGGTGATTCGGCTGGTGGCGCCACGCGCGTTGGGCCTGGGTGCCACCCAGATCACCTTCGTGGTCAACACCCTCCTCGCCACCGGGCTCGGCACGGCCGCCCTCACCTGGTACAACGCGGCCTTCACTGCCTACCAGATCCCCATTGGGGTGATCGGGCTGCCCCTCGGCGTGGTGCTGCTCCCCTCGATGTCGACCGCGCTGGCGGCCGGCCAGGCAGCCACGTTCGGGCGGCTGGTGACGCGTTCACTGCGGCTGCTGCTCTTCGTCATGCTCTTCCTGGCCGGGGTGGGCATGGTCGTGCGCACCCAGGTGGTGGACCTGCTGTTCGGATACGGGAACTTCAACCGCCCGGACGTGCTGGCCACGGCCGACGCGCTCTTCTTCTTCCTGCTCGGGCTCGCCGCGGACTCGGCGGTGGTGGTGCTGGCGCGGGCCTTCTACGCCGACCGGGAGACCCGCATCCCGGTGGCCGCCGCATTGCTGGCCGTGGCGATCAACGTCCTGGTCTCGGTCGCGACGGTGGGGCCGCTTGGCCTGCGGGGATTGGCCCTGGGGATCGCGACCGGCGCCTGGGCCGAGGCGGCCCTCCTCACCGTGCTCCTCGCCCGCCGGATCCCGAGCCTGGAACTGAGCCGGCTGCTCGTCGCCGCGCTCGTCTTCGCCGTGGGCTCCGGGCTCGCCGCGGCGGCGGCGGCCTGGGCGCTCGGCGCACTGACCGGGATCCTGGGCGCCACGCCCGGGCGGCCGCTGGTGCTCCTGGAACTGGTGCTGGCCACCGGGGCGGGCGCCGCCGTGTACGCTGCATGGTGTCTTGTGACACGCGTCCCCGAGCTGCCGGAGTCATTGCGGCTGGTCTGGAACACGCTGGGTCGGAGGGGCACCTGAGGTGAGCGCGCCAGATCGCGGGCCTCTGCCTGCCAGGATCGAGCGGGACACCGCGGCGTGGGACGCGTTCGTGGCCTCCACGCCCCTGGCTCCCTACCTGCAGGCGAGCCCCTGGGCCGAGGTGAAGGCGCGCAACGGGTGGCGGGCGCACCGACTGGTGGTCGGCGGCGGGGAACGTGCGCTGGGATGCCAGCTCCTGGCCCACCCGATCGGGCCGCTGCCCTGGTCGGTTGGATATGTGCCTCGGGGCCCGGTGGGGAACGGTATGGATGAGACGCTCGTGGCTGCCTGGTCCTCGGCGCTGCGGCGGCTGGCGGGGCGGGTCCGGCTGAGCCACGTGGTGATCGACCCGGAGATCCAGGCTGGAGGGCCGGAACTGGGCTGGTTCCAACGGGCCGGATGGCGCCCCTGCCCGTCGCCGCAGCCGGCCCGCTCGCGCTGGATCGACCTGGAGCAGCCAGAGGAGGCCCTGTGGGGCGGACTCCGGGCCAAGTGGCGCCAGTACGTCCAGAAGGCGCGGCGCAATGGGATCGCGGTGGTCGAAGCGGGCCCTGGACGCATGGACGAGTTCTATGCGATCTACGTCGAGACGGCGCGCCGGGCCGGCTTTCCGTACCGCACCGAGTCCACGTACCGAGCGGTCCAGGCCGCGTTCGCTGCCCACGGTCGCGCCCGCCTGCTGATGGCGCAGGATGAATCGGGCGCGGCGCAGGCGACGCTGCTGCTGGTTGGCTGGGGGCGTCGCATGATCGAGCCGTACGGCGGCATGACCCGGGCGGGAGCGGAGTCCCGCGCCAACTACCTGCTGAAGTGGGAGGCCATCCGCCGCGCGCGAGCCGAGGGCTACGCGATCTACGACCTGTGGGGGCTCTCGCACCCGGGGATCGAGCATTTCAAGGCCGGCTTCGGCGGCCGGGAGGTGACCTACATCGGCGGGCTCGAGCTGGACGTGTGGCCGTGGGTCCGACGGGCGGTCGAGGCGGTCCAGGCGATGCGCGTGGGGGCGGTCCGGCGCCGATTGACCCGGGACCGGACGGCCGAGCCGGACGGGGATGCCGCATGAACGCGGACCGATCGCTGGCACGCGGTGCCGGCAGGGGTGCCGGGGCAGACGGGCCACCGAGGCGGCTCGGGGAGCTCGCCGACCTGCTGGATCGCCGGGGTCTGCTGGTGGACGTGCTGCCCCATCGGTCCGCGGCCGGGCCGGTCCGGATCGGACAGGTCGTGTACGACTCGCGACGGGTCACGCCGGGCTGCCTGTTCGTGGCCATCACGGGTGCCAGGGTTGACGGGCACGACTTCATCCGGCAGGCCGTGGCGGGCGGGGCGTCGGCGGTCGTTGCCGAGCGTCCGTGGCCCGCGCTCGCGGTCCCGCAGCTGCTGGTGCGGGCCGCCCGGCCGGCGCTCGCTGCGGCTGCCGCGTGGCGGGAGGGCTTCCCCAGCCGGCGGCTGGGGATCGTGGGGATCACCGGTACGGACGGCAAGACCACCACGAGTTTCCTGGTGCGGGCCATGCTGGAGGCCGCCGGCAGCCCCTGCGGACTGACCGGGACCGTGGCCACGTTGGCCGGCGGTCGGCCGTTCGGAGGCCCCACGCGGGCAACCACGCCCGAGGCACCGGAACTGCAGGCGGCGCTTGCCGCCATGGTGGCCTCCGGCGACCGGTTTGCGGTGGTGGAGTCGACGTCTCACGGTCTCGCCCAGGACCGGGTGGGCGAGATCGCCTACGACGTGGCCGTCCTCACCAATCTGACCCACGAGCACCTCGAGTTCCACCGAACCCACGCGGCCTACCGGGCAGCCAAGCGCCGCCTGTTCGAGGCGCTGGCAGTGGACGCCCGCAACCCGGACAAGGGCTGGGGCAAGTCGGGCGTGGTGAACCTGGACGACCAGTGGGCTCCCGAGTTCGTGGCGGCCACGGCGCACGCCGGCGCCCGGCTGGTGGGCTATGGCCGGGGGGCCGATGCGCAAGTCCGGCTGGTGGCGCTGCTCCAGGATGCCGCGGGGCTGCGACTGGAGGTCGAAACCCCACGCTGGCGGGGGCCGGTGAACCTGCAACTTGCCGGGTCGTTCAACGCATACAACGCGCTGGCGGCGATCGCGGTCGGCGAGGCGCTGGCCCTCGATCCGGCCGCCGTGCGGCAGGGGCTGGAGTCGGTCGAGCGGATCCCGGGGAGAATGGAACGGGTTCCCACGCGGCTGCCGTTCACGGTGGTGGTCGACTACGCGCACACGCCCAACGCGCTGCGGCTGGTGCTGGACGATCTTGCTCGCCTGGCTTCGGCCAGGGGTGGGGGGATCATCGCAGTGTTCGGATCGGCCGGTGAACGAGACGTGGTCAAGCGGCCGCTCATGGGCCAGGTGGCGGGCGAGCGGTGCCGGCTGGTCGTCCTGACCGACGAGGATCCGCGGGGTGAGGACCGTTTGCAGGTCCTCCGTGAGATCGCGGACGGCGCCGTCGCGGCCGGCAAGGTGGCCGGGAGGGACCTCCTCCTGATCCCGGACCGCCGGCAGGCCATCCAGGAAGCCGTCGACCGGGCCGCGCCGGGGGATCTTGTGCTGCTGGCGGGGAAGGGGCACGAGTCCACCATCGAGATGGCTGATGGCCCGCAGCCCTGGGACGAGCGCGCGGCCGCCGAAGATGCCCTGGCGGCCCGTGAGGCGCGGCAGGATGCCCCCGGAGCGCTGGGCCTGTCGGCGAGGAACGTGGTCGAACCGTGACGGGGTCGGACGGAGCGCACGGAGCCGCCGGGCCGGGGGACCCTGGTCACGGCCAGGGCCCTGCGCGCGGGAAGATCCGGGTTCGGGTGGGCACCGAGGCGGATCGCGAAGCGTGGGATGCCTGGGTGGCGGCGCTCCCTTCAGCTGATCCGCTGCAGGCCTGGGACTGGGGCACCGTCGCTGCGACGGGCAGCGAGCGCCCGGTACGGCTGGTGGCCACGGACGAGGCGGGTCGCGTGCGGGGCGTCGCCCAGGTCCTGGTCCGCGACACTGCCGCCGGGAGGCGCGTGCTGTACGTGCCGCACGGGCCCGCCTGGGAGACGGATGCCGCCGATGGGCCGGCCGTCCTGGCTGCCCTGCTCGGCGCGCTGCGGGACCTCGGCCGTGCGGAGCGGGGCATCGTCCTGAAGTTCGACCCCCGGGCCACGGCGGATGTCCCGGCGGCGGAGATCCGGTCCCAGGTGCTGCGCCAGGGCGCACGCATGGCGCGCGCCGACCTGCAGGCCGTCACAACGCGCGTGATCGATCTCCGCCCGGGCCCGGGACAGCTGCTCGCGGGCCTGGAAAAGGACACCCGCAACCTGGTCCGCCGGTCAGCCCGGGAGGGGGTACGCCCGCGCGTGGTGCGCGGGGCGGATCGGGCCGCGTACTCGGCGTTTGCCGACCTGCTGGCCGCCACCGGCCAGCGGGCAGGGTTCCGGGTCCGGCCGAGGGCAGCCTTCGAGGCGATCGGAGCAACCTTCGCCTCGCGCGGTGACGCGTGCCTGGTGCTGGCGGAGCTCGCCGGTCGGCCCATCGCCGGCTGCCTGGCCCTGGTCGCCGGGCGGCGCGCCTACTACCTGTACGCGGCTTCCGTTCGCGCCCCGGAATTGCGGCACGCGGCGGGACCCTATGCGGCCTTGTGGGCGTGCATCGAGGCGCTGGCCGCGGACGGGCTCGAGAGCCTGGACCTGTGGGGGGTTGCGGAGCCCGGCGATCCGGCTGCCGATCCCGCCTGGGCCGGGTTCAGTCTCTTCAAGCGAGGCTTCGGCGGCGCGCTGTTGCGCCATCCGGGAACGTTCGACCTGGTCCTGGCACGCGGCTGGTATGCCATTCGCGACCTCCGCGAACGGCTTGGCCTCCGGATATGATCGCCGGCATGTCCTGGACCGGCCCTGGTCTCGCCCGTCTTCGCGTGCTGGATGCCACCGCCTGGGACCCGGGCCGCTGGGACGAGCTGGCCGCCCGCTCTCCCAGGGGAGAGGCCTTCCAGTCGCACGCCTGGATGCGCTCCAAGGAGGGCCTGGGGTGGCGCCCGCTGCGGGTGGTGATCCAGGTGGGCACCGAGCCGATCGCGGTGGCGTCCATCCAGGAGCGGCGGCTGGTATCGGGCCTGCCCGGACCCCTGGGGAAGATCACGTACCTCTACGCGCCACGAGGCCCCGTGCTGCTCCGCGACGGCGCGGCGGCCGCAGGGGCCGCGCTGCTCGGACTCCGGCGTGTGGCCCGTGCGCGGCAGGCCGCCGTACTCACCATCGACCCGGCCTGGGAGGCCGGCAGCCCCGAAGCCGTGGCGCTGCTCGGGTCGGGATACAGGCCGGCCGAGCGGGAGATCCAGGTCTCGCGGACGGCCATGCTGGTCCCGCTGGAGCCCTCCGAGAGCGCCCAGCACGGACTGCTCGGCGACAGCACGGCGCGGAACATCAACAAGGCACGTCGTGCCGGCGTGACCACCGAACGGGTGGATCTGGCCGACCCGGCCGGACGGGAGGCGGCGCTGGCCGCCTTCTGGGCCATGTTCGAGGCCACCGGCCGCAGGGAGGGGTTCATTGTCCGGGACCGCGACTATCAGCTGGCGCAGTGGCGAGCGCTGGGAGAAGCCGGGCTGGCGAGCCTCTGGTTCGCCTCGGCCAACGGTCGGCGCCAGAACGGGGTCCTGCTGCTCCACTGTGGGCGGCGGCTGGTCTCCCACCTGGCAGGCTCATCCGACGACGCGGATCTGCGCGGCACCCGCGCGAACCACCTGCTGCAGTGGGAGATCCTTCGCTGGGGCGCGCAGGAAGGCTTCGAGACGTACGACCTGGGCGGCGTGGACACGCGGGATGCCCCCGGCATCCCGACCGGCGCGAGCCATCCGCTCTGGAACCTCTACGAGTTCAAGCGCGGGTTTGGCGCACGCGCCGCGGTGTTTGTCCCGGCCCATGAGCATGCCCCGCGGGCCCTGCTCGGCGCCGCCTGGCGGGTCGCGCGACGGATGCGCTGAACCGTTGCCGGCACCTGGCAGCGGACCGTGGCTGCCGGGGCCACGCGGGGGCGGCGCGCCGGCGGGGCGCTATGATGGGGTATGTCCATCGAGCCTGCACGCGCGCCAGCCCGTTCCGTCCGCCCGGGTGGCAGGCGCAAGGCCGAGCCCGGGCGCCCCGCGGAGACTCCGGACGAGATCGACGCTTTCGCGCGCCGCGTGATCGATGAGGTCCGGAGTCACTACCCGCTGGCGGACGTCTCCGGGGTGGAACGCGCCTATCGGTTCGCCAGCGAGGCGCATGCCGGGCAGCGACGCGCCAGCGGCGAGCCCTACATCACGCATCCACTGGCCGCGGCGCTGTTGCTGGCCGAGCTGGGCCTTGACCCGGTCGCGGTCCAGGCTGCGCTGCTCCACGATGTCCCGGAGGACACGGAGTATTCCCTGGGTGACGTGGAAGAGCGCTTCGGACCCGAGGTGGCGCGCCTGGTGGACGGGGTCACCAAACTCTCCAAGTTCAGTGCGCACAGCCACGAGGAGCGCCAGGCGGAGAACATCCGAAAGATGTTTTTGGCCATGGCGGAGGACGTCCGGGTCGTCCTGATCAAGCTGGCCGATCGGCTCCACAACATGCGGACCATCGCCGGGCTCCCGCCCGAGAAACAGCAGCGGATCGCCCGGCAGACGCTCGAGATCTACGCGCCGCTCGCGGAGCGGCTGGGGATCTGGCAGATGAAGTGGGAGCTCGAGGATCTCTCCTTCAAGGTACTGGACCCGGTCGCGTTCCGGGCGCTCGCCCAGCAACTCGAGACGCGCCGGGCCGCCCGCGAGTCGTACGTCGAGCGCGCCATGGCCGAGCTGCAGGGGGCGCTCGAGGCGAGCGGGATCCTGGCTGAGCTGTCGGGGCGCCCCAAGCACCTCTACAGCATCCATCGCAAGATGGAGCGCAAGTCGGCCAACTTCGACGAGGTCTACGACGTCTACGCCATCCGCGTGCTGGTGGACGAGGTCAAGGACTGCTACGCGGCCCTGGGCGTGGTGCACTCCCTCTGGCGCCCCATCCCCGGGCAGTTTGACGACTACATCGCGATGCCCAAGGCCAACGGCTACCAGAGCCTGCACACCGCCGTCATGGCCCTCGAGGGGCATCCGCTGGAGGTCCAGATCCGGACCCACCAGATGCATCGGATTGCCGAAGTCGGGATCGCCGCCCACTGGCGGTACAAGGAAGGGTCCCGCTCGGACCGCGACTACGATGCGAAGCTCGCCTGGATCCGGCAGCTCATGGAGTGGCAGCGTGAGGTCTCCGACGCGACGGAGTTCGTGGAGGGGCTGAAGCTCGACGTCTTCCAGGACCAGGTCTTCGTCTTCACGCCCAAGGGCGAGGTCAAGGACCTGCCGGCGGGCTCGACGCCGCTCGACTTCGCGTACCGGATCCACACGGACATCGGGCACCGCTGCATCGGAGCCAAGGTCAACAACCGGCTGGTGCCGCTCGACTACAGGCTGCGCAACGGGGACATCGTGGAGATCGTGACCACGCGGGCGGCGCACGGCCCGTCGCGGGACTGGCTGTCGATCGTCCGCACCACGCATGCGCGCGAGAAGATCCGGCAATGGTTCAAGCGCCAGGAACGCGAGGAGAACATCCTGCACGGCCGCGAGGCGCTGGACCGCGAGCTGCGTCGGCTGGGGCGCACCTCGCTGGAACGGGTCGGCGCGGACCGGGTCGCCGAGATGGCCGACCTCTACAAGTTCCCCACCGTGGATGACTTCCTGGCCGCCATCGGGTACGGCGCGGTAAGCGCACAGCAGGTTGTCATCCGCATGGGCGTGGTGGACGACTCGAACGAGACCGTTCTGCCGCAAGTCGCGCCCACCCTGACCACGGCGCAGGCCGGCGGGGTGCGGGTCAAGGGCGTGGGCGACCTGCTGGTGCGGTTTGCGGCATGTTGCCATCCGATCCCCGGCGATCCCATCATCGGGTTCATCACCCGCGGCAAGGGCGTGACGGTCCATCTTCGCGACTGCGTGACCATCCAGCACGAGCGAGACGTGGAGCGGCTCATCGAGGTGGAGTGGGAGGGCGTGGCCGAGCGGACCTATCCGATCGCCATCCGGCTGGACGCCTACGACCGGACCGGGCTCCTTTCCGACATCACCAACGTGGTGGCCGAGCAGAAGGTGAACATCGTGGCGGCCCACATGGAGACGCACGAGGATCGGACCAGCACCGTGACCGCCACGCTGCAGGTCGCCTCGGTCGGGCAGCTCGCCCGCATCATGTCCCGGCTCGAGCAGGTGAAGGACGTCTTCTCGGTGCAGCGCGCGCTGAGCTGACGGGGCGCGCGTGTCCGCCCTCGGGGCGGAGCCGCACGCGCGCCATGGGAACGTGGCCGGCCGGGGCCCTGGCGCAATCAGCCCGGGCCAGCCCGCCGCGCCGCTTCCGCGGCTTCACGCGCTTCGCGCTCGAGGGCGTTGTCGCAGTACCAGTCGCCCCCGTGACGGGCGGCCGTCCACGAGGCGGCGGCATAACGGACGACGAACCTGGGTGTCCCCAGCTGCTGCCACTGGCGGACGTGCGCGAGTTCGTGGGCGAGCTCGGGGGGATCCAGCGGGCGCCAGCTGAGGATGGTTCGCCGGAGCGTGATTGCCAGCCAGCCGCGCACCAGCAGTCGCTCCCCGATTGGGCGCAGCGCGGGACGTACAAGGACGCGCACGTGCACCGGTGCGGGTGCGGCCGTGCGGTCGGGGACGGGCGTCGCGCCTGGTTTGACGGGCGTCGCGCCTAGTGGCCAGATGCGCGTGCGCATGCCGCCGATTATCGTCCCCGCGCAGGACCGCACGGGCCCAGGCACGCCGCGCGCGCCGGGCGTGCGCCGCGCTTCGGTCATCCATCGCCCCCAGACATGGACGCGGCCAGCGCCGCCGGGCAGCGAGCGGATAGACTGCGGCCATGAGCGCCTATCGCGCCCCGCGGGGGACCCGGGACCTGCTGCCAGCCGATCGGCCCGCCTGGGAGCGGCTCACCGCTCTCGCCGCCGAGCTCGCGCGCAGGTACGGCTACGCGGGAATCGAGACGCCCCTCTTCGAGCAGACGGGGGTCTTCGAGCGGGGGGTGGGCGAGTCCACCGACATCGTCGAAAAGGAGCTCTTCCGGATCCAGCCGCGGACCGAGGACGCCGAGGCCTGGGCGTTGCGCCCGGAGGGGACCGCCGGGATCGTCCGGGCGTACGTGCAGCACGGGATGCACACGCTGCCCCAGCCGGTCCGCGTCCAGTACGTGGGCCCCATGTTCCGCTATGACCGTCCGCAGGCAGGCCGCTATCGCCAGTTCTGGCAGTGGGACGTTGAGGCGATCGGCGATCCGGGACCGGCCGTGGATGCCGAGATCGTGGAGCTGGGGTATCGCTTCTATGTCGAGGCGGGCCTTTCCAACGTGAAGGTGCTGCTCAACTCGATTGGGGACCCGGTCTGCCGGCCCGCCTACCTGCGCGAGCTCAGCGCGTACTTCGAAGGCCACCGGGCCGAGCTGCCCGACCTGGAGCTGTCCCGTCTGCGAACCAACCCGCTGCGGCTCCTCGATTCGAAGGACCCCGACATGGCTGCGCTGATCGCGGCTGCGCCGCGCATCGTTGACCGGCTCTGCGGGGCGTGCCGCTCGCATTTCGAGGCCGTGCGCGCCCACCTCGAGGCCCTGCAGGTCCCGGTTCGCCTGGAGCCCTCGTTGGTGCGCGGGCTCGACTACTACACGCGGACCGCGTTCGAGTTCTACCGCGAGGGAGCCGAGGGGCAGCAGCAGGCACTCGGTGGCGGTGGCCGGTATGACGGGCTGGTGGAGATCCTGGGCGGCCGGCCGACCCCCGGGATCGGGTTCGCGCTGGGCATCGATCGGGTGGTCCTGGCACTGGCCGAGGAAGGCGTCGCGGGGCCCGCGCCGGCCGGCCCCGCGGTGTTCGTGACCAGCGCCGACCCCGCCGACACGGTGGGCCGCCTGCGGCTCGCCAGTGAGCTCCGGCAGGCGGGCCTTTCGGCGCGTGCCGACCTGGGCCACCGGCGGCTGGGGCGCCAGCTTGAACAGGCATCCCGGGAGGGGGCGCACTTCGCCGTGATCCTGGGTGACGAGATCCGGCAGGGGCTGGTGCAGTTGCGGGACCTGCGCTCCGCGTCCCAGCACCCGGTGCCGCTCACGGACCTCGCGCACGAGGTTGAGCGAGGCGAGCGGATGCACCACCACGGGTGACGCTGCCCGGGGCGGGTGACGGTGCCGGGGGGTGTCCGTCCGCCCGCGTCATGGACACGGGACCAGCCACCTGCCTGGCACGTGCCGGGCCCGCCTGACCGGAGCGCCCCGGCGGCCGCGCATCCCGTAGCATGTGCGCACCATGACCGACCCTTCCGTGCCCCCGCACGCCCTCGAAGACCTCGCCACCCCGTACCGCACCCACACCTGCGGCGCACTTCGGGCGCCTGACGCCGGCCGCCCCGCCCAGCTGGCCGGCTGGGTGCATCGGCGCCGCGATCACGGTCACCTCGTCTTCCTGGACCTGCGGGATCGACATGGGATCACCCAGGTGGTGGTGGACGCCCGCCAGGCGCCGGAGGCACACGCGATCGCCTCCCGGGTCCGGGTCGAGTTCGTCGTCTCCGCCGCGGGCCTGGTCGCGCGTCGCCTGGCCGGGACCGAGAACGCCAGGCTGGCCACCGGCCAGGTGGAGCTGCGGGCCGACAGGCTCGAGATCCTCTCCGAGGCGAAGACCCCGCCTTTCTACATCAATGAGCCGGACGCGCCCGTGGAGGAATCCGTGCGGCTGCGCTACCGGTACCTGGACATCCGCCGCGAGCCTCTGCGCGACCGTCTCCTGCTGCGCGGGAACCTGGTGCGGGCCATCCGCGATGCGCACCACCGGGCGGGCTTCGTCGAGATCGAGACCCCCATCCTGATCAAGTCCACCCCGGAGGGCGCGCGGGACTTCATCGTCCCCAGCCGGCTGCAGCCGGGCACGGTCTATGCGCTCCCGCAGAGCCCGCAGCAGCTCAAGCAGCTCCTCATGGTGGCCGGCATGGACCGCTATTTCCAGATTGCGCGCTGCTTCCGGGATGAGGACCTGCGCGGCGACCGGCAGCCGGAGTTCACCCAGCTCGACCTGGAGATGAGCTTCGTGAGCGAGGAGACCGTGATGGACTTCGTGGAGGCGATGGCGATCGAGGTCAGTCGAACGGTGATCCCGGAACGGCCGATCCAGGACGTGCCGTTCCCGCGTTTCACCTACGAGGAGGCGATGGAGCGGTTCGGCTCCGACAAGCCAGACCTGCGCTTCGGGATGGAACTGGTGGACCTGGCGCCCGCCCTGCAGGGCGGCAGCGGCGGGACCGGGTTCCGGGTCTTCGACGAGATCCTCGCGGGTGGGGGACGCGTGAAAGGGATCGTGGCGCCAGGCATGGCCAGGGCGAGCCGGAGCGAGATCGACGAATTGACGGCGTTTGCGCGCCGGTATGGGGCGCACGGACTGGTCCACGTGTCGGTGGACAGCGCCGGGGCGGTCCACTCGCCGGTGAGCAAGCACCTGGGCGAGCAACGGCTTGGGGCGATGGTCGAGGCGGCGGGGGCACGCCCGGGGGACCTGCTGCTGGTGGTCGCGGATGCACCGGCGGTGACCGCCGATGTCCTCGGGAGGCTCCGCCGGGAGCTGGGGGAACGGCTCGGTCTCGCCGACCCGAATGTGCTGGCGTACTGCTGGGTCCACCGCTTCCCGATGTACCAGTGGGATGCCGATAATGGGCGCTGGGACGCCACGCACAACCCGTTCTCCGGCGTGGTACCCGAAGACGAGCCGCTGCTGGCAACCGCCTCGGGTGACCCTTACTGGCCATCCCCACAGGACCCTGCCGGTCGTGCGCGGGCCATGCAGTACGACATCGCGCTCAATGGCTGGGAGCTGGGCGGGGGATCGGTCCGGATCCACCGCCGGGGACTCCTGGAGCGGAGCTTCGCGCTGCAGGGATACTCGCAGGAGCGGATGCGGGACCTCTTCGGGGGGATCCTGGAGGCGCTGGAGTACGGGGCGCCGCCCCATGGCGGGATCGCGCTGGGCATCGACCGCTGGGCCGCTCTCTTCGCCGATCAGACCAATATCCGGGAGGTCATGGCGTTTCCCAAGACCTCGTCCGGGGCGGACCTGATGCTGGACGCGCCATCCGCGCCGGATCCCGCGCAGTATGCCGAGCTCGGGCTCCGGTACGTGGGCACGCCACCGGCCTGAGGACTGGGCCGGCCGCGGTGGCGCTCATTCCGCGGGCGGCGCTTGCGCCACGTCCGAACCCCAGTCCGGCGGGTGACCAGTGACGGGCTGCTCGGGACCCGCGTACGCCGGGAGCCTCGCGCGCGGTGTGCTGACGTCGTGGGTTGCCCCCGGGTCGCCCAGGTCGAGTAGCCGCAGCGGTGCGCCGGCCTCCTCCATGCCGGCGAGCAGGCGGTCCGGCGACAGGTCTGGCGCGAGGGCGCGCAGCATGCCGACCAGGGCCAGCGGCACCAGGGCAGGCCAGCCCGGCTGGCCCGCCCAGCTCGGGCGGAGCACCGCTGCCGGGGCGCCAGCATGCGCCTCGATCAGGGCGGTGGCGGTCCCCGCATCGATCCATGCCATACGCACCGGCCACAGCAGGGCGGCCGTGGTCTCGGCGACCGACGCGGCCGCGGCCTCGATCCCGAGCAGGATCAGCTCGGACGCTCCCGCCCCCGCGAGCGCCAGCGCCACGAGATCCACGGACGATCCCGAGAGCGCGTCGGCGACCGCCCCATCCGGATCCGGTGCCACCACCGCGATCGGTATGGCGCCGCCCGACCACGCGGCATCAGCCACGTGCCGCACGCACGCGACGCCGTCGAGCAGCGCAGTGGCGTCCTCGGTGCGGGTGGAGAAGATCACGGCGGCGACCGTCACGCTTGCGATGGTAGCAGCGCCGCATGTGCGACAATGCGACCGCCCATGACCGACCAGCCTCACACCACGCTGCCCACCGCAGGCGCCTCCGTCCACGTCTCGTCCGACGCGCGGGCGGATTCGCTGCGCTTGCGCGATGACGTCCGCAACGTCGCCATCGTGGCCCACGTGGACCATGGCAAGACCACCCTGGTGGATGGCCTGCTCCGCCAGACGGGGGCGTTCCGCGCCAACCAGGAGGTGGTTGAGCGGGTCCTGGATTCGCTTGACCTCGAGCGCGAGAAGGGGATCACGATCATGGCCAAGCACACCGCCGTCGAGTACGGCGGCGTGCACCTCAACATCGTCGACACGCCCGGCCATGCCGACTTCGGCGGAGAGGTCGAGCGGAGCCTGCTCATGGTGGACGCGGTGCTCCTGCTGGTCGACGTCTCCGAGGGGCCCTTGCCCCAGACGCGCTATGTGCTGCAGAAGGCGATGGCGCTCCGGCTCCCGGTGATCGTCTGCCTCAACAAGATCGATCGATCCGACGCGCGCCCCAAGGAAGTCCTGGACGCGGTCTACGAGCTCTTCATGGACCTTGGTGCCGACGCGCAGCAGATCGAGTTCCCGGTGGTCTACACCAATGCCAAGGCGGCGACCGCGACGCTCGACCCGTCCGTCCCGGGCACGGACCTGCGCCCGCTGCTGGACCTCCTGGTCCGGGTCACGCCGGCTCCGACGTACGAGGCCGACGCGCCGCTCCAGCTGCTGGTCACCAACCTGACGGCCAACGAGTACGTCGGCAGGATGGCGGTCGGGCGCATCCGTAACGGGACCATCCGGATGGGCCAGCGGATCGCGATCGTGCGGGAAGAGGCCGACACGACCGAGGGGGCGATCGAGCCCGGCCGCACGGTGACACTGACCGGCGCCGTCACCAGCCTGACCACCGCGGAGGGGATCCAGCGGATCGATGTGCGCGAGGCCGGACCGGGCGAGATCGTGGCCGTGGCCGGGATTCCCGAGGTCACGGTGGGCGACACGATCACCGATCCGGCCGATCCGCGTCCACTGCCCCGGCTGCAGGTGGACGCACCCACCATCAGCATGACGTTCGGCGTCAACACCTCGCCGCTGGCCGGGCGCGATGGCCGTTTTCTGACCAGCCGGCACCTCCGCACGCGCCTGGAACGAGAGGTGCTGGGCAACGTTGCGATCGAGGTGCTCCCCACCGAGTCGGGCGAGTTGTTCGAGGTGCGTGGCAGGGGCGAGCTGCAGCTGGCCGTGCTGATCGAGACGATGCGGCGCGAAGGCTATGAGCTCCAGGTCTCGCGCCCCGAAGTGATCCTGCACGAAGTCGACGGCGAGGTGCAGGAGCCCTACGAGCGGGTCACGG
This sequence comes from Candidatus Limnocylindrales bacterium, assembly GCA_049967415.1. Classification (GTDB taxonomy): domain Bacteria; phylum Chloroflexota; class Limnocylindria; order Limnocylindrales; family CSP1-4; genus JAJYNJ01. The sequence goes on from JBMFSS010000017.1 coordinate 38,130, forward strand.
TGGATATCCCGCCCGACTTCATCGGCGAGGTGACCGAAGCGCTCTCCTCGCGCCGGGCCCGGCTGGAGCAGATGACCACGGACGCGGACGGACGGGTGCGCATGGAGTATGTCATCCCGGTCCGCGGGCTGATCGGCTTTCGGGGGCAGTTGCTCACCCTGACTCGGGGGACCGCGCTGATGCACCAGATCGGGGAGGGGTACGGCCCCTGGGCGGGGGAGGTGGCGCACCGGACCAGCGGCGTCCTGGTCGCCGACCGTGCGGGAGTCACCAGCACGTTTGCGCTGCATAACCTCCAGGAGCGCAGCGAGCTGTTCGTGGGGCCCGGCGTCGACGTCTACGAGGGGATGATCGTGGGGGAGAACGCCCGCTCGGGGGACATGGACGTCAACGCGACCAAGGAGAAGCATCTGACCAACATCCGCTCGTCCACCCAGGAGCAGACGCTCCGGCTCACGCCCCCGCGGGAGCTGACATTGGAATCGGCGATCGAGTTCATCGCGGCTGACGAGCTGGTGGAGGTCACGCCGCGCAGCATCCGGCTCCGCAAGCGGACTCTCTCCACGCACGACCGCCGCCGCGCGGCGGGCCGCGAGCACGAGCGGCGCCTGCTCGCCGAGCGGGAGGACGCGGACCGGTAGCGCCGGGCATAGGCCTCGGATGTCGTTCCGGGCGGGCCCGTTTCCGTGCGCCGCACCCACACGACCGACCGAGGCCCCGTGCGCCGGCCCCCGGCCGTGCACCACCGGCACGTAAGCGTCTGCCGACAGCACGATCAGCGGGGGAGCGCCCGAGGGGACGTCGAAGGGGTGCACGGGGCGCACACCGGCAACCCGCCGCGGCCCCGATCCACGCTGCAGACGGCCCGCATGCCCCGGTGGACCCCGCCGAGGGTCCGGAACGTGCATCAAGGGCACAGGCACAGGCACAGGCGCGGGCCCGGGCACAGGCGCGGGTGCCGGGCCGATCCGGGGCGGCGGAATGGCAAGGGAGCTGCGTGCCGGACGCGGCCGGCGGGGCCTCGCGGGCCCGAGGCTACAATCCTGCGCATGCCCATCTACCTGGACCACGCCGCGACCACGCCGGTTCGGCGGGAGGTCCTCGACGCGATGCTGCCGGTGCTGGCCGAGACCTTCGGCAACCCCTCGTCGGCGCACGTCTTCGGACGGCAGGCGCGGGCGGCACTCGACGAGGCGCGCGAGTCCGTGGCGCAGGACCTGCGAGCGGATCCGCGCGAGCTGGTTTTCACCAGCGGTGGCAGCGAGGCCATCAACCTGGCTATCAAGGGGGCCGCCTGGGCCGGCAAGGCGCGCGGCCATCAGCTTGTGACCTCCGCCGTGGAGCATGAGGCGGTGCTCAACGCCATGCGGCACCTGGAGAAGTTCGGCTTCGAGGTGACGGTGCTGCCGGTGGATCGCTACGGGCGGGTGGATCCCGACCAGCTGGCGGCCACGGTGGGGGAGCGCACGGTTCTCGTCAGCCTGCAGGTGGCCAACAACGAGGTGGGCACGGTGCAGCCGGTGGCAGAGCTCGTCCGACGGGTGCGCCTCCAGCGCCAGGTCCTGGTCCACCTCGACGCGGTGCAGGCTGCCCCCTGGCTGGACCTCGACGTCCGCGCCCTGGACGTGGATCTCCTCTCGATAGCGGCCCACAAGATCGAGGGGCCCAAGGGCGTCGGCGTGCTCTACGTGCGCCGCGGCACGGCGCTCCTGCCGCAGCAGCAGGGCGGCGCCCAGGAGCGCCATCGGCGGGCAGGGACCGAGAATGTGGCCGGCGCTGTGGGCCTCGCTGCCGCGCTGCGTCTGGCGGGCCGCGAGCGGGCCGCGACCACCGGTGCCGTGCAGACCCTGCGCGACGCACTCGAACGGGCTGTCCTCGCCGTCCCCGGCGTTGAGTTGACGGGGCATCCCCGGGATCGCCTGCCCAATCACCTCTCGGTGGTGGTGGGCGGCGCGGACGGCCAGTCGCTGGTGGCGGGGCTGGACCTCGACGGGATCGCCTGCTCCAGCGGGTCGGCCTGCGCGGCCGGGTCCACCGAACCGTCCCACGTGCTGACCGCGATGGGATACCCGGCTGAAGAGGCCCGGGGCGCGCTCCGTCTGACCCTGGGGCGGACCACGACCGCACGCGAGATCGCGACTGCCTGTCGGGTGGTGCCGGCCACGATCGGCCGGATCCGTGCCGCTGCGGCCGCCCTTGCACGCGACCCGTTCGGGGCGGGCACGGAGCCGGTGTGAGCCTGCGGGTGGGAGCGTGGCGCCGGAGGGCGCGGCGGTGAGCGGCCGGATCGTGGTAGCGATGTCGGGCGGGGTCGACTCGTCCGTGGCCGCAGCGTTGCTGCGCGAACAGGGACACGAGGTGGTGGGCGTCTGGATGCGGCTGCACGGGGGCGCCGATCAGCGCAGCGAGTTCCGTCGGGGCTGCTGCTCGCTCGACGCGGCGGACGACGCCCGGCGCGTCGCGTCGCAGCTGGGAATCCCGTTCTTCGTGCTGGACCTCGAGCGCGAGTTCACCGCCCGCGTGATCGACCCGTTCGTGACGGCCTATCTCTCGGGCGCAACCCCGAGCCCCTGCGTGGACTGCAACACGTACGTGAAGTTCGGGGCACTGCTCGCCCGCGCCCGCCTCCTGTACGGCGCCGACGCGGTCGCCACCGGGCATTACGCTCGGGTGGATCGGGTGACCGACTCGGGCGGTGCGTCGCGCTGGCGCTTGCTGGCGGCGGCCGACCCATCCAAGGACCAGAGCTACTTCCTCTACGGGCTCCGGCAGGACCAGCTGGCCCGGACCCGGTTTCCCCTGGGCGCACTCTCGAAGCCGCAGGTGCGTGAGATCGCCCGCGGGCTGGGGCTGGCCACCGCTGCGACGCCCGAGAGTCAGGAGATCTGCTTCGTCCCTGGCGGCGACTACCGGGAGACGCTGCGGGAGCGGGGGGGCTGGCGAGAGACGCCGGGGGCGCTCGTGGACCGGTCCGGCGCCGTCGTGGGCCAGCATCGCGGGGCCGCCGCCTACACGGTTGGACAGCGCACGGGCCTGGGGATCGCGCTGGGCGAGCGGCGCTACGTGTCGGCCATTGACGCGGACCGGAATCTGATCCAGCTGGGCCGCCGCGAGGACTTGCTGCACGACCATTTCGACCTGGAGGCCGTGCACTTCGTCTCCGGTGGCGCGCCCACGGAACCCTTCTCCGGCCAGCTGCGGGTGCGGCATCGCGCCCCCACCGTGGCGGCCCGCATCCTCCCGGTGGAGACCGGGGCCGGACGCTGGAGGGTGGAAACGGCGCGTCCCGTCTGGGCGCCGGCGCCCGGCCAGGCGGCCGTCTTCTATGCCGGGGACGAGGTCCTCGGCGGCGGGCGTATCGCTCGCGCCTGAGTGCGGGACGCGAGGCGCCGGAGACTATCCTGTCCCGATGCCGCTGCTCGAGCCGTCCGTGGTCCTTTCGATCCTGGTGGGCGTGTTCAACGTGGCGCTCTTCGTCTTCCTGGGCGGGGAGGCCCGGGGCCGGCTCCCCTTCCTGGCCCTGGCGTCGGTCCTGGGCGCCTACGCGGGGCAGGCGATCGGGGCGCACGTGGGCGACCCGCTGCGCATCGGCGACTTCGGGCTGCTCAGCGCATCCGCGGTCGCCTGGGCCGGGATGGCGGTGGTCGCTATCGTGAGCACGCTGGGCCCCAGTGGCGGCACGTGAAGGAGGCGGCCCGGGTCCGGCCGGGCCACCAGCCCCGCCACGCGCGCCTGACGATACGGTACCGTTAGTGCCATGCCGGACTCTGACCAGCGGATCGTCGCCCTGACCTCGGACGAGATCCGTCGACGTTTTCTTGCCTTCTTCGCCGCTCGTGGACACGAGGTCGTCCCGGGTGCCAGCCTGGTTCCCGCGGGCGACCAGACCCTGCTCTTCACCAACGCCGGCATGGTCCAGTTCAAGGACGTGCTGACCGGCCGCGAGACCCGTTCGTATCGCCGCGCCACCGACGTGCAGCGCTGTCTGCGCGTGGCCGGGAAGCACAACGACTTCGAGGAGGTTGGCCGGACTCCCCGGCACCACACGTTCTTCGAAATGCTCGGCAACTGGAGCTTCGGGGACTATTTCAAGCGGGAGGCCATTCACTGGGCCTGGGAGCTGTTGACCGGCGAGTACGGGATCCCGGGCGAGCGGCTGGCCGCCACGGTCTACTCGGATGACGAGGAGGCCTACGCTGTCTGGCGAGACGAGATCGGCCTGCCCCCCGAGCGGATTGCGCGCTGGGGGAACGTGGACGCCGGCGACGAGAAGAACTTCTGGCGGATGGCCGATACCGGCCCGTGCGGACGGTGCAGCGAGATCCACTTCGACCGGGGCGTTCAGTTCAGCGAGGGACCCGAGTGCGTGCCGGACCATTCCGAGACCTGCCCGCGCTGGCTGGAGATCTGGAACCTGGTCTTCATGGAGTTCGACCAGCGGCCCGACGGTCAGCGCGTGCCGTTGCCGTTCCGCAGCATTGACACCGGTATGGGGCTCGAACGGCTGGCTAGCGTCATCCAGCAGGTCCCTTCCAACTACGACACCGACCTGTTCACCCCTGTTCACGCCCGGATGCGGGAGCTGCTTGGGCACGACCCGGATGTCTTCGAGGCGGAACGCTTCAGCTATCAGGTGATCGCGGATCACTCGCGGGCCGCCACGTTTCTGGTCGCGGACGGCGTGCGGCCCTCTAACGAGGGGCGCGGCTACGTGCTGCGCCGGATCATCCGGCGAGCCGTGCGCCACGGCCGGCTGCTGGGGCGGCGCGACCCGTTCCTGGCCGAGGCGGCGGACGTGGTGATCGAGGTGATGCGCGACGCCTACCCGTACTTGCTGGAGCAGCGGGGGCAGATCCTGGAGACCGTGGGTCGCGAGGAGTCGCAGTTCGCCCGCACGCTCGACGCAGGGACCGGCCACCTGGAAACGGCCCTTGCCGAGCTCGGCGTGCAGCCGCCCGGTGACCGCGTGGTCGGGCGGCGGCCCGAGGCGCTGCCTTCCGGCGCGCCGGTCCTGGACGGTGCGGTCGCTTTTCGCCTCCACGATACGTACGGCTTCCCGATCGACCTGACGGTCGAGCTGGCGGCAGAGTACGGCGTGGCCGTGGACCGTCCCGGGTTCGAGGAGGCCCTGGCTGAACAGCGGGCACGTTCCCGGGCCGGGGCGCGGGGCCAGCTGCGCCGCCTGGCCCGCGAGACCAGCCTCTACGAGGCGATCTTGCGGCGCGCCGGTGAGCCGTTGTTCCTGGGCTACGACACGCTGGAGGCCGAAGGCCGCGTGGTGGCCATCCTTCGGGACGGGACCGAGTACGGGGAACTGGCGGGCGAGGGCGCGGCCGAAGTGGTGCTCGATGCCACGCCCTTCTACCCCGAGAGTGGAGGCCAGGTGGCCGACCAGGGCGTGCTCTACCTGGGCGACCGGGCAGTCCTCCGGGTGGAGGACACCCAGAAGCCCGTGGGCCAGCTGATCGTCCACCGGGGGCGCCTGCAGGGCAGCCTGCGCATCGGGGAGACGGTGCGTGCCGTGGTCGACGCAGGCCGCCGGAATGGGGTCATGCGCAACCATACGGCCACCCACCTGCTGCACCGCGCGCTGCGCAACGTGGTCGGCCCATCGGCACACCAGGCTGGCTCGCTCGTCTCGCCCGACTACCTGCGTTTCGATTTCCCGCTCGATCGGCCGCTCACGGCGGCGGAGCGCTCGGCGATCGAGGACGAGGTGCGTTCGGTCATCCTCGATGACCGGCCGGTGACCGTTTCGAACCTGCCCATGGCCGAGGCGGTCGCCGCCGGTGCCGACGCCTTCTTCGACGAGAAGTACGGCGAGATCGTGCGGACCGTCACGGTCGAGGGCTACAGCCGGGAGCTCTGCGGGGGGACCCATTGCCGGGCCACCGGGCAGATCGGGGGGTTCTTCATCACCGGGGAGCGCTCGATCGGTGCGGGAGTCCGGCGGATCGAGGCCATCACGGGCGAGGCAGCCAAGGCGCTGGTCAAGGAACGGTTCGCCCTCCTCGAGCGGATCTCCGACACGCTGGGCGTGCGCGAGCCCGCCCAGGTCCCGGCCCGTCTCGCCGAGATGCAGGCCAGAGTGGAGGACCTGGAGCGCCGGTTGCGTGCCGGCGCCGCGGGGAGCCTGGTGCGTCCCGCGCAGGCGGCCCGCGACGCGCTGCGGGTGAACGGGGCCAGCCTCGTCCGCTACGCGGGTCCCTTCGAGGGGCAGGACGCCATGAAGCGCTGGGCCCGCGACGTGCGCGGGATTCTGGGGCCGGGGGTCATTGCGGTGGGCCTGGAGTCCGACGAGCCGGTCCTCTTCGTGACCGTCAGCGACGACCTGGTGGCCCGTGGCGTCTCGGCCGCCGCGCTGGTCCAGGCCGGCGTGGAGGTCATCGGCGGGCGCGGCGGCGGGCGACCCGAGATGGCGCAGGGGCGCGGCTCCCGGCGCGCGGGACTGCCGGAGGCGCTCGACCGGGTGCAGACCGCGTTCGCCGCGGCGCTGGACGCGAGTGCCTGACGGCATGGCCTTCTGGCGCCGGCTCCTCGGGCGTGAGAGCGGGGCGGCTCCTGCCGCCTGTACCGCGCTGGACGTCGGCACCGAGTTCGCCAAGGCGCTCGTCTTCGAGATCGACGACCATGGGACTGCCGTGGTGCGGGGGGTCGGGCGCCAGCGACAGGGGCTGGCCCACATGCAGTCGGGCACCGTGGCGGACATCAGCGCGGTGGTCGACAACTGCTCGGTGGCGCTGCAGGAAGCCGAGGAGATGGCCGGGTTCAGGCCGAGCCAGGCCGTGGTGGGGATTGCGGGCGAGCTGGTCAAGGGTTTCACCATGACCCTCTCGCAGGAGCGCCGGCGTCCCGACCAGCCGATCTCGGAGTCGGAGCTGCAGCGGCTGATCGACGGCGTGCAGCACGAGGCGCTGCGCGAGGCCGAGCGCGCGGTGACCTGGGAGACCGGGCTCCCCAACGTGGATGTGCGCCTGGTGCACGCGGCCGTGACGGGCGCCGCCATCGATGGCTACCCGGTCACCAACCCGGTTGGTTTCCAGGGGCGCCACGTGCGGATTTCGATCTTCAACGCCTTTGCACCGCTGGTTCACCTTGGCGCGTTGCAGAGTGTTGCCGCGCAGCTCGACCTGGAGCTGCTCGCGGTGGTGGCCGAGCCGTACGCGGTGGCGCGGTGCCTGGGCGGGGAGCAGGTGCAGCAGGCAGGGGGCCTGTTCGTGGACGTGGGCGGCGGGACCACCGACGTGGCGCTGGTGCGCTCCGGCGGGATCGAGGGGACCCGCATGTTTGCCCTGGGGGGTCGCGCCTTCACGAAGAGCCTGGCCGACCAGCTGGAGCTGCCGTTCCAGCGTGCGGAGGCGGTGAAGATCGACTATGCGCGCGGCGTGGAGGTGCCCGACCGGGCGCGTGTGGCGGCCGTGGTGGCCGAGGACGTGTCGGTCTGGTCGGCGGGCGTCGAGCTGGTGCTCGAGGAGCTCGCGGGCGGCGATCTGCTCCCGGGGCACATCTACCTGTGCGGCGGCGGGGCCGGCCTCCCCGAGGTGCAGTCCGCCCTGCGCGACCCGGCTTTTGCCAGCCGATTGCCGTTTCCGCGTCCGCCGGAGGTCTCGGTGGCGGTCCCGGGGGAGGTGCGCGGGGTGCACGACGAGACCGGGCTCCTGGTGGACCAGCAGGACGTCACCCCCATGGGCCTGGCCTACCAGGCGGTCGAGATGGCCGCCGAGGAGAGCGCGCTCGACGCTGCGTTGCGCCGGGTACTGCGGGCAATGAAGGTCTGAGGCAGACTGGCCAGGATGACGATCCACTACCTGGACGTCGACGACGAAGTCACCACGGCGGTGGCACGCCTGCGGGCGCCGGGCGAGCCGCACGTGGCGCTGGTGCTGCCCGCGGGCTCCCGGGTGGCCACCAGCCGCATCAATTTCCGGCTCCTGGCGCGGGAGGCGGCGGCCCGGGAGCGCCAGCTCGCGATCGTCGCCCCCGAGACCTCGGTGCGGGCAATCGCCATCGCGGCCGGGCTCCCGGCCTACGCGACGGTGGCCGGGTACGAGGCGGCCCTGGCGGAAGCGCTGGAGCAGGAAGCCCTCGAGCGACGCATCGCCCCGGCGCCGACCATGGTCTCCGGGTCGGCGCCGGGCCCACGGCCGATCTCCCCCGAGGCAATCGCGGGCCGGGGTCCCCGGAGATCGGCCGACTCCGGCGCTGGGTCGGTTGTGCCGCGCGAGACGGAGGCCGACGCGTCCGCTGGCCGGGGACCCGGGGCGGGGGCTGGCGCGGGGAGCAGGAGCGCGGCCAGGGCGGGAACCGGGACCGGGCCACGCTCGGCGGGGGCACTGCCGGTGGCCGGCCAGGTGAAAGAGGTCGCGCGGCACGGCCGGCGGCGCTGGCTGGCGATCCTCCTGGTGGCGCTGCTGGTCCTGCTGCTGGCCGGGGGCGGCGCCCTCTACCTGGTACTGCCCACTGCGCAGATCGTGGTCACCCCGGTGGCCGTCATGCAGGGCCCGATCTCGCTGCGGGTCACCGCCGACCCCACGGCCACCGCGGTGGACCAGGCGAACCTGGTCATTCCGGCCCAGCAGGTGACCGTCCCTCTCAGCTCCGAGGGGACCTTCACGTCCAGCGGCCAGAAAGTGAGCCTGACACCCGCCACCGGTACCGTCACGTTCACCAGCAATGACACCATCGACCCGGTGACGATCCCGGCCGGCACCACGGTTGCCACTCGCTCCGGGGTGGCGTTTCTCACCCAGGCCACCGTGGTCACGCCTCCCGCGACCGTCAGCGGCACCACCATCACCCCCGGACAGGCCAGCTGCGCGATCCAGGCCGTGGCCCCGGGCCCGGCCGGCAACGTGCCGGCCCACGCCGTCACAGTCGCCTCCACGCGCCTGCAGGCGTTCCAGGTGACGGTGGACAATCCCGCGCCCACCAGCGGCGGGACCCGTACGGTGACCCGGGTCGTCACCCAGCAGGATTACGATGTGGCCGTGAAGCAGCTCGGCTCCCGGATCGCCGGCCAGCTATCGGCCGCGATGGCCAATCCGTCGGTTGCCCCGCAAGGGACGACGGTGATCCCGGGGACCGCCACCCTTGGCGCCGTCTCCACGGTCCCCGCCGCCTCGGCGCTGGTTGGCACCCCGGTCAGCTCGTTCCAGCTGGCCGCCACCGCCACCGCCACCGCGATTGCCGTCTCGCAGCAACCGCTCGCCGGCCTCGCTTCGGCACGCCTGCAGCAGTCGATCCCCGCCGGGTGGTCGCTCTTTCCGGGCTCCGTCCACACCTCGGTCAGCAACCCGGTGGTGCAGAACGGCCAGGTGACCTTTACGGTGGCGGCCAGTGCGCAGCGATGGCACCCCTTGAGCGCGCCGGCACTGCTGGCCCAGGTGAAGGGCAAGACCGTCGCCGAGGCGCGTGCCATCCTTTCCCAGTACGGGGACGTTTCGATTGCCACTTGGCCCTCGTTCGTGACCACCATCCCGAGCCTTGACGGCCGCGTGACGCTGTCCGTTGCGGCGCCCCGCCAGGCAGGGACGTGAGCCGGCTCCTGGGCTTGGACCTCGGTGACCACCGGATCGGCGTGGCCGTCGCGGATCTGGCGACCGGGGCGATCCGGCCGCTGACCACCCTCCGCCGGGGCGCCCTGGCCGCCGATGCGGCGCGGCTGGCGCGGCTGGCTGCGGAGCAGGACGCCACCGAGCTGGTCGTTGGACTGCCGCTGGACATGCAGGGCGGCGAGGGCGAACAGGCCGGGAAGACGCGGACCTGGGCCGCGGAGATGACGGCGCGAACGGGCCTGCGCCTGGGCTGGCGGGACGAGCGGCTGACCACTGCAGCTGCCGAGTCCCGGCAACCCGCCCTCCACCGGCACCGGGAGACCGGCCGTCCCACGCGCTCGTCCATCCTCGCCCGCCGGGCACGGGTCGACCAGGAGGCGGCTGTCCTCATCCTGCGCGCGGAACTTGACGTGCGCGGCACGGCGCAGGGTGATCGTTCCCGGGTTGACCTTCCCGATACCGGGCCCGCGGCCGGATGACGGACGATCGCCCGGCGCACGGTGTTCGAAGTGGCGGATATGCGCCACGCTCGGCGCCGCGTCGCTCGGGGAGCCGCTGGGGGCGCGTTGGTGGGGCCCTGGGGATCCTCGCGGCGGCCGCCCTTCTGCTCTGGCTGCTCACCTCGCTGGCGGTTGGTCCGGCCGTGAACCGCCTGGTGCTCAGTCTGGCGGAGAGCAACCCCTCCCTGTTGCGCATGAGCCCGGTGGCTGACATCGTGCGTCACCAACTGGGCAACGACCTGTCCGATCCGGCCGGCACCAACCCAACGGTGGTCCATTTCACGGTCCCGCTGGGCGCGACGGCCGTTGACGTCGCACAGGACCTCGCACGGGCCGGCCTGGTCAAGGACCCCTTCGCGATCACCTACCTGGCCATCACGGAGGGAGTGTCGGGGACCATCGAGGCAGGGGCCTACGACCTGAGCCAGACCATGACGCCGCAGGCGATCCTGGCCCGCCTGCAGCTGGCCCCCGTCAAGACCGTGAGCGTCCAGTTGCGGGAAGGGCTCCGGATCGAGCAGATCACCGCCTACCTGGAGACGCTGCCGCTCAAGATGGACGTCCACGCCTTCTACGACCTGGCGATGCATCCAACCGCCGCACTCCTGGCGGAGTACCCGTTCCTCTCGGTCCTTCCGGCCGGCCACTCCCTGGAGGGCTTCCTGGGAGCCGGTACGTTCGACGTCTACGCGGACGTGACGCCCGACCAGTTGGTGCGCGATCTGCTGGACCTCTGGCAGACGGACGTGGGGATGGGTCCCCTGCAGGAGGCCCAGAAGGAGGGGAAGGACTTCTATCAGGTTTTGGCGCTGGCCAGCCTTGTCGAACAGGAGGCGCGGGTTGACTCCGAGCGGCCCCTGATCGCCGGCGTCTACGCGAACCGGCTGGCGCGCGGGATGCCCCTGGACGCGGACCCCACCGTCATCTACGGCTGGGATACCGTGCAACTGCGCAAGCTGCCGTTCGCAAAGTGGCAGGACTACGTCTTCTGGAACGCCCTGGCCAACCCGGGGGGTGTGACATTGCCCAAGGACCTGAAAGGGTTCCAGACCTACGCGGGCCCCGGCATGATCCCCTGGCCGATCTGTACGCCCAGCCCGGCCTCCATCCAGGCAGCACTCCATCCGGACACGGCCACCGGCTACCTCTATTTCGTGGCCAGGACCGATGGCAGCCACACCCACGCGTTTTCGAAGACCTACGCGGAGCAGCTGGCAAATATGCGAAAGTACGGGTACATCCAGTGACGAGCATTCCGGTATCGCCCGTTGCGGGGCGCGTTCCCTCTCTCGACGATCTGGCGCGATGGAAGGCAGCCGACGAGGCTGCCCGGGGGGCGCGGCTGACACGCTTCCGCGCGCGCCTGGAGCGGGAGGGTGTTGACGCATACCTGGGCCTCAGCCGAGAGAACACCCGGTACCTGACGGGGTTCGTGCTGGGCGAAGGGGAGGAGAAGGTCGCCGGCGACTCGGGTCGCTTCCTGGTGACCGGGGACGACCTGGTGGTGCTGGCGGACCCCCGCTACGACGAGCAGGCCCGCGAAGAGTGTCCGGCGGCCCGCATCGAGGAGTCCTACTACGACCTGCCGGAACGGTGGCCCGCCATCCTGGGCCGTCTCCACGGGTCGGGCGGCCGGCCGGTGCGTCGGGTCGCCGTCGAAGCGCGCCTGGTCAGCCATGCGCTGTGGAACGACCTGGCAGCCGCCGCGCCGGAAGCGGAGCTGGTCCCGGTCGATGGGTGGGTCGAGGCGCTCCGGGCGGTGAAGGAGCCGTCCGAGCTCGAGCGCGTGGCGGCCGCCTGTGCCGTCGCCGACGCGGCCCTGGGGCGGCTGCTCCCCCGGATCCGGCCGGGCGTGAGCGAGCACGATCTGGCCCTGCAGCTCGAGTGGGAGATGCGGACCGGCGGGGCCGAGGCGCTCGCCTTCGACGTGACGTGCCTGTCGGGGCCGCGTGCGGCGCTGCCCCACGGCTCTCCCGGCGAGCGCCAGGTGCGGGCCGGCGAAGTACTCCTCTTTGACTTCGGGGCACAGGTCGCCGGCTATCGGAGCGACATGACCCGCACCCTTTTCGTGGGCGACCCTGCTTCGCGGGACCTGCAGCTGTACCAGCTGGTGGCCGCGGCCCAGGAGGCGGCGTTCGCCCTGCTGGGCGAGGCCGCCGCGCGGCACGTCGCCCCGACGGGCGTCGCGGTCGATGGCGCGGCCCGCGAGGTGATCGCGGCCGCCGGGTACTCGGAACAGTTCGGGCACGGGCTGGGGCACGGGATCGGGCTGGCCACCCACGAGGCCCCCTCTCTGAGCCGCCGGGCGGCCCCCGAGCCTCTCCCGTGGCCGACCGTCTTTTCGGTGGAGCCGGGCGTCTACCTGCCCGGCGTGACCGGGATACGGATCGAGGACCTGGTGCGTTTCGATGCCGGCGCGGGCCGGGTCGAGCGCCTGACGGGGTTCGCTCGGGAGGTCACGGTGGTGGGGGCGTAGGGGCCTGCGCTGGCCCGCTACAATCAGGGAACCCGGCGACGGGTCCCGGGCCGCCGTCGGCGGCCGCCCAACCAGAGGAGTCATCCCGAACATGGTCTCGACCGGTGACCTGCGCAAGGGGATCGTGATCGAGCTCGATGGCGAGCTCTGGCAGATCCTCGACTATCACCACATCAAGATGGGCCGAGGATCGGCACAGGTTCGCATCAAGCTGAAGAACGTCAAGCGTGGGCAGACGGTCGAGCGCTCGTTCCAGGCCGGCGACAAGTGGCCGCGGGCCCAGCTCGATCGCCGCCAGGTGCAGTTCCTGTACCGGGACGGCGACGAGTTTCACTTCATGGACACCGACTCGTTCGACCAGTTCACCCTGTCGGCCGAACAGCTCGGCGACGCGGTCTCCTACCTCCAGGACGGGATGATGCTGGACCGGACCAGCTACGAGGGAGAGACCATCGGCGTTGAGCTGCCGATCACGGTCGACATGGTGGTGCAGGCGACGGAGCCGGGGTTTGCGGGGGACACCGCGACCGGCGCGCGCAAACCCGCCACCACCGAGACGGGTCTGACGGTCCAGGTTCCGCTTTTCGTCAACGAGGGCGACACGATCCGGATCGACACCCGCACGGGCGAGTACCTGACCCGGGTCTGAGCTGCTCCCGGCCGCCTGCTGCCGGCGCCGCGGACCCGCGGAGGCGCGCGATGGATGACGATCGAAGCAGGGACGCGCGTCCCTGGGAGCGCTGGCTCGTGCCCACCGGCAGGTCGCCGGCCGCCGGACCGCCGGACCCGGAGCCACCGCCGCAGGGAGCACCGACCTCGCGGGTGGCGGCCGCCGAGAGCACCGGCAACACCGATGATGACCGGGTTGCCGCGGCCAGCCCTGGGTATCGCGCCCGGATCTGGACCGTGGGCGACGTCACGCGTGCCGTGCGCGAGGCGCTGCGTGCCGAGCCTGGCTTCGGGGACCTGTGGGTCGAGGGCGAGGTGGGACAGGTGACGGTCAGCGCGGCCGGTCACTGCTATTTCGCCTTGCGCGACGGCCGGGCGCAGCTTGCCTGCGTCTACTTCCGCGCCCGGCGCATGGCCAGCCCGTTTGAGCCACGCACGGGACTGCGGGTCGTCGCGCGCGGCCGCCTGGACGTCTACGAAGCGGCGGGCACCTACCAGCTGTACGTCGAGTCCGTCCAGCCTGCGGGCTTCGGGGACCTTGGACTGCGCTTCGAGGCGCTCAAGGCGCAGCTGCTGGCGGAAGGGCTCTTCGATCCCGGCCGGCGCCGGCCGATACCCGTCTCGCCGCGGTTGATCGGGGTGGCGACCAGCACGTCGGGCGCGGTCCTGCACGACATCCTGCAGGTGCTGCGCCGGCGTTGGCCGCTGGTGCGCGTGGTGGTGGCGCCTTGCCAGGTGCAGGGCGAGGCCGCGCCGCCCACCATCGTGGCGGCGCTGGAACGGCTCGGGCGCTGGCGCGACCCGGCGAGCGGAAGAGCGCCCGACGTGCTGATCCTGGCCCGCGGAGGGGGGTCGCTCCAGGACCTCTGGGCGTTCAACGACGAGCGGGTGGTGCGGGCCGTGGCCGCCTCGCCCATCCCGGTGGTGACCGGGGTGGGGCACGAGACCGACGTCACCCTGGTGGACTTTGCCGCCGATCTGCGGGCCCCCACGCCTTCTGCCGCCGCCGAACTGGTGGTGCCATCCCGGGCGGAGGCAGCGGCGGCGCTCCGGGGGACCCGGTCCCGCCTGGTGGTGGCCGCCTCGCGGGGGGTCGAGGCACGGCGGGCGGCTCTGGAGGCCGAACACCGCGCGCTGCTGCGGCGCGGCCCGGCGGCGGTGCTGGCCGGTGCCCGGCAGCGATCGGGTGACCTCCTCGACCGTGCACGGCGCGCCTTCGACACGGAAATCCGGTTCGAGCGGAACCGGCTCGAGCGGGTCGCGGATCGCCTGTCGCCACTGCTGGAGGGGCACCTGGCCGGCGCGCGCAGCGAGCTCGCCGCCGCCGCAGCTTCCGTGGCGGCCCTCTCACCCTACGCCACCCTGGAGCGCGGATACGCCATCGTGCGGGGGCCGGACGGGCGCGTCCTCACCGTAGCGGCAAAGGCGGCGCCCGGGGACGCGCTGGAGGTCCGCCTTGCGCGCGGGGCGCTGGGCGCGATTGTCCGGGACGTGCGAGACTCGGCCTGATGCAACCGCCTGCGGACGAAATCGGCACCCTCACGTTCGATGCAGCCCTCGCGCAGCTCGGGGAAGTGGTTGCGCGGCTCGAGGACGGCGGACTGCCGCTGGAAACCTCGATCGCGCTCTACGAACGAGGCGTGGCGCTCCACGCGCACTGTGCGAGGCTCCTGGACGATGCGGAGCTGCGCGTCCAGCGGCTGCTCGAAGATACGGGAGGAGCGCTGCGGGTTTCCGACCTCTCGCCCGACGACGCGGGCGACGAGGGAGCACCGGGCGCGTAAAATCCTGCGATGCCAGCCCCGGAGGACGCCATGTCGATTCTTGCGTCGCTGACCGGGCCACGTGACCTGCGCGCGCTCGACGACGCGCAACTTGCGGCTCTCTGCGAGGAGATCCGTCGCACCATCATCGAGACCGTGGCGGTCACCTGTGGGCATCTCGGCAGCTCGCTCGGCGTGGTGGAGTTGACGGTCGCCCTGCACCGGCTGCTCGACTCGCCCCGCGACCGAATCGTATGGGACACAGGTCACCAGGCCTACCCGCACAAGCTGCTCACCGGACGCTTGGACCGGTTCGCGACCCTGCGCCAGCTGGGTGGGATCGGCGGGTTTCCGCGCCGGAGCGAGAGCGAGCACGACGTGATGGACGGCGGCCACGCCGGGACCGGGCTCTCCATCGCGGAGGGCCTGGCGGCGGCCCGCGACCTGCGCGGCGGACACGAGCGGATCGTGGTCGTGGTGGGCGACGCGGCGCTCATGAGCGGGCTCGCCCTGGAGGCGCTGAACGACATCGGCCAGCGCCAGCGGAACCTGCTGATCGTGCTCAACGACAACGAGATGAGCATCTCGCCCACCGTTGGCGCGCTCTCCAACTACCTGAGCGCGCTCAAGCTCTCGCAGGCCTGGCAGACCACCAAGGCCGGATACGATGCCTTCCTGGAGCACATGCCCATTGTGGGGACCACTGCCGTGGAGCTGTCACGGCGTGCGCGCAAGTCGGTGGTCAACTTCGCCCAGCAACCCGGGCACCTCTTTGAGGACCTGGGGATCACCTACATCGGCGTGGTACCGGGCCATGACCTGGAGGCCCTCACCTCCACCTTCCGGCGCGCCCTGCGCCTGGAGGGCCCCGTGATCGTGCACGTTCGGACGCAGAAGGGCCACGGGTATGCGCCCGCCGAGACCGACCAGGTGGGCTTCCACGGAGCAGCGCTGCCGCCGATGCAGGTACCGGGGGCCCTGGCCGGGGTGCCGGTTCCAGCGGGGCCGAACGGGGACGGCGACGCCACGCCTTCGGTCGCCCAGGCGGCGGCGGCCGCGCGCAAACCGCCGACCTACACCGCGGTGCTGGTCCAGGAGCTGCTGGCCATCGCGGCCGAGGACCCGCGCGTGGTGGCCATCACGGCCGGGATGCCCACCGGTACGGGCCTCAACCTCTTCCAGGCGGCCTACCCGGAGCGCTTCTTTGACGTGGGGATCGCCGAGCCGCACGCGGTCACTTTTGCGACCGGCCTCGCCCTCGGCGGCCTGCGGCCGTTCGTGGCCATCTACTCGACGTTTTTGCAGCGCGCCTTCGACCAGACCGTCCACGACGTTTGTCAGAACGACCAGCCCGTGGTGATCGGCGTCGACCGGGCCGGCCTCGTGGGCGAGGACGGGACCAGCCACCAGGGGATGTTCACCCTCCCCGCCCAGCGCCAGCTCCCCAACCTGGTCATCAGCGCTCCCAAGGACGAGCAGGAACTCCGGCAGCTGCTTCGCACCGCGTTCGCCCAGCCCCATCCGTTTGCCGTCCACTACCCGCGGGACCCCGGGCTCGACCTGCCGCCCAGCCCGCCGGTCCCACTGCCCGTCGGCCAGGGGGAGCTGCTGCGCGAAGGCAACGATCTGCTGCTGGTGGGCTTCGGTCCCATCGTGATGCGGGCGGTGGCGGTGGCCGAGGCACTGCAGCGGGATGGCTGGTCGGTGGGGGTGGTCAACGCGCGGTTCCTGAACCCGCTCGACGAGACGCTGATCGTGGGCCAGGCGCGCGGCAAGCAACTGGTCGTCACCTTCGAGGAGAGCGTCGAGACCGGGGGGTTCGGCTCGGCGGTCCTCGAGGCGTTCGCACGGGCCGGTCTCGACGATCCGGAGCTGCGCGCGATCCCGGTCCGGGTCGTGGGCATCCCCGCGGGCCGGTTCGTGGACCATGGCTCGGTGGCGGACCTGCGCCGGACGCTCCGGCTCGACGTCGATGGGCTGGAGGCACAGGTACGGGAGACGATCGCGGAACTCGGGCTCGTTCCATCGCAGCCCATGCTGGAGGGTCGTCTCGCCTGAGCCGCGTTCGGCTGGACCAGCTGCTGGTCGCGCGCGGCCTCGCCGACACCCGCTCGCGGGCGCAGGCGCTCCTGCTGGCCGGGCGCGTCCGCGTGGGAATCGGCGACGGGGCCCGGCCGGACCGCAAGCCCGGCGACCTGGTGGACCCCTCGACGCCGCTGGTGGTGGTGGAGCGGGCCCCCTTCGTCTCCCGCGGCGGCGAGAAACTGGCCGGCGCGCTCGACGCACTGGGGGTGGACCCGGCGGGCAGGGTCTGCCTCGACGTCGGCGCCTCCACCGGCGGGTTCACGGACTGTCTGTTGCGGCGGGGCGCCGCTCGTGTCTATGCTCTGGACGTGGGTCACGGCCAGCTCAGTCCTGCCCTGCGTGGCGACGCGCGCGTGGTTTCGATGGAACGGACCCACGCCCGCCGCCTCGACCCCGCGGACCCTGAGCCGGTCACCCTTCCCGAGCGCCCGTCCCTGGCCGTGATCGACGTCTCCTTCATCTCCCTGGAGCGGGTTCTGGGGCCCGTGATGGCCCAACTGGCGCCAGGCGCCGAGGTCGTGGCCCTGGTCAAGCCGCAGTTCGAGGCCGGGCCGCGGCTGGCGTCGGGCGGGGTGGTGCGGGATCCCGCCGTTCACCGTGCGGTGCTTGACGCGGTCCGGTCGCACGCTGCCGCCCTCGGCCTGCAGGTCCGGGGCGAGGTCCCGTCTCCGCTGCTGGGCCCGGCCGGCAACCGGGAGTTCTTTCTGCACCTGGCGGTCCCAGTCTGATGCGGTTCGGGTTCGCGTTCAATCCCACCATCCCGGCGACGCTCGAGCTCCGGGAACGGGCGCACGCCTGGTGCGATGCGAGCGGCGTGGAGCGCTGGGACGCGGCTGCGGGAGACAGCGGGGCCGTGGAGGCCGGTCTTCCCGGGACCGAGGTCCTGGTCGTGCTGGGCGGGGACGGCACGCTCCTCCGGGCCGCCCACGCCGTCGCGGTCGCCCAGTCGGACGTGCCGATCCTGGGCGTCAACCTGGGGAAGGTGGGGTTTCTCTCCAAGGCCTCGGCGGATGAACTGGAAGCGGTCCTGGAACGTGTCCGGCAGGGCGAGTTCGAGATCGAGGACCGGATGGCGCTGGAGGCCCGGGTCCTGCCCGGCGGCCGAGAGCAGGGGGCCCAGCTGTTCGTGGCCCTCAACGACGCGGCCATCGTGCGCGCCAGCCAGGCGCGCGTGGTCCGTCTGGAGGTCAGCGTCGACGGGTCGCACGTGACCACCCTCACTGCGGACGGGGTCATCGTGGCCACGCCCACGGGCTCCACGGGATACTCGTTCAGCGCCGGTGGCCCGATCCTGGACCCCACCAGCCGCAATCTCGTGGTCACCAGCGTGGCGGCGTATCTGAGTGCGATCCGTTCGGTGGTGGTGGGGCCCAGGCACACCGTGCGCGTACAGGTCCTGGCCGCCTTCGACGTGCTGGTCAGCATCGATGGCCACGAGGACGTGCTGCTCAACGTGGGCGACGTGGTGGAGGTGCGGGCACGGCAGCGCTCTGTGCGCTTCGTGGAACCGCGCGGCGCGCCGGCCTTCTGGGACCTCCTCCGCGAGAAGGCGCAGCTCCTGCCCTCGTGACGCTGCTCGAACTGGAGGTCCGCGACCTCGCGCTGATCGAGCGGGTCCGCCTGGAGCCCGATCCCCGGTTCACCGTGATCACCGGGGAGACCGGAGCTGGGAAGTCGCTCCTGATCGACGCCCTGGCCCTGGTGCTCGGGGCGCGGGCGGACGCCGGGCTGGTGCGCGCCGGGGCCGCTGCCGCCCGCGTGCAGGCGCTCTTCGAGCGAGACCCGGAACCCCTGATCTGCGCCCGCGAGGTTGCCGCGAGCGGACGCAGCACCGCCCGCATCGACGACTCGGCCGTTCCGGCGGCGCGTCTGGGCGAGGTCGCGGGGCCGCTGGTGGAGATCCACGGGCAGCACGAGCAGCAGCGGCTGCTCGAGCCTGCCCGGCAGCGTGAGCTGCTGGACGCATACGGCGGGCACGGGGCGCTGCGCCAACGAATGGCCGAGGCGTTTGCGGCCTGGCGTGACAACCGGCTGGCGCTGGACGCCCTGGAGGACGACCCGCGGGCGGTGGACCGGCTGCTTCAGCTCCAGCTGCATGAAGCGGAGGAGATCGAGCAGGCCGGCCTGCGGCCCGGTGAAGCCACGGAGATCCGGGAGCAGCTGGCGGCCGCCGCCAGTGCGGAACAGGTGGCGCGCCTGGTCGCCTCCGCTCGCGAACGGCTGGCGGGGGAGGGGATCGGCGCTCGCGACGCGCTGGCCCGGGCGGCGCGGGACGCCGCCGAGCTGGGGCGGCTCCTGCCGTCGGCGTCGGGACTCGCTGCGCGGGTCGACGGCCTCCTCGCGGAGACGGACGACATCGTCTCGGAGCTGCGCCGCGCGGCGGCCGCGGTGGACCGCGACCCCGCCGCCATCGCGCGCCTGGAGGAACGGTTGGGCCTGATCTACGCGCTGGAGCGCAAGTACGGGCCCGACGAGGAGGCGGTGCTGGCCCATGGCGAGCAGGCGCGGGCGTCGGCCGCGCGCCTGCAGGGTCTGGCCGCCGAACGTGCCCGTCGCCTGGCCGCCGACCGGTCCCTGGAAGCGACTGCCCGCGCTGCCGCCGCGGCGCTCACGGTCGCCCGCCGGGAGACCGCAGCGCGGCTGGGGGCGGCCGTCTCGCAGGCGCTCGCGCAGCTGGGCTTTCGCCAGGCACGCATGGAGGTGGCGCTCCTGCCGGCGGAGCTGGGGGCGACCGGGTTGGATCTCGTGCAGTTCACCATCGCCCCCAACCCGGGCGAGCCCGCCATGCCGCTCGCCCGGATCGCCTCGGGGGGCGAGCTTTCCCGGGTTTCGCTGGCCCTGAAGGAGGTCCTGGCGACGGCGGACGCGACGCCCACCCTGGTCTTCGATGAGATCGACGCGGGGATCGGGGCCCGTTCCGCCGATTCCGTGGGACGCAGCCTGCGACGTCTCGCCCGGCACCACCAGGTCCTGTGTGTGACGCATCTCGCCCAGATCGCCGTGTACGCCGATTGCCACCTCCGCATCGAGAAACACGAGCGCGATGGGCGAACGGTCACCGAGGTGCGGCGCCTGGGCCCGTCGGAACGGCTCACGGAGCTGGCGGTGATGCTGGGCGGGGAGGGCGGCGGTCCGGCCGCGCACGCGGCAGCCCAGGAGCTCCTGGACCGCGCCTCGGCCGACCTATGACCGCCCCCGACCCGGCCGGGCGTGGCGCGCCGCCTGAAGACCTGCAGCGGACCATCAACGGCTACCTGCTGCATCTTCGGGTGGAACGCGGGCTGGCGCCCCTGACGATCGGCGCCTATGCGGCTGACCTGCGTGCGTTCGCCCGGGACGCGCCGCAGGTCGAGATCTGGGCGACCAGCGCCGAACCGGCACGCGCCTACCTGGCCGGGCTGGTCCGGCCGCCGCGCGCCCTCCGCCCGACCAGCCACCGGCGCAAGGCGGCCTCGATCCGGGCGTTCTACCGCTTCGCCTACGGCGACGACTGGATTGCCGTGGACGTGGCGGGCGCCCTCGACCTGCCCCGCCAGGCGCGCCGGCTGCCGGACGTACTGGATCCCGCCGAGGTGGTCAGGCTGCTGGAGGCGGTACCGATGCCCCCGGGCCCGCCCCGGACCCCCGCCGAGGCCGCGGCGATGCGGGACCGGGCGCTCCTCGAACTGCTCTACGCCAGCGGCCTGCGGATCGGCGAGGCGCTCGGCCTCGACCGCGATGATCTCTCCCTGGACGGCGGCTACGTCCGGGTCCTGGGCAAGGGCAACCGCGAGCGGCTGGTCCCGGTCGGGGAGCCGGCTCTCGAGGCCCTGGCGCGCTGGCTGGAAGAGGCACGTGGCCCGCAGCCGGCCCGGTCAACGGGCGCGACAGGGGAGAGTCGGGGAAGTGACGACCCGCTCTTCATCGGCGCGCGCGGCAGGCGCATGGGCCGCATGGCCGCCTGGCGGGCGGTCCAGCAAGCGGCGCGACGCGCCGGCCTGGCCGAGCACGTCACCCCGCACACCCTACGGCACAGCTTTGCCACGCACCTCCTGGAGGGCGGCGCCGACCTGCGGGTCGTCCAGGAGCTGCTCGGACATGCGAGCATTGAGACCACGCAGCTCTACACCCACCTGACGGGGGAGCGCATCCGTCAGGTCTACGCGCGGGCCCATCCTCGGGCCTGACGCAGGAGGATCGACGATGCGGTACACGGACTCGCTGCTGGCGGACGGCGAGGTGATCGTGCGCGACGCGCGCCAGCACTGGCTGGCGCCGCTGGTCGAGGGCATCGGGGCATGGGTGCTGCTGCTGGTTGGCGCGCTGGCTCTCGTGGCCGGGCTGCTCCTGCGACAGACCGCGGATCCAGGCCCCACGATCGGGATGGCGCTGTCGGTGGTCGCCCTGCTGGCCCTGGCCGGCGGGTTGCTCCTGGCGATCCGCCGGTTCCTCGCCTGGCGGGCGCAGCATTTCATGGTGACCAACCGGCGTGTGCTGCAGGTCGAGGGGATCCTCAACAAGCGGGCGGCTGATTCCTCCCTCGAGAAGATCAATGACGCGATCCTGACCCAGACCCTGCTGGGCCGCATCCTGGGCTACGGCGACCTGGAGGTCCTCACGGCGTCCGAATCGGCCATCGACCGGTTCCGGATGCTGGCCCACGCGGCCGCCTTCAAGCGCGAGATGCTGAACCAGAAGCACGCCCTGGAGCTCGAGCTGGGCCGTCCCTCCACGCCGCCCCTGCGCGCGGACCGGGCGGCCGCATCGCCCGCCGGCTCATCGATATTGCCGGACGCACCGCCCGGCACGCACTCGGGAGCCGATGCCCGGGAAGACGGGGCCGCCCCGTGGGCCCCGCCCGGGGCGGCCGCATCGGCCGACCCGGAGCAGATCATGTTCACCCTGGGACGCCTCGCGGACCTGCGTGACCGGGGCGCCATCACGGCAGAGGAGTTCGAAGCCAAGAAGGCAGAGCTGCTGGCGCGCCTCTGAGGCGGCCCTGGCCCCGTCCCCGGTACCATGTGTGGGTCAGCCCGGCCAGCACGGAGGTTTCGTGAACTCACCGCTCATCGGTTCCCTGATCGCGGTGGCGATCATCCTGCTCGTCGGGTTTCCCGTCCACGAGTTCAGCCACGCACTGGCGGCCGACCGGCTGGGGGACCACACCGCGCGGTACATGGGCCGGCTCTCGCTGGACCCGAGGGTGCATTTCGACCCGCTGGGCGGGGGCCTCCTGGTGCTCAGCGCGATCGTGGGCGGCATCTTCGTCGGCTGGGCCAAGCCCACCCCGGTGAACCCGAACAACCTGGAGGGAGGGCCGCGCGGCGAGGCGATCGTGGCCGCCGCCGGCCCGGCGTCAAACCTGGCGATGGCCGCGCTGGTGGCCATCGCGGTGCGTGCCATCAGCGCCTTCGGGCTGCTCAACCCGGCGATTAGCCAGGCGGACCTGCTCCTCTGGTACGTCCTGAACTACCTGGTCATCATCAACGTCTTTCTCTTCCTGTTCAACCTGCTGCCCATCCCCCCGCTCGACGGGTACCAGGTCCTGCTCGGGCTGGTGAGCCCCCGGACGGCCTGGAAGATCCGCCAGTACGAGCAGTACGGGTTCCTGCTGATCGTGGTGCTCTTCCTGGTGGGAGCACCGGTGATCGCACCGATTGGAGACCACGTCTACGCCTTCCTGGTGGGCGGTTAAGGTCCGCCAGTTCGCCACGCACGTGACCGCCGACGTGCGAACGGAGGAGCTCCGCGAACTGGAGAGCTGGGTGACGCCTGCGCAGCGGAGGCTCTTCGTCTCCATGCACCGCGCTGACCAGCGCCACGCGCTCGACGTGGTCCGTCGTTTGCGAGCGGCGGGCTGGGACGACCGCGCGCTCCTGCTGGCCGGCCTCTTCCACGACGCGGGAAAGGGCCACACCGGGCTCTGGCCGCGCGTGGCCTGGTCGCTCGGGGATCGATACGGCGGACCCCTCCGCCGCGCGGCGCTGCTGTTGCCCGGGTTTCGCACCGCACTGGAGCGCCTGGACCGCCACCCGGAGGTTTCGGCCGAGCTTGCCCTCCGCGCCGGGTGCCCTCCGCGGACGGCCGAGCTGATCCGGCACCAGGCGGCACCGGCGGATGCCGAGGGCGAGGCCCTGCATCGCGCGGACGAGGCAAGCTAGCCGCATGTCGCGCCCTGTAAGCGCCGCCCGGGAGGGCTCGTCCGGAGCGGTCACGGTCTCCTTCGGAGCGGGGCGCCGCCCTGAGCAGGCGACGCACGTGCGGGTCGGGGTGCCGGACGCGGCGGCCGGGTCACGGCCGGCCCCCGGTTCCCGGTCCGGTGCCGCTGGCGCCCGCGGCGCCGCTCGCGTCGCGCAGAACGGAGGCGCGGCCGTGGCCGGCGGTGCAGGTGCCCGGGCGCCGATCGGCGGCCCCGGGAAGGCCGAAACCGGCCTGCCGGACGCCGATCCGGTGGCATTCGAGGGACCGCTGGCCCTGCTGCTGTCACTGATCGAGGCCCGCCAGCTGGACGTGCTGACAGTGCCGCTCGGAGCGCTCGCCGGGGCCTACCTGGCAGCCCTGGCCGACCTGCAGGGCGACCGGCTCCCCCACCTGAGCGCCTTCGTGGCGGTGGCGGCGCAACTGATCCTGATCAAGTCCCGCGCGCTGCTGCCTCGTGCACCCGCCGCTGAGACCCCCAGCCCCGGGGACGACCTGCCGGACCCGGAGGCCGAACTGCGCCGCCGCCTGATCGTCTACCGGGCCTACCGGCAGGCCGGTGCGTGGCTCCTCGAACAGGGGCGTACCTGCGGGCCGCTGCTGCGGCGGGAGCCCGCCGTTGCCCAGGCTGCCGGTGTGGCGGGGGCTCGCCCGGCGCCGGAACCGCCCCTGGACCCGGGGCTCCTGGTGGCCGCGCTCCGGACCGCGGCACGCCTGGCCGAGCCGCCTCTGCCACCCCCCGAGGTCCTGCGCCGCACCATCACGCTGGCGGAACGGGCAGAGGCGATCCGCGAGGCGCTCCGCGGCACGCCGCTGGTTGTGTTGCAGGATCTGATCGGCACCACCCCCGACCGGGTCCTGGCCACGGTGACGTTCCTGGCCATGCTGGAGCTGGTGAAGCGGCACGAGATCTCGGTGACTCAGGAACGGCCGTGGGGCCCCATCCTGTGCCGCTCACTCGAGCGCGGCATGCAGGCTGAGGGCCGAGCGTCCCTTCCGATCGATGAAACGCTGGAGGACTTCGCGTGAGCCGTGCCGAGGCAGATCCGATCCCGGTCGCCGCGGCTGGCGAGGGCCAGGTGCCCCCACCCGAGGGGTTACCCGCGGGCGGGCTCTCGACGGCCCAGCTGGAGGCGCTCCTGTTCGTGGCCGAGCGACCCCTGGCCCGCCGCGAGATCGGGGTCCTGGCCGGCGTGGACGACGCCGCGGTGGACGTCGCGCTGGGGGATCTGGAGGTGGAGCTGGCGTCGCGCGGGATCCGGTTGCTGGCGGCGGGCGACCGAGTCGCGCTGGCCACCGCGCCCGAGGCGGGCAGCCTCATCGCCCGCTACGTGGGTGCCGAGGGGGTGCGACTCACACCGGCCGCGCTGGAGACGCTGGCGATCGTGGCCTACCGTCAACCGGCGACACGCGCGATCATCGAGCGGATCCGAGGCGTGGACTCGGATTACGTGGTCCGCTCGCTGCTGCACCGGCGGCTGATCGTGGAGCTGGGGCGTTCCGAGGCCCCCGGGCGGCCCATCCTGTATGGGACCTCCTTCGAGTTCCTCGAACGCTTCGGGCTCACTTCGCTCGACGATCTGCCGCCGCTGGAGGCAGAGACGGCCGAACGGCTGGCCGGGGCAGGAGACGAGCCGGGGGCGGTGGCCATGGATGGCGAGGAGGGCTGAGCGGCCATGCCGGACGTGCGGCTCCAGAAGGCGCTCGCGGAGGCTGGCGTGGGCTCGCGGCGGTACGCTGAAGGGCTGATTGCGGCCGGGCGGGTGTCGGTTGAGGGGTCGCCTGCGAGGCTGGGCATTCGGGTTGACCCGGCCCGGCAGTCGATCCTGGTGGATGGCCAGCCGCTCGCTCCGCGCCCGGCAACCGTCTGGCTCGCGCTGCACAAGCCACGGGGTGTCACGAGCACGGTGTGGGACCCCCACGCTGCGTCCACCGTGCTCGACCTGGTGCCGCGCGAGGTCCTTGCCGGGGCCGGACGCCTCTACCCGGTGGGGCGCCTGGATCGCGATTCCGAAGGCCTGCTGCTGATCACCAACGACGGTGAGTGGGCGCAGCGCGTGCTCCATCCAGGGCGCGAGGTGGACCGCGAATACGCGGTGGGGGTCCGCCGGCCCCTCTCGCAGGAGCAGGGCGATCGGTTGCTGCTCGGCGTCGAGCTGGAGGAGGGTCGGGCGTACCTGCTCGACCTGCGGCCGGCGGGCGAACTGGAGACCCAGGCGCTCCTCCGGTTGCTCGAGGCGGACCCTCCCGAGCCGTTGGTCTGGTACCTGGCCACCCTGGGCCAGGGCTGGAAACGCCAGGTCCGCCGCATGTTCGCGGCGGTGGGTGCGCCCGTGGCGCGCCTGGTGCGAGTCCGTGTCGGTGGCCTGCGGCTCGGTGCGCTCCGGTCCGGGGAGATCCGGCGGCTCTCGGATGGGGAAGCCGCCCGGGCCGCCCGGGGACGCAGCTCCGCAGGCGCGTCCCCGCAGGCAGCGGCGCGGGCGCGTCACCCCGGCGCCCGCGGGCCGCGGCGCGGCGGGGCACCGCGCGAGCCAGGCGGATGAGCGGAGCGAGCGATACCGGCCGCCTGGAGATCGCGAGACGCGGCCCGGTGGTCGCGCTGGACGGACCCGGTTCCAGTGGCAAGACCACGGTGGGCGCGCTGGCCGCCGCCCGGCTCGGGCTCCGCTTCTGTGACACCGGCCTCTTCTACCGGGGCGTGGCATGGCTCGCCCTGCGCCGCGAGGTGCCGCTGCACGATGGACCAGCCCTGGCGGCCCTGGCTCCGGAGGTGGAACTCGAGGCCGACCAGGCGGGCCGGTACGTGCGGGTACGGGCCGCGGGCGCAGACGTCACGGGGAGCGTGCACGGCCCGGAGATCGACCGAGTCGTGAGCGAGGTCGCGCGCCAGCCGGAACTGCGAGCCGCCTTGCTACCCCGCCAGCGTGCCCTCGCCGCGCAGGGCGGCATCGTGATGGCCGGCCGGGATATCGGAACCGTGGTGCTCCCGGACGCCGACTGCAAGATCTACCTGGATGCCTCGCTTGAGGAACGCGCCCGGCGCCGCGGGCTCGAGCGGGGCATCGGCGCGGAGGATGGCGGCAGCGACGCCGTGCGCGGAATCCTCGATGAGCTCCGCGCCCGTGACGCGCTCGATGCCGGCCGCATCACGGCGCCAATGCGCGCCGCCCGGGACGCGACGGTGCTCCGGACCGATGGCAGCACGCTGGAGCAGGCCGTGGACGCCGTGGTGCAGGCGGTGGTGCGCAGCGGCCACGCGCCCGAGCGGGACGGGTCCGTGACACAATGACCATCCCATGGGAACCGTTCGAGACGTCGTGATCACCCGGCGCACCGGGTTCTGCTACGGCGTACGCGAAGCAATCGACTACGCCAAATCGGCAGCCGCGCAGGGAAAGCCCACCCATACGCTCGGCCAGGTGGTGCACAACGAAGGCGTCATCGAACAGCTCGAGGCGCAGGGGATCCGGACCGTGGCAACCCTGGACGAGGTGCGCGAAGGGGCGGCGGTCGTGATCCGCGCGCACGGCGTGGCCCCCGACGTGATGGACCGTGCGAGGGCACGTGGCCTGGAAGTCATCGACGGCACCTGCACCTGGGTGATCCAGGAGCAGCGCGCCCTGGAGCGGCTGGTGGAGGAGGGATACAGCATCGTCCTTCTCGGGACGCCCCATCACCCTGAGGTCGTGGGCCTCCTCGGGTTCGCGCCGGACGCCATCGTGGTGGACGAGGAGGAGGACTGGGCTCGGATCCCGCGCACCAAGCGGATGGCGCTGATCAGCCAGAGCACCCAGCCACCCTGGAAGTTCGAACGGCTGGCCGCGTATCTCGTCTCGCGCTGTCACGAGCTGAAGATTGTCAACACGATCTGCCCGGTGACCATCCGTCGTCAGCAGGACACCCTGGAGGCGGCCGCGTTGGTCGACCACATGGTGGTGGTGGGTGGACGGAGCAGCGCCAACACCAGGGAGCTGACCCGGCTCTGCGAGATTGCCGGGACCCCGGTCCTCCAGATCGAGTCGGCAGCGGACCTCCAGGACCCAGATGCCTTCGGCGCAGCCGAGGTGGTGGGTGTCACGGGAGGGACCTCCACTCCGATCGAGGATCTAGAGGCGGTGGCCCGGCGCATCTACGAACTGGCCGGGCCCCCGGAGGTGCGCACCCGGGCTGCTGAGCTGGCCCAGGCATCGTTGCGCAGGGTAGCTGACTCCACCTATCGCACCAGCAGCGTGCCGGCGTCTCCCCCCGCGGCCGAGGGCTGATGCATGCCTGTCCGTCGACCCGCCACACCGGCGCGCGGGCTCCCCATCGTCGCCATCGTGGGCCGGCCCAACGTCGGCAAATCCACGCTGTTCAACCGGATCGTGGGAGGACGGCCGGCCATTGTGGAGGACCGCGCCCGCACCACCCGGGACCGGCTGTACGGCCAGGCCGAGTGGAACGGCCGGCGTTTCGTGGTGGTGGACACCGGTGGCCTCGAGCAGCATCCGGGCAACTCCATCGAGGCAAAGGTACAGGAGCAGGCGAGACTGGCCATTGATGAGGCCGACCTGGTCCTCTTCGTGGTGGACGCGGCGAGTGGCGAGACCCCGGCGGACCAGGAGGCTGCCGAACTCCTGCGCGGCTCCTCGGTGCCGGTCATGGTGGCGATCAACAAGGCCGACAGCGATCGCCGTGAGTACGAGGGGGCGGAGTTTCACCGGTACGGATGGGACGAGACCTACGCGATCAGTGCCCTCCATGGCCGTGGAACCGGCGATCTGCTGGACGCGCTGGTCTGGCTGCTGCCGCCGGAGTCCGAGCAGGAGCGCCAGCGCAAACAGGCAGAGGTCCTGGCAGACGACGAAGCTGAACTGGCTGCCCTCGCGGAGGCGCAGGGGGTGGAGCTGCCACCGCCGGGTGCCGCGCCCGCAGCACCGGTGGCCGCGGGCGGCGTGACGGGCCGCGCGACCATGACCGGCGATGCCGGCCCGGCCGGCGTGGCTTCGTCAGCGGAATCCGGCTCGGTGGCTGCCTGGGATCGGCGCGCGCAGGCCGATCTGGAGGCGGCGCGGGCCCCGGTCGCGGTGGCTATCGTGGGTCGCCCCAACGTGGGTAAATCCTCGCTTCTGAACGCGCTGCTGGGCGAGGAGCGCGTCATCGTCAGCGAGATCCCGGGGACCACTCGGGACGCCATCGACACCGAGATCACCTGGGGCGGTCGCCCCGTCACCCTGATCGACACCGCCGGGCTTCGGCGGCGCGGCCGGGTGGCCGGGGGAGAGGACTCGGAGCGCTTCTCGGCGCTGCGGGCACTTCGCGCCCTGAGCGTGTGCGACGTTGCGATCCTGGTGCTCGACAGCGTGGACGGACTGACCCGGCAGGACGCGCATGTGGCCGGCTACGTGGTGGAGGAAGGCAAGGGGCTGGTGGTTGCCCTCAACAAGTGGGACCTGGTGGAGAAGGCACCTGATACGTTCGACGAGTATCAGGCAGCCGTGCGCCGGGAGGCGCCCTTCCTGCACTTCGCGCCGATCCTCGCCATCAGCGCCAGGACCGGGCAGCGGGTGGGTCGGGTGCTGGACTCGGCGCTGGAGATTGCTGCCCAGCGTC
This sequence comes from Candidatus Limnocylindrales bacterium, assembly GCA_049967415.1. Taxonomy (GTDB): domain Bacteria; phylum Chloroflexota; class Limnocylindria; order Limnocylindrales; family CSP1-4; genus JAJYNJ01. Next base: position 66,946 of record JBMFSS010000017.1, read on the forward strand.
GGCGGCGAATACCCACGGGCGAGATCAACCGGCTGCTCGCGGACGCCACCTTCCGTCAGGCGCCGCCTCCGGTCAAGGGCACGCGGCCCAGGTTCTATTACGCGACCCAGGCGGCTGTGGCGCCGCCCACGTTCGTCCTGTTCGTCAGCGACGCAGACGCGGTGCACTTCAGCTACGCGCGCTACCTGGAGAACCGGATCCGCGAGGCGTTCGACTTCGGGGGCACCCCGATCCGGCTGGTGTTCCGGACGCGCACGCGGGCCCAGATTGACCGGCGCCGAGGCGGTACACGGGCGCGGCGCGGACCCGGAGGCGGGAGAGGGCCCGCGCGCTGATCCTCCCACCGGCCCTGGGTGAGGCCGCGGGGCGGTCGGGCAGGGCGGGGGGCTCTGCTACAATGCCGGCGTCGGGGCGTAGCGCAGCCTGGTAGCGCACTTGAATGGGGTTCAAGAGGTCCCGCGTTCGAATCGCGGCGCCCCGACCAGAATCCGAGCACGAAATGGCCCCCGGAGATGACTCCGGGGGCCTTCGCTTGGACCAGGCACCACCAAAAGCACCACCATTGGCGGCGTCTGCAGCTCGACGGGGCCCGGGGCAGCGCCGTCCGCTCAGCTGAACGCGCGGTCCAGTGCCAGAGCGGCGCGGCGCGTCTCATCGCGTCCGTCAGGGTGCGTGTACTTCTCCGTCGTCCGCATGTCCCGATGCCGCAGGACCTGCTGGATGATCTCGCGCGGCACGCCGAGCGCGCGCAGTATCGCGCCCGTCGTGTGCCGGAGATCATGGAAGCGGATCTGCGGCAGGCCCGCCGAGCGTGTTCGACGGTGGAACATCCTAGT
>JBMFSS010000018.1:0-65170 GCA_049967415.1 Candidatus Limnocylindrales bacterium
TTCCTCGTTTCAGCAGCTCGTCAGCGGCCAGCGGTCGGTGGATCGGGGGTAAGCGACCACCGCGTGGCGAGCGAGGCGCTCACCGAGTACCTCTCGCGGCATGGTTTCGAAGTGGTCGCCCGTGCGACCACACCGGCGGAAGCTGCCGCTGCAGTGCACGCGAGCGCGATCGACGTGGTGCTGGTGGATGGGGACGTGGCGGGGGGGTGGCGGTCGGTGGTCCGGGCCGTTGGCGGCCCGCCGGAGCGCCGGCACATAGCGGTGCTGGCTGCGTACTGGGACCAGCAGGCACGCCTCGACGCGCAGCGTTGTGGCGTGGGCGCAACGCTCTTGAAGCGGGTGGCTGGAAGCTGCCTGGCAGGGCAGCTTCGGGCGCTCGCGGCCTGATCCGTCTGCGGTCGCGCTCGGGGTTGGCGTCGACGCCCGGTCCGGGCCGGACAGGCGGCCGGCAGGGGCGCGACTGCCCGCGTGTCCTGTCGAAGGGGGCCGCCTGACCGACCGCTTCGGGCCGTCCGGCAGACGCAAGGGGCGCCGGCTTCGAGGCAGGCTCGACGCCACGGAAGGAGGCCCGATGCCGAAGATCGAGACGATCCTCGCGGCCACCGATGGATCGCCCGCGTCGGCGGCCGCGAGCGACGAGGCAATCGATCTCGCACTGCGCCTGGGGGCCCGGCTGATCGTCATCACGGTGGTCAATGCGCCTGAGCTGACTGCGGCCGGGTCAATCTTCCCCGTGACCGTGGTCTCGGCGCGAGAGGAGGCCGAGACGATTGCGCGTGCCATCGTGGACGACGCACGGCGGAGCGGTGTGGCGGCCGCCTACCTGACCTGGGAGGGTCAGCCCGGCGAGGCGATCGTGGCTGCGGCGGAGGCCGAGTCAGCCGACCTGGTGGTGGTGGGCACGCACGGCCGCAACGTGCTGGGGCGACTGCTCCTTGGCAGCGTCTCGGAGTACGTGGTTCGGCACTCGCGGGTTCCGGTCCTGGTGGTGCGTCCGCAGGAGGCGTACGCGGGCGCCCGCCGCTGACGGGAACCGTGCGCTCGGTCGACCCTGCGCCGGGCGGGCACCTGTCACGAACTGCTCGCCGCTGGCCCGGGCTCCCGGCGGAGGGGACCCTGGCCTGGCGGGTCAGGCCAGCCCGAAGAACGCGCGGAGCCGGGCGCCGATCCCCCGGCGGGCCCGCCGGCGCGCGGCATCCGGATCGCTCCGGATGCTGTCGCGCAGGTCGCGTAAGCGCCGCATGGCCGCCCGGAACGCGCCCGGAAACTCCCGCCGGTTGGCCCACCAGAGCGGGTGCGCATGACGCCAGAACCAGGGGACGGCTGCCCAGAGGAGGAGCAGATAGTCCAGCCGAAGCGGGCGCGGAAAGTTGAGGACCGTGTCCAGCTGAACCAGCGTCTCGGGCCAGGTGGCCAGCGCCAGGAGGACCGCGAGGGCGCCGGCGACCAGGCCCCAGGCGCGGGCCTTGGGTGGGAGGAAGAAGAAGAGGACCGCGGGAAACCACTTCATGCTCGCCGCCAGCGCCCAGAGCGCTCCACCCAGCCGCGGTCCACTGAACTGCGCGGCCCAGACGGCGAGCGCGAGAAGGAGGGTGACGTTCCCGGTGTCGAGGGTGGCGGCCAGGGGCAGCAGCATGACGAGCATGACGAGAGCCGTGGCCAGTGGTCGCCGCCGATACGCCCACTCGGCCGACCAGAGGAAGAGGAGCACGTTGGCGCCCCGCCAGACCACCCAGGCCACGTTCCAGGGAAGAAGTGCCCAGGGGAGGAAGAGCGGCAGCATCCAGGGCGCGTAGACGTAGGGGAGGAAGACGCCGCCCGGGTGGTATGGGTCGCCGCCCGCCAGCCAGATCCGCACGCCTGCCCAGTAGGCGCGCGCGTCGGCGCCGGCGGCTTCGCCCCGCGCGATCAGGAAGGTGGCCAGCAGCCCCCCGGTAAGCCCCAACAGGACGATCGCCAGCAGCCGCCGTCGGTCGCGCAGGCGCGAGACCTCGCGGCGGAGGGCGCGCCCGTAGACAGCCGCCCGACGTCGTGTCGGTCGTCCGAGCCGGCCGACCAGGGGATGCTCCGCGATGACGGTCAAGGGTTCACCTGCCGGGAGTCGCCCCGCTCCGCTGCAGGGGCCTGGCCGATGGTAACGCGGTCCCTGGTCCAGGTGCGGCTGTGTAGACTGGCCGGATGGCGAAAGACGACGCGGACCTGGGCCTTGGCCGCCTGCAGGCGCTGGCCGAGCTCGAACTCCCGGCATACCTCTCCGACCTCGAAGCGCTGGTGGGGATCGACTCTGGCTCCTACACCAAGGCCGGCGTGGATCGCGTGGGACGTTGGATGGCCGACGCGCTGCGTGACCTGGGCGCGGTGGTGCGGGTGGAGCCGAACCGGGAACTCGGCGATACGGTGGTCGGAGCGCTGCACGGGCGGGGGCGCGGGCGCATCCTGGTGATCGGTCATCTCGACACGGTCTTCGACCCGGGAACGGCGGCGAGCCGCCCGTTTCGGGTCGCCGGAGGCCGCGCCTATGGCCCGGGCGTCTGCGACATGAAAGCCGGGCTCCTCTCCGGGATCCATGCCCTGCGGGTGCTGCGGGCGAGCGCCTCGAGTCAGCTGCCGTGGCTGCCGTGCGCGACCCTCACCTTCGTGGCGAACCCCGACGAGGAGATCGGGTCGCCCGCCAGCACGCCGATCATCCGGGCCCTGGCGGCCGAGCACGATGCGGCGCTGGTGCTCGAATCGGCCCGCGCCAACGGCGACATTGTCAGCGCGCGCAAGGGGAACCTGTCCGCGGCCCTGATCCTTCATGGCCGCTCCGCACACGCCGGCGTGGAACCGGAGAAGGGCCGCAGCGCGATCCTGGAGGCGGCACACAAGATCGTGGCCCTGCACGGCCTCAACGGTCGCTGGCCTGGCGTGACCTGCAACGTGGGGGTCGTGCGGGGCGGCACGCGCGCGAACGTGGTGGCCGAAGAGGCCGTGCTCGAGGTGGACCTGCGCTCGCCCACGCGGGCGGACCTGGAGTCTGCCGAGGCGGCCGTGCGGCAGATCGCGGCCGCCGCGACGGTGCCGGACGTGACCTGCGATCTGACGATCCGGGGCCGGCACTGGCCCATGGAGCGGCTGCCCGTCACGGAGGCCCTGGCAGGGGCGGCGGCCCGAATCGCGGAGGGCCTGGGCTTTCCGTTGCAGGATGCCGCGACGGGCGGCGCCTCGGATGCGAACACCACCGCGGGGGAGGGGGTCCCCTCACTGGACGGGCTGGGGCCGGTGGGCGGCCTGGACCACTCGCCCGATGAGTACATCGAGGTGAACTCGATCGTGCCCCGGATGGCGTTGCTGGCCGCGCTGCTCCGCGCGATCGGCTCCGGGATGATCCCCGGGCTCCGCCTGCGGGATGCGGCAGGGGGGCCTCGCTGATCTCCGGCCGAGGTCAGCGGAGGAACGACTTTCCGCAGTGGTCGCAGACGGCATAGAGGGCGTGCCGGTCACGGGCGTACCCCGCCACGTGCAGGCGCCCGGCTCCCCCATCGACGGGACAGACCCAGACCCACCAGCGCTCGCCGGGCTCGGCTGGCGGAAGGGGCGTCGCCTCAGCAGCGATCCGGTCGCGCAGTCCCTCGGTGGCCGCGCAGGCGCGTTCCACCGCCGCGGCACGCTCGGGCTCGGTCTCGTGCGTGTAGGGGTAGTTTTGTCCGATGTTGGAGCTCACGGGATCAGGTGCCTCCGGTTCGGCAGGCGCACCGCGACATGCAGCGGATAAGGCACGACGGCCAGCCGCGGAGGTTGTGAGCGCGGCGCGACCGGCCGACCGAGAGTATAGCCAGGGGCGCCACTCACCAGGCGCCGGGCAGTCCCTCAGAACGCGGGTCGGCCGTGGCCGCGAACGAGGTCGGGGTGCGGGCGCCTGGCTCCCAGATCAGCTCGATCGCGTGCTGGTGGCCGAAGGCGCTGGAGAACGGCTCCGTCCAGTGGATCGCGTGGCCGCGCGCCGCCAACGCCTCGCCGAGCTCGGGAGCCAGGCCGCCCTCCAGGTGGGTGATGGCGGTGGGCCCAAAGTGCCGCTCCGCGTCTGCGGCAAACCGGGGGGCCGCCACCGCGTCCGCGATGCCGCGTCGCCCGTCGACCAGCGCCGTCACGAATTGGGCAAAGACCTGCGGCTGGATCTCGCCCCCCATCGAGCCATGGGCGACCCAGGGGCGCCCGTCCCGAAAGAGAAGACCGGGTGTCAGCGTGTGCATCGTGCGCTTGCCGGGAGCGAGCGCGTTGGGATGCCGCGGGTCCAGTGAGAAGAACGCGCCCCGGTTCTGGTACGCGATCCCCGTGACCGGATCGACCAGCCCGGAGCCGAATCCGGCGTAGTTCGACTGCAGCATGCTGACCACGCCCCCCTGCGCGTCGGCGGTCGCGAGGAAGATGGTGCCCCCTCCTCGGGGCGCCCGAAGCGGTGGAGGCGGCGTCGCGCGCCGGCGGTCGATGCGCCTTGCCATCTCGGCCGCGTGACCTGGGTCGAGCAGCAGGGCCAGGTCGGCTGGGACCATCCAGCCGGGGTCGGTCAGGTGTGCATCCCGGTCTGCCAGCGTCAGCCTGGCCGCTTCGAGCAGGATGTGCACCCAGTCCGGGTCGACGATCCCGCGCGGCCCGAAGGCGTCGCGAGACGGTGGGTTGAACCGGGCCAGGATCGCCAGGAGCTCCAGCGCCACGGCCCCTGTGCTGTTGGGCGGATGCGAGGTTGCGTGGACGCCACGGTACGGGACCCGGAGCGGGTCGCCCCAGGTGGAGACGTGGGCGGAAAGATCGTCCAGCTGCAGCGGCGACCCGGCGGCCGAGAGGTAGGTGGCCGCGCGGCGGGCCAGCTCCCCCTCGTACGCGTCGTCCGGACCGGCTTCCGCCAGCCGCCGCAGCGTCGCCGTGAGGGCGGGCAGCCGGACGCGTTCGCCGGCGCGCCAGGGCCGGCCCTCCGGGCGGTAGGTCCGGGCCCACTCGGACCGGGCGCCAAAGACGCCGGCCGCACTCTCGATCCTCGAGCTCCACGCGGGACTGGCGGCGAACCCTTCCGCCAGCTCCACGGCCGGCGCGAGCAGGTCGGACCAGGGAAGACGACCGTGCCGGCGGTGGGCGTCGGCCCAGGAGCGGATGGCCCCGGGGACGGTCACGGTCCAGGGCCCTCGCTCGGGCATCACCTGGAAACCGGACTGGCGCGCCGCTTCGATGGTCGCGCGCCCTGCCGATCGGCCGCTTCCGTTGAGTGCCTCGGGGCCGCGTTCGGGTGTCCAGATGAGCCAGAAGGCGTCGCCGCCGAGCCCGCACATGTAGCCGTTGACCACGGCCAGGGCGGCGTTCGTCGCGACCGCGGCGTCCACCGCGCTTCCTCCCGCGCGCAGCATGCCCAGCCCCGCCTCGGTGGCAAGCGCGTGCGGAGAGACAACCGCGCCGTGAACGCCGCGCACCGTGATCGCGGGGACCAGAGCCGGGCCGGCCGCGGCCGAGGACTGCATGCCCGCGATTGTCCACCTTCGCCGCCGGCGTGTCCGCTCCACGCTTCCGCCAGCTGCCGATGCCGGGGCCCGGGCGCTGCTTCCCGTACAATCCGGCTCGTCGTCATCAACCCCGGGAGTGCTCATGTTCTCCACGCTTGTCGGTGCATATCCGCGAACCCCGTTACCAGGCCAGCCCTTTGCCCTGCGCGCGGCCCACGCGCGGTTGGAGCGGGGCGAGATCGACCAGGCCGCGTTTCGCGCGGCCCAGGACGCGCTCGTGCGAGAGGTCCTCGCCGAGCAGATGGACGCGGGGCTCGAGCTGCTGACCGATGGCCAGGTGCGCTGGGAGGACCAGCAGACGGCGCTTGCGGGCGGCCTGCAGGGCTTCGAGATCACCGGGCTGCTGCGCTACTTCGACACCAACACGTATTTCCGGCAGCCGCGCGCGCTGGAGACGCCGCGTTGGATGGCTCCGATCACGCTGGAGGACTGGCGCTTCGCCCGCGATGCCGCGGCCGAGCTGGCGCAGGAGCGGGGCATCAGCGCGCCGCCGGTCAAGCAGTGCCTGGTGGGGCCGTACACGCTTGCCCGGCTGTCCGATCCCGGCGAGGTAGGCCGCGAACCGCTGGCGCTGGCGCTGGCGGAGGCGCTGAACCAGGAGCTGCGGGCGCTTCACGCCGCCGGTGTACCGGTGATCCAGCTGGACGAGAACGCGCTGACCCTGATCGGCCCGGACGATGCGGCCGAGCGCGAGCTGGCGCTCGAGGCGCTGCGTCGCGCCACCCGGGGCCTTGACGGCGCGCATCTGTGTCTTGCGATCACGATGGGCGACGGGGTGGGCTTCGGCCCGGAGCGGCTCTTCGAGCTGCCCTTCCGCAGCTACCTGTTTGACCTGGTGGCGGGGCCTGCCAACTGGGAACTGATCGCCCGGGCCCCGGGCGATCAGGGGATCGTGTGCGGCGTGGCCGACGCCCGGAACACGCGGCCGGATGACGTGGCGTTCATGGTCCGGGCCGCTCACTATGCCGCGCGCACCGGCGGCCGCGGCCTCGACCGCGTGGCGCTGGCCCCGTCCACCGGCCTGGAGTACCTGCCGCGTGACCGCGCCAGGGCCAAGATCCAGGCCCTGGGGGAGGCAGCGCGCACGGCCGCCCTGGCGGATGCTGCGGTGCTGGCCGCTGCCGTCGATCCGCGCACCGTGGGTCCGGAGGGCGCCGCGCCGGTGTCCGAGGGGCCGGGGCCGGGGCGGGCGGCTGCAACGCGGGGAGGTCGGTCATGAGCAACGGGCTGTGGACCACGTCGGTTGGATCGTTCCCCAAGCCGCCTGAGCTGGTGCAGGCGCGCGCAGAGCATGCGGCCGGGCGCCTGGGTGACGACCAGCTGCGTGCGCTGGAGCGCCGCGCAACGGAGGACTGGATCCGGTTCCAGGAGGAGATCGGGGTCGACATTCTGGTCGACGGTGAGATGTACCGCGGCGACATGGCCACCTACTTCGCCGAGGAGCTGGACGGCTTCGAGATCGGCGGGCTGGTGCGCAGCTACGGGAACCGCTACTACCACAAGCCAATCGCGGTGGGTCCGGTGCGGCGCACCCACCCGATCACGGTCGAGGCCTGGGAGTACGCGCAGTCGCTGACGACGCGCCCCGTGAAGGGGATGCTGACCGGTCCCTACACGATCGCTGACTGGAGCTTCGACGAGCATTACGGGTCGCGGCGGGCGTTCGTGCTGGACCTGGCCCGGGCGATCCATGCGGAAGCCATGGACCTGGTGGCGGCCGGAGCTCGGTTCGTGCAGGTCGACGAGCCGGCCGCCTCGGCGCGCCTTGATGAGCTGCCCCTGGTGGCGGAGGCGATGGCGGTTGTGACCGAGGGGCTTGATGCCCACGCCATCACGCACATCTGTTACGGGGACTTCATGCGAGCGTATCCCGCCATGCTCGACATCCCCGTCGACCAGATCGACCTGGAGATGGCGAACTCCGGCTACGACCTGCTGGAGCGGTTCCGCGAGATCCCATTCACCAAGGCGATCGGGCTCGGCGTCGTCGACGTGCACAGTCATCGGATCGAGTCGGTGGAAGAAGCGGCCCGGGGGATCCGACAGGCGCTCGAGGTCCTTCCTCCCGAGCGCATCTTCGTGGATCCCGACTGTGGACTGAAGACCCGCACCGTCGAGGAGGCCAGGGAGAAGATGCGGGTGGTGGTGGCAGCGGCCCGGAAAGTGCGCGAGGAGCGCGGAATCGGGGATGAGCTGCCCTCGGGCGGCCCAACGCCGGGCCGTCTGCTGGGCGCGCCGCGCATGGCCGGGGCGTGATCGGCTGCCCGGGATGGAGACGATCCAGCGCGCCACCGGGCCGCTTGGCACCAACGTTTACCTGCTCGGCGATCCGGCCACCGGGGACGCTGTGGCGATCGATGCCGCGACGCCGTCGGCGGGGTGGGTCGCGGCGCAGCTGGCCGAGCGGGGCTGGATCCTTCGGCTGATCGTCAGCACGCACCGGCACTGGGATCACGTGGGCGACAACGCCGCGCTCCAGGCGGCCACCGGCGCCCCCATCGCCTGCCACCGGCTGGATCGCCCCGGGATCGAGAGACCCGACGCGCGGCTTGCGCCGTTCCCGATCGCGCCATCCTTCCCGACCGTCGAACTGGCAGATGGAGACGTGATCCGCTATGGGGGGCTCCGGCTGGAGGTGCTGCACACGCCGGGGCACACGGAGGGCTCGGTCTGCCTGCTGGCCCCCGACGATGGGTTCCTCTTCAGCGGGGATACCCTTTTTGCCGGCGGCTGGGGCCGTACCGACCTACCGGGCGGGGAGCCAGATGCGATGGTGTCGTCGCTGGCGCGCCTGGGGCTCCTGGACGAAGCGCTGCGCATCCTTCCGGGGCACGGGCCGGCGTCGACGATCGGCCGCGAGCGGGCGCTGCTGGAACTCGTGGCGAGCGAGGGCCGTCTGCCCGCCTGACGCCGTTTTCCTGCCGGGCCCGTTTGACGCCCGCGGGGCGGGCGCGTACGCTCGCCGCCCTGATCGGCGGTCCGTCATCCCGGAGGTCCCGTGGACCGTTCACCCCGTGAGCCGGGCCGGCAGCTTGCGCGCACGCCGTTGGCCCCGGTAACCGTTCTCGAACTGGTGGCGCTGCATGTGCTGGACGCGGATCTGGCCGCGCTCCTCTGGATACTGCTGGACGCCCATCTGCCTCTCCTGGTGGCGTTTCCCACCGAATTGCAGGCCCCACCGGAAGCTCCCCGCGCCATCCTGGCGGCGCTGCTGGACCTGCTCCCGCCCGATGTCAGGCGGCTCGATCTGGATGGGGCAGAGGAGACCTTCGACTGGCTGGGGGACGCGGCGGCGCTTGGCTGGGAGCCGGCCAGGGAGGCAGCTGATCAACCACCCGGCTCCCAGGCAGGGTCCGACGGGGCCGCAGGCGCCGCGCGCCTGGCGTTGCCGCCCCGTCGCTGGGCCCCGCCCGAGATGACGTACCTCGTGGCGGGTGAGATTGGCGCAGGCCCTCCCGCCGACATGTGGGGGTCGCGCGCGCGGGTCCTGGTCCGGTCCCTGCAGCGCGGGTATGGGCTCGGCGCGACGGTTCGGGCCGATTCGCTGCGTCAGGCCCTGGTGTCGCTGGCCGCGCCGCCGGCATCGGTTGCGGTGGACGAACTTCGGCGCCTGGGCGTGGTCCTGGTGGTCCGCGAGATGGACCCGGGCTCCGATTCGGGCGCCGGCGCGCCTTTCGCCGGAGGGCCTTTGGCCGGCGGGCTTCCGGAGCGCCTGGCGGGTCTGGCCCGCTGGCGCGTGGCGGGGGCCCATTTTCTCCGTCCGCTGGAGCGTGATGCCTCCGGACACCTGCAGCGCCGCCCGCCCGCGGTCCTGGCCACCTGGCATGGCCGGCGCGATGCGTTTGAACACGACGCAGCGGACCTGAGCGCGGAGATGGCGTTGCGGACCGGGATGGCCGTGGAGTCGTTCGAGTTCGAACAGAGCTCCCGGTCGCGGCGGATCGCGGCCCTGACTGCTTCGGGGCTGGTCTCGGTCGAGGCGCTGCAGGGGATGCTGCTGCGAGGTCCGCAACCCGGGCCGGGCCGCGCCGGCTGACGGGGGCCGGGCGCGCGACAGGCGCCGGGCGCTGTAGGATTCGCAGGTCTCGCGCATCTCGCCGTTGGCCAGTTCCGCGTCCCTCACTCGGAGGTCTCCTGATGACCCAACCCAACGTGGCCGGTTCCCCGGCCCAGCTCCTTGACCTGCTGCGCGGCATCGCGCGGGTCGAAGGGGAACGCCTCGTCATCGAGGACGAAGCCGAGCTTCGCGGCCGCGGCGTCCGCGACCTGGCTTGGACTGCCACTTTCAGCCAGGATCCGGCGACCGTCGAGGCCGCGCAGTGGATCGTCTGGGAAGCGGCCCAGGCGCTGGGGATCCGATCGGCAAGCATCCACTCCCTTTACATGGCCCGGGGCAGGGGCGAGGTGGGTGGCTTCACGGTGCCGGCCATGAACCTGCGCACGCAGGTCTTCGACATGGCGCGCACGATCTACGAGACCGCACTGCGCCACGAGGTGGGGCCGCTCATCCTGGAGCTGGCGCGCAGCGAGCAGGAATACACCTACCAGCGGCCGGCCGAGTACGTCACGAATTGCCTTGCCGGGGCGATCGCAGCCGGCTGGTCGGCGCCGGTCTTCGTGCAGGGCGACCACTTCCAGTTCAACGCTCGGAAGTACGCCAGCGACCCGGAGGGTGTGACCGAGAGCCTCCGCAAGGGGACGCGCGAGGCACTGGCCGCCGGCTACGGAAACATCGACATCGACAGCTCGACCCTGGTGGTCCTTTCCAGGCCCAGCGTGGACGAGCAGCAGCGCACCAACTACGAGCGGGCCGCCGAGCTGGCAGCCCTGATCCGGCACGAGGAGCATCCCGGGCTGACGGTGAGTATCGGCGGGGAGATCGGCGAGGTCGGGAAGCAGAACTCGACCGAGCCCGAGCTTCGCGCCTTCCTGGACGGGTTCCGGCGCGAGCTGGATCGGCGGGCAGGGCCAGAGGTGGCCGGCCTCTCGAAGGTCAGCATCCAGACCGGTACCAGCCATGGGGGCGTGCCGCTCCCCGACGGTCGCGTTGCGCTCGTCAAGGTGGACTTCGACACCATCCAGCGGCTGTCGGCCGTCTGTCGCAGCTACGGGCTGGCCGGCGCCGTGCAGCACGGAGCGTCCACCCTGCCCGACGAGCTGTTCCACCGGTTCCCGGAGGTGGACACCGCGGAGATCCATCTCGCCACCGGGTTCCAGAACACGCTCTATGACCATCCTGCGACGCCCCGGGCGCTGCACGATGAGGTCGACCTGTGGGTCCACGCGAACTGCGCGGACGAACGGACCCCGGACGAGACCGACCAGCAGTTCGTCTACAAGACGCGCAAGAAGGCGCTGGGCCCGCTCAAGCGGCGGCTCTGGGAGCTGGAGACCAAGGACGAGATCCTGGCGACGCAGGCCCAGAAGCTCGAGCTCCTCTTCCACGAGCTGCGGATGAACGGCACCCGCGATCTCCTGGCCCGCTACATCGACGCGCCGGATTGGCACCGCCCCCTGCCGGAAGGGTTGCGGGCGGCCGTCACCGCCTGATCCGGCATGCCAACGCGGCGTTCCGGGTTTCCCGTGGTGCCGGAACGGTCCACGGTTGGAGCGCCTTCCTGCGCTCCAACCGTGGGGGCACTGGTGCCCGCCGGCCGAGGCGTATGATTCATGTGCCGCAGGCGCTTGAAAATCAGGCCGGGCTCTGCCGTGCGCAACTGCTGGACCCCTGCCCGCCCGCGACCGGTGCGTCTCCTGCGCGCCGACACCCGCTCCACGAGGCAAGGCCGGCAAGCATGAACCAACTTGATGAGACCCGCGTGCTCGAGGTACTGCGAACCGTGCAGGAGCCAGAGCTGGGCCGCGACATCGTGACCCTCAACATGGTTCGCGACGTCGGCGTCTCGGAGCGGGGCGACGTGGCCTTCACCATCGAGCTGACCACCCCGGCCTGCCCGCTCAAGGACGAGATCGAGCAGAGCGCGCGGTCCGCCCTGCAGGCGGCTGGCGCGCGCGAGGTGACGGTGAACTGGACCAGCAACGTCCGGCGCACCACGCCCGCGCAGCCCGAGGCGCTGCTGCCCGGGGTCAAGAACATCATCGCGGTCGCCTCCGGCAAGGGGGGTGTCGGCAAGAGCACGGTGGCGGTCAACCTGGCCGTCTCGCTCGCGCAGGACGGCGCCGCCGTGGGGCTCATCGATGCCGACATCACCGGCCCCAACATCCCGTTGATGCTCGGTCTTGAGGGGCAGCCAATGGCCAGCCCGGACAACAAGATCATCCCGCTCGAGCGATATGGCGTGAAGGTCATCTCGATCCAGTTCTTCGTGCCGGAAGGTCAGCCGATCGTGTGGCGTGGACCGCTGGTGGGCGGCGCCATCCAGCAATTCCTCCGGGACGTGGACTGGGGCGAGCTTGACTACCTGGTGGTGGACCTTCCGCCGGGGACCTCGGATGCCCAGCTGACCCTGGCGCAGGCCGTGCCGCTCAGTGGGGCGGTGCTGGTGACGACGCCGCAGGACGTTGCACTGCTGGACGTCACCAAGGCGCTGGCGATGTTTCGACGGTTGAGCGTCCCTGTGCTGGGCGTGGTGGAGAACATGACCGCGTTCGTGTGTCCGCATTGTGGGGAGGTCACCGAGATCTTCGGCCGCGGTGGTGGAGAGCGCTTCGCCCAGCAGTTCGACATCGAGTACTTCGGGGGGATCCCGCTGGACATCCGGGTCCGGCAGGGGGGCGACATGGGCATTCCGGCCGTGGCGCAGCGCGACGGTGGCTCGGCTGCCGATGCGATGCGCAAGCTGGCCCGCACGGTCGCGGCGCGAATGAGCGTCCGGGCCGCCAAGGCCGCGCCGATCCTCACGATCAGCTAGGCCGGACGGACCGGCCGGACCGTCCGCCTGGCGCGATGCCGCCCGCCTGGCGCGGCAGGCGACTGGACGCTTGCCTGCCGCGCTCCCGGGCTGGGGCTCATGTGTGCCCGCGCTCGGTCCGTGCTTCGGTGCCCAGCGTCTCCCACAGCGCGGCGCATGCGGCGAGTGCTGCTCGCCGCCGGCCTTGGGTGTCATCCAGAAACACGGTGCTGGCTCCCTCCCGAGTCCGGCCCTCCAGGTTCATGGCCACTCGAGCCTCCAGGTCCGCGCCGTGGGGAAGCGCCGCGAGCGCGAGCGCAATCGGGACGCCCGCGCGCCGGCGGATCGCGCGCGCCGTCTCGGCCAGGCTTTCGGGCGCTGGGTCGGTCGAAAACGCCTGCTCGACCCGGTTCCCAGGGCCGACCACCTCGGCGCTCGCGAGCCACGGGGCCTCACCCAGCAATCCGACCAGCGCCCCGCCCGTGCCGTGTTCCCAGATGACGACGCGACGGTCCCCGAGCCGGCGCCCCAGGGCGTCGGCCCAGGTCTCGTTGTCATAGGCGAAGACGTAGCTGCCCAGCCGCGCCTCGATGGCTGCCTGGGTGCGGGCGAGGACCTCCTCCGCGGACTGTTCGGGGTGGGCCGGCGTGCGTGGCTCGGGGCGCGCGGTGATGCGTACGTCCACCGCATCGGGGCGTGCATAGGTGGCCACCACCGGGTTTTCTGCACGCAGCATCGGCTCGCCAAGCGCGTCTGCCACGTGCGACTCGCCGATACCCGTGAGTCGCAGCGTCCGCGTCGCGACCTCGGCCCCGATCCCGCGCGCCAGGAGCCGTGGCAGGACCGCGCCGGCCCACATGGGTCGCAGCTCGCGCGGCGGGCCCGGAAGCGTCACCACGAGCCGGTCGCCGCGCTCGACCCACCAGCCAGGAGCCGTGCCGTGCGCATTGCGGAGCGGCTCCGCACCGGGGATGAGCCAGGCCTGTTTCCGGTTTGCCTCCGGCATGCGCAGGCCACGCCGCTCGAACATCTCGATCAGGGCGCGTTCGAGCGACGGGTCGACCCGGGGCGCCACCGCAAGCGCCGCGGCCAGCGCCTCCCGCGTCAGGTCGTCGGGGGTCGGGCCGAGTCCGCCTGAGCTGATGATGAGGTCGGCCTCGTCGAGAGCCTGGCGAAACGCCGCCGCCACCGCGTGGAGATCGTCCGGAAGCTGCAAGATCCGCACCACCTGGACACCGATCCGGCTGAGATCGGCCGCCAGATCCCCGCCGTTGGTATCCCGGGTCTCGCCGGTGGTCAGCTCGCTGCCGACGGCCAGGATCACGGCGCGGTGGACAGGGGACGGGGCCATGCGCCGGAGCGTACCGCAGGTGCGCACCCCGGTGCGTCCGGGGGCTCTCCTTGACGCCCGGCGCAACATGTGTTAGCAATCTAACCCTGAGAGTGCTAACCACGCGGGGGTGGTCCCACGCGGGGAGGCCCGACACCCGCCACGGCGCTGGTCACCGGACCCGCCGTGCCGCAGAGAGGACGAAGAGGAGGCCATGGCAAAGCTCATCGCGTATGACGAAGAAGCACGGCGGTCGCTGAAGCACGGGATCGATCAGCTCGCGGACGCCGTGAAGACGACCCTCGGACCCAAGGGTCGGAACGTCGCGCTGGACAAGAAGTTCGGTTCGCCCACGGTCACCCACGACGGCGTGACGGTGGCGCGCGACATCGAGCTTGACGACCCATTCGAGAACATGGGTGCGCAGCTGCTCAAGGAGGCTGCGACCAAGACCGAGGACGTTGCCGGGGATGGCACGACGACGGCCACCGTGCTGGCCCAGGCGATCGTGAACGACGGTCTCAAGAACGTGGCCGCCGGTGCCAACCCGATGCAGATGAAGGTCGGCATCGAGAAGGCGGCGGCCGCCGTGGCGGAGGCGGTCAAGAAGGTCGCCACGCCGGTGCGGGGGCATGACGAGGTGGCGCAGGTCGCCACCATCAGCGCCGCCGACGAGGAGATCGGCAACCTGATCGCCGAGGTGATGGACAAGGTCGGCAAGGACGGCGTGATCACGGTCGAGGAGTCCAAGACGCTGGCCTTCGAGACCGAGTACGTCGAGGGGATGCAGTTCGATCGGGGCTACATCTCGGGTTACTTCGTGACCGACACGACCCGCATGGAAACCGCCCTCGACGACCCGTACATCCTGATCACCGACAAGAAGATCTCGGCCATCGCGGACATCGTCCCCGTGCTGGAGAAAGTGCTGCAGCTGGGCAAGAAGGAACTCGTGATCATCGCCGAGGACGTGGACGGCGAGGCGCTCGCGACGCTCGTGGTGAACAAGTTGCGCGGCATCCTCAACGTGCTCGCCGTGAAGGCGCCCGGCTTCGGGGATCGGCGCAAGGAGATGCTGCGCGACATTGCCGTGCTCACCGGCGGCCAGGTGATCAGCGAGGAGCTCGGCAAGAAGCTCGACAGCACCCAGGTGAGCGACCTTGGGCGGGCCCGCCGCGTGGTGGCAACCAAGGACGAGACCACGATCGTGGAGGGGCACGGGTCGCAGAAGGAGATCGACGCCCGCGTCAAGCAGATCAAGGCGCAGATCGAGGAGACCACCTCCGACTACGACAAGGAGAAGCTCCAGGAGCGCCTGGCCAAGCTGTCCGGCGGCGTCGCGATCATCAAGGTCGGCGCCGGCACCGAGGTCGAGCTGAAGGAGAAGAAGCACCGCGTCGAGGACGCGCTCTCCGCCACCCGCGCGGCGGTTGAGGAGGGGATCGTCCCCGGCGGCGGCGTCGTGCTTCTCAACGCAGCGTCGGCAATCGATGGGCTGGAGCTCGAAGGGGACGCCAGGATCGGCGCCGACGTGGTCCGAAAGGCGCTCGAGGAGCCCATGCGGATCATCGCGAGGAACGCCGGGATGGATGGCTCGGTGGTCCTCGAGACGGTACGTCGTTTCCAGGCGGAGAAGCACAACCTCAACCTCGGGTATGACGTGATCAGCGGCACGTACGACGACATGCTCAAGCTGGGGATCGTTGACCCGGCCAAGGTCACCCGCTCGGCCGTCGAGAACGCGGCCTCGATCGCCGCCATGGTCCTGACAACTGAGGCGATGGTCACCGACAAGCCGGAGCCGAAGTCGGCCGCACCCGCGATGCCCCCCGGGGGCGGGATGGGCGACTTCTAGCCGGGAGCCGGCCCCGGGCCGGCCGGACGGTGCCGGGACGCAACGGCGCGCCGGCACACACGCCGCGCAGAACGAACGGTCCACGAACGGGCGGTGGGTTTTCCCACCGCCCGTTCGTCGCGCCCGGGGCCTCGCGCGCTCGGCACGGGCGGTCGGCGCTGGTGCTCACGCGGTATCCTGTCGCGAAGCAACTGCGCCGGCGCATTCCGCGCCAGGCATGCGGCAGCATCAGTAGGGGAGGCATTCCGCTGACCACCGAGCTCCCACCCGATCCCGCGTCGCCGAGCCCCGGCACGCCACCGCGCCCGGACGACCCGCCGCAAGCGGCCCCCGGCGTCCGGGAGACGTTCGGGCGCGTGCGGGAGGCCGCGATGGGGCTGGCGCGGGCCCATGTCAAGCTGCTGAGGGCGGAGCTCGAAGAAGGGATCATCGCCGACCTCAAGGTCATCGCGGCGCTGGCCGGGGCGATCCTGGCCGTGGCGTTTTTCCTCTCCGTGCTGCTCACCGTCGGCGGCACCCTGTTCGTGGGCTCGTGGCTCTTCGGCTCGATCGGCTGGGGGGTGGCACTGGGCGGGCTGCTCTCGGTCGCGCTGATCGTGGCCCTGGGGATGGTGCTGGTGGGTGCCCCGGGCCCGGTGGTGACCGTGCCACTCGCGTGGGGCGTGGTCGTGGGGATCGTGGCGGCCGTGGTGCTCGGCGCGAACCTCGCGCGCCGCGCCGCTGCTCACGTCGGCACGCAGCTCCGTGCGGGCCCCCTGCCGGACCTTGATCCGGCCTGGGCCCCCGCGCTGGTGGGGATCGTGACGCTGGCCGTGATCCTCGGCCTGGTCGGACTGGTGGCGTTGGGCCGGGTCGGCGGATCCGGTGGTGCGGTCTCGGGGCTTGTGCTGGGGGCGGTCGGGGGTGCGCTGGTCGGCTGGGGCTGGACTGGGCTGACGTTCAGCTGGCACGGTGCAGTCGCAATCGGGATCGCCCTTGGACTGCTGGCCTGGATCGTGCTGATGCCGGCCTGGATGCTGCGGGCCGGGGTTGACCCGACCGCACGGTTCCGCAGGCTCTGGCCGAAGGAGTCGTACGACGCGGCGATGGAGACAAAGGACTGGTTGGAGAGCGAATGGCAGAAACGACGCGCCAAGCTCGGCAGGACGTAGCGCAGGCGCGCGCGGGGCTCTCCACGGAGATGGACGAGCTCGAGCTTGCCGTGCGCTCTGCGATTGACATTCCCGCCAAGATCCGGCGCAGCCCCGTGCGGGTCGCCGCGCTTGCAGGTGGCGCGGTCTTCCTGGCCGCCGGCGGGCCGAAACGGGCTGTGCGGCGTTTTGCCGGGCTGGTCCGGCGGCGCAAGGCAGCCCCTCCCGCATCGCTGCTGCCCGAGGACGTGGAACGGATCGTGGACCAGCTCGGCAGTGAGGGCGGCGACATCCGGGCCACGCTGGAGCGGGGGTTTGCCGAGTGGCTCGAGGAAAACCGCTCCGGCGCAACGGGCGGGGCGAAGAAGGGGGTGCGGCGGACCGGCCCCGAGACGTTCTGGCATCTGTTCGACACGGTGACTGCCCCGCTGGCCTCGCGGGCGGCGAAGCGGGCCGCCGAACGGTTGTTTGCCGCCGAGCCGGGCCGGGCCCGCGCCGGGTCGGAGGCGGATCGGACCACCTGAGCCGCGACGCCCGTGCGGCGGCGGCCCAGCGCCATGCGGGCCTTTCGGCCGTGCCGGTGCTCCGATACACTGGCCTCGCGGGCGAGTGGCGGAATGGCAGACGCGCCGGCCTTAGGAGCCGGTGCCGCGTGAGCGGCGTGTCGGTTCGACCCCGACCTCGCCTACCAAGTCCGGGGGCCGGGCCAGGTCCGGGACCGAAACACCGAGCAGCGCCTGCCGCCGGCAGGCGCTGCGAGCTTGCATGGGGCGTGCCCGCGCGGCGTGCCGGGCCGCTGGGCCGCCCGCATCGGGTGAGCCACTACGCCTCGACTTCGCGGCGGAGCAGTACCGGCACCGAGATCCCCGGCTGAGCCGCCGGTGAGTAGGACGGGTGGTACGTCAGATCGACACTCACGGCCTGCCAGCCTTGCTTGCCCAGTTCGTTGAGCCGGTCCACTAGCTCGGAGAAATGCTGCTCGGGGTGCTCCTGGAAGGGCATCTGCTCGACGCGGTACTCGTAGCGCTTCATGGCTGTCCTCCTTGTCGTTTGTGCGCCGGGGGAGCGGCCCAACCCGGGTCTCGCGTCCCTGCGTACGGCCACCACGGTGTGCTTCTCCTCGGGGAATAGCTGTGACCAGAATCACCCAGCGGCACACGCGCGGTAGACTGGCGCAGCTGTCGGACCGTGGTCATGCTGGGGACCGCTGATGGTCAGCAGAGCACATGGACGCGTGCGACTGGCGGAGCTCGGGGTCCAGGGGGGGTTCCTGTACGCTCTTCCTGAGAATGCGCTGGATCGGCTCCTTGACCAGTCCGTTCGGATCACGGTCCCCGCTGGCGTCTGCCTCTATCAGGACGACGAGCGGCCCCGCGTCATCCTGGTCCTGCGCGGTCTGCTGCGCGTCTACCTGGGCTCGGCAGGGGGGCGCGAGGTCACCATCGGGTACGCCCGCAGCGGTGACGTTGCAGGGCTCGAGCTGGTGCAGGGCGGGCCGTCGCCGCTGCGCATCGAGGCCCTGACCTCGGCGTCGGTGGCGGCACTTCGGGTTGAGACGCTCCGAGCGCTGATCGAGACCGACGTGCGAGTCGCCGGCGCCTGCGCGGCTGAGCTGGGCCGAGAGCTGCGTCGCGCGTTCGACGACTTGGCGGCCCAGGCGTTTCTGAGCGTCCGCCAGCGTCTGATTCTGCAGCTGCTCAAGCTTGCAACCACGGGCCGCGACCGGCACATGGTGGTCCGCGCCAGCCACGAGGATCTGGCAGACAGCGTGGCATCGGTCCGCGAGGTGATCACCCGGACCCTGGACCAGCTTGCTCGTGAGGGGTTGGTCGCGACCGGGCGTGACGAGGTGGTGCTGCTGGACCCGGTCCGGATGAGCCAGGAGGTCCGGCCGGACTCCGCCCCCGACGACTGACAGGTCTGGTGACCGACGCGCTCGTGGTGCGCGTCGTGCGCGACCCGGCGTGCACGTCCGGCAGCGCCGGCTTGGAAGCGCCCCCGGCAGCGCCGAGGCCCGTCATCCCGGGCTGCGGAGTGCGGTCGGGCTGGCGTAGCATCACGGATCCATGTCGCACTCCGACGCCGGGCCGGCGTTCGTGCCGCTCACGCGCGCGCCCGCATCTCCGCCGCTCATCCAGGCGAGGGCGCTCACCAAGCGCTTCGGCTCGTTCACCGCGGTCGACGCGGTGGACTTTGACGTGGCGCCCGGGGAAGCGTTCGGCTTTCTCGGGCCCAACGGTGCGGGCAAGACCTCCACCATGCGGATGATCGGGTGCGTGTCGCCGGTGAGCGCCGGGTTGCTCCGCGTGCTCGGCCTGGATCCGCGCACGGACGGTCCCCGCATCCGAGCTCGGCTGGGCGTGGTACCCCAGGCCGACACCCTTGACCTGGAACTGACCATCCGCGAGAACCTGCTGATCTACGGGCGCTACTTCGACCTGAGCCGGCAGGAGGCACTCCGGCGGGCCGCGGAGCTGCTCGAGTTCGTGCAGCTGGGTGAGCGCGCCAACGACCGCGTGGAGCCGCTGTCGGGCGGGATGAAGCGACGGCTCACCATCGCCCGGGCGCTGATCAACGAGCCCGACCTGCTGCTGCTCGACGAGCCCACCACGGGGCTGGATCCGCAGGCCAGGCACCTGCTCTGGGACCGCCTCTACCGGCTGAAGCAGCGCGGCGTGACGCTGGTGCTCACCACCCACTACATGGACGAGGCCGAGCAGCTCTGTGACCGGCTGGTGGTGATGGATCGTGCCCGCATCGCGGCCGAGGGGTCGCCACGCGAGCTGATCGCCCGGTACTCCAGCCGAGAGGTGGCAGAGCTGCGCTTCCCGCCGGGAGTGC
Organism: Candidatus Limnocylindrales bacterium; assembly: GCA_049967415.1. Classification (GTDB taxonomy): domain Bacteria; phylum Chloroflexota; class Limnocylindria; order Limnocylindrales; family CSP1-4; genus JAJYNJ01. The sequence goes on from JBMFSS010000018.1 coordinate 19,539, forward strand.
AGGAGGGGCTCGGCGGCGCGTTGGATGGTCTCGCGGATCGCGTGGAGTGGCTCCCGGACCGGGTGCTCCTCTACGCCGATGACGGCGAGGCGGCCGTGGAGGCGGTGCATGCGCGGGGCGTGCGGCCGGAGACCGTGCTGGTGCGGCGTGGCTCGCTCGAGGACGTCTTCCTGCGTCTGACCGGCCGCTCCCTGGTGGATTGAGAGACCGGCAGATGGCGGTCGGGGGGCGCGTCCTGGAACACAACCTGATGGTCTACCGGCGAACCTGGCACGGTTCCGTGCTGGGTTCGCTGGTCTCCCCGGTCCTCTTCCTGGCGGCGATGGGGATCGGCCTGGGCGGCTACGTGAACCGGGGTGGCGCCAGTGCGCTGGGGGGCGTCTCGTACCTGGCGTTCCTCGCGCCGGGGCTGCTCGCGGCACAGGCGATGCAGACCGCCGCCTTCGAGACCACGTACCCCATCATGGGCAAGATCGTGTGGGACAAGCTGTACGAGGCGATGCTGGCCACTCCGCTGACGGTACGGGATCTGCTGGCCGGCGAGCTCGAGTGGCTGGTGGTGAGGCTGACGATCGTCTGCGCCGCGTTTCTCCTGGTGGCGATCGGGTTCGGCGCGGTCGAACTGCCCCTGGGCCTGCTGGCCCTGCCCGTGGCGGTCGTCACAGGGCTTGGCTTCGCGGCCCCGATCATGGCCTTCTCGGCCACCCAGCGGCAGGATTCGGCCTTCAACGTGCTCTTCCGGTTCGGGATCACGCCGCTCTTCCTGCTGAGCGGCACCTTTTTCCCGCTCGAGCGGCTCCCGGCCGCTGTCCGCCCGCTGGCGTACCTCACGCCGCTCTATCACGGTGTTGCCCTGACGCGGCAGCTGACGCTCGGGAGGCTCGACCCCGCCGCCGCCACGGCCCACCTGCTGGCGCTGGGCGCCTTCGTGGCCGTGGGATGCGTGCTGGCCGCGATCTCCCTGCGGCGTCGGCTGGTGGTCTGAAGTGAGTGCCCTCGGCCGTCTCTTTCCGCTGGCTCCCTCGGTTCGATTCGAACGGCTGGTCGAACGGAACCTGCTGGTCTACCGGCGTACCTGGATGGTGCTCTTCTCGGGCTTCTTCGAGCCGCTCTTCTACCTGCTGGGCATTGGCTTCGGGATCGGCGCCCTGGTGGGGCCCGTCAGCGGTCCGGGCGGGCACGTGATCCCATACCAGGTGTTCGTGGCGCCGGCGCTGCTGGCGTCGTCGGCCATGAACGGGGCCATCTACGACAGCACCACCAACGTCTTCTTCAAGCTCAAGTATGCCCACACCTATGACGCCATCCTCACGACGCCCATGGGCGTCGCGGACGTGGCGGTGGGGGAAATCGCGTGGGCGCTCATCCGGGGCACCTTGTACGCCGCGGGTTTCATGGCGGTCATGCTGGCGCTGGGGCTGGTCCGCTCGCCGGCCTGGCTGCTCGCGTTTCCCGGCTCGGTCCTGATCGGCTTCGCCTTTGCATCGGTTGGCATGGCCCTCTCGACCTGGGTCCGCAGCTGGGCCGATTTTGACCGGCTTCAGCTGGTGCTCCTTCCGATGTTCCTTTTTTCGGCGACCTTCTACCCCATGTCGGCCTATCCGCCGGCGCTCCAGGTGCTGGTCGCGCTCACACCCCTCTACCACGGTGTCGACCTGTTGCGGGGGCTCACCACCGGGACGATCGGGATTGCCCAGGCTGTGGACGTGGTCTACCTGGTGGTCATGGGGCTCATCGGGCTCGCGGTGGTCTCTCGTCGTCTCGACCGCCTGCTCCTCCGGTGAGCGCCATCTATACTCTGCGTCGATGAACGTGACCCTTACTCCCGCTCCCCGCAGCACGGTGGTGCTTGAGGTCGAGCTGCCGGCAGACCGGCTCCAACGTGCGATCGACGAATCCGTGCGCCGGCTTGGCCGCCGCACCCGGGTCCCGGGCTTCCGGCCCGGCCGGGCGCCCCGCGTCATGCTCGAGCGCGCACTCGGCGTGCAGCGCAGTGTCGTCGACGCCAATCCCATCTATGACGAGGCCAAGGACCAGCTCTTCAGCGCGACCATGCCCGGGGCGCTCGAGGAGGCCAAGCTGGATGCCCTGACCATCCCCGATCCTGAGTGGTTGCGCTTCGAGGAGGGTGCCGGCGCCGCCTACCGGGTGGCCGTGCCGGTTCGTCCCGACCCGATCCTCGGCGACTACGTGAACTACCCGTTCGGGGTCGAGATCGAGCCGGTGGACGATGCCAAGGTCGAGCAGGTCGTGGAGGAGCTGCGCGATCAGCACGCCAGCCTGCGGGCCGTTGAGGACCGGCCGATCCGCAATGACGACTGGGTGGTGATCAAGTTCCAGGGCACGCGCGACGGCCAGCCGTTCCAGGGCGGCAGTGCCGAGCGGTTCCCCATGGTGGTCGGTGGGGGACGCATGATCCCCGGGTTCGAGGAAGCGCTGATCGGCCTCTCCGTCGGCGAGGAAAAGGACTTCGACGTCGTCTTCCCGGCGGACTATCCGGATGCCGAAGCGGCTGGAAAGCCAGCGCACTTCCACGTGCTGGTCCGCGAGATCCGCGAAAAGGTGCTGCCGGAGGCCGATGACGCGTTCGCGCAGGAGGTGGGGGCCGCCTTCAGCGACATGGCCGCTCTCCGCGCGGACATCCAGCGTCGCCTGGAAGCCAACGCCCGCGACCGCGCCCGGCACGAGTTCGCGGACCGGATCATCGACTACGCGGTGGCCAATGCCACACTCGAAGTCCCTGACCTGCTGGTTGACCAGGAGGTGGAGGTGATGCACGACGAGCTGCGCCTGCGGCTCGCCGAACAGGGGATCCCCTACGAGGAATACGTGCGGGTCACCGGCAAGGACGATGCGGCGCTCCACGCCGAGTACCGCGAGCCGGCCGAGCAGCGCGTCAAGGTGCTCCTGGTGCTCTCGAAGATCGCTGACGTCGAGGGGCTGGAGATCGCTGATTCGGAGATCGAAGCGGAGATCGAGCGCGCCCGCCAGCGCTACACGGACAACCCGCGGCTGGTTGGCTACTTCGAATCGGAGCGAGGGCGTTCGTACCTGCGCTCGACGATGCGGCGCACGCAGATCGTCGAGCGGCTGGTGGATCGGTGGCTGGAAGCGCACCCGGAGATCGGGCCGCTGCCGCATCTCGAGGACGACGCGGAAACGTCGGCGCCGTCCGGGAGTCCGGAGGCGCAGGCTCTGGCCGGCGCGACGTCCGGCGAGGAGGAGCGGGCATGAGCCGGGTCTTCGTGCCCGGGCGGTCGGCTGCGCTTCAGGCCGCCCGGGAGACCACCGCGATGCTGGTCCCGATGGTGATCGAGACGTCCAGCCGGGGGGAGCGCGCCTACGACATCTACAGCCGGCTCCTGCGCGACCGGATCGTCTTCCTGGGCGACGCAATCGAGGACCACATCGCCAACCTGATCATCGCGCAGCTGCTCTTTCTGGAGTCCGAGGATCCCGAGAAGGACATCAACCTCTACATCAACTCGCCGGGTGGCGTGATCACCGACGGGCTCGCGATCTATGACACGATGCAGTACCTGCGCGCACCGGTCAGCACCATGTGCGTGGGGATGGCCGCCAGCATGGCGGCGGTCCTTCTCGCGGCCGGCGCCAAAGGCAAGCGCTACGCGCTGCCGCACAGCCGGATCATGATCCACCAGGGCTCGGGTGGCTTCCGCGGCAACACGCCTGACGTCTTCATCCAGGTCCGGGAGATGGAAGAGCTGGTGAACACCAACCACCAGATCCTGGCCCGGCACACTGGCCAGCCCGTCGAGAAGATCATCAAGGACACCGACCGGGACTACTTCATGTCGCCCCAGGCCGCCAAGGAATACGGCATCATCGACGAGGTCTACGCGGTGCGCGGCGACTCGCTCATCGCGCAGGCGCACGACCACGAAACGGCCCGGCCGGAGACGGCTGACTCCGCGACCGGCCCGGTTGACGCCGCGGAGCCGCAGGCGCGGTGAGGCGGGCCACCTCGCGCACGGAGTAGCTGCGATGTCCACGCCTCCCACCAAGAGCGCCAAAGTTCCCTATCGCTGCAGCTTCTGTGGCAAGAGCCAGGACCAGGTCCGGAAGTTGATCGCGGGCCAGGGCGTGTACATCTGCGACGAATGCGTCAACCTCTGCCAGGAGATCATCGAGGAGGAACTCCTGGAGACGCCGCGGGTCAAGCAGGCGCCCACGAAGCTCCCCACGCCCAGCCAGATCAAGGCCTCGCTCGACCAGTACGTGATCAGCCAGGAGCGCGCCAAGCGTGTCCTGTCGGTCGCCGTCTACAACCACTACAAGCGCGTGAACGCCGGTCACCAGGTTGACGACGTGGAGCTGCAGAAGTCCAACGTGCTGATGGTGGGGCCGACCGGTTCGGGCAAGACCCTGCTCGCCCAGACGCTGGCGAAGATCCTGGACGTGCCCTTCTGCATCGCCGACGCGACCAGCCTGACCGAGGCCGGCTACGTGGGGGAGGACGTCGAGAACATCCTGTTGCGGCTCATCCAGGCCGCCGACTTCGACGTGCAGCGGGCCCAGCGCGGGATCATCTACATCGACGAGATCGACAAGATCGCCCGCAAGTCTGACAACCCGTCGATCACCCGAGACGTTTCGGGTGAGGGGGTCCAGCAGGCGCTGCTGAAGATCCTCGAGGGGACCGTGGCGAACGTGCCCCCCCAGGGCGGCCGGAAGCACCCCCACCAGGACTTCATCCAGATCGATACCACCAACATTCTCTTCGTCTGCGGCGGTGCCTTCGAGGGCCTGGAAAAGATCGTGGAGGAGCGGGTGGGGCGACGCTCCATTGGCTTCGGGTCCGAGGCTCACATGTCGAAGGTGGAGCGCGAGCGGATCCTGGAAAAGCTGATGCCCGAGGACCTGCTGCATTTCGGGCTCATCCCCGAGTTCGTGGGCCGGATGCCCGTGGTCGTCACGCTGGCGCCGCTGACCCTGGCGGACCTGGTTCGGGTGGCCAAGGAGCCCAGGAACGCCGTCACGCGGCAGTACCAGAAGTTCCTCTCGCTGGACCGCGTGGACCTTTCGTTCACTCCGGCCGCGCTCCAGGCCGCGGCGGAACTGGCGGTTGCCCGCAAGACCGGCGCCCGCGCGCTGCGCTCCATCGTGGAAGAGGCGCTGCTCGACGTGATGTTCGACATCCCGGAGCGGGCGGACATCCGCAAGTGCATCATCACGGAGGAGACCATCCGGGGCCAGCGGCCGCCGCTCCTGCTGACCCAGGCCCAGGTGGACGAGGGCGTGGACGAGACGAACTACGAGGCGCTGGTGGAGGGCGCGAGCGCGTAGTCCGCGGGTGCGGGGCCGCAGGGAGCGTGGGCGCCGCTGGCAAACCTCCAGAGCGGCGGCCCGCGGTGGCGAGGGGCGCACAGCGGCTCGTGGGCCGCGTGCATGGGCACTGCAGCAGGCGGGGGTCGCGCACCAGACGGCGGCGCAGCGCGGCTGCTGGGTGCCGGCATAGCGCGGCTGGTGGGTGCCGGAGCAGAGATCAGCCTGCGGCACACGCCGCTGGGCGGCGGTTGGGGGGGGCGGCCCAGTGGCCGGTCCCTGGTTTCCCCGCGCGGACAGGGGGACCCTTCGAGCGGCGGACGGGCGCCGGCCAGCCGCCCGGCCGGCCGCCGGCCGGGCGGCCGGCCCCCTGGCTTCGCCGCCCGGACCCGCATCCGTTGGTGCGTCGGCCCAGCGGCCGGCCCCGTGGCTTCGCCGCCCGGACCCGCATCCGTTGGTGCGTCGGCCGGGGCGAAGAGGCACTGACCCGGGGGAAGACGCGCCGGCCCGAGCGAAGAGGCACTGACCCGGGGGAAGACGCGCCGGCCCGAGCGAAGAGGCGCTATTGCACGCCGAGGGAGCCATACGTGGGCGGGCGCGGCGCGGGCCGGACGCAGCCCATTGCCATCGGCCTGGCGGGGTGACCGGTTGACCGGTTGCGCCGCACGGCTGGGTCGGTCGCGAGATGATTCGCGAGCAGCCGTGCCGGTGTGGCGCCGAGAGGCGATCCCGCCGATGCCGCCGAGCCCGCGTACGGTTCAGGTCCTGTTCGTTAGCGGCCAATCGTGCATCTGGCGGTGCTATCGCACAGCCCACGTGCATCAGCGGCGGGACCGCTGCGACTCGGCGCTGTCGCACGTCACGCGAGCTTTACGTGCGACCGGTGCGGTCTTGTGGAGGTGCGTGGAGGTGGGGCGAAGTGCGCGCGCACGGTGCCTGGGCGTTGACACCGATCCAGGCCGCGCACAGGCGCCCGCAGGCACCTGTGGTACGCTCTCGTCCTTCTTGGCCGGGATCGAGAAGAGTAGCGCTCTACCGACCGCAGAGACCGCGACGCCGGAGGCTGCGAGCGCGCGGGGAGATGGTGGGCGCGAAGGTCGCTCGTGAGCCAGGCGCGTGACGCCCGTTATCGCGTCGAGAGGGCAGCCGGCCGGGCCGATTGCCGAACCAGCAGGTGGTACCACGACCCCGTTCGTCCGCTGGGCGAGCGGGGTCGTCTGTTTCTTGGCAGGCCGGACCGTGGCCAGCGTTGGTGAAGCAGCCCAGGGAGTGTCAGGAGCGACGATGCCAGAGATGAGCGGCGCGCGGCTGGGGGGCAATGCGCGGCCGACGGCCGACCTGCGGCCGACGGCCGACCTGCGGCCGACGGCCGACCCGCGGCCGGCGGAGGGTTCAGGGGCGCTACCCGGAGACCGGCCGACGGCCGACCCGCGGCCGGCGGAGGGTTCAGGGGCGCTACCCGGAGACCGGCCGACGGCCGACCCGCGGCCGGTGAAGACGCGCGAGCTGCCGAAGATCTACCAGCCCGAGCTGGTGGAGCGGGACCTGTACGCGCGCTGGGAGGCCGCCGACGTCTTTGCGCCGGACGGTGCAGGCAGCCGGGCTGACTGGTCCCGGCCCCCATTCGTGATCATCCAGCCCCCGCCCAACGTGACCGGCGCGCTGCACCTGGGGCACGCCCAGCGCGCGACCGTGGAGGACGCGCTGATCCGCCACGCGCGGATGACGCGCCGGCCCACCCTCTGGCTTCCGGGCAAGGACCACGCGTCGATTGCCGCCCAGGTCGTCCTGGACCGGCGTCTGGCCGAGGATGGCGAGAGCCGGGAGACGCTGGGTCGCGAGCGGTACCTCGAACGGATGTGGCAGTTCGTGCACGAAGTCCAGGACGTCATCGCGGACCAACATCGCCGGATCGGCGCCTCGGCGGACTGGGGGCGCGAGCGATTCACCATGGACCGGGTCTCAGCCCGGGCCGTGCGCACCGCCTTCCGGCGCCTCTACGAGGACGGTCTCGCCTATCGAGCGGAGGCGCTGATCAACTGGTGCCCTGGCTGTCGTACCAGCGTCTCCGACCTGGAGGTGATCCCCAAGCCCGAGAAAGGGTCGCTCTGGACCATCCGCTACCACCTGGTGGGCGCGGACGGCCGCCCCGACCCCGGGCACTGGATCTCGGTCGCGACCACTCGGCCCGAGACGCTCCTGGGCGACACCGCCGTGGCTGTCCACCCGGCTGACCCTCGGTACGCTGCGCTGGTGGGCCGGACCGTGCGCGTCCCCTTCGTGGATCGCGACGTGCCGGTGATCGCGGACGACGTGGTGGACCGCGAGTTCGGTACCGGCGCCGTCAAGATCACTCCGGCGCATGACCAGGATGACTACGCAACCGGCAAGCGCCACGGCCTGGGGTTCATCACCGTGCTCGATGACGAGGCCCGGGTGAGCGGCACCGGCACCCGGTTCGACGGTCTGGACCGCTACGAGGCGCGGCGAGAGATCGTCCGCTCCCTGGAAGCTGCAGGCGACCTGGAGTCGGTGGCGCCGCACGAGATGCTGATCGGCCGCTGCCAGCGCAGCGACGACGTGGTTGAGCCGCGGCTGAAGACGCAGTGGTTCATCCGGACGGGTCCGCTCGCGGAGAAGGCCCTGGCCGCCGTCCGAGAGCGGCGCACGCGCATCCTGCCGAAGCGATTCGAGAAGGTCTACTTCGACTGGCTCGAGAACATCCGGGATTGGAACGTGAGCCGGCAGCTCTGGTGGGGCCACCGCATCCCGGCTTGGTACTGCCCCGACGGGCACGTGACCGTGAGCGACGCGGAGGGTGGTCCCGACACCTGCTCCGTGTGCGGCCGTCCGGCGGGTGACCTGGTGCAGGAGGAGGACATCTTCGACACCTGGTTCTCCAGCGGGCTCTGGCCGTTCTCGACTCTCGGCTGGCCCGATCGGACCCCCGACCTGGAGCGCTTCTACCCCGGCACGGTCATGGAGACCGCCTACGACATCATCTTCTTCTGGGTGGCCCGCATGATGATGCTGGGCGAGTGGCTGATGGGCGAGGCGCCGTTCCGCCAGGTGTACCTGAGCGGGTTGATCCGCGATCCGTACGGCCAGAAGATGTCCAAGACCAAGGGAAACGTGATCGATCCGCTGGCCGTCATCGACGAGCTGGGCGCTGACGCACTCCGGTTTGCGTTGGTCTACGGGGTGGCCCCCGGGGCCGACACGCGGCTGGGACGCGAGAAGCTGGAAAGCGCGCGCAACTTCGGGAACAAGCTCTGGAATGCTGCGCGATTCGTCCTGGGGGCGCGCCCGGCAGAGCTGAGCCCGGAGGCCCCCCTGGAGCTGCCGGACCGCGAGGCGCTCGGACCGGCCGAGTGCTGGATCCTGAGTCGGGCGGCGGCGCGGATCGAAGCGGTGTCCGCAGCCTACGAGGAGCTGCGCGTGGGGGACGCCGCGTCCATCCTCCACGAGGCGATCTGGAGCGAGTACTGCGACTGGTATATCGAGCTCTCCAAGGTTCGCCTGAGGCCGGAGACGCCGTCCGCGGAACGGATCGCCACCTGGCAGGTCCTCGCCTGGGTGCTTGACCGCTACCTTCGGCTGCTGCACCCGATCATGCCGTTCATCAGCGAGGCCGTCTGGCAGCAGCTGCCGCATCGGCCGGGTGACCCCGAACTGCTGATGGTGGCGGACTGGCCCACGGGTGACGATGAGCGGGTGCTGGTCCCCGACGCGGCCGCCGTGGAGGAGCCGGTACGTGCGCTGCTGGAGCTGGTGCGGGGGATCCGGAACGCACGCGCCGGCCAGGGTATCGACCCGGGAGCGTGGCTGGAGGGAGAGATTCATCTCGCCGATCCCGCCATCGAGTCGGTTTTCGACCGGCTGGCCGTCTCCCTGGCACAGCTGGCCCGCACTCGCCTGGTCCAGACGCCCTCGGAGGGACCGTCCGCAGCGAGCCCGGCCGAGATCGCCGTGGTGGTCGGCCGGCACGAAGTGCGTCTGCGCCGAGCGACGGCGGACATGGATCGCGAGCGGGCCCGGCTCGGGCGCGAGCTGGAAGAGGCGCGTCGCATGCTGGCTGCGGCTGACGCGCGATTGGCCAACCCGGAGTTCGCCTCCCGCGCCCCGGCCCGTGTGGTCGACGACGCCAGGGCGCGCGCTGCCGTGCTCCGAGACCGGGTCGCCGTGCTCGCCGATCGGTTGGGCGAGCGCCGTTGAGCCCGGTATCCGCGCCCGGCGTCGGCCCGGGATGCGGCGGGGCGGGAGAACCAGGGGCCTGGGAAACGAGGCGGCTCCGGCCGGCGGCAGCGGGCTGCTTGGCGGCAGGCGCCGCTCCGGTGGCTGGTAGGATGGGTGAGATCGAGGGCCGCGGCCCGTGACGGTCCTGCCGGGAGGTTCTGACGTGCCGCTCGAGTTTCTGAAACGCCGAAAGAAGCCGGCTGAACCATCCGCGCCGCCCCCGGCCGAGCCGGAGGAAATCGTCCCTGAGGAGTTCGAGGTACGGCTTCACTACCGGGCCAAGAGCACCGAGGGAGTCCGCATGCACGACGGCCAGGCCGCGCTGCGCGAGCTCCCCTCCATGCTTGCGGGCGTGGCCAGGACCGACATCGACCTGCTGTACCCGCTGCCGGTGGAGCTCGCCGAAGCCGAACCGTCAATCGTGCATCCTTCCGAGGCGCTGCAATGGCTGACCGCGCACCAGGCGGACAGCCCGATCGCTCGGCACGCGCTGCTGGTGCTGGAGACGCTCGGGGCGGTGGACCTGGCTTTCGACACCCTGGCGGTGTCGCTGCTCCACGGGGACACGGATACCTCGGGGTACCCCTCCTACAACGCGATCGTGGGCGGGGTGGCGTCCCACTGGGACGAGGCAACCGGCGATATGCTCGTGCGTGCGGTGGTTGGCTGGGGCGGCAAGGGTGTCCGTGGCGATACCGATCGGACGGCACAGAAGATCCTTTCCAACCTGCTTTCCAACGTCCTTGCCAGCCAGTACGCGATTGGGATGACAGCGTCCGAACGGCCGGTACCGGCGGCGGGGGTAGGGGGGCTCGTGTGCGCTTCGTGCGGGTTCGTCTCCGGGCACGAACGCGCGTTCTACTGCCCGAAGTGCGGCATGCGGCTCCTGCGCGGGTAGAGAGACAGGAGGAGGTACGGGTTGCCCGTCTATGACTACGCCTGCACGGTATGCGGGCGCACGATCGAGGTGATGCACGGGGTCCACGACAGCGGCCCGTTGGTCTGCGAGGCCTGCGGCGGACCCATGCGCAAGGTGCTCTCGGCACCCGCGATCGTGTTCAAGGGCTCGGGATGGGCCAAGAAGGACGCGCGCGCGGCCAGCCACGCGCGATCCGCGCGCAAGTCGCCCGCCGGCGCGGAAACAGGCGCGCCAGGAAAGGCCTCGGGCGACGAGACGAGGCCGACCGGGACAGCCGAGGCGCCAGCCGTCAAGGGTGGGGCAGCCGAGGGTGGCGCCAGCGGGCCGGGCGGTCCAGGCGCCGATTGACGTGCCCAGGCCGCCGTCTGACTGGATCACTCTGGCGGAGGCAAGCCAGGTACTGGCCTCCGCGCACATCCGGGTGAGCTCGTCCACGCTCGGGCGATGGGCCCGCGAGGGTCGCATCCAGAGCGTGCGACCAGGGCGGCGCGTCTATGTGCGGGCCTCGCAGATCCGGGCCATGTTGCACCCGCGCGGTCGCGGCGGCGTGCCGGACGTGCCGCTGCCGGCAGCGGGGGACACGCCGGGACAGGAGGCCCTGTTCGGCGACCTGGAGCGCTAGGTGGCCGGCGGCCGTTCGAGTCGCTCCCGGCTGCGACTGCTTCAGCCGCGTCGCGGATCCGGCCTGGCGCGCCTGATCGAACGGGTGGCTGGCAACCAGCGGGCGGTTGAGCTGCGCGACCTGCTTGACGAGTTTTCCGAGATCGGCGGCGACTTGCTGGCGGCCGCCCTGGCATTGCGGTTGCTGATCGGTTTTCTGGTCACATTGTTGCTGCTCGCGGTCGGGGTCGGCGTCCTCTCCAACGACCCGTCGGTACGGGCGACGATCGTCGAGCGCACGGCACACATCGTCCCGGGGCTGGACGCTCCGGTGCGGAGCATGCTGCGAGAGCTTGCGTCGGGGCGGGCCACGTACTCGGCGCTGGCACTGCTCGGGCTCGCCTGGACCACGGGCGGGGTGTACGGAACCCTGGACGACGCTCTGCGCCGGGTGTTCCCCGGCGGCAGGCCCCGAGGGCTCGTGGAGCGCCGCATCCGGGGCGTGCTGGCGGTAGGCGTCATCTTCGGGTCGGTAGCCGCGTTGCTGGTCCTGGGCACGGCCTGGTCCGCGGTCGAGAGCCGCGTGCTGCCGGGAGACGTGGTTGCCTGGCGGATCGCCAATCCACTGGCCAGTGCGGCGGTGGCGGTGCTTGCCGTCCTGGTGCTCTACCGGGTGGTCCCTACGGCGCCGCCCACGTCGCGCGAGGCCGGATTACCGGCACTTGTGGCGGGGGTCACCGTCGCCGCCATGACCTCTGCCTATGCGTTGATCGCGCCGCACCTGATTGGCTCGTTCAGTGCCTTCGGGGCGGTCGCGGCCGTCATCGGCACGCTCCTCTGGCTGGCGTGGGTCTTTCGAGTGATCCTGCTCTGCGGACTGTGGGCCTGTCGGCGACGGGACGTGCGGCGGCCGTCGGCGGCGGACACGGACGAGCGCTGAGGGGCCGCCCGGCAGGCTGCCGGCCTCACGCGGTGGGGCTTGGGGTGGGCCTGGGCCGGCGCACGTGGCGGGGGGACCTGTCCACGGGCCGAGTCAACCCTGACGTGCACCGCAGCGTCGGCAGAAGCGGGCGTTGGCCGAGAGTGGAAGCCCGCAGCTCTGGCAGGCCTGGATCCCGGTGCCGGGGCGGGTCACGAGGTCGCGCGTGGACGCTTCCCAGACGTTCTGCGTGATCCGCGATGAGACCTGCGACTGCGCGCTCTCCCGGCGCCGAAGCAGCCAGCCCATGGAGCTGCCGGCCCCTGCTTGGCGCGCAGCCAACGGTTGGGCGGATTGCGATGGGCCGGGGGCCGGCCGTGCCGGCACCTCGTCCGGCGCGATGACCTGCCACGGCGTGGTTGCGGGAGCGGCCGGTTGCGGCGGGCGCGGCGCGGTCCCAGGGACCTCGGGGACGGCCCGAGGGGTCTCCGGGAGCGCCGCCGGGGATGCGGGCAGTCCCTCTGTCGCGGCGGCCGTGGGCGCCTCGACCGACATGGCGGATGAGACCGGCTCGCCCACTGGCTGGCCTGGCGGGGCTGTCTCGGCCACGTCCTCCGCGCTGACCCGTGGCGCCGCCGCGATTTCGGTCGCGGGCACCGGCTGGGGCGGGGGCGCGGCCGCCCGCTCTGGCGCGGGCAACGCTTCGGATGGATGCTCGAGCTCCGGAGCGAGGCGGATGAGCGTCTCGGCCGCCGGCTCGGGCAGGGCTTCAGGCGCGGCGGCGGGCGTGGGCTCGGCCCGGAGTTCGGCCGCCGGCTCGCGCAGGGCTTCGGGCGCGGCGGCGGCCACCGAGTGAAAAGCCGCGGCGCCCTCCACGACTGGCGCCACTGCGCCTGGCGGTTCGGCTCCAACGGTCTCGGCCCCGGCGCCTGGACCCTCCGCCCCGCCAGCCTCTGCCCCGCCCTCGCCGGAAGCGGCTCGTGCAGGCTGGTCCTCCGCCGGCCACCCGAGCACGTCGGCCATCGGCGCCTCCAGGGTCGGCGTCGGAGTTGCCTGTGGCGGGATTCCCGTTTCGGCGAGGGCGGCCACGACAGGAGCCGCCGGCACCGGTGCCACGGGCGCGGTCTCGAGGCGATCCAGCGCTGCTTGCGGCGCTCGAAGGTCGAGCGGGTCGGGAACCCCGGGCAGCGGAGCGCAGGTACGGCAGCGCCCGGCCGCCTCGTTCCAGCAATCCGCGCAGACGTACTCCCGGCACGAGAAGCAGAAGTTGAAGGTCTGGTGGAAAGCCTGCAGCTGTGCCCCGGAAGCATGTCGTTCGTGTTCCCGGCGTGCCTCGGCCAGCGCTTCGTCCAGCGACGAATCGGAGGTCAGATAGTTGCGAAGGCCGCGGGCCACGATGCGGGCACGCGAAATCGGCCCGCGGCCCGCGGCCCTGGACTCGAAGGTGAACTTGGCGCCGCACCGTTCGCAGTACGACTCGGTGAGGATCTCGGTCATTCCGCGCGATGCCCCTGCTGCAACACGTACCCCAAAGGGTACAGCCACGGGCGGCGCCGTCATCCGGACGTCAGTCCGGTCCAGGGAACCCAGATGTCCGGGGTTTCCCCTCCGGTGGGCCCGGCTCCCGGTGCTAGACTCGGCGATCCGATGAGCGGCCCATTCGCCACGCTCGAACGCTTCTTCGAGCGTGCCCTTGAACGACCCGCGGCGCGACTGTTCCGGGCCGGCGTCGAGCCCGTGCAGGTCCGCCACCGGCTCGAACGTGCCATGGACGCCGCCCGGCACGGGCCGGAAGGTGACGTGCCCAGCCGGTACCGGGTGCGGGTCAATCCAGCCGACCTGGCGGGACTTGGCGACGCGATCCCATCGTTTGCCGAGGCGCTGGTGGCGCGCGCGCACAGCCAGCGGTATCGGTTGGCCGCGCGGCCGCAGGTGATGGTGGTCGGTGACAAGGCAGTGGCGGCCGGGGATGTGGTGGTGGAGATCCCACTGCGGACCGGCCCGGGCACTGAGGCGCCGGAGGGCACCGGTTCGCGCGGCCGCGGCGATCAGGGGGACCCGGTGGCAGGCGCTGCGCATGCCGCGGAGGGACTGGCTGCGGGGCCGGCGCGCGCCGACGCCGGGGATCAGGTGCCGTCGGGCAGAACTCGGGAAACCGGGGAATCCGGGGACCCCGACCGGACCGGGGCGCTCGGAGCCTCGGGACCCTCGGGTGCGCCCGGGGCGGACCTCTCGGGGCCGACGATGGTGTTCGAGGTGGCGCAGGCTCGGGTGCCGCGCGCGTTGCTGCTCGTACAGACGCCAGGCGCTGCCCCACGCAGGTATCCGCTTCTGACCGCGAGCGTGCGCCTGGGGCGAAGTCCCGAGAACGACCTGGTGCTGCCGGACCCCCGCGTGTCCCGAGAGCACGGCCTCCTGTCAGCTCGCCAGGGTGGGCTGGTGTACAGCGACCTCGGCAGTCGCAACGGGTCGTTCGTCAACGGCGTCCGGGTCCGCGAGGTTGGCCTGGGGCCCGGGGACGTGCTTCGAGTGGGTGACTCGACGGTCACGGTCTCCGGCGTCCGATGAGCCTGGCCGGGCTGGATGCGTTTGCGCTCAGCCTCTGGCTGTTGCGTCTTGCCTTCCTGGCCGGTCTGTACCTGTTTCTGCTGGCGGTAGCACGGATCCTCGTGCGGGACCTGCGTGCCGTGATCACGACGGCACCGGGCGAGCTTGGTCGGCTGGTGGTCGTGTCGACCTTCGAGGGTGGGCCGCCAGCTGGGGCTTCGTATACCCTCGACGCGGTGACCACCATTGGTCGCGACATCAACAACACGATCGCCCTGGAAGACCCGTTCGTCTCGGCCGAGCATGCGGTTCTCACGTTCCGGGGCCAGAGCTGGTATCTCGAAGACCGTGGCAGCACCAATGGCACGTTCCTGAACGGAGCGCCGCTGGTGGGAGTGGCACCGCTCGGCTTTGGGGACGAGATCCAGGTCGGGCGGCTCCGGGTTCGGCTCGACAGGCCGCGGCCTCCCAGGCCGGCATGAAACGGGAACGGCCACCATGAGCGCGATCGGGTTCCAGGGTGCGGGTCGGACCGTGGGCGCATTCCGGCCGCGTTGGCGATGGCGCGAGCTCGGCCTGCTGCTCCTGGTGGCCGCCACTCTGGGGCTCGGGCGTGCATCGCTCTCGTCAACGCTGGCGGGCCGTATCGAGCTGGGCGACGTCCGTTTGCTCGCCGCGTATGTGGGCGCGCTTCTGGGGGTCCATGCAGCCCTGGTGCTCACCGGACGCCGCAGCGACCAGGTGCTGCTGCCCACGATTGGCATGCTCGGGGGGCTCTCGCTGCTGGTGATGGAACGGTTGCCCCAGGATCTGGTGATCCAGCGTTTCCTGGGCCACGCCTTCGGCCTGGCGCAGCTGCAACTGGGGTGGCTCTTGATCTCGCTGGTCCTCCTCGGTGGCCTCGCGATCGTGGTCCGCAGCGACAACTGGCTGCGCCTCTACAAGTACACGTGGGCCGCCGGCGGGATTGCCCTGCTGCTGGCCGTCTTCATCCTGGGTCGTGACGTGAATGGCGCCCAGCTCGATCTGTGCGCAGGTCCCCTGTGCGGGCAACCGTCGGAGCTGCTCAAGGTGATCCTGGTGGTCTTCCTGGCCGGCTATCTGGCCGACCACCGCGAGCTGCTGGCGCGGGGCAGTACACGGCTCGGCGTGGTGCGTCTCCCTCCGCTGCCGTACCTCGCCCCCATGGGCGCCATGCTGGGGATCGCGCTGGCGGTGGTGACCTTCCAGCACGACCTCGGGTCCGCGTTGCTCTATTACCTGGTCTTCCTTTTCCTGCTTTACGTGGCCACCGCCCGCTTGAGTTACGTTGTCCTTGGCCTGGCGCTCTTCCTGGCCGGGAGCGCTGCGCTGTACGAGCTTTACCCACTGGTGCGGCTTCGGGTGGACATCTGGCTCAACCCCTGGGCCGACCCGCAGGGGGCTGGCTATCAGACCCTTCGCGCCTTGTACGCGCTGGGAACCGGTGGAATCCTGGGCACCGGGCTGGGCGCCGGCCTTCCCTCGGTCAACTCGGCACCGGCCATCCCGGTGCTCCAGAGCGATTTCGTCTTCGCGGCCATCGCTGAGGAGCTCGGCCTGCTCGGCGCCCTGGCCGTCCTGGGGTGCTACCTGGTGATTGCCGAGCGCGGCCTCCGCATCGCCGCGTCGGCACAGGATGACTTCCGGGCGCTGCTTGCGGTTGGGCTGACGCTGGTGGTGGTTGTACAGGCCGCGATCATCGTGGGCGGCAACATCAAGCTCGTGCCGCTGACCGGGATCACGCTTCCCTTTGTCAGCTACGGCGGGAGCTCGCTGGTGGTGAATGCACTGGTGGTGGGGCTCCTGCTGGCTCTCAGCGATCGCAACGTCGAACCGCCGCCCGGATTGCACCGGCCGGCGCGGTCTGTGGTGGGAGCGGGCCCGTGAGGGCGGGCAGGGGTGCGGGTGCGCCGGGGCCGAGGGACCTGGTCGCGCCCGGCATCGGCGGGCCGGTGCTGCGCGTCGCGCTGGTCATCGGCCTGGTCTATGTGTTGCTCGCGGGCACGCTCACCTACTGGCAGGTGGTGCGGGCCGACGCGCTCACCCTGGACCCGTCCAACCCGTTGGTCCAGGCTGCCGAACAGGCCACCCTCCCCGGCCGGATCCTGGACTCGCGGGGCATTGTGCTGGCGCAGTCGGTCCGGCAGCCCAACGGCACCATCCTGCGTGAGTACCTCCCTGATCCGTCGCTCGGGCCGCTCCTCGGCTACCGGAGCAGTCAGTACGGGACCGCCGGGCTCGAGGCGGCCGAGAACGATCTGCTGGTGGGGCTGGCCGAGCCCTCGGAGGCGGATCTGCTCCTCAGGAAACTGCACGGCGGCCTCTTCCAGCCGCAGGACGTGGTCCTGGGGATTGACCTGCGGCTCCAGCAGGACGCGGAACGGCTGATGGGCGATCGAAAAGGCGCGGTGGTGGCGCTGGACCCAGCCACCGGCACGGTCCTGGCGATGGTGAGCACCCCCGGGTTCGACCCCAATGCGATCGCCAACCCGGCCACCGCGCCATCGGCCTTCCAGAAGCTCTCGCACGACCCGGCTTCGCCGCTCCTGGACCGGGCCACCCAGGGCCTGTTCGTGCCCGGGTCCGTGTTCAAGCTGGTGACCTCGATTGCCGGGCTCGGTTCCGGCGCCATCACTGCCCAGACCACCTATCCGGACCAGCCGGCGGAGGAGAAGACCGGCTTTCTGGTTGACGGCTACCGGGTCATCGACGGGCACCATCCCTTCACCGACGGCACCGCCCTCGACTACACCCAGGCCCTGGAGGTGTCGTGCAACATCTACTTCGCGCACGTCGGGCTGGCGGTCGGTGGCCCGGCGCTGGTGCAGTGGGCATCCCGGCTCGGCTTCGGTGCGCCGCTTCCGTTCGTTCTCCCCACCGCGGTGAGTCAGGTCACGGGGGGCGGAGGCCCCCTGGGCGGGTTCAAGGACCGCGTGGAGCTTGCCAACGCGGCCTACGGCCAGGCGGAGGTGCTGGTGACGCCGCTCCAGATGGCGCTCGTCGCGGCCACGATTGCCAATCGCGGGGTGCTCATGCAGCCCCGGCTGGTGATCGGCAGCCGGGACAGCAGCGGCGCGTTCCACGCTCGCCCTCCGGTCCCCTGGCGGACCGTGGTGGACCCCGCCATTGCCTCCATCATCGCGAACGCGATGGAGCAAGCGGTGGAGGGCGCGTGGGGGATCCCGTTCGCGGGGCTCGGCAAGGTGCCGGGCGTTCCGACCGCGGGGAAGACCGGGACGGCGCAACTGGGCGGCAGCGGGGAGCCGCACTCCTGGTTCGTGGGGTTTGCGCCGGTCGACGGGGCCCAGATCGCGGTGGCCGTGTTGCTGGAACGGGCGGGGTCCGGGGACACCGAGGCCGCCCCGCTGGCCAGCCACCTGATGGCCGACTACCTGGCCCTGCAGCGGTCCGCTGCGCCCTGAGGCCGCGTCCGACCCTGGATCCGGCCTGCCCCCGCGTCCCGACGGGCCGGCGGCCAGCAGCGATGACCTGGCGTACCATCACTGCGCGGCCCGGCCGAACGGTGGGCGGCCGGGTTTTTCGTGCCAGCGGGGGTGTGGCGGATGGCGAACGTGCAGGCGCTCGGGGGGCGCGTGGTTGCCAACGTGGAGCGCGTCATCGTGGGCAAGCACGGCGTCGTTCGACTTGCGCTGGTGGCGCTCGTCTGCCAGGGGCACATCCTGATCGAGGATGTGCCGGGCACCGGGAAGACGGTGCTGGCGAAGGCGATTGCGCGCAGCCTGGGCTGCAGCTTCCGAAGGATCCAGTTCACCCCGGACCTGCTTCCCTCCGACGTGACCGGCCTCTCCATCTACAACCAGCGGAGCCAGGAGTTCGAGTTCCGGCCGGGGCCCATCATGGCGCAGGTGGTGCTGGCGGACGAGATCAACCGCGCTACTCCCAAGACCCAGTCGGCACTCCTCGAGTGCATGGAGGAACGCCAAGCCACTATCGACGGCCGGACCTATCCGATGCCCAGCCCGTTCCTGGTCCTGGCCACCCAGAACCCGATCGAGTACGAGGGGACGTTCGCGTTGCCCGAGGCGCAGCTCGACCGGTTCATGTTGCGGCTGCGTCTCGGCTATCCGTCCCCCGCCGAAGAGATCGTGGTGCTGGACCAGCAGAAACGCGCGCACCCGCTTGGCGAGATCAGCGAGGTCGTGGGGGTCGAAGAGCTGCTCGAGATGCAGGCTGCCGTGCGGGAGATCTACGTCGATCCGGTCGTGGCCGAATACATCGTCCGACTCACCTCCGCCACACGGTCCCACCCGGACGTCCAGCTCGGAGCCTCACCAAGGGGGTCGCTGGCGCTCTACCGGGGCGCCCAGGCCATGGCCGCCCTGGACGGACGCGACTACGCGATCCCGGACGATGTGAAGGCCATCGCCGAGCCGGCACTGGCGCACCGCATCATCGTCAAGACCGCCGCCACGTTGCGCGACGTTGACGGCCGGCAGGTCATTCGCGAGCTGCTGGACACGGTCCCCGTGGAGCTCGGGCCCGCGGCACGTCCGCGGGTGCGGCCGGCATAGGCACGGGCCAGGCGACCAGGTGATCGCGCGTCTGCAGGTCCTGGCGCTGGCCCTGGTGCTGCTGGTGGCCGCGCTTTCCACCGGCGCGGACTTTCTCTTCTTTCTCGTCTACCTGCTCCTGCTGGTGGGGGGCGGGGCCTACGTGGTCACCCGGCTGGGCCTGACCGGCCTGGAGGCCGGCTATCTCCTGGGGCAGCTGCACGGATCGGTGGGTGAGCAGCTGCGGGTCACCTACACGGTGCGAAACACGGGGCTGCTTCCCAAGCCGTGGCTGGAGGTTGCACAGCCATCGACCCTGCCGGTCCCGCTGCCTGGCCGCGCTCTCTCGCTCTCCCCACGGGGCGAGCGCACCTGGCTCGCCCGCGTGCCCCTGACCCGGCGGGGGCATTTTCACATCGACCCGCTGACCATCCGCACCAGCGATCCATTCGGGCTCTTCGAAGCCTCCGCCGGGGTTGGCCGGGGCGCCACCTTGGTGGTATATCCGCGCGTCGAGCGGCTGCCCTTCTGGCGTGTGCCGGTCACCTCGGTCGAAGGGACCCACGCCAGCCGGGAGCGCACCTTCCAGACCACGCCGCTCGTCACCTCGGTCCGGCCGTACGCGCCGGGCGATGCGTACCACCGGATCCACTGGCCGACCACGGCACGGCAGCAGGAGCTCTACGTTCGCGAGTTCGACGTCGAGCAGGCGGGGGACGTCTGGCTTTTCCTGGACCTTGATCCGGCCGTGCAGGCCGGCCGAGGAGACGAGTCCACGCTGGAGGCCGCAGTGCGCGTCGCGGCCGCCGTGGGGGCCAAGGCGCTGGCGGAGAACCGCGCCGTGGGACTCAGCTCCGCGGGCCACCAGCTGGCGATGCTTCCAGCCGATCGCGGCCCGCGCCAGCACCAGAAACTGATGCAGGTCCTGGCCGCGGCCCAGGCAAATGCTCCCGTGCCGCTGGTGGAGGTGCTGGTGCGGGGCCTCGGACGGCTGCGGCGGGGCATGACGGCGCTGGTGATCACCCCGTCGCTCGATCCAGCCTGGGTTCGGCCGCTCGCGTCGCTGGGGCCGCGCGGTGTGGGCGTGGCAGTCTGCCACCTCGACCCGATCGCCTATGACGTACAGGCCCGGGGCTCCGGTGACCCGTCCGCCGCCGGGACGGCAGCTGCGGAGCGCGTGCGGAGCCTGCGATCCCTCCACCAGGCGCTCGCGGAGTACGACCTTCAGGTCCACGTGGTGGTTCCCCGGAGGCGTCTGGGGGAGCTGCTCGTGGCGCCCGGGATGGTGCCCGTGGCGAGGGCGGGCTGATGTTCTCCACCCAGGCCGCAGACCGCTCGCAGGCCATGGGGCAGGCCGACCGCGGGCGCCGCATGCGGCCCGCCGAGGGGTGGCTCAGCGTCCTGGCCCTCCTGTCCATGCTGCTGCTCCTGGGCCAGGCCGTGGACGCGGCGGAATGGGCCGGCCGGGTCCCGGGCACGGGCGCCAGCCAGACCGGATTTCTGCCCCTGACCCTGGTGCTGGGAGCGGCCTGGGGGCTGCTCGGGGCCAAGGTTCGCTGGCATCCCCTGGCTGTGCATGCGGCGGGGGCAATCGTCGGCGCGGCGCTCGCCATCTACGTGGTTGCCGGCACGGTGCCGGCAGTGCATGGATTCGTGCTTCCCGCGCGGGACCCTTTTCGCCTGGCGAACCTGCTCGCATCCATCGAGCTTTTGCTGCGGGACGTCCTGGTGCGGCAAGTGCGTTCCGACCAGACTTCGGCGTTTCTGCTGCTGGTGGCGGCCGTGGGGTGGGCCAGCGGAGCGTTCGCGGCGTTCGCGGTCTACCGACACCACCGTCCGATGAGCGCGGTGCTCTTCCTGGGCTTGCTCCTGCTGGCGAGCATGTCCCTGGCGAACATCTTCCTCACCCTGCAGGACCAGTACCCGTATCTGGTGGCGTACGCGG
Source organism: Candidatus Limnocylindrales bacterium (assembly GCA_049967415.1). GTDB lineage: Bacteria > Chloroflexota > Limnocylindria > Limnocylindrales > CSP1-4 > JAJYNJ01. The sequence goes on from JBMFSS010000018.1 coordinate 40,523, forward strand.
CGGCCTCACTGGTGCTGCTGTTGCGGACCAGCCTGGCCGAGCAGCGCGGTTTCTGGGGCCAGGCGCGGCTGGACGACCAGGGCGGGGCGGTCTCGCTGTACGTCCGCAACGGGGTGACGCTCAGTGCCCTGGCGCTGGCGGCGGCGGTCGTATTGACCGCCGCCGCCAGCCCTGCGCCGCTCCGGCCCTACTGGACGGGCAGCGCCGACCAGGTTGCCGCGTGGGCCACCAGCTTCGACCGGCTGGCGAGCGGCGTGGTCGCGCCCATCCGGGGCCCCTCCGGCCTCTTCGGGGACTCGCAGACGATCGAGGGGTTCTGGCAATCGTCGCCCGCCCTTGCCTACCAGGTCCGCACCAGTACCGGCCAGGGCTACTACTGGCAGGGCGCGACCTACGACGACTTCGACGGGCACACCTGGAAGCAGAGCGACCGGGCCACCAGCGGCGTGATCGCTCCGGGCCGGTCGGTGCTCGCCGACAGCGTGGACCAGGTGGTGCCCGGAAAGGGATACCAGGCGGTGACGGTCACGGTCACCCCGGTGGACACGGCCGATCCGACCGTCCTGTCGCCGCAGACGCCCTACACGGTGTCTCTCCCGGTCCAGGTGCAGACCGCGGCAGCCGGGGGCCCCGTGGATGACGTGCAGCTTGCCGTCTCCCTTCCGGCCGGGGCCGCCTACCAGGTGCGCGCCCTGGTGCGCGCCGGCGCTGTGGACCGGGTGACCGCCAACGAGCTGGCGGCGGCCGGGACTGTCTACCCCGAGTGGGCCAGGCGCTACATCCAGATCGAGCCCGGCAGCATGGGGCCCATTGTCACGCAGGATGCAGACCGCCTCGTGGCCAGGTTGCCGGCGGGTCAGCGCGACCCGTACCACGTGGCCCAGGCGTTCCAGGACTGGCTCTATAGCGGGGGTGGCTTCATCTACGACACGGACGTCCGGGGGCTGTGTGCTCCGGGGACGCCCGTGCCGGACTGCCTGCTCACCAGCCACCGGGGTTACTGCGAGTATTTCGCGACCACCCTGGTGATGATGCTCCGCACGCAACAGATCCCGGCCCGGTACGTGGTGGGGTATCTGCCCGGCCGCGCGTCCGGCGGCCTGTTCGAGGTGGACCGGGCGGCCGCGCACGCGTGGGTGGAGGTGTACTTCCCGCGGTACGGGTGGGTACGCTTCGATCCCACGCCCGGGAACGCCATCAACGGTCAGCAACCCACCGACCTTCCCGCCGGTCCACCGGTGCCCACGCCCGCGCCCCACCCGGGTGCCAGCGCGAGTCCCCGTCCGGGCGCCACGTTCGTCCCGGACACTGGCGAGCTCGGCGGCAACCCGCGCCCCAGGATCCCCGGATCGGGCCAGGGCGGGGCGGGGACCGCAACCGGCGGTCTGCAGGGGGCGCTGCCGGGCGCCGCGCTGCTCGTGCTGGTCCTGTTCGGGCTGGTGCTTGCCACGTGGGTCCGTCTGCGGCTGGTGACCTCGAGCAACCCATCGGTCGCGTACAGCGGTGTGGCGCGCCTAGCCGCGCGCTTCGGATACGCCCCGCGGCCGGCGCAGACGGTCTACGAGTACGCGGCCATGCTGGGGGACGCGGTCCCCTCGGCGCGCCCCGACCTGGAGGTGGTGGCGCGGGCCAGGGTGGAGGCGACCTACGGACGGCGGACCCTGGGATCGGCGCGCGGCGCGGCAATCCGCCGTGCGTACGGACGGGCGCGCGTGCGGTTGCTCCGCCTTGCGTTGCGCTACCGGCGCGCCCGGAGGTAGGGCGCCGCCGGAGACGCCGCGCCGTGAGGGACGCGGGGCCCGTCTCAGAGAGCGCCGCCCCGGTCGGCCGCGGCGTGCAGGCTGGATGTGGCGCCGAGCGCCGCGAGGTGGCCCTGGAGGTTGTGGGCCCGGAGGGCGGGCCGCCCGTCGCGGATCTCCACCACAGAGATGGCACAGAGCCCAAGCGGCAGACGCCAGAACGCGGCCAGCGGCAGGTCGAGCAGCGCCAGCAGGAGCACGCGGAGAAGGCCCTCGTGCGCGACCACGATTGCCCAGGGGACGCCACCCTGGCGGTCGGCGCATCGCTGCAACAGCTCGCCGGTGAAGGCACGAGCCCTGGCGTCGACGTCCCGCAGATCCTCTCCGCCCGGAGCGTGCACGTGCACCGGATCGTGTCGCCAGCCATCCCGCAGACCCTGGTAGCGATCCTGCAGCTCGAGGCCGGTCAGTCCCTCCCACTCGCCCTGCCCAATCTCGCGCAGACGCGGGTCGGGGTGCAGCGTCAGGGCCGGATGCCATCCGTCGCTGATCGGCTGTGCCGTCTGTGCCGCACGCCGGAGCGGCGAGTGCCAGCACCCCAGCGGACGGCCCGGGGGGACTGGCAGGGGAGGAGCGGCCCGGGGATCGGCGAGCCGGGCGGCGGCCAGCGCGGCCTGCTGCCGGCCGAGCGCGGAAAGCGGTGGATCGGCAGAGCCCTGGACGCGACCCTCGGCCACCCAGGTGGACTCGCCGTGGCGCACCAGGACGAGGGTGGCCGTCAGGGCGGCCGGAATCGGGCTGCCGGCGACGCCCGGCTCGGGGAGCGCACTGGGTCCGGAGGGGGGCAGGCCCCGCACGTGCGCGTCGGCGCGGGGCGCTCCGGCCGCCTGGCCGGGGAGGGGGCTGTCCGGCACCGAGCGGAGGCCGCGCTGCCTGACGGAGGCGGGGCGCGACGGTTGCCGCGGGAGCGCAGGGGCGTTCACGGCATGCAGCGCGGGCCGGCCGTCCAGCACCTCCAGCAGTTGCTCCGCCACCTCGAGACCTGCCCGCGCCTGCGCCTCCCTGGTGGAGGCGCCGAGGTGCGGCGTCAGCACCGTGTTGGGCGCGTCCAGGATGGCCGATCCGACCGGCGGCTCGGCCGCGTACACGTCCAGCCCGGCGCCCCCGATCCGGCCCTCGCGCAGGGCCCGGGCGAGCGCTTCCTCGTCGACCGCCGATCCCCTCGAGACGTTGATCAGGAGGGCGGTGGGCTGCATGCGGGCCAGCTGGTCCGCGCCGATCAGATGGCGCGTGGCAGCGGTATCCGGGACGTGCAGGGTCACGGCGTCGGCCGTGCCCAGGAGCTCGTCGAGGGTCCGCAGGCGCACCCCGTGCTGCGCGGCCGCCTCGGGGGAGACGAACGGGTCGCTGCCGACAACGTCCATCCGCAGGCCGCCGGCGCGGTCCGCGACGGCTGTCCCGATCCTGCCCAGCCCGACGATCCCGAGCGTCTTGCCGGCCAGCTCGATGCCGGTGAACGCGCTCCGCTTCCATTCGCCTCGCCGGAGTGAGGCGTCTGCACCGGCCACGTGTCGTGCCAGCGCGAACAGGAGCGCGAGGGTGTGCTCGGCGGCTGAGATCGTGGCCCCGGTCGGCGCATTGACCACCACGATCCCGGCCCGGCTGGCTGCGTCCAGGTCGATGTTGTCGACGCCGGTCCCTGCCCGGGCGATGGCCACCAGCCGCGACCCGGCGGCGATGGCGGCGCTGTCCACGCGCACCTGGCTCCGGACCACCAGGGCGTCGTACGCGGGAAGCGCGGCGAGCAACCCCTCGTGGGGCAAGTCCAGGGCAAGGTCGACCTCGTGGCGGCTGCGCAGCAGCGACAGCGCCGCCATCGCGAGCGGCTCGGCCACCAGGATGCGCATCACCGGCCCAGCGCCGCTGCGGTGGGCGACCGGGTCGCGCGTGGCCCGGCGGAGGTGGCCGATCGGACCGGGTCCGACCAGGAGGTCGCTCCGGGAACCGGCAGGGGCGCGTCGAGGCTGGTCATGGTCTCCTCCCGGCGGTCACGAAGACGGGCAGCGCAGCGTTCGCGTCGTCGCGCAGGGCCATGGTAGGAACGGCGCAGGGAAACCGTCCAGCCCTGGGGTGCCGGGCGTCGTGCCGTGGCCGGGTCGCTGCCGCCTCGCCATGCGCCGCGCAGGGGAGGAGCGAGGCGGCGGTGTCGTTGCCTCGCGGCGGGGCGGACTAGACTCGCCGGCGTGGTGCAGCGCCGCTCCCGGCCGGGGGCCGATCACTTGCCGCTTGCCCCGGATCCACCGGCGTCGCCGGTTGGTGCCGGTCAGGCACATTCCGGGGAACACCAGCCCCTCGCCGCACGCGTGCGGCCCCGGACCCTGGACGAGTTCGTGGGCCAGGCGCACCTGGTGGGGCCGCAGGGGCCGTTCCGGCGATTTGTCCAGCTGGGCGTGCTGCCCAGCATGATCCTCTGGGGACCGCCCGGAAGTGGCAAGACGACGCTGGCGCGTCTCCTCGCCGAGGCTGCGGGGGCGGAGTTCCGGACCCTGTCGGCGGTCATGAGCGGCGTGGCCGACGTGCGGGCGATCATCGCGGATGCCCGGTCCCGTGCGGCGAGCGGAAGCGCGGCCGCGGCAACCGTCCTCTTCATCGACGAAATCCACCGCTTCAACCGGGCCCAGCAGGACGCGCTCCTGCCGCACGTCGAAGACGGCACCGTGACCCTGATCGGCGCCACCACCGAGAACGCGTACCTCTCGGTGAACCCGCCGCTGCTCAGCCGGATGCGCGTCTTCCGGCTGGAACCGCTTGGTGACGGGGAGATCCGGGCCGTGGTACAGGCGGCGCTTGCCGACCAACGGGGCCTGGGGGGCCGCGTGGTCCTGGCCGACGACGTGTGCGATCTCCTGGTCCAGATGTCAGGCGGCGACGCGCGCCAGGCGCTCAACCTGCTGGAGGCCACCAGTACGCTGGCTGATGCGGAGGGGAAGCGCAACGAGGAAGGGAGGATCGTTCCGCGTCGGGAGGACCTGGAGGCGGCTGCCCAGCAGCGTGCGGCCGCCTACGACCTGGTTGGCGATCGCCACTACGACACCATCAGCGCCTTCATCAAGAGCGTCCGCGGCAACGACCCGGACGGCGCCCTGTACTGGCTGGCCGAGCTGCTGGTGGCCGGCGAGGACCCGCGCTTCATCGCGCGGCGATTGATCATCCTGGCCAGTGAGGACGTCGGCAATGCGGACCCGCGCGGGCTGCAGCTGGCGGTTGCCGCCTCGCAGGCGCTCGAGTACGTCGGGCTGCCGGAGGCCCAATACGCGCTTGCGCAGGCCACGACCTTCCTCGCGGCTGTCCCCAAGTCGAACCGCGCGGGCCGGGCGTATTTTGCGGCGCGGGCGGTGGCCGAGACAATGGCACCCTTGCCCGTCCCCCTGCATCTGCGCAACGCCCCGGTGGCGCGCATGAAACAGCACGGCATCGGCGTGGGGTACAAGTACCCGCACGATTTCCCCGGGGCGGACGTCGAGCAGCAGTACCTGCCTGACCGCCTGGTCGGCAAGCGCTTCTATGAGCCCTCCGACCAGGGGTTCGAGCGCCAGCTGGGCGAGCTGATGGAGCGGCGGCGGGAGCGGAGGCGGAGCCGCCGGGCGGGAGACGACCCCGGGAAACCCGAACAGGGGGCGTAGTCGGGATCAACGGGTCCGGGCACGGCCATTCGGGGTGCCGCAATGCGGGGCGCGGCGCCGGCCGGGTGTTTCGGCCCGTGCGAGACCCGGTCTCCTATCGCACGGGTTCGGCCGGGGTCGGCTGCAGGACACCCAGGAGGGCCGCCACGAGTCCGTCCGGGTCGACGGTGTCGGTGTTCATCAGGACCGTGATGGTCAAACCGGTGACCGGCACGTAGCGCATGGCGGCATGGAAGCCCGAGAGCAGCCCGGAGTGTCCCCAGGTGACGGTGCCTGCGATCGTGATCTGCTGCAGGCCAAGTCCGTACGGCCAGCGCGGATGCAGCCCGCGGGTGAGGCCCACGTCAACCATCTGGGCCAGTGCTCCGGGCGAGAGCACACGACCTCCGTAGAGGGCCTGGGCCCAGCGCAGCAGGTCGTCCGCGGTGGTGGCCAGGCCTCCGGCCGTGCCGAGCGCTGTGGCCAGGGAGGCGAACGGCAGGTAGGGCGTGCCGTCCGAGAGGTCGGTCTCCGCCCAGCTGGTGGAAGTGGCGGCGTCGTACCCGTGAGCGGACGGGCCGGGAGGAGGCTGCGGTCCTTGGAGGAACGTGTGCTGCAGGCCGAGCGGCGCCCGGAAGCGCCGGTCGAGCAACGTGGCGACGCTCTCTCCGGTGGCGGCCTGGACGACTTCGCCCAGGAGCAGGTAGTTGGCGTTGGAGTAGTACCAGCCCTTGCCGGGGGCGAAATGCGGCCGTCCCACGTAGGCCAGCACGTGGGACGGTGTCCAGACCAAGCGGGGGTGGGCGCCGAGGGCATGCAGCAGGGTGGCGTGATTGAACGGGTCATCGATGCCACTGGTCTGATCGAGCAGCTCGCGAATCGTGATCCCGGCCGCGCCCGGGAAGCTGGGCTCCCAGCGGCTCAGCGGGTCGTCGAGCCCCAGCACGCCCTGGCCAGCGAGCTGCAGCACGAGCGCGGCGATGAACGTCTTGGTCACGCTGCCGGCGTCGAACAGGGTGGTTGGCGTGACCCGGCGATCCGTCGCCAGGTCGGCGAACCCTGCGCGGGCGCTCCAGGTCCAGCCGTTCGGGTAGCCGACCGCGACCTGGACGCCTGGCAGGTGGTCCTGTTCCCGCAGACGCAGCAGCGTGGCGCTGAGCCGGGCGGCCAGTGCCGGGGTCAGTGGCGGTGGCGCTGGAAGCGGTGAGGCCGTGGCCGCTGTGGGGGAAGGGGTGCCCCGGCCGATGGGAGCGGTGGGTGCCCGGGCAGTCGCTGCCGAGGCTGCGGTGGTGGCTGCCGGCGAGGGCCGGGCGGCCCCGCAGGCGGCGGTGACGGCAGCCAGCAGGACGGTAGCAAGGACGCGTGGGGCAGCCGTGCGGGTGGGTCGGCGGTGCTGGGTCGGCACGGGCTGACCAGCCGGGTCAGCTGGCCCTGCCAGCAGGGCTAGACCGAAATCACGTGGACCAGGTCGACCAGGAACCAAACGACCAGCATGACCACGGCCGCGGCTCCCGCAAAGGTCCCGATTCGCCGAAGGTCCTGGGCGACATACACGTATTCGGTGGCGGCCTTCTGCGCGAGCAGACCGCTCGGCCTTCCGTTAGCTCGGGCCTGCGGTCGGACGGCAGCGGCGCGCGGCTGGGCCGGTGCCTGTGCCGCGTCAGCCGCCTTCCCCGCCTCGACCGCGGCGGTCTCGGCCGGGTTGCCGGCAGCGGTGTTGACTGACGCGATCTCTGCGGCGGCGCCGGTGACGCGTGTCCCAGCTGGCGACGGACGCGGTCGCTGCCGCCTGGTGGACCGCGTGGCGCGCGGACGCTTGCTCATGAAGCGGTGCAACCTCGTGTACTGGCATCTACTGGCCTGGCGGAGCGGTGAAACGGCGCCCGGGTTGCAAGGATAGCATCCCGGCACGGCGTCGCGGCCGAGGCACTCTCGTTGGTCTGTGAATCTGTCAGGGCCAACTGTTCAGTGACTTTGCCAGGGCGCGAGCCCGGTCGCGGGCGGCCGAGGTCCGGCAGTCGCCGCGCTGGCGCTGCGCTGGCCGGCGGGCGGACGTCCCGCTCGCCGTCCTGTGACGCGCTAGCTGGCACCACCGTGTGGCAGGCTTCACGCATGGTCGCGCACGTGTCCACCCCTCTCCCCGCCCAGGGTGACTCAGCCAACTCCCCGACGCCACCCGGGGCCGCCGCCCCTGCCGCCGCCGACACGGCGCTGAGCGCGTTGCTGGCCGATCTCGACGGCGCCCAGCGCCGGGCCGTCACGCACGGCGAGGGGGCTCTGCTGATCGTGGCGGGCGCCGGCACGGGCAAGACACGCGTGATCACGCGGCGGATCGCCTGGCTGATCGCTACCCGTCGGGCCCGCCCCTCGGAGATCCTGGCCCTGACCTTCACCGACCGGGCCGCGGACGAGATGCAGGCGCGCGTGGATGAGCTGGTCCCGTACGGGTACGCGGACACGGCCATCCACACGTTCCATGCCTTCGGGGACCGCCTCGTGCGAGAGTTCGCGTTCCAGCTGGGATTGCCTTCGGACCCCCGGGTGCTGAGCCGCGCGGAAACGGTCGTCTTCCTGCGCGAGCACCTGTTCGAGCTGGGCCTCGATCGATACCGGCCCCTGGGCGACCCAACGCGCTTTCTGGGCGCGCTGGCGGGGCTCATCAGCCGCGCCAAGGATGAGGACGTGGACGCGGCCGCCTACCTCGCCCATGCCCGGGAGCTGGTCGAGTCCGCCCGATCCGCTCTGGACGCAGGCAACGCGAGGCCGGGCGAGCAGGACGGCCAGCGAGCGGCCACCGCCCTCCGGGCCTCTCTCGAGGAGGCGGAATCGCAGCTCGAGCTCGCCGGAGCCTACGCGCGTTACCAGGAGCTGCTCTCCGCGGCGGGTTACCTGGACTTCGGGGACCAGGTCCACCTTGCCCTGCGGCTCCTGCGCGAGCATGCGGTGGCGCTCCAGGCGCTGCGTCGTCGGTTTCGCTACATCCTGGTCGACGAGTTCCAGGACACCAACCGCACCCAGCTCGAACTCCTGGCGTTGCTCGCCGGTCCCGGCGGCAACCTGACGGTGGTCGGAGATGACGATCAGGCCATCTACGCGTTCCGGGGCGCGGCAATCCGGAACATCCTGGAGTTCCGGGAGCGGTTTTCCGCGCGGGTCATCGTCCTGCGGCGCAACCACCGCTCGAGGGCTCCGATCCTGGAGGCAGCCCGCCGCCTCATCCGCCATAACGATCCGGACCGGCTGGAGGTCCGCGAGGGGCTGGACAAACGGCTGGTCGCTGTCCGGCGTGCACGCCGTCCGGCGCCCGTCCGCCATCATGCCTTTGCGACCTCCGACGCCGAGGCGGATTTCATTGGGGACCAGATCGCGCAGCGCCTGCAGCGCGGCATCGCTCCCCGGGAGATCGCGGTCCTGGTGCGGACCAACGCCATCGCGGACCCGCTGCTGCGCTCGCTGAATATGCGCGGGATCCCCTGGCGCTTCAGCGGCAGCTCCGGCCTCTATGCGCAACCGCAGGTGCGGCGCTTGCTCGCCTTCCTGCGGGCGGTCGCCAACCCGGACTCGACGGTCGATCTGTATGCGCTCGCGGCGGAGGCGCCCTACCGGCTGGGGGGCACCGAGCTGGCTCGCCTGGTGCAGACGGCGCGCCGGACCAACCGCTCGCTCTGGTCGGTCCTGCGGGAGCAGGCCGCGGATGGGGATCCCGCCCTGGGTACGGAGAGCCGGGAGGCGCTGCGCCGGCTGGTCGGGGATCTCGAGGCGGAAATCGAATTGGCCCAACAGCGCCCGGCAGGCGAGGTGCTCTACGACTACCTGCGCCGCTGCGGCACGCTGGCCGAGCTGGCCGCCGCGGGCCCCGGAGCGGAGGCGCGCCTGCGCGAGACGGCCCGTTTCTTCGACGTCGTGCGGCGCCAGTCCGAGCTGCTCCGCGACCCTCGGATCGCGTTCCTGGCCCCTTATCTGGGGGTCCTGGTGGAGGCCGGTGATGAGCCTTCGGCGGAAGAGGAGGAAGTCGACGCGGTCTCGGTGCTCACGGTCCATCGTGCCAAGGGACTCGAGTTCCGGATCGTGTTCGTGGCCGGTCTGGCCGATGGCCGGTTCCCGATGCGGGCCCGCCGCGCGACGCTGGATCTGCCACGCCGGCTGGATGCCTCGGCCGGCGCCGAGGGGGCGGACAACCTGGCGGAGGAACGGCGGCTCTGCTACGTGGCCATGACCCGGGCGCGCGACGAGTTGGTGCTCACCAGCGCGGCCGATACCGGCGGTCGCCGGCTTCGTCAGCTTTCTCCCTTTGTCCTGGAGGCGCTCGACTCCCCGGCCGCGCCGGTGGCACCGGTGGGCGCGGCAAGCGCAATCGAGCGGAACCGGCCTGCCGAGGCCCTGTCCGCGTCCCAGGGAGCCGGCCTGCCCAGCGCGGGCCGGCTGAGCTTCACGCAGCTCGAGGACTACCTCTCGTGCCCGGCTCGGTTCCGCTACCGGCACGTCCTGCGCCTGCCGAGCCCGCCTCACCACGCGATCACCTACGGGATCGCCGTTCACGAGGCGGTGGCCGCCTTCGGCAGGAGCCAGCTCCAGGGGCGCCCGCTCGGCGCAGAAGGGCTCCTGGAGGTCTTCGCCAGGGCCTGGTCCGGTGAGGGGTTCCTCTCGCGGGAGCACGAGGAGGCGCGCCTCCGCGTTGGGCGGGCCGCCCTCCTGCGCTTCCGCGAGGAGGCCCTCGTCTCCGCATACCACCCAATCGCGATCGAGGAGCCCTTCACCGTGCCCCTGGGCGGGATCCGGCTGCAGGGCCGGTTCGACCGGGTTGACGAGGGGCCCGAGGGGGTGGTGGTGACGGACTTCAAGTCCAGCGACGTGCGGGACCCGGCGCGTGCCCGTCAGCGCGCGCGCGAATCACTGCAACTGGCCCTCTACGCGCTGGCATGGCAGGCTCGTGAGGGGGCGCTGCCGGCAGCCACCCAGCTCGTCTTTCTCGACAGCGGCGTGATCGGTCGCGTGGCGCCTGACGCCGCCCGGCTTGCGCGGGCGGCCACGAAGGCCGGCGAGGCCGCGGATGGGATCGCGGCCGGGGCGTTCGGCGCGCAGCCCGACCCGGTGACCTGTCGGTTCTGCCCTTTCCACGAGATCTGCCCGGACAGCGCAGCGTGATCGGGCCCGGCCCGGCAGCCGACGGCCGTCGACCCGGCCGCGCAGATGGGCGCCCCTTGCAGCCAGCCCGCGTACACTTTCCTGGCGCGCTGCGCGATAGAGCCGCGCGTGCCCGTGATCGTCCGCCCCCACTGGAGGCCCGGTGCAGCACCACGATCGTGTCGCTGCCGTTGCCCTGATCGTCGCCGCCTTTGCCTGCTGGGCCGTGGTCGGGATCATGCTTTTGCAGGTGTCGCCGGTCGGCCGGCCGGCGGTCCAGATGGCCGGGGCGGGGCTCATCGGGCTGGCGTGCGGTGTGACCACGGTCCCGCTGGCATGGCTGGCTGTCTTCCGACGGCACCGGCGCATCGCCTACCACGGCGACTGGGGGCGCGCCCTGCGGAGGGGCGCCTGGGTTGCCCTGCTGGTCGCCCTCCTGATCGCTCTGCGCACGCAGCACGCGTTCAGTGTCCCGGTCGCCCTCTTCGCGGTGGTCATGGCGGTTCTCGTCGAGGTGAGCCTGAGCGCCGCGCGCTGAGACTGAAACGCCGGCCGGCCGGGGTCTAGGATTCGAAGCGACCGAGACGCTGGGAGGCTTCCATGGATCTGACCGCCGTTCGTCCTGTCCCGCCGCACGAGGCCACCAAGGCCCGCATCGCGGCCGCCATCGCGGCGGCCGCTCCGGAGATCCTGGACCTCTCGCACCGGATCTGGGCCAATCCCGAGCCGGCGTTCGAGGAGCGCCAGGCCGCCACTTGGGTAGCCCAGACGATCGGCCGACACGGATACCGCGTGGAGCACCCGGCCGGGCGCCTGGAGACGGCCGTCCGCGGTCGGCTGGAAGGAGGCGCCGGCACCGGGCCGCGGGTGGCCATCCTGGCCGAGTACGACGCGCTGCCGGGGATCGGCCACGCCTGCGGGCACAACACGATGGCGGCCAGCGGGGTGGGGGCGGCCATCGGCCTGGCGGCGGTGGCGCCGGAACTGGCCGGCGAGATCGTCTTCCTGGGCACTCCGGCCGAGGAGCGTGGCTCCGGCAAGCAGTTCATGCTGGAAGACGGCCTCTTTGAGGGTGTGGACGCGGCGCTCCTCTTTCACCCCGGGGACATGACCGCCATTGAGGCCCGCCTGCTGGCCAGTGAGGACGTCGACGTGACCTTTCGCGGACGGGCGTCCCACGCCGCATCTGAACCGTGGGAGGGTCGCAACGCGCTGGACGCGCTCATCACCCTGTTCACCTCCGTGGGCCTGTGGCGGCAGCAGCTTCGCCCGGAGTCGCGCGTGCACGGGATCATCCTGGAGGGCGGGACCGCGGCCAACATCATCCCGGACCGCGGCGTCGCGCGTTTCATGGTGCGTTCGCCCGACCAGGCGTACTTCGCCGGCATGCGGGACCACTTTCGCGCCCTGTGCGAGGCGGCCGCGCTGGCCACCGGCTGCAGCGTGGAGGTCGCCTTCTCGGGACGATCCGACACCATGCGGCACAACCACGTGCTGGGGGCCCGCTACCTGGCGAACCTGGAGACCTTCGGACTGCACGAGGATCCCCCCAGCGAAAACCTGGGCAGTTCGGACATGGGCAACGTGAGTCAGGCGGTTCCCACCATCCACCCGACGCTGGCCATCTGTGAGCGCGGGGTCCCGGGTCATTCGATCGAGTTCCGCGAGGCGGCCCGCAGCGCTCGCGCCGACGACGTGACCCTGATCGCGGCGACGGTGGCGGCCCAGGTGGCGTGCGAGCTGTGCGCGGACCCGGCGCTGGTGGCGGCGGCGTGGCAGGAGTTTCGCGAGGCTGGTGCATGAGCGTCGGCGACGACCTCGCCCGCTGGTACGACCTCGACCTTCTCGACGACCCGGGCGATCTGGACCTGTACCGGGCCCTGGCCGCCCGCTCAGGGGGACCTGTCCTCGAGCTCGGGGCGGGGACCGGGAGACTGGCGGTGCCACTGGCAGCCAGCGGTCTCCAGGTCGTGGCGGTGGACAACGACCCCGCGATGCTGGCACGGGCGCGGGCCCGCTGGACGGAAGCCAGGCGCGGACGTCGGGTGCGGCGCGGCGGGCGGCTGCAGCTCGTGCCGGCCGATCTGTTCGATCTGCAGCCCGACCCCCGCTTCGGGCTGGTCATCCTGGCCCTCAACACGTGCTTCCTGCTGGGGGACGCGGCCCGCCAGCAGGCGGCGCTGGCGGTCGTGGCGCAGCAGCTGCGGCGGGGCGGCCTGGCCGTGGTCGACGCCTGGCTGCCCAGCGTGGAGGACCTGGCCATCTATGACGGGCGGCTGGTCCTGGAGTGGGTGCGGGACGACCCGGAGACCGGCCAGCGCGTGGCGAAGATGGGCAGCGCCTCATACGACCCGGCCACGCGGCGGCTCGATCTCACGTCGATCTTCGATGCCGCTCCGCCGGCGGGCGGCCCGCTCAGCCGGCAGCTGCGACATGACGTCCTGTACCTCACCAGTGCTGCCGAGCTGGTCCGGGCGGTCACCGACGCGGGGCTGACGGTGGAGGAAATGGGCGGTGATCACGAGCTGACACCGTTTGGCGCCGGTTCGGCCCGCGTGGTGCTCGTGGCGAGCTTGGTATAGTCGGCAGATCGTGCCCACCGACCAGATCCGCCTGCTTGTCGTCGAGGACGTGCCGCAGGTCGCCCAGTACGTGCGCGGCCTGGTGACTGCGAACCCGCGCGTGACCCTGCTCGAGATCCTGAGCGATTGGCGCGGCGTGACCGACCAGATCGCCCAGCAGCGACCGGACGTAGTGGTGATCGATGCGCTGCTGCAGGGCCGGGTTGGCGGCATCGAACTGGCGTCGCAGATCCGGCAGGCCGGACTGCCGCCCGGCATCCTGGTGATCACCGTCCCCCAGCGTCGGGTCGCCCCTGACCCGGACCGTGGCATCGACGGGGTGCTCCCGATGCCGTTCAGTGGGTACGAGTTGATCAACTCGGTGCAGGCCGTTTTCCAGGCTCGAAAAGCGCAGGATCCGTCCGCCTCTTCCCGGGTCATCGGCGTCTTCGCCGCGAAGGGAGGGGTGGGGAAGACCACCATCGCGTTCAACCTGGCAGTGGCACTCCACCAGCATCTGGAGCTCTCGACCGCGCTCGTCGACGGGAGCCTCCAGTTCGGGGACCTCCGCGCGCTGCTCAAGGTCCCCCTGGACGCGCCGTCCATCCTGGATCTCCCCACCGATCGCATCCAGGAGTCGGACCTGGCGGAGGTGCTGTGGCGGGATCCCTCCGGCATCGACATCCTGCTCGCGCCGCCCCGCATCGAGATGGCCGACATGGTGACGGCCCGGGACGTGGAGAAGGTGCTCTCGCTCCTGCGGCGCGTCTACGCAGCAACCGTGGTGGACCTGCCGACCACGCTCAGCGACCTCACGCTGGCGTTTCTGGACGCGGCCGACGTGATCCTGCAGGTTGTCACCTACGACTCGACCACCATCCGCAACACGGCGTCGGTCGGGGAGACGTTCCGGGCCATCGGCTATCCGGCGTCCAAGCTGCAGTACGCCCTGAACCGGGCGGATGCGCCGGGCGGTCTCGATCCGGGGGCCGTCGAGGCCGCGATTGGGCGCCCGCCCGAGTACAGCGTCGTGAGCGATGGGCGCCTGGTCGTGGAGAGCAACAACCAGGGTGTGCCTTTCGTCCTGGCCGCGCCCGATGCCAGGGTGAGCGCGGACATGCGCCGCATGGCCGAGACGATCGTGCCGGGCCGTACCCCCGTCGGGGCCCGGGCATGATCATGGCCGACGCCCGCCCGATCGGGCTGTTCGACTCGGGCGTCGGCGGGCTCACCGTACTCCGCGAGGTCGTTCGGCGCCTGCCGGCCGAGTCGACCGTCTACCTGGGCGACAATGGACGGGCTCCCTATGGAACGCGTCCCGACGAGGAGGTGCGGCGCTACAGCGTGGAATGCCTGGACGAATTGTCCCGCCGGGACGTCAAGGCGATCGTGGTCGCCTGCAACACCACCACGTCGGTGGCGCTCCCCGACCTGCGCCGCAGGTACGACGTGCCGATCATCGGCGTGGTCCGGCCGGGCGCCACGGCCGCAGCACTGGCCACCCGTACCCGCCGGGTCGGCGTCATCGCCACACCGGCCACCATCCGCTCCCACGCGTACTTCCAGGCGATCAAGGACGAGAACCCCTTCGTGGAGGTGTACGAGCACGCCACCCCCGATCTGGTCCCCATGGTCGAGGCCGGCCGGCTGCGCGGCCCCGAAGTCGACGAGGTGGTCCGCACGTCGCTTGCGCCCCTCCTGGGCCGCCGCGGGGAGGGCGGCGAGTGGATCTTCCCGCTCCCGGTGGACGCCCGGATCGACACGTTGCTGCTGGGCTGCACGCACTACCCGCTGGTGGTCGACTCGATTCGGGCGGCGGTGGGCCCCGGCGTCGCCGTCATCGACTCCGCTTCGGCCACCGCCAGCGTCCTGGCCGAGCTGCTGGCGATCAACGAGCTGCTTGCCCCGGAAGGGCAGCGCCCCACGCATCTCCAGCTCACCACCGGTGACGTGGAACGTTTCCGCTCCACGGCCGCGATCCTCTTCGGCGCCGAGTTCGCGGCCGTCGAGCCGGTGATCGTGCCGGAGGCGGCCTGATGGCGCGCGCCCGCCAGGCCCGTCCCGGAGCCGATCGCGCCTGGCGGCTGGGGATGGCCGCCGGCGCGCTGGCCGGGATCGGGGTCGTCTACCTCAACCGGCGCGTGCAGCAGGCGGCGCGAGGCGGGCTGGTGGACTGGCCCCGGGCCGAGCAGATCGCCGCCGCACGGCTGGGCCGGATGGCGGGAGCGCTGGACCGTGCCGAGCTTTCGGCCGCCGCGGCCAGCTATGCGGAGGCGATGCGCCGCATCGTGCCGGCGCTCGAGGCGCAGCTGGGGGCTCCGCTGCCGGGCGTGGTGGAGCGGCACGCGGCGGTGACACGGGCGGAGTGGGCCAGCGCGAACCTGGTGGCCTTCCGACAGATATATGCGCACATCGAGGCCGCCTTCGGTGACCGGCTGCGACCGCACGAGGGCGACCTGGGCGAAGGTCTCGCCGCCCTGGCCAACCGGGCTCTGGCCACCCAGCAGATCGCCTTCGTGCTCAGCTACCTGGGGACGCGCGTGCTCGGCCAGTACGACGTGGCGCTTCTCTCGGCCGAGACCCATCCCGGGCAACTGCTCTTCGTGGAGGAGAACATCCGCGCCACCGCCGCGTCGCTGGCCGTCCCGGTGGACGACTTCCGCATCTGGGTCGCGCTGCACGAGACCACGCATGCGTTCGAGTTCGAGGCGCACCCCTGGCTGCGCCCGTACCTGGCTGAACGGATGGAGCGCCAGCTGGCCGGGCTGCTGGAGGGGGCCCAGGTCCCGCGTCTGCGGGAGCTGGGCGGGTTCGTGCGCCGCTGGAGGGCCCGAGACGGGGCGGGCCTCCTGGAAGGACTGCTCAATCCCGAGCAACGGCGGCTCTTTGACGAAACCCAGACCGTGATGAGCCTGCTCGAGGGCTTCAGCGACTGGGTGATGGACCGGGTCGGGGCGACGTTTCTGCCGGACGTCCGGCTGCTCCGGGAACGATTCGAGGCCCGCCGGAGCCAGCCCCGGCGGGGCCGCGACGCGCTGGTCGCGCGGCTGATGGGGATGGATCTGAAGCTCGCGCAGTATCGGCGCGGCGAGCGGTTCGTGTCCGGCGTCGCGGCGGCCGGTGGCGTTGCTGCGGTGGCCCGGCTCTGGGACGGTCCCGAGTCACTGCCCACGCAGGACGAGCTGGGGCACCCGGAGGCCTGGGTCAGTCGCGTGGTGGGGCGGAAGATGCCCACGTGAGCGAGTGGGCTGGTCCCCGTCGGCGCGGTCCGCGGCCGGGTTCTCCGGCGGCTGGGCCGAGGCGCTAGGCTGGCGGGATGCAGATCGCGATCGTCGGGCTCGCAGGATCCGGCAAGTCCACCGTTTTCAACACCCTCACGAGAGGTCACGCCCAGACCGGGGGGTACGGTGGCGCGGTGGTCAATGTGGGCGTGGTGAAGGTCCCCGACGCGCGCCTGACGCGGCTCACCGAGCTCTTCCACCCGAAGCGCGAAGTGCATGCCGACGTGACCTACGTGGATCTGCCGGCGCCTCCGCGCGTCGAGGAAGGAGGTGGCGGCGCGAACGACATGCCCGCCGACCAGCTGGCCCGGCTCCGCAACGCCGACGCGCTGCTCCACGTGGTGCGTGCCTTCGACGACCCAGCCGTGCCGCACCCGGACGGACCAGTCGACCCCTGGCGGGACCTGGAGCGGCTCGACCTGGAGTTCCTCTTGGCGGACCTCGCCGTGGTCGAGAAGCGCGTGGAGCGGCTCCGCGCGCAGGGGCACCACGGGACGCCAGCGGAACGCGAGGCCAATGACCGGGAGCTCGCGATTCTCGAGCGGGTGCTACCGGCGCTGCAGGCAGGGTCGCCGATCCGAGACATCGGGCTCGACGAGGACGAGTCGAAGGTGCTGCGCGGCTTCCGCTTGCTGACCGAAAAACCCGTCCTGGTCCTGCTGAACGTTGGCGAGCCGGACCTGCCTCGGGCGGCCGACCTGGTGGCCGGGATCGCGGATCGGTACCGCCATCGCGGCACGTTGGTGGACGCACTGTCGGCCCGCGTGGAGATGGAGATCGGCGAGCTCGATCCTGAGGACGCGGCGATCTTCATGCAGGAGCTGAACCTGCCCGAGTCGAGCCTGGACCGCGTCATCCGGCTTTCCTACCGGTTGTTGGGGCTGCTCAGCTTCTTCACCGCGGGCCCGGACGAGACGCGGGCCTGGACCATTCGCGATGGAGCGACCGCGGTGGACGCGGCCGGTGCGATCCATTCCGACCTGGCGAGGGGGTTCATTCGGGCCGAGGTCGTCACCTTCGAGGACCTGGTGCACCTGGGGTCCATGGCCGAAGCCCGCCGGGCAGGGCGGCTGCGCTCGGAAGGGAAGACTTACCGGGTGCGTGACGGGGACGTGATCGAGATCCTCTTCAACGTGTGATGGGCGCTGGTCTGCTGACGCGGACGAGCGCAGTACGCCCGGAGTGAACGGCCGCCCCGCCCATGGGGACGCCGCTCAGTTGGGCCGCTCCCGGTCGACGTCCACGATCAGCGTCCGAAACCCGAACGCGTCCTCGTCCTCCTCGTCTTCGCCGTCGTCGGCCTCTTCGTCTTCGTCTTCGTCTTCGTCCGAGCCGTCCGCCTGGTCGATGGCGGCAAGGAAGTTGTCGTCCTCGATGCGTGACACGTTCACCGCCGCCACCAGGAGCGCGTCGTTGACATAGACGAAGCCCTCACTGCGCGCCAGTTCGAGGGCAATTGCCTCCACGAGGCTCTCTTCCTCGAACGTGTCCTGGACACGCCTGCGTGCTTCCTGCACCAGCTCGAAGAACTCCTCGGGGGTGAACTCCTGTTCATGCGTGAGCAGGGCGTCGGCATACAGATCGTCGTCGCTTTCGTGGATCTCGTAGAAGTACACGGGTCCTCCCGGCTGCTTGGCCGCGCGAGTATAGACGCGCCCAGGCTGCAATCGGTCGGGCGGCCGCCGGGCGCGCGCTGGCGGGCACTTGCGGCGGCGCGGCACCGGAGCGCGCCCGCGAGCGTGGCACGGGCCGCGAGTCTAGCCGGCGTGTCCGGTCGAGCCGCGGTCGGGGACCGCCGGCGGAAGAAGGCGGACCGCCGAGCGCCGGGACCGCGTTGACCGGGCGCGCCGCAGCAGGCGATCTCGGCGGCGAGGGAGGTCGCGTTCCAGGCGTGGCAGGCCGGAGCCAAGCAGGCGGGAACGCTCCAGCAGCTGGGCAGCCTGCTCCACTGCGGCCAGGGCGGCGATCGGATCCCGGGTGACGTGCTCGAGGTGCTTCGCCAGCTGCACCCAGGCGACCGCGGCGGAGGGACCCCCCGCGCGGGCAATCTCCTGCCATGCAGCCGCCGATTCCCCGTATCGGCCGCATCGCCGCAGCAGCCGGGCCCGCTCCTCGGCCAGTCGTGCGCGGAGCCGGGGCTCTCGGGAGGCTGCGACTGCGGCGGTGCAGCAGGCAAGCGCTTCTTCGTACCGGCCGTGACGCGCATAGGCGTGGCCCAGTGCCGCCACGTCGCCGGGCTCTTCGGCGGCATACGCCTGGAGGTCGGAGAGATGTCGGGCCAGGTGCGCCAGGAGCAGCCCGAGGGAGAGCACGTCCTGCCGGTTGTGGTCCAGTACGGCGCGCAGCGGCGCCGCACGGCCCGTGCGGAGGAAATCGAGATAACGGGCAGGGACGAGCGCACCCGGCAGGTCCCCGTTGCGCTGTACGCGGACAACGCCTCGCTCGACGGTCGCCAGCCGTGCGTCGGGAAGCCGGTGGCGCCAGAGCTGGCGCGCCACGGGCAGCAGATCCAGATGACCCGCATGCGCTGGTGCCATGGCCCCGTGCAGGCGAAACCGTGTCACCAGCAACGGCCAATCGAAGCCCAGACCGTTGTAGGTGACCAGCCAGGCGTCGGGCGGAATGGCACTCTCCAGCGCCGCCAGAAACGCCGGCTCGTCGGAATGATCCGGCAACAGCAGCTGCTCGACCACGAAGCGCTCGCCATCCCATCGGCCGAGTCCAACCAGGAACACCACGGTGCCCGCCGCGGTGCCCAGCCCGGTGGTCTCGGTATCCAGGCACACCAGCGGGCGACCTGGATCGACGGGATAGGGAAGCGTCGCGAGCCGCTCGAGGGGTGCCGGCAGGACGGTGGTGGTGCGGATCCGCACCACCCGTCCGAGCGGGCTGCGCTCCACCGCCCCGTCCAGCGCGGCCGCGAGGCGCATCGCGGGGTCCGGGCGGGTCGCTGGCAGACGGTCCGCTCCCACCAGGGGTGACGCGCCCGCATGGTGGGCCCGGAAACGGGCCAGCCGGTGGGCGAGGTCGGCCGGCCCGGTGGATCCGGCGGGATCCTCGGGATGGAGCGGGATGGGCCGTGCCTGCTGTTCTGCCACGACACCGTCGGGGCGGGGCGGGGCCGACCGCAGCGTCACGCTGCGTGCGTTCCGGCGAGCAGCGCGAGGAGCCGGAGGGCGAGCCGCTTGCCGTCGCCGCCGGTCTCGAGCCGCGGCCCCGTGCAGGCCGGGCAGCCCGAGTCGCACGGGCAGCCCTGCACCAGCTCGAGGGCTCCCTGGACCAGCTCCGCGTGGCGGTCGAACAGCCGGGACGCCAGCCCGACGCCGCCCGGGACGCCCTCGTACAGGTAGACGACCGGGCGGCCGAAGTGGGGCGAACGAACCTGGGCGACCATGCCCAGGTCTTGCGGGTCGCTCATCAGGAGCACGCTGGCGACCGTCTGCAGCGCGCGGCCGGCGCCCACCAGCGCGACGTCCAGGTCATCTCGGCGCCAGGATGCGCAGCACTCCGGATCAAGAACGAGCCAGTAGGCGGTGGTATGGAGCTCCAGCTCGGGGATCCGGATGCGTCCCCAGCCAAGGTTCTCGTTGGTCCCCAGGCGCAGTTTCTTGTAGATGGTGGCCAACGAGCTGACCATCACCTCGCCATGGGCACGCTGCGCGGAGGTTGCGGGCTCCAGGGCGAACGTCTCCAGCGGTTTCAGCGTCACCGCTCGATCCGCCTGGGTGTAGTGGTCGACGCGGACGCGCCTGACGTACGCCTTCCGCTCGTCCCAGTCGAGCCGGTCCACGTGGTACTGGAGGCTCTCGTGCAGGTAGATGGCATCCTCGTGTACCAGCGTGGGAGCGGCGAAGAGGTCGACCTCCCCAATGGCCTGGGGACGGGCCAGGGTGGTGTCGATGATGACCACGTTCTCCTCCGCGGCGCTTCGGAGCGAGACCTCGCTGGCGGGGAAGTTCTCGCTTGCCCAGTACCAGCGCCGATCGTCCGCTTGCCGCACGTGGCCTTCTTCGGCCAGGAACGCCAGCAGATCGTCCGCGGGTTCCCGGCCGAACCGTTCTCCAGGCTGGAAAGGCAGCTCGAACGCGGCCGCCCGCAGGTGCGCGAGCAGCACGTGCAGGTTGTCGGGGTCGAGACGGGCCTCCTCGGGTGTGCGGTCCAGCACGTAGTCGGGGTGGGCGGCCACGTACTGGTCCACGGCCCCGGACGTGGCGACCATGACCGACACGCTTGTCTCCTGCCGCCGTCCGGCCCGTCCCATCTGCTGGCGAGTGGCTGCGATCGAACCAGGGTATCCGACCAGGACCGACGCGTCGAGACCGCCGATGTCCACTCCGAGTTCCAGGGCGTTGGTGCTCACAACGCCCAGCAGGTCGCCGCTGCGCAGCCCACGCTCGATCTCGCGCCGCTCGGTGGGCAGGTAGCCACCCCGGTAGCCGCGGACCCGCTCCGCCGGCCCGCGACCCTCCGCCATGGCTTCGCGCAGCTCGGTCAGCAGGAGCTCCACGCTGACCCGCGAGCGGCCAAAGACGATGGTTTGGTGCCCGGCCCGCAGGAAGGCCAGCGCGACCCGCTCGGCAAGCGCGAACGAGCTGCCACGCGCTCCCAGCGCGGGGTCGAGCAGCGGTGGGTCGAGGACCAGCACGTGCCGCTCGCCCGCCGGTGCGCCACTCCGGTCGATGCACAGGGGCCGACGGCCGGTGAGCAGCTCCGCGAGTTCGGCGGGGTTGCCGATGGTGGCCGATGCGCAGGCGATGACCGGGTGGCTGCCGTAGTGCTCGCAGATTCGCAGCAGCCGCCGCAGGACGTTGGCCACGTGACTTCCGAAGATGCCCCGGTAGGTGTGCAGCTCGTCCACCACGATGTAGCGCAGCTGTTCGAAGAGCTGGAACCACTTGGTGTGGTGCGGCAGGATGGCGGCGTGCAGCATGTCCGGGTTGGTGACCACGATCTGGCCGGCCGAGCGCAGATTGGACCGGATGGGCGCCGGCGTGTCACCGTCGTACGTGGCGCAGGCGATCTGCAGCCCCGAGGCGTCCGCCAGGGTGCGAAAGGCGGCCACCTGGTCCTGGCCGAGCGCCTTGGTGGGGAACAGATAGAGCGCGCGGGCCGACGGATCCTCAGCTACGTCCTGCAGGACCGGGAGGTTGTAGCAGAGGGTCTTGCCGGAGGCCGTGGGCGTCACCACCACCGTGTCGTGGCCGGCGTGCAGCGCTTCGGCCGCCAGGGCCTGGTGGGTCCACAGGCGCTCCACGCCTCCCGCCGCAAGACCAGCCGCGATCCGGCGGTCAACCCACGGGGGCATCTCGGCGAAGCTGGCGGGCGTGGCTGGCTGGACCCGGTGCGCCACGACGGCCTGGGCGATGGCGGGGTCATCCAGGAGTCGATCGAGGATGTCGGTCACGGGCGAGGGCGCGTACAGTCGCATGCCGGCTCCGGTGGGATAGCACGTCTGTTCGATGTGACGGGGCCAGTGTAGCAGCCATGGCAAGCGAGGGTGGCGCTCACGGCGTGTGCCCCCTTCGCCCTGCGGGAACGACGGCGCGCGGCCGAGATGCACGTGAACGGGGCCAGCTCCGCTCCAGGTGTCCGCTCCCCGCGCTTGACACGGCCCCGTTGCACAGCCTACGTTGCGCGACGCGATGAGAGTGCGCGGTACGTCCGGACCCGATTCGGCACGAGCAGCCAGGCCCGCCTCCGGGAAGGGCCTGCCGACGGTTGGGCCCAACTCGCTCGCGCGCGACGAGTCCAGCCCGGGGCACCCGGTCGAGGGGACGCCTCCCGAGCCACAGGCGCCCGTCCAGCCGCGGCTCGGTCTTGCCGGACTGGATCGTCGCAGCGTTGCGCTCCTCGCCAGCCTGCTGGTGGTGGCGTGGCTGGTTCTGGTGTTCGGGCGGGCCATTGCGCAGTCCAACCAGGCGAGCGCGCAGGCCGCCGTACTGCGAGCCCAGGATGCGGCCCTGAGCCAGCAGGTCGCCGATCGACAGGCGGAACTCACGCTCATCCAGTCGCCCGCGTTCCTGGCGCTGGAGGCCAGGGCCTACGGCTATGGAACCGCACACGAGCAGGTCTTTGCCCTGCAACCAGGAGCGCCGCCGGCGCCCTCGATCACGCCGCTCGGAGCGCCACCTCCCGCGCCGCCACCCCCCACACCGCTGCAGTCCTGGCTGCAACTCCTCCTCGGCAACTGAGCACCGGGGACGACCACACGGCCGCGCTCATCGCCGGCGAGCGCGATGACAGGCGGGACAGAGGGGCCCCGGGGAGCCCGCGCTTGCCGGGAGCGGCCACTCTTGGTACCGTCAGCCAGGTGACGCATGCGAGGGCTCCGCGGGCCAGCGGGGCGCCGATCCCATCCAGCCGCTCCGGCCTGGGTCCGGTTCCCGTTGCCACGTTCCCGGTGAGCGCCCGCTCTCGCGTTCGCCGGGACGACCGAGCCTCCTACGACCGGGCGCTGGTGCATGCCGTTCTGGACGAGGCTCTGGTCTGTCACGTCGCGTTCGCGATCGAGGGCGAGCCGTTCGTGGTGCCCATGGTCTACGGGCGCGTGGAAGACACGCTCTACCTGCACGGATCGCCTGCCAGCCGGTTGCTGCGCCATCTGCGGGGCGCCCCCACGGTGTGCGTGGAGGTCACGTTGCTCGACGGGTTGGTGCTGGGGCGATCGGCCTCCCATCATTCGTGCAACTATCGCTCGGTGGTGCTTTTCGGGCGGGCCCGCGTGGTCCGCTCCCGGATGGAGAAAGAGGCCGGCCTGCGGTCGATCGTCGAGCATGCCACGCCTGGCCGGTGGGATGACATCCGGCAACTCAGCGATCTCGATTTCCGCCAGACCCGCGTGATCGCAGTCCCGATCGAGGAAGCCTCGGCCAAGGTGCGGGTGGGGCCTCCTGCCGACGACCCGGCGGACCTGGAACTGCCGACGTGGTCGGGCGTGCTGCCGGTGCGCACCATCTTCGGTACCCCCAGCGTCGAGGGCGTGGAGGGGCGTCGCGTGCCCCTGCCCCAGTATCTGCAGGCGCGGATCGAGGCGGAGCAGGCCGCCGATCGGCAGCGGTGACGCGTCCGTCGACAGGGCGCGAGGTCGTGGCGCTCGAAACCGAGCCCGGAGGAGCGGTCTTGGCGCGGAGCGCGCCTGCGATCCGACCCTGGGGCCAGTGGCTGGTCACGGCGCTCTTCCTGGGCTTCCTGCTGTACATCGCCACCCGGTTCGCCGGCGGTTCTGGCGCCCGGCTGGACTTCGCGCGCGCCCAGTGGGAGTGGCTCCCGGTGGCGGTGGGGCTGCATGCCATCTGCTTTGCCCTGTACGGCGCCCTTTACCAGCGCGGCTTCCGGGCGGTCGGCGTGGAGGCCAGCGCGCGGCGGCTGGTGGCGGTCCTGTTCGCCTCGATCTTCGTCAAGACCGTGGTGCCGCTGACCGGCGCGGCCGCAATGGCCGTCTTCATCGACGATGCCGTCGCTCACGGTCAGTCGGGGGCCCGGGCCGCGGCGGGGACGATCGTGGTCACTGCGATCGACCTGCTGGCCGCGCTGCCGTTCGTCCTGGCCGGCGTACTGGCCCTGGACCTGCGCGGGCAGCTTGCCCCGTACGATGTCCTGGGAGTGGCGTTCTTCGTCGCCTTCATCGGGGTCCTGGTGGCGGCCCTGGCGCTCGCGGGTCTCCGGCCCGACCTGCTGGGGATGGGGCTGCGGGTGGTCCGGGCGGCGGTGAACCGGCTGGCGGCGCTCTTCCGGCGTCCGGCGCCGGTGCCGGTGGGCTGGGTGGAGCGGAGTGCCGGGCAGTTCGCCGAAGCGGCCCTGGCCGCCCCGCGACACCCCCGCGATGTGTTGGTCGCCTTGGCCTGCAGCGCCACCCTCCACCTGGCCAATATGCTGGGCCTGTACGCGCTCTTCCTCTCCTTCGGGGTGCGGCCCGACTTGGGCGTGGTGATGGCCGGCTTCGGAGCCAGCATCGTCTTCTTCGTGGTGGCGGTGGTGCCCGACGGGATCGGGGCCGTGGAGGGCGCGATGACCCTGGTGTTCGTGAGCCTGGGGATCGATCCGGCCACTGCCATCCTGGTCACTCTGGCATACCGGCTGCTCAACGTCTGGATTCCGGTGGCGCTCGGCTACCTGAGTGCGCGGCAGCTGCGGCTCTTTGGCGGCCGCGGCGTCGTCGTGGGGACTTGAGCGGAGCCTGGGCGGCGGCTGGCTGGCGAGCAGGCGGCCCGGGGCGATAGAATCGGCGCGATCTGGCACCCTGGCGGAGTAGCTCAGTGGTAGAGCAGGGGACTCATAAGCC
>JBMFSS010000019.1:0-63634 GCA_049967415.1 Candidatus Limnocylindrales bacterium
TGGATGGGGCTCCTCGTCTGCCCGCCCCGCCAGCACAGACGTTGGGATGCTTACCGCAGAGCCCATGCCCCTGCGCGCCGAGCGGCATTCCGATCGGTCCCGAAAAAGGGCGGAGCAACCAGGGCAGCGCCGGGCCGGTCGACTTGTCCACCAATCCGCGGGCTGGACCCCGGGAACGCGTCGCGGATGGTGGATAAACCGCTTGATTCCCGACCGAAGGCGGACAAGACTCGCGCCTGCACCGGAGGCCGAGTACGGTAACGCTGCTCGCGAGGACGTCGGGAAACCGGCGGGAGAACCGGACGAGTGGCGGAAGACTGAAAGGCTGGCAGGTGCGTTCGAATTCGCAACGCCGGAGGGTCGAGTCGGCCCCGGCCCGGGATGCGCCCCATGCGGGGCACGGGGCGGGGTCCCGAAGCTCCCTTCCGGCGTTTTCCTCCGCGGAGCCGGCGCGGGACCCCCGCCTCCAACGTCCGCCCCTCCCAATCGACGCGTGGGAGCTGCCCCCGGCCGGGGATGCATTCGAGGCGGCGCTCGATCGCTGCCTGGGGGAACTGGACCTGGACCTGACGCCGGGGATGCGCGCCGCTCTGGAGGGCCAGGCGCGGCTCCTCCTCGCCTGGAGCCCCCTGGTCAACCTGACGGCAATCCGCGATCCGGCGAAGATTGCCCTGGAACACGTCGGCGACAGCCTCGCGGCCGTGCCGATCCTGCTGGAGGTGCTGGCGGCCCGGCGGCCTCCCCGCCGGCCCGTGGGCCTCCTCGACATCGGGAGCGGCGCCGGCTACCCGGGGGTGCCGGTCGCACTCGCAATCCCCGCCGCGCACGCCCTGCTGGTCGATTCCGTGAGCCGCAAGGCCGCCTTCCTGGACGCCGTTGCGAGCGCGGGCCGGGAGGCGTTCAGGGCGCACGGCGAGGAGCCGGTCCCCCTCCGCGTCGGCCGGATGCGGGCGGAGGAACTGGCCGGCGATCCGGGCCAGCGGGATCGATGGGAGGTCGTCACGGCCCGGGCAGTGGCAGATCTCCCCGCGCTGGTCGCGCTTGCCCTGCCGCTGGTACGGCCCGGGGGCCGCTTCGTGGCCTGGAAGCGCGACGGGGGCGACGGCTCGTTCCAGGCCGAGGTCGACGCAGCCCTGCCGCTCAGCGAGGAGCTGGGCGCCGACCCGCGTCCGGAGATCGCGCGCGTCGCCCTGTCCGGCCTGGAAGACCACCGCCTGGTGATCATCCGGAAGCGTCGGCCCACGCCTGCGGCGCGTCCACGTTTGGCCCGGACCGCGGTTGCAACGCGACCCCGCCTGCTAACCTGAACGGATGCGCGTCGCGCTGATCTCCGATGTCCACGGAAACCTCGCCGCCCTCGATGCCATCCTGGACATGCTGGCGCCCTTCGATGCGGTCTGGCAGCTGGGGGACGTGGTGGGGTACGGACCCGCGCCGCTGGAGGTGATCCAACGGCTGGAGGCCGAGCGCGCCCTGGGCGTCCGCGGCAACCACGACGCCGCCGCGCTGGGGGAGATCGGCACCGAATGGTTCAATGACGCCGCCCGCACGGCGGTGGAGTGGTCGGCCCAACAGCTGAGCGAGAGGGCCAGTCGATGGCTGGCCGGCCTCCCGCAGACGCGCGTCGAAGGCGACTTCACCCTTGCCCACGGCTCGCCGCGGGATCCCCTGTGGGAGTACGTCTACTCGGCCTCCGTGGCCCGCGCCAACTTCGAGGCGTTCAGCACCCCCTATTGCCTGGTTGGACACACGCACGTGCCACTGGCATTCCGCCTGGCCGATGGCCGCGTGGAGGCCATCGCGCCGCGGGATGGGACCGTTCTCCCGCTCGACGGGCGGCGCGTGATCGTCAACCCCGGCGCCGCGGGACAGCCGCGCGACGGGGATCCGCGGGCCGCCGGGGCGGTCATCGACACGGCAGCGGGCACGCTGACCTGGAGACGCGCTCCGTACGCGATCGCGGTCACCCAGCGGGCGATGCGGCGGGCCGGTCTCCCGCAGCGCCTGGCGGACCGCTTGGCTCAGGGGCTCTGAGGGAGATCGGGGCTGGACGACAAGCGTCACGAGGCCGCAGGCGGCCAGGGCACCTCCGGCCCGCTCCGCGGCCGGAAGCTGGGCGACCAGCGCGTTCGCGTCGCCCGGCCGCAGGCCGAGTACTTTCGCTACGAAGGGCCCGGCATCGTCCGCGCCAAGGCCAAGGCGAGCGCGCCGGTCACAGGCGCGGGACGCGCCTATGCCCGCCTCCGCCGGATCCTGATCGGCTCCCCCCTGGCGACCGAGCAGGAGTCGGAGGAGCGGCTCAGCAAGAAGAAGGCGCTGGCCATCCTCAGCTCCGACGCCATCTCGTCGAGCGCCTATGCGTCCGAGGAGATCATCAACATTCTGGTGCTGGCCGGGGTGGCCGCGCTCTCGCTCACGCTTCCCATCGCGATCGCGATCGCGGCGCTCCTCGCGATCGTGGCCACCAGCTACCGGCAGGTCGGCTATGCGTATCCGTCCGGCGGCGGTGCCTATGCGGTGGGCAGCGCCAACCTGCCCAAGGTCTTCGCGTTGATCGCCGCCGCCGCGCTGATGATCGACTACGTGATGACCGTGGCGGTCTCGACTTCCTCGGCGGTCGAGCAGATCTATTCCGCCTTTCCCGGGTTGTACCCGGTACGGGTCGAGGCCTGCGTGGTGGCCATCGGCCTGATCCTGCTGGGCAACCTGCGCGGAGTGCGGGAATCCGGCAACATCTTCGCCGCGCCCACCTACCTCTACGTCGGCTCCGCGCTCTTCGTGGTGGGGGCCGGACTGTGGAAGGCGGTCGTACTGCACGATCCGGCGGCAACGGGATACCAGGCCGCCAGCGTCATGGCGCACCAGCCGCCTGGCGGCTTCCAGGCCCTCACGCTCCTGCTCGTGCTCCGGGCGTTCGCGGGCGGCTCAGTGGCGCTGACGGGGACGGAGGCGATCGCCAACGGGGTTCCGGCCTTCAAGCCACCCGAGGCGCAGAATGCCGCCCGCACCCTGATGACCATGGCCGCGCTGCTGGCCGTGATCTTCATCGGGGTCACCGCGGTTGCCGTCTCCTACGGGATCCTGCCCACCGCCACGGAATCGGTGCCGGCCCTGGTCGCGCGGGCCTCCGTCGGCACCGGGCCCATGTTCTATCTCTTCCAGGCCGCCGCCGCCCTGATCCTGCTCCTGGCCTCCAACACCAGCTTCAACGCCTTCCCGCGCCTGGCCGCGATCCTCGGAGAAGACGGCTACTTCCCGCGCGCCTTCGCATTCCGCAGCGACCGGCTGGCGTTCTCCACGGGGATCTTCGCGCTGGCGACCGTGGCCGCCGCGTTGCTGGTGGCGTTCAAGGCCGACACCACCGCCCTCATCCCTCTCTACGCGGTGGGGGTCTTCGTGAGCTTCACGATCTCCCAGGCCGGCATGGTGCGGCACTGGTACAAGGAACACGGACCAGGCTGGCACTCGCGCCTGGCGATCAACGCCTTCGGGATGCTCCTCACGGGCGTGGTCGCGGTGGTGGTGGCGAGCGTCAATTTCGTGGCCGGGGCGTGGATCGTGGTGGCCCTGATCCCCATCCTGGTCACCGGCATGCTGTTCGTCCACCGCGAGTATCTCCGCGAGGAGCAGGAACTGGCCGTGCGGGATGACCTGGTGTTCGGTCAACCGCACCGCCGGCAGCGGGTGGTGGTGCCGGTGCCAGGCCTCACCCGTGCCGTGGTCCAGGCGATCGCATTCGGGCGCACGCTCTCCAACGACGTGCGCGCGGTCTTCGTCACCGACGACGTGGAGGCGGGCGAACGGCTCCGGGCTCGCTTCCAGCGCCAGCTGCCGGGAATGCCGCTGGTCATCGTGGAGTCGCCCTACCGGCAGCTGGTCCGCCCGCTCGTGACGTACCTGGACGTCGTGGAGCACGACCCGGACACGGTGACGATCGTGGTGGTCCCGGAGTTCGTTCTGCGGCACTGGTGGGAGCGCGTGCTCCACAACCGCACCGCGGAACGACTCCGGCGTGCCCTGATCGGCCGGCCCGACACCGTGGTCGCCCTGGTGCCGTACAGCCGCGAACACTGATCGAGATCCGCGGCTGGCCCGGGACCGCAGGCCTCGGCCCGGGTGCTACGCTACGCGCCGATGGGAGACAGCAAGGGGCCGGGTCAGTTTGCCCGTGCCGTGCTCGGCCTGAACGGCGGGCCAACGGATCCGTTGGTGGTCGGTGCAGCGGCCCGGATGGCGAAGCAGGCCAAGACCGAGCTGGTCGCCGTCCATGTCATCGAGGTCGACTGGACGCATGACCTCTCCGAGGTGGTCCCCGGCGCACAGCAACGCGCGTCCGAGGTCCTCGACGTGGCGGAGGCACAGGCGGAACGCCACGGGGTCGCGCTGAAAACCACGCTTCTGCAGGCGCGGGACGTGGGCGCGGCCATCGTGGACGAGGCGGTCTCGGTGAACGCGGACGTGATCGTGCTGGGCCTCGCCTACCGCACCAAGTTTGGCGGGAACTTCGCCATCGGCCGTGTGGTGCCGTACGTTCTCGAGAACGCCCCCATGGCCGTCATGGTCGTGCGCAGCCCGATCGCGGCCGCAACCGACAGCGAGATGGAGCCGCGGGCGTCGGCCCGTGGGTAAAGGAGCAAGGGTGCAGACGATCATCGTGGGATGCGGGCGCGTGGGTGCCGGGCTGGCCGAGTCGCTCTCCCGTTCCGGACACAAGGTCACGATCATTGACCTGTCAACCCAGGCGTTCAACCGCCTGAGCGCCGACTTTGCCGGGCAGGCGATCCGTGGCGACGGGACCGACGAGGATGTGCTGCGCCGACTGGGCGCGGAGACCGCCGACTACCTCTTCGCGCTGACGGAGGGGGACAACCGGAATGCACTGGCGGCCCAGCTCGCCCGGGACTCGCTCCACGTGCCACACGTGGTGGCGAAGATCAACGACCCGGTGCGGGCCGCCGCCTATCGGTCGATGGGGCTGGCCGTGATCTGCCGCACCACGATCATGATCGACGTGCTCGCCCGCCACGTGGGCCTCCCCGGGGATCCGGGGGCCTTCGACCTGGTGGAGGTCGCCGGGGAGGCTGCCGGCGCGGCGCAGCCGGCGGAGGGGCGCTGATGTTCATCATCGTGGTGGGCGGGGGCAAAGTCGGTTACTACCTGACCCGCGAGCTTCTCACGTCAGGCCACGAGGTCGTCCTCCTCGAAAAGGATCCGCGGCGCGCCGCGCAGGTCGCGGACGAGATCGGCAGCGTGGTGCTCAACCGCGACGGCTGCGAGGGCAAGCATCTCGCGGCGGCAGGGGCCAACCGCGCCTCCATCGTGGCCGCCGTGACCGGCGACGACGAGGACAACCTGGTGGTCTGCCAGATGGCAAAGCATCACTTCGACGTGCCGCGCACCATCGCCCGGGTGAACAGCCCCAAGAACGAGCTGCTGTTCCGGAAGCTGGGCGTGGACGAGGTGATCAACCCGACCCGGATGGCCCTGGGAGCCATCGAGCAGGACATCCCGGTGCACGAGCTGCTGCACCTGGCCCAGCTCCCTACCAGCGACATGGAGCTCGTCGAGGCACAGATCGAGCCCGAGTCGCCGGCCGCCGGCCGTGCCGCCCGTGACCTGGCGCTCCCGGAGGGTTGCGTGCTGTTCGTCGTCATCCGCGGCGCGACGGTCCAGGCGATCCGGCCCGAGACCGTCTTCCAGCCAGGAGACAAGCTGGTGGCCCTCAGCCGCGCCGAATGCCAGGAGGCCGTCCGGCGGCTGCTGATCGGCGAACGAGAGGCTCCCGCGCCGGCCTGAGCAATCCATACGCTCTCTCGCTGGCGCCGGCTCCGAGCCGGCGCCAGTTTCCGCTTTCGCGCTCGCCTGGCCATGCGCCGCGGGCGCCGACGCCGCCGCGTCGTGGATCCCGCCACACCGTCCCGCGCGTGGCGCGCAGAAGGGTCTGCATATAAGCGTTGGCATCAATCCAGGTGAATATCCCGCAACACTCTTGACAACGGCATTGTCATGGTTGATGATTCCGGCTTGCGACGCGTGGGTGCGCGGCAGAGCCGCCCCTCCGGGTGGATCACCCCGGGGCCACGTCGCGAGAGCACGGTGGCATGCAGCCACGGGAGGTCCAAACCATGATGATCACACGCAGGTCAGGCCCGTTCGGCGAACTGCTTTCGCTTCGCCAAGCCATGGATCGCCTCCTGGAGGACTCCTTCGTTCGGCCCACCGGCTGGATGAGCGAGGCCGGCGAGGGGGTGTTGCCCCTGGATGTCTATCGGACGGCGGACGCCCTGGTGGTGAAGGCCGCGCTGCCCGGGGTGAAGCCGGATGACGTGCAGATCACCGTGGAGGGCAACACGCTGACCATCAGCGGAGAGTTCCACGACGAACACAAGGAAGACGAGCGCGGCTACGTCTTCCGGGAGCTGCGCCAGGGCTCGTTCAGCCGGACCCTCCAGCTCCCCGGAGACGTGAGTCCCGACCAGGCGGACGCGCACTACGAGCACGGCGTCCTGACCCTCACGCTGCCCAAGCGTGAGGAGGCTCGGCCGCGGCAGATCCAGATCAAGCCCACCACCGATGTCCAGGCCAGCAGCGGCGGCACCGAAGGGCAGCCGTCGGGCGATCGCTGAGCGGGACGGCACGGACGTGCGTGACCGGGTACGAGATCCGGGGCAGCCGGTCTACGTGATCAGTGTGGCTGCGAGCATCGTGCAGGTGCATCCCCGGACGCTCCGCATCTACGAGGATGAGGGGCTCCTCTGCCCGGCACGCACGCCCACCAACATCCGGCTCTATTCCGAACAAGACCTCCGCCGGGTCCTCTGGATCCGGCACCTGACCCAACACCTGGGGGTGAACCTCGCCGGGGTCCGCGTCCTCTTCGATCTCGAGGAGAAACTGGGGACCCCCATCCTGGAAGCCCTCTACAGCGAACCCAGTGCAGACGAGGACGAGCCAGCGGCCCAGGAAGGGGCTGCCAAACAACGCTCGCCCTCCAGCCAGGAGATCAGATCACGATGACAGATCAACCGTCGAACCCGGACGAGATGGGGTCGACCAGCAAA
Organism: Candidatus Limnocylindrales bacterium; assembly: GCA_049967415.1. Taxonomy (GTDB): domain Bacteria; phylum Chloroflexota; class Limnocylindria; order Limnocylindrales; family CSP1-4; genus JAJYNJ01. Next base: position 7,062 of record JBMFSS010000019.1, read on the forward strand.
GCCCCCGACGCAGGCCCCCGGGACCTGCCGTTGCTCGCCCTGCGCGAGACGGTGATCTTCCCCGAGATGATCGTCCCGCTCCAGGTGGGCCGCGAGAAGTCCATCCAGGCCCTGAACCAGGCGGTCGCCGATTCGAGCCCCATCGCGCTGGTCACCCAGCGCCAGGCGGACCGCGAGGAGATCGACGACCCGTCCCAGCTCTACACCGTCGGGACACTGGCGAAGGTTGCGCAGGTGGCCCAGCTCCAGGACGGGACCGTGCGGGCCATCGTCCAGGGACAGCAGCGCATCCGGGTGCATGGCTTCCGGCAGACGGACCCGTTCATCATCGCGAGCGTCGAGCCACTCGAGGACGAGCGGCCGGCCGGCATCGAGATCCAGGCCTTGATCCGCACCGTCCAGGCGCAGATCGAGCAATACGTGCAATCCGGCGCGCCGGTGCCGCCCGAGGCGGCGGTCGCGGCCCGCAACATCACGGAGCCCGGCCTGCTGGCCGACATGGTCGCCTACAGCCCGGACATGGGCACCGAACAGCGCCAGGAGCTGCTCGAGACGGCTGATGTGGTCGAGCGGCTGAAGCTGGTCTCCACCTTCCTGGCACGCCAGATCGAGATCCTCGAGCTGAAGGGCAAGATCCAGTCCGAGGTCAAGTCCGAGATGGACAAGACCCAGCGCGAGTACATCCTGCGCGAGCAGCTCAAGGCGATCCAGCGCGAGCTCGGCGAGGAAGACCCCCAGCAGGCCGAGATCAACGAGCTGCGCGACAAGATAGAGGCTGCCGGGATGCCGGAGGAGGTGAAGGCGCGGGCGATCAAGGAGGTCGACCGGATGAGCCGCATCCCCTCGGCATCTCCGGAGGTCGGCGTCATCCGCACCTACGTGGACTGGCTGATCGGCCTTCCCTGGAATGTCTCCACGGACGACAACCTGGACATCAAGCAGGCCGCGAAGATCCTGGACGAGGATCATTACGGCCTCGAGAAGATCAAGGAGCGCATCCTCGAGTACCTGGCGGTGCGCACCCTGGCCAGCACCATCCGCAGCCCGATCCTGGCCTTCGTCGGGCCGCCCGGTGTGGGCAAGACGTCACTGGGCAAGAGCATCGCGAGGGCGATGAACCGCAAGTTCGTGCGGATGAGCCTGGGCGGCATCCACGACGAGGCGGAGATCCGCGGCCACCGGCGCACCTATATCGGCGCGCTGCCGGGTCGGATCATCCAGAGCATCAAGCAGGCCGGCTCGAACAACCCCGTCTTCATGCTCGACGAGGTGGACAAGATCGGGATGGATTTCCGCGGGGACCCGAGCTCGGCGCTCCTCGAGGTGCTCGACCCCGAGCAGAACAACACCTTCCAGGACAACTACCTGGAGGTGCCGTTCGACCTCTCCAGAGTGCTGTTCATCACCACGGGCAACCTGCTCGACACGATCCCCGCGCCACTGCGCGACCGGATGGAGGTCATCCAGCTGCCCGGCTACACGCAGCAGGAGAAGACCGAGATCGGCCGGCGCTTCCTGATCCCGAAGCAGATGACCAACCACGGGCTCACCTCGAAGCACATCGAGATCACTGACGCGGCCATGACCGAGCTGGTCCAGGCCTACACGCATGAAGCAGGCGTACGCAACCTGGAGCGCGAGATTGCCAACATCATGCGCAAGGTCGCGAAGACCGTCGCCGAGGGCCGCAAGCGCAAGACCGTAGTGGACGTCAAGAAGCTGGACGAGTTCCTGGGTCCGCCGCGGTTCGAGTACGGCGAGCTGGAACCGGAGGACCAGGTGGGGGCCGCCACCGGCCTCGTGGTCACCGAGGTTGGCGGCGACGTGATCTCCATCGAGGTCACTCTCATGGAGGGCAAGGAGGACTTCATCCTCACCGGCCAGCTGGGCGACGTCATGCGCGAGTCGGCCAGGGCCGGGCTCTCCTGGATCCGCGCCCATGCGAACCAGCTGGGGATCCGCCGCGAGACGTTCGAGAAGAACACGCTGCACATCCACGTGCCGGCCGGCGCACAGCCCAAGGAGGGCCCCTCGGCAGGCATCGCGATGGCCACCGCCATGGTGAGCGCGTTCACCGGGATCGCCGTCCGGAAGGACGTGGCCATGACTGGGGAGATCACCCTGCGCGGCCGCGTGCTGCCGATCGGCGGCCTGAAGAGCAAGATCCTGGCCGCCCACCTGGCCGGCGCTCAGCTGGTGATCATCCCGCGGAAGAACGAGAAGGACCTCCGGGACATTCCGGAGGAGATCCGCAAGCAGCTCAAGCTGGTGCCGGTGGACTCCATGGACCAGGTGCTCGAGACGGCGCTTCGGCGGCGACCAACCCCGCTCCCGCTGCAGCCGCCTGAGTCCCGGCCGGAGCTGCGTGACGTCGCCGTCCCGGATGCCACGCCGCCCGCCACGTTCCCGCCCGCGCCGGCCGCGGTGGGAGGCCTGGAGCACTGAAACCGATCCGGGCCGAGGCTTCCCGAAGCCCCGGCCCGGATCCTGGACACGTTCCGATGGAATACAGGGATTACTACCAGACGCTCGGGGTACCGCGAACAGCGAGCCAGGCCGACATCAAGAAGGCCTATCGCAGGCTTGCGCGCCAGTACCACCCGGACGTGAACAAGGGCAAACCGGACGCCGAGCGACGCTTCAAGGAGATCAACGAGGCAAACGCCGTCCTTGGTGATCCCGACAAGCGCAAGGCGTACGACGCGCTGGGAGCCGACTGGGCGGCGTATCAGCAGGCGGGCGGCACGACCAAAGACCCCTTCGCGGACTTCATGCGCCGGTCCCGGTCCGCCGGCGGCATGGGCGCCAGCCCGGGCGGAATCCGGTTCGAATACCGTGGGAACCCCGAGGATCTGGCCGGGTTCAGCGACTTCTTCCGCACGTTCTTCGGGAGTACCCCGGGCGCTGCATCCGGCCGGGCGTCCAACGCAGGCCCCGGCGCGGGCTCGGGCGCGGGCAGACTGCAGTACGACGACATCCTGGGCGACCTTGGCTTCGAGGCCCCGGCCGGCCGCGGCGCCGGGAGGCGCGGCCGCACCTCGGGCGGGTCGCGGACGGCGCCGCGTCAGGACGTCGAAACCGAAACTGAGGTCACGCTCGAAGAGGTCTTCAGCGGGACCACGCGGCTGCTCCAGGTGGGCGATCGCCGCTACGAAGTGAAGATTCCGGCCGGCGTCGTCGATGGCCAGCGCATCCGGCTCAGCGGCAAGGCCGGCAGCGGCCCCGGCGCCGGGGACGTCTACGTCCGCGTTCGCGTGCTCCCGCACGCCACCTTCGAGCGACAGGGCGCGGACCTGGTCCGCGAGCTCCCCGTCTCGCTGCGCGAGGCACTCCTGGGCGGGGACGTGCCGGTGCCCACCATCGCTGGGACGCGCCTCCTGCTGCGGATCCCGCCCGGGACCCAGAACGGGCGCACCTTCCGGCTCGCCGGACAGGGGCTTCCGCGCTTCCGCGCCGAGGGCCGCGGGGATCTGTATGTCCGGGTACGGGTGGTATTGCCCACCAGCCTGGATGAGAACGCCCGGCGACTCGCCAGCCAGTTCCTTGACGCAGTGGATCAGCCCGATCCGGCGCACACCGCGACGGCGGTGTGACCGGGGGAAGGATAGCCCGAGAGCCATGAAACTCGATCGATACACGGAAAAAGCCCAGCAAGCCATCGTTGACGCCCAGCAGCTCGCCACCGCGCAGGAGAGCCCGGTGCTGGATGCCGAGCACTTGCTGGCGGCCCTGCTGGAGGACCAGGAGGGGATCCCGGTCGCGACCCTGGAGCGGCTGGGTGCCGATCCGGCCGCGATCCGGGCGGAACTGGCCGCCGTGCTCGCTCGACGCGCACGCATCCAGGGCGGCACGCTCGCTCTCGACCCGCGGGCCCGCGAGGTGCTGGAGCGTGCCGAGGACCAGGCGAAGCGGCTCAAGGACGAGTACGTCTCCACCGAGCATCTGCTGCTCGGCGTCTCGGAGGCGGGCGGGGACGCCCAGCGCCTCCTGGAGCGCCACGGCGCCACCCACGAGCGGATCCTGCAGGCACTGGCCAGCGTCCGCGGCAACCAGCGGGTGACGTCCCAGCATCCCGAGTCCACGTACCAGGCGCTCGAGAAATACGGCCGCGACCTGACCGGGGCTGCCCGTGAGGGCAAACTCGACCCAGTGGTCGGCCGCGACGAGGAGATCCGCCGCGTCATCCAGGTCCTGAGCCGCCGGACCAAGAACAACCCGGTGCTCATCGGCGAGCCGGGGGTGGGCAAGACCGCCATCGTCGAGGGACTCGCGCAGCGGATCGTCCGGGGAGACGTCCCCGAGACGCTCAAGGAGAAGCGCGTCATCGCCCTGGACATGGGCGCCCTGATCGCCGGCGCAAAGTACCGCGGCGAGTTCGAGGAGCGCCTGAAGGCCGTCCTCAAGGAGATCACCGAGAGCGCGGGGCAGATCATCCTGTTCATCGATGAGCTGCACACGGTGGTCGGCGCGGGCGCTGCCGAGGGGGCCATGGACGCCTCCAACCTGCTCAAGCCGATGCTGGCCCGCGGCGAGCTGCACGCCATCGGCGCCACCACGCTCGACGAATACCACAAGCACATCGAGAAGGACGCGGCGCTCGAGCGGCGCTTCCAGCCGGTCTACGTGGACGAGCCCAGCGTGGAGGAGACCGTCTCCATCCTGCGCGGGCTGCGCGAGCGCTACGAGGTGCACCACGGAGTCCGGATCAAGGACTCCGCGCTGGTGGCCGCGGCCGTCCTCTCGCACCGCTACATCAGCGGACGCTTCATGCCGGACAAGGCGATCGACCTGGTGGACGAGGCGGCCAGCCGTCTGCGCATGGAGATCGACTCGATGCCGGTGGAGCTGGACGAACTGGAGCGGCGCCGAATTCAGCTGGAGATCGAGCGCGAAGCCCTGCGCAAGGAGACCGACGATGCCTCGCGTGCCCGCCTGGAGGCGTTGGAGCGCGAGCTGGCGGAGATCGGGGAGCAGGCGGGGGCCCTCAAGCAGCGCTGGGAAACCGAGAAGACCGCGATCGCCGGGTTGCGCCAGACCAAGGCCGCCCTGGAGACGCTCCAGCACGAGATCGAGTCGGCTGAGCGCGCGGCCGACTATGGACGGGCGGCGGAGCTCCGGTACGGGCGCCAGGTGGAGCTGCAGCGCCAGCTCGAAGAGCAGGAGGCCGCGCTCGCCGGCCTCGACGGCGCAACCCGCCTTCTGAAGGAAGAGGTCGACGCCGACGACATCGCCGAGATCGTGAGCCAGTGGACCGGCATCCCGGTGACCCGACTGATGGAGGGCGAGCAGGCCAAGCTGGTCCACATGGAAGAGCGGCTCCACCAGCGCGTCATCGGGCAGGACGAGGCCATCGAGGCCGTCTCGGATGCCGTCCGGCGCGCCCGCGCCGGCCTCAAGGATCCACGCCGCCCCATCGGGTCGTTCATCTTCCTGGGCCCCACCGGGGTCGGCAAGACGGAGCTGGCGCGAGCGCTCGCCCAGTTCCTCTTCGACGACGAGCAGGCGATGACGCGGCTCGACATGAGCGAGTACATGGAGAAGTTCGCCGTGAGCCGCCTGATCGGAGCGCCGCCCGGATACGTGGGGTACGAAGAGGGCGGCCAGTTGACGGAAGCGGTCCGGCGTCGCCCGTACCAGGTGATCCTGCTCGACGAGATCGAGAAGGCGCACCCGGACGTGTTCAACGTCCTGCTGCAGGTCCTGGACGACGGCCGGCTGACCGACGGGCAGGGGCGCACGGTCAACTTCAAGGACACCGTGCTGATCATGACCAGCAACGTGGGCAGCCAGTTCATGACCGCGTTCTCGTCCCGGCCGGACGAGCTGACGTACGACCAGATGCGCCGGCAGGTGATGGAGGCGCTGCGCCAGCAGTTCCGACCCGAGTTCCTGAACCGGGTGGACGAGATCATCGTCTTCCACGCGCTCTCGGACGCAGACCTGGCTGCCATCGTCGACCTGCTGGTGGCCGATCTGCAGCGGCGACTGGCGGATGCCGACCTGGTGGTGGAGCTGGCCCCCTCGGCCCGCGCGCTGATTGCGGCAGAGGGGCACGACCCGGCGTACGGGGCACGGCCGCTCAAGCGGGCTGTGCAGCGGACGATCGAGAACCCGCTGGCTCGGGCCATCCTCGAGGGTGCCTTCCCGCCCGGTTCGAAGATCTCGGTGGAGGCCGACCAGGGCACCGGGACGATCCTCTTCCGGACCGCGGACCGGGTGGTGACAGCCACGGGACGGCACGATGTGCGCGCGTCCGAGCGCGAGGGCGGGCGTCCGCGCGACATCGTCGAGGAGACGCTCGCCGCGGCTTCGCGGCCCAGGCGCGGCGACGGCGGCCCCATCATCCAGTGACGAGGCCCGCAGATGCGCTTCGCGGAGACGGTTGCGCGGCTCGAGCAGCTTCCGGATCGGTTGCCGGAGCCGCCAGAGAGCCTCCGCCCGATGCTGGTCGTGGACGGGCACCTGGTCCCCCCGGACGTTGCGCCGGAGGCGCGCGACGCGGCCGTGCTGGTGCTCCTCTTTCCGGGCCCCGACGAGGAAGCCTGGACCGTCCTCACTGCGCGGCCGCCAGGCGACCTCCGCCACGCTGGTGAAGTGAGTTTTCCGGGCGGTGCGGTGGAGCCGGGCGATCGCTCGATCGCGGCAGCCGCGCTTCGCGAAGCGCAGGAGGAGGTGGGGCTCGACCCGGCCCAGTGCGGCCTGCGCGTCCTGGGGGAGCTGGGGCCCGTGGACGTGCGTGTCTCTGGGTTTCGGCTGCACCCCGTCCTGGCGGCGGCGCGGCGCCGGCCCGCCCTGCAGCGCGACGCGCACGAGGTCTCAGCCATCATCGAGGTCCCGGTGCGCACCTTCCTGGCTGGCGCGCCGATCGAAATGGTCGAAGAGCAACGGTCCGGGTGGCACCTGCGGTACGGAGCCTATCCCGTGGGCGACTATCGCGTCTGGGGGGCCACGGCCCGGGTCCTGGGGCAGGTGGGGGCATTGCTGGCCGCTGCGGGCGCGGTGGGCGCGCGCTGATCCTCGACCATCCGAGCGCGCGGTTGCCCGCGCGCCGCCGTGCGGGCGGGCCGCCGTGCGGGCGCGCGCCTGACGCCTACCAGGGCTCCCCGCTCGGCCCGCCCCGCTCGCCGGTGGGCGGCCCCGAGGGCTCGGCCAGCGATCCGCGGGCGCGTCCCGGGCCCGTCACCTGCCTGTCCTCCCGCGAATCGAGCTGCTGCAGACCGGCGCCGGCGCGCCCGGCCCCCGAGCCTCCGACATCGTCAGTACCGGTCCCGGTGCCGCCGAACTCGATCACCAGGGCCCGCATCTCGGTGCCCTCCGTCCAGGCGCCGTGGAGTTCGCCGGCCGGCCACAGGACGGCCTCGCCGTGCCCCACCCGCGCCCGCTCGCTGCCGACCTGGACGAACCCGCCCCCGCTCACCACCACGAAAAAGGACGTGTTGAGGTTCGTGTGGGGAGCGATCACGGCGCCCGGCGCAAATGCCATCTCGGCGATGCTTCCTCGGCCGTCCTGGTGGATGACCTGGCCGGTGACACCTCGCGTCCCCGGCGGGCCGTCCGGCCGACGGTGCCCGGGACCGAAGCGGCGAATCTCCATGCCGAACTCCCTCCTCGGCATCGCCGGCCAGAGCGCAAGCGGCGCCCGGTCAGCGCGCTCCACGCCTCCGCCGGCTGGGGCGGATCGTCGCCTCGGGATGCTTGTACTTGGCCTGGCTGAAGAAGCGCGTGCGCCGGAGGTATTCGTTGTACTGGACAATGATCGGAGGAAACCGGACGAAGCGGATCCACACGTAGACGCCCAGCCCCACCACCAACGTGACCAGCATGAACAGGAAGTACCAGGCAAAGACCGCTTCGATCAGGAGCAGCGAGAAGGTGATCACGCCCGTCCAGAGCAGCCACTCCTGCATGGCCACCAGCGGTTCATGGCGGCGCAGCTGCCGGGAGCGGACGTTGTAGAGCACCACCTGAGCCACCAGGAGGACCAGGGCCAGCACCCAGATCGGCGTCAGCAGGTCGGGAAACTCGATCGAGTTGAACGGGCGGAAAAAGTAGTCCCAGGGTGCAAGCGTCAACGGTCCATCTCCGGTCGTGCGGTCCGACGATGCGTCAGGGCCATGGGTCAGCAGAGGCAGAATAGCCCGTCTCGGGCCCGGGCGGGTGCCGGGCCGCGCGTTGCTATACTCTCGACGCCCTAGATGGCGTGCGGTCCCCGTCCCGCGTCCGCGTCGCCGCCTGCTCGTACACAGCTGGAGGAGCCCGGGGTGCGAGCCCTGCTGTCGGTTGCAGATCGCGAAGGAATCGTGCCCTTTGCGCGCGACCTGCTCACGCTCGGGGTGGAGGTCTACGCGACCGACGGGACCCGCGACCACCTCGCCGCAGAGGGGATAACCGTGGCGTCAGTGGGGGAGCTGACCTCGCTGCCCACCCTCCTTGGCGGCCAGGTCAAGACCTTTCACCCGGCCATCTACGCCGGGATCCTTGCCCGCCGCGACCGCCAGGACCAGCTCGCGGAACTCGCCGAACAGGGGATCGGCCTGCTCGACGTGGTGGTGGTCAACGTTCGTCCGTTCGCGCCCCAGGTAGGGGCTCGGCTGCTCCCCCTTCCGGCCGCCGTTGAGATGATCGACGTGGGGGGCGTTGCCCTGCTCTCGGCCGCCGCGCGCAACTTCGCGGGCGTGGCCGCGGTCTGCAGCCCCGCCGCGTACTCGGACGTGGTGCGGGAGATCCGAGCGCGCGGCACGGTTTCCGCCGAGCTGCGCGAGCGGCTGGCGGCCGATGCGTTCGCTGCAGTCGCGGCCTACAACGCCGAGGTGGCCGCCTACCTCAACCACGTGAGCGGCATCCGCTTCCCGGAACACCTGACCCTGGTCCTGGACAAGAAGAGCGACCTGGCGTACGGCGAGAACCCGCACCAGGAGGCGGCGTTTTACCGGGAGAGCAGCCACCGGCAGGGATCGCTCGCGGATGCCACGCAGCTGCACGGCCCGCCCCCCTCGTTCAACGATCTCCTCTCCATGGACGCCGCGTACCGGGTCGTCTCCGACTTTGCCGCGCCCGCGGTCTGCATGACAAAAGGGGTGACGCCAGTCGGTCTGGCCTCCCGCGACGACCTGTGCGAGGCATACCGGAGGGCTCTGGAGAGTGATCCGGTATCCGCCAGCGGCTCGGTCGTGGCGGCCAATCGCCCCATTGACGCGCCTACGGCGGCCGCCATCCTGGGCAATGACTACGAGGCGGTGGTGGCACCCGGCTTCGACGAGGCCGCGCTGGCCGCCCTGGCGAGCAGAGACGATCTGCGCGTGCTGCGCGTCCCTTCCAGCCCCGCGCACGGGCTCTCGGACTACGGGATGGCAAATCTGGACTTCCTCCGGGTCGGCGGCGGGGTGCTGGTCGAGACCCTCGATCAGCTGGACCCCGACCGTCAGCAGATGCGGGTGGTGACCCAGCGGCGGCCCACGCTCGAGGAGCTCACCGACCTGCTCTTCGCATGGCGCGCCGTGAAGCACGTGCCGAGCAACGCCGTGGTCCTGGCACGCAGCATGGCCGTGGTCGGGATCGGGGCCGGTCAGACCAGCCGGCTGTCCGCCGTGGAGATCGCGCTGCACAGGGCCGCTGATCGCTCCAAGCTCAGCTGCCTGGCCAGCGACGCGTATTTCCCCTTCGCCGACGCCATCCAGCTGGCAGCCGATCGGGGCGTCACCGCGATCATCCAGCCGGGCGGTTCCAGCCGGGACCAGATGGCGATCGAGGTCGCCGACCGGCACCACATGGCCATGGTCTTCACGGGGCGGCGCCACTTCCGACACTGACCCGGGACGCTGCCCCGTCACGCACCCCCGTCCTCCTGGCTGCACGGTGCCCACCGATCGGCCTCCCAGCGGCCGATCGGACGCACGGCCCCGGAGCCCTCCGCGGCCAGGCGCCGGGCGCGAGCTTCGGCCACGGTTTCGTCCCAGCCCGGCGGCACCAGGGCGGGCGCCAGGTCGGCCAGTGGCGCCAGCACGAACAGCCGCTCGCGCGCTTCCGGGTGTGGCACCTCAAGCAGGCGGTCGCGGTGTCCCGGGTCGAGCGAGACGCCTTCCGGCGGCCGCCGCACCAGCACGCGGTGGCTGCCGAAGAGGAGCAAGTCCAGGTCCAGCTCCCGGGGCCCCCAGCGCGGACCTCTCCGGCGGCCGAAGGCGCGCTCGATCCCTTTCAGCGCCACCAGCAGGGCCACCGCGCCCCGTTCGGCATCCGGGCCGGCCGGCACGTCCAGTGCTGCCACGGCGTTGTGATAGTCGGGCTGGTCCGCGATCCCCACCGGGCGGGTCAGATAGAGCCGCGAGACGCCCACCAGCTCGCACGCGGGAAGGGCGCGCAGCGCGTGCACGGCGGCGGCCAGCGTGGCGGCGGCGTCTCCCAGGTTGGCGCCCAGGCCGACGTAGGCTCGCACCGTGGCCGAGGATCCGCGGGCCGGCGTGCGCAGCGAGCCGGGCTCCGGGGCCGACGATGGGCCCACGGCGAGCGCCGGCGGGGAGCCTGCGGGCCGGGAAGCCGCGGCGGCGGCAACGGTTGGCGGGGCGAGGATTCCGCGCCTGGTCATGAAGCACCCCCTTGCGATTGGACGCCGACAGGCTACGCTCGCCGGGCCATGCGGGATGTCACCCTGATCGTCTTCCATCGTCCGCCGCGCTCGGATGACCCGCCCCTGAACGCGCTTCTGGCAGAGGCGCGCCAGGTCCTCCTCCAGCGCCACGTCGCGCTCTTTCGCCGCGCCGGCGCTGCCCGAGTCGTGCTGGCCGCGGCCCGCGGCGTGGACCCCGCCGATTTCGCCCCAGCGACCCAGGCCCTGGACCCCGTCGCCCGGCCCCCAGCGGCTCGCGCCCCGGCGATCCGGAGACCGGCCGGGAGGGATCGCATGCCCGGTGCCGTGGTCGCCGCGCCGGGTGGGTCGTTCGGCGAGGCGCTCGCCGGACTGGTGCGCCGCGAGCGGATCGGCGCCTGCGTGGTGCTGGGCAGCGGCTCGGTGCCTCGCCTGCGGCTCGGCGACGCGCGGCGGCTGGTCACCGTGGCCGAGAGCCGGCGGGCAGCGGCACTTACCAACAACCGCTACTCCTCCGATGTCTGCGCCGTCTCCCGCGCCGCGATTCTCGCCGAGCTCCCCCCGCTGCCTTCCGACAACGCCCTGCCCCGGTGGCTGCAGGAGGTGGCCGGTTACCGCGTGCGCGATCTGCCCGGACGTGAGCGACTGGCGCTCGACCTGGACACGCCACTTGACCTGGCGCTCCTGGCGCGGGCCGCCGACGCGCCTGCTCAGCTGCGGAACCTGGCCGAGGAGCACGGGATGGCAGTACCGCGCCTGGAGGAGCTCCGTGGGGTGGCGGGAGATCGGCACCGCGAGCTGCTCGTCTTTGGCCGCAGTTCGTCCCGCACGCTCGCGTGGCTGGAGCGGCACGTCCGCTGCCGCGTGCGCTTCCTGGCCGAGGAGCGCGGGCTGCGCGCAGCGTCCCCCCTGGCGATGCGGCCGAGCGCCGCGCCGCCCGGGGCCGCAGGGGCCCGCAGCCGAGCGCCGCGAGCCACCCTCGGGCGGCTGCTCGCGGACCGCGGGCCGGGTGCGCTTCCTGAGGTGGTGGCCCAGTTCGCCGACGCCGCGCTCCTGGACAGCCGCGTCCTGCTGGCCGATCGCCTGGGGCCCGACGAGGCTGCCTGGCCGGCCGATCAGGATCGCTTCGCCTCCGACCTGCTCCAGGCGGCCGGCATCCACGACGACTGGCTGCGCACGCTGACCGCCGCAGCCGCCGCGGCCCCGTTCCCGATCCTGCTCGGCGGGCACACCCTGGTGGGGCCCGGCGTGCGACTGCTCCTGCGCGGCATCCGCTGAGCTGCCGAACCGGCCGGCCCACCGGCCGGTTCGGCAGCGTCCGCCCCGCTCCAGCCGCCGCTTCGCGCCTGCCGGCCCCGTCGCCGGCACCGTGGACGGCGGCCGCACTGCGATAGAATGCCGGTACGTCCAGGCGCACAACCGCCCGCCCGGGACCATCTGCCGGCGCCTGGCAGTTCGCGATAGGACACCGTGACCGGACTCTGGTACGTCGTCGGCTTCCTCATTGCCGCCGTTTCGTTCGTCTTCCTCACCATCGGGCTGGCCTGGCTCATCAGCCACCGGAACCGGGGAGGACGAGACAAGGGGCTGCCGTACGAATCGGGGATCGACACCTTCGGTGATACGTGGGGTCGCTTCGGCCTCTCGTTCTACATCTACGCACTCCTTTTCGTGGCTTTCGACATCGAGGTCGTCTTCGTCTACCTCTGGGCGATCGTCTTCCGCGACGTCGCGCTGGGGGGCCTGGCCAGCATGGCCGTCTTCGTGGGGATCCTGATGCTCGGGCTGGCATACGCCTGGCGTAAGGGGGTGCTCCGATGGCAGTGAGCCCCGACGGTTCCCGACGCGAGCCAACGGACGTCGCGGCCGCCCCCAAGCCGATCGTGGTGGCCAACGACCTGTGGACCTCGTCCAACCCGGCCGCGTACGGGGGCGGCCAGGCGCCAGCGATCACGCACCTGCGCCAGATCGAGGCCGAGGGCGAGACAGGTGACAACGCGCGCTGGGGCGCCCTCGACGTGATCCCGGCCAAGGCGGACTACCTGCTCGACCTGCTGCGCACCAACAGCCTCTGGCCACTCCTCTCCGGGCTCTCCTGCTGCGCGATCGAGATGATGTCGGCAGCCACCAGCCGCAACGACATGGACCGCTTCAACATGTTCCCGTTCCGGGCCAGCCCGCGCCAGGCCGACGTGCTGATCGTGGCTGGCACCCTCACCACCAAGATGGCCGGGCCGCTGCTGCGTCTCTGGGAGCAGATGCCCGAACCCAAGTGGTGTGTCGCCATGGGCGACTGCACCTGCTCGGGCGGGCGCTTCAAACGCTCCTACAGCGTGGTCCAGGGGATAGACCGGATCATGCCGGTGGACGTCTACGTGCCCGGCTGCCCGCCCCGCCCCGAGGGCCTCATCTACGGGATGATGAAGCTCCAGCAGTTGATCCTGGCCCGCCGCGGTCACTGGGCCGACCGCGCCGTGGGGCCTACGGCGCCCGCCGACCGCTGAGCGCGACCAACATGGACTCCGCCCTCAGGCGTCGCCTCGAAACGCGACTCGGCCCGGACCTGGTGGGGCCGGTTGCGCAGCGCCACGACGAGACCGAGATCCGGATCGGCCCCGGTTCCGTGGTGGACGTCCTCCGCATCCTCCACGACGAGCCAGCCTTCCGGTTCGAAGTCCTGGCCGACCTGGCCGGCGTGGATACCGGCGACACCCTGCAGGTCGTCTACCACCTGTGGTCGCAGGGTACCCCCGACTGGCTCCGCGTGATCGTGGTGGACCTGCCGCGTGACGACCCGAGAGTCGCTTCCGCAACCTTCCTCTGGAAGGGCGCCGAGTGGATGGAGCGCGAGGCCTACGACATGTTCGGCATCATCTTCGAGGGGAACCGCGATCTGCGACGGATCTACATGCCACCCGACTACACCAGCTTCCCCCTCCGCAAGGACTTCTACCTGGCAGACGATGCCTCGCACTCCCCTGGCCAGGGCGTGCGGCACATGGAGCAGGTCCACCCGCCGGTCGAGTCGCCCGCCCCCGTGCGGCGCAGTCGAGCGCGGTAGGGCGAGCATGAGCAGCCGCATCCCGTCCCTCGACGATCCCCGAGTCCTGGTCCAGAGCCCGGCCACCATCTACGACGCGATCCCGCCATATGCGCCGCGAACCGAGCGGGAGGCGGAGTTCTACGCGCTTCGGGACGGCGAGATGCTGGTCAACATCGGCCCCCAGCACCCGTCCACCCACGGCGTGCTGCGCCTGGTGGTGAAGATCGAGGGCGAGCGCGTGGTCGACGTCGACCCCGTCCTCGGTTACCTCCACCGCGGGATCGAGAAGCTCTCTGAGAATGCCGAATATCACCACGCCATCGCCTACACGGACCCGCTGGAGTACGTGAGCTCACTCTTCAACGAGCTGGCCCCGGTGATGGCGTTCGAGAAGCTCCTCGACCTGCGCGTGCCGCGCCGCGCCGAGTACATCCGAGTCCTCGCCTGCGAGTTGAACCGGATCGCCAGCCATGCGCTCTTCATGGGCTGGATGGCGCTCGACCTGGGCGGGCTGACGCCCATCCTCTACGGGTTCATCGAACGGGACGAGATCGTCGAGATGCTGGCGGCCCTGACCGGCCAGCGCATGTTGTTCAACTACATGCGGATCGGCGGGGTCAACGGCGACCTGAACCACGAGTTCCTGAGCCGGCTGGGCGACTGGATGAGCCACGCCCTGCGCGAGGTCGAGGCCAACACCACGCTCCTCAACGAGAACGAGATCTTCGTGAGGCGGACGCGCGGCCTGGGCCGCATCGACCGCCAGATGGCGCTCAGCCTGGGCATCACCGGCCCCAACGTGCGTGCTTCGGGCATCCCCTACGACCTGCGCCGCGCCCACCCATATGGCATCTACCCGGAGCTGGAGTTCGAGATCCCCACCCGGGAAGAAGGGGACTCCTACGCCCGCTACATGCTTCGGGTGGACGAGATCAAGCAGAGCGTGCACATCATCGACCAGGTCATCCACCAGATGCCCGATGGTCCGGTGATGGCCAAGGTGCCCCGTCGGATCACCCCCCGGCCGGGGCGCGCCTGGGCCGCCATCGAGAGCCCGCGCGGCCAATACGGCTGCTACGCGATCAGCGACGGAACCATACGGCCCTACCGGTTCCGCATCCACGACCCCTCCTTCCTGAACCTCCAGGCGGTGGTGCCCCTGATGCCCGGCAAGCTGCTGGCAGATACGATGGCCGTCATGGCAAGCCTGGATCCGGTGATGGGCGGGATCGACAAGTGAGCGTCGTCGCACGGTCGAGCGGACGCCCCTCGCCCGCGATCAGAGTCGCCATCCCGGTCCTGGGCGCGCTGCTCCTGCTGCTCGTGGTCATCGCGGCCGGGATCGCCAGCGGCGCCATCCCGGCGATCGTGATCTGGATCGGGGGCGTCCTGCTGGCCAATATCGCGATCGTCCGCTTCGTGGTGGCGGCCACGGCGGTGCTGCTGTTCACCATCCCGACCGCGTTCGTGATCATCTTCCTGGAGCTGAAGGTGATCGCCTTCATGAACCTGCGCATCGGCCCCAACCGCATCGGCCCCTGGGGGACCCTGGCCTCGGTGGTGCATGGCCTGAAGGTGCTCTCGAAGGAGGACTTCACCCCCACCGGCGTGGATGTCAGCGTCTTCACCCTGGCGCCGGTGGTCACCTTCGTGGCCAGCGTGATGGCGTTCATGGTGCTTCCCTTCGGGCCGGGCCTCTTCGGTGCCGATCTCAACGTGGGGCTCCTCTACTTCTTCGCGGTCGGCGGCCTTTCCGTGGTGGGCCTGCTGATGGCGGGTTGGTCGAGCTTCAACAAGTACTCGCTCCTGGGCGGGCTGCGCAGCGCGGCCCAGATGGTCAGCTACGAGATCCCCCTCACGCTCTCCGTGGTGGGCGTCATCATGCTGGCCGGAACCATGAGCCTCAACGGGATCGTGCAGGCCCAGTCCGGGAGCTTCCTCGACTGGTTCGTGGTGCGCCAGCCGCTGGCGTTCCTGGTCTTCTTCATCGCCGCGACCGCCGAGGCCAACCGGACACCGTTCGACCTGACGGAGGCCGACAGCGAGATCGTGGCCGGCTTCGCCACCGAGTACAGCGGGATGCGGTTCGGTTTCTTCTTCTTCGCCGAATACGTGAACGTGTTCTTGCTCTCCGGGCTGGCGGTGGTCCTCTTCTTCGGCGGCTGGACAGCGCCCATACCGTGGCCCTGGCCGGTCCACTTCGTGGCGGACCTGGGCGCGCTCGGTTGGGGCGGCGTACTGGCGGTGATCGTGCTCGCGCCGATCGTGGGATCCACGCTGCTGGCCCTCCCGATGCGGATGCTGCGCTCCCGGTGGCCCTTCTGGCGCGCCTGGATCGCGGGCCTGGCGCTGTTCACGCTGCTCGCCATCGGCGCGCTCGGGATCTACCTGCTGATCAACCTCCAGGCGCTGCTGGGAATCGTCTGGTTCTTCGCCAAGGCCTACGTCTTCGTCTTCACCTTCGTCTGGATGCGCGCCACCCTGCCGCGCGTCCGCGTTGACCAGCTCATGGGCCTGGCCTGGAAATGGCTCCTCCCGGCCTCGCTGGTGAACCTCTTCCTGACCGCGCTCGCGATCCTGGTGGTGCACCCATGAGACCCGTCCCCGGGCTCGGCATGGTGAAGGGCATGGCCCTCACGCTGCGCCGCTTCTTCGAGCCCAAGGTCACCGTGCAGTACCCGGAGCAGACGCCGCAGATCCCGCCGCGCCATCGCGGCCGGCTCCAGCTCCTCTACGACGAGTGGGGAGCGCTGAAGTGCGAGACCTGTTTCCAGTGCGCCATGGCCTGCCCCATCGAGTGCATCGACATGGGTGGCACCGACACCAAGGATCGCTTCCACATCCACTGGGGACCGCCCGAGCAGTACGCCGAGCGCCGCCAGGAAGTTGCCCTCCGACGCTCAGGCCGCCCCGTTCCCGACCCGAACTTCGTTTCGTTCCACCCACTCGACACCGCCGCCGTGGACCGGATCCTGGAAGGCGAAGGGCACGACCCGCAGCGGATGGTCCCCATCCTGGAACAGGTGCAGTCGGAGTACGGCTACCTGCCGGTGGCCGCCCTGAAACACATCACGGACGCCACCGGCGCCTGGTATGCGGAGGTCTACGGCACGGCATCCTTCTATGCGCAGCTGCACCTGCAGCCCGCCACGCGGCACACCATCGGCGTCTGTCGGTGCCCCGCCTGCTCCCTGTTCGGCAGCGGCGCGATCCGCTCCGCGCTGGAGAAGGCGCTGGGCGTGCCGCTCGGTGGCACCACCCCCGACGGCTCGGTCTCGCTCGAAGCGGCCGACTGCCACGGCGAGAACGGCGGCCTGCCCTGGGTCACGGTCGATGGCGAGCGCCGGGCACGGCTCAGCGCGGCCGAGGCGGCGCAGCTGGCGCGGAGCCTGGCCGGCCAATCGGCCACGGGCCAACCCGCCACGAGCCAACCCGCCACGGGGCGCGCCTGAAATGAGCACGATCCTCGCCACGCCCGCCGAGTGGCCGCGCGTCGTGCTCGAGGCTGCGGGACAGTACGACCCCGACGAGGGGCTGGCCGCCGCCGAACGCGCCGGCGCATGGTCCGCCTGGCGGCAGGCGCTCAGCTCGGGACCCGAGACGCTCCTTGAGCTCGTCTCGCGTTCCGGCCTGCGCGGCCGCGGGGGCGCCGGGTTCCCCACCGGGACCAAGTGGCGCGCCGCGCGAGGGCAGGAAGATCCTGTCCGGTACGTGATCGCCAACGGGATCGAGGCCGATCCCGGCGCCTTCGTGGACCGGACCCTGATGGAGCTTGACCCCCACGCGGTCGTGGAGGGCGCCGCCCTGGCCGCGCTGGCGGTCGGAGCGGAGGTGGCGTATCTCGCGATCAACGCGGGCTATACGCTCGCAATCGAACGAGTCAGCGCAGCCGTGGCCGCGGCCGAAGCGGCCGGCTACCTGGGCGCCAAGGCCATGCAGCGCGGCTTCGACCTTCGCATCGAGGTCCGGCCGCTGCGCGGTGCCTTCGTGCTGGGCGAGGAGACCGTTCTGATCCACGCCCTCCGGTCGGACCGTGGCATGCCGGACCAGCGCCCGCCGTACCCCTCGACACGCGGCCTGGACGGCCACCCCACGGTGGTGAACAACGTGGAGACGCTGGCCGCGGTCCCCTGGATCGTGCGCCACGGCGCCGAGGCGTTCGCCGCGGCCGGCCGCGACGGCAACGCGGGCACCAAGCTCGTCCAACTCTCCGGCACCGCCCGCCGGTCGGGCCTGGCCGAGGTCCCCCTGGGCACCCCATTGCGCGAGATCCTGGAGCAAGCAGGCGGCGGAATGGCGGAAGGCAGCGCTTTCAAGGCCGTCCTCGTCGGGGGCCCCGCCGGGGGCTTCCTGCCGGAGGCCGCGCTGGACACGCCCCTGGAACCCGCCGCGCTGGAAGCCGCCGGCGCGATCCTGGGCTCAGGCGGGCTGCTGGTGGTCGACCAGCGCGCGTGCATCGTGGAGCTCGGGCGGCTCATGGAGCGGTTCATGTCGGACGAGTCGTGCGGCAAGTGCGTCCCCTGCCGGATCGGCACGCGCCGCCTGTACGAAATCGCGGACCGGGCCACCACCGGTCGGCCGCGCCCCACGGATCCGCAGCTGCTGCTCAGCCTCGCCGCCGACGTGCGGGACGGCTCCCTCTGCGGACATGGGATCTGCGCGCCCAACCCGCTCACCAGTGGGATGCGATACTTCCGGGACGAGTACGACGCCCACTTCACCACTGGAACGTGTCCGGCCGGCGTGTGCCAGCCGCTGCGGGTGAGCGCCACCGCCACCGGCACCTCCGACTGACCCGGGTAGCAGTATGGCCGACCTGATCGAACTCCAGACCACACCGGCGACACTGGGCGAGCGGCTCCTCGAGACCCAGTCACCCCAGCGCCCCCAGTCAGCGCCGGCATTCACCATCGAGGTGGACGGCCGCCAGGTGACCGGCCGGGAGGGACAGACGATCCTCGAAGTCTGCCGCGACAACGGGATCGAGATCCCCACGCTCTGCTACGAGCCGAAGCTGCCCGGGTTCGGCGCCTGCCGGATGTGCGTGGTGGAGGTCGAGGGCGAGGAGCAGCCGCCCATCAGCTGCGCCCGCGCTGCGGAGCCGGGGATGGTGGTCCGGACCCAGACGCCACGCATCCGCGAGCTGCGGCGGACCAACCTGGAGCTGATCTTCAGCGACCACAACGCCTACTGCCTGCCCCCCTGCCAGAACAAGTGCCCCAGTCACATCGACATCCCGGGATTCCTCAAGGCGAACACCGAGGGCGAGTTCACCGAATCGGCCCGGATCTTCAAGCGGACCATCCCGTTCCCCAGCATCCTGGGACGCGTCTGCCCGGCCCCCTGCGAGGAGCACTGCCGTCGCGACGAGGTGGACGAGGCGATCGCCATCCGCGACAGCCACCGCTATGCGGGCGATGAGGTGCTCCGCCTCCAGGCCCAGGGGCAGCCCGCTCCCATCCCCTTCGAACTGCAGCCCAAGAGCGGCAAGCGCGTGGCGGTGATCGGGAGCGGTCCAGCCGGCGCGTCGGCGGCCTACTACCTGCTGATCGACGGGCATGACGTCACCATCTACGACCGGGACGAGAAGCCGGGCGGGATGCTGCGCTACGGGATCCCGGAGTACCGTCTGCCCAAGGACACCATCGTGGACGGCGAATATCAGGCCATCCTGGACCTGGGCGGGCGCTTCGAGTGCGGCCAGGAGCTGGGCAAGGACTTCACCGTGGAGGACCTGCAGGCACAGGGCTACAACGCGGTCTGCGTGGCGATCGGCTGCTACGACACCAACAAGCTGGGCGTGCCCGGGGAGGACGCGGACGGCGTCTTCGACGGGCTCGAATACCTGCGCACGGCGACCCTGGGGCTGCCGTTCCCCGGCCACAAGGGGAGCCGGGTGGTGGTGATCGGTGGCGGATTCACCTCCATGGACTGCACCCGCACCTCTCTGCGGCAGGGCGCCAGCGAGGTGACCCTGGTCTACCGGCGCGACATGAAGGAGATGTCGGCGGCCAGCGAGGTGCACGAGGCGATCGAGGAAGGGGCTCGCGCCATTTTCCAGGCCGCTCCCACGCGCGTGGTCACCGACGCCCAGAACAAGGTCACTGGCGTGGAGTTCCAGCGCATGCGGATGGGCGCCCCCGACGCGTCCGGACGCCGGCGCCCCGAGCCGGTCCCCGGGACCGAGTTCGTCATCGAGTGCGACCGCGTCCTGCTGGCGATCGGGCAGGGGCCGGACCTGCGCTGGATGGACCACGGCGCCGATGGGCTGAAGGCGAACCGGAACCGGCTGGCGGCCGACGCGGTCACCTTCTCGACCGGGCGCACCGGCGTCTTCGCCACCGGGGACGTGCGAATCGGCGCCAGCACGGTGGTACAGGCGGTTGCCGAGGGCCGCCGGGCCGCCTACGCCATCGACGCCTACCTGAAGGGGATGGACCTGGAGGACGTGCGCACCCGCCAGACCATCGCCGAGCCGCAGCCCACGTTTCTCGCGATCGTGCCGTTTACCGGCGAGCTGAAGGAGCCGCGCCACCGCCTGCGGAGCATGCCCGCAGAGGTGCGGAGGCAGAGCTACGTCGAGTACGAGATCCCGTACACCCAGTCCGAGGCAATGGACGAGGCCCGGCGCTGTCTGCAGTGCACCTGCGAGGCGATCGGGTTCTGTGACCTGCGACGGCTGGGGATCGAATACGGCACCACGCTCCAGACGCTGGAGCCGGCCCGGACCGGGCTCAGCTACCGGAGCGTGACCGAGAACCGGTTCACCGGTTACAACCACGACTACATCCGCGACGACAGCCATGCCTTCATCCTGCGCGAGCCGTCCCGCTGCATCGACTGCGGCCGCTGCGCCCGGGTCTGCGCGGAGGTGGTGGGCGCCGCCTGCTACGACTTCATGCGGATCGGCATGGACACCCTGGTGACCACGCCGCTCGACATGAGTCTGAACGACACGCCCTGCGTTTCGTGCGGACGGTGTGCCGAGACCTGCCCCACCGGTGCCCTGATGCCCAAGCCGCGCGTGCTCGAGCAGTACGACGTGGACGAGTCGCGCTGCATCCTGTGCGGCATCTGCGTGGACGCCTGCCCCTACGACGCACTGCGCTGCGGGCCCGACTTCGAGCTGGCCCACGAGAGCCGCGAGCAGCCGATGATCGACCTGCTCGCCTACTCCGCTGTCCAGCACGACACCGAGATGAGCTACGTGCGCCGCGAGCGCGACTGGCTCGCGCGCGCGATGGCCGAGGGCCGGGACGTCCCGGCCGATCGCCTGCTGCCGGTCCTGCCGGCGCAACTGGCCCCCGGGGGCAACGGCAACGGCCACCCGGCAGAGGCGCCCGAGCTGCCCCGCGGCGAAGCCGGCCAGGAGGGACGATGACCAACGCGATCGGCAATGCGACGATCCCGGGGCTCGGCTGGTCCTGGGGAGACCTCCTCTTTCTCGCGCTGGCCGCGGTGCTCCTGGGTGCCGCCCTGACGGTGGTGCTCAACCGGGACATCATCCGTTCCGGCCTGGCGATGATCGTCGCCTTCGCGGCGCTGGCCGGGGTCTACCTCCTGCTGGATGCGCCCCTGGTGGCCGCCGCGCAGGTCCTGATCTACATCGGCGCCATCAGCGTCCTGGTCCTCTTCGCGATCATGCTGACCCAGACCAAGGCGGGCCCCATCCGGCTGGTCTTCCATCACCAGGCCTGGGCGGCGGCGGTTGCCGCGGTGGTCCTGGCGGCCATGCTGATCGGGGTCGTGACTGGCACCGCGTGGCCGGACGTGGTGGACCGGCCGCTGCACACCGCCACCGATGCCCTGGCACGGATGCTTTTCAGCCAGTACGTGCTGCCCTTGGAGATCGTGAGCGTCCTGTTGCTGGCGTCGGTGGTGGGAGGGGTCTTTCTGGCCAGGCGCGATGAGTCGCCGCAGGAGGAGCCCTGAGGTGAGCCACTCGCTGAACGCCTACCTGGTCCTCTCGACGCTCCTCTTCTGCATCGGGATGTTCGGCTTCCTGGCACGCCGGAATGCGATCGCCATGCTGATGTCGATCGAACTGATGCTGAACGCCGTCAACCTCACCATCGTCGCCTTCGGGGCCTTCGTGCCGGAGCTCACCGTGCATGCCTCAGCCATTGCGCTGATGGTGATCGCGGTCGCGGCGGGCGAGGCCACCGTGGGCCTGGCGATCGTCATCGCGATCTTCCGGAACCGGCGCACACCCCTGGTCGACGAGTACGACACGATGCGGGAGTAGGAGCGGACGATGTCGAACGAGGTCCTCGTCCTCGCGCTCCTGGCCCTGCCCGTCGCGGGCTTCGCCCTCACGGCCGCCTTCGGCCAGCTGCTGGGGCACCGTGCGTGGGCCATCTCGGTGGGCGCAGTCATCCTGACCTGGGCGATCGGCATGGTGGTGGTCTTCACCCAGCTGACCGGCGGCTATGGCCCGAGCGGCCTGCAGTTCACCCTCTACACCTGGATCCCCGCCGGCAGCTTCCAGCTGGACGCCAACTTCGCGGTGGACAACCTGACCGCCGCCCTGCTGATCGTGGTCACCACCATCGGGATGCTGGTGCACGTGTACTCGATCGGGTACATGGAGCACGACCCGGGCAAGCGTCGCTTTTTCGCGTACATGAACTTCTTCATGTTCAGCATGCTGCTCCTGGTGCTGGCCGGGAACTTCCTGCTCCTGTTCATGGCCTGGGAACTGGTGGGCCTCTCGAGCTACCTGCTGATCGGGTTCTGGTACCAGCGGCGGAGCGCCGCGCTGGCCGCCAAGAAGGCCTTCCTGGTCAACCGCGTGGGCGACGTCGGGTTCAGCATCGGGATCTGGGCCATCTGGACCACGGTGGGCTCCCTCAACTTCTCCGACGTGTTCACGAAGCTGCCCCAGATGCTCGCCTCGGGGCAGATCCAGACCTGGCAGATCACCGGCATCGCGCTCCTGCTCCTCTGCGGCGCGGTGGGCAAGAGCGCGCAGTTCCCGCTCCACGTCTGGCTCCCCGATGCCATGGAGGGCCCCACCCCGGTCTCTGCCCTGATCCACGCCGCCACCATGGTCAACGCCGGCGTCTACATGGTGGCCCGGGTCAACCCGATCTTCAGCCACGCCCCGGCCGCCATGGTGATCGTGGCCGCCATCGGCATCTTCACCGCCATCCTGGCAGCGTCCATCGCACTCACCCAGACCGACATCAAGCGGGTGCTGGCCTACTCCACCCTGTCGCAGCTCGGCTACATGTTCGCCTCGCTCGGCGTGGGCGCCTACGCCGCCGCGATCTTCCACCTCATGACGCACGGTTTCTTCAAGGGGCTTCTCTTCCTGGATTCGGGATCGGTGATCCACGGGGTCCACGACGAGCAGGACATGAACAAGATGGGCGGTCTCTGGAAGAAGATGCCCATCACCCACGCCACCATGCTGGTCGCGTCGCTGGCCATTGCCGGGATCCCGCCCTTGTCGGGGTTCTTCAGCAAGGACGAGATCCTGGGCTCCAGCTTCCGGAACGGCTTCTACGTGGTCTGGCTCATCGGGGTGCTGGTCGCGGGCATGACCGCCTTCTACATGTTCCGCCTGATGGGCAAGACGTTCTACGGTCCCAGCCATGTGGATCCGCAGGTGCACCCGCACGAATCGCCGCCCACCATGTGGGTCCCGCTGGTCCTGCTGGCCATCCCGGCCGCGCTGCTGGGGCTGACCATCGGGTGGCCACCCGATTCCGGTCTCATCCATCATTGGCTCGACCCGGTCTTCGCGACCGCGGAGACCACGCTCGGCGTCCACCACGAGGCCTTTGCGCTGTTCGGGATCGACGGCGCGCTGATCCTGGTCAGCGTGACCCTGGCGACCCTGGGCCTGGTGGCCGCGGTGCGGCTCTTCGGGCTCCGGCTGCCCGGCCGGAACGTGGACCCGCAGCCGGCCGTGGTCGAGAGCACCACGGCCCGGCTTCGGCCGCTCTACCTGGCCTCGTACAACAAGTGGTGGTTCGACGAGCTCTACCACCGGCTCTTCTACGTGGCCGGCGGCGCCGTGGCCCGTGGCGCGTGGTGGTTTGACGCGCACGTGGTGGACGGGATCGTCAACGGCGTCGGTTCCGCGACCAGCGGCGCGGGCCGCGAACTGCGCCGGGTCCAGACCGGCCGGGTCCAGAACTACGCCCTGGGAATCGCGCTCGGCTTGATCGTGATGGCGGCAGGCTTCCTGGTGGTCACGACGAGATGAACGGGATGCCGCTCCTCTCGCTCACCATCTTCACACCGCTCGTGGGGGCGGTGCTGATCGGGTTCGTCCCACGGGAGCGCCCCCAGCTCGCGCGCTGGCTCGCCTTTGCGACCACCCTGGTCACGCTGGGGTGGTCGGTGGCCATGCTGGCCGGATTCTCGAACCACGCGGGCGGCTTCCAGTTCGTGGAGGACGTGCCCTGGATCCCCACCTTCGGGATTCACTACCAGGTGGGCGTGGACGGGATCAGCCTGATCCTGATCCTGCTCACGACGCTGCTGACCGCGATCAGCGTGCTGGCCTCCTTCCGGCCCATCCAGGACCGCGTCAAGGAGTACATGATCACGTTCCTGGTCCTCGAGATCGGCATGATCGGCGTCTTTGCCGCGCTCGACCTCTTCCTCTTCTACGTCTTCTGGGAAGTGGTCCTGGTGCCGATGTACCTGATCATCGGGATCTGGGGCGGCGCGAACCGGATCTACGCGACCATCAAGTTCGTCCTCTACACGCTGGTCGGCTCGCTGCTGATGCTGGTGGGCATCCTGGCCACCGCCTTCGAATACCACGCGTCAACCGGCGTCTGGAGCTTCAGCTATCTCGACCTGGCGAGCTTCCACTTCTCTCCGACCCTCCAGGCGTTTGCGTTCATGACCTTCTTCCTGGCCTTCGCGATCAAGGTCCCCATGTTTCCCTTCCACACCTGGCTGCCGGACGCGCACGTGGAGGCGCCCACCGCCGGCTCGGTGATCCTGGCCGGCGTGCTGCTCAAACTGGGGGGTTACGGGTTCATCCGCTACTCCCTGCCGCTCTTCCCGGACGCCGCGCACACCTTCGCCCCCGCGATCATCGCCCTCTCGGTGATCGCCATCATCTACGGCGCCGTGGTGGCCGTGGTGCAACCCGACTTCAAGAAGCTGGTGGCGTACAGCTCGGTCAGCCACATGGGTTTCGTGACGCTGGGCATCTTCGCGTTCCAGTCGCAGGCGCTGCAGGGGGCGGTCCTGCAGATGGTGAACCACGGCCTGATCACCGGGGCGCTCTTCCTGTGCGTAGGCGTGATCTACGAGCGGACCCACGACCGGCGCTTCTCCATCATGGGCGGACTGGCGGGGAAGATGCCGCTCTACGCGACCGCGCTCGGTTTCTTCATGCTGGCGAGTGCCGGGCTGCCCGGCCTCTCCGGGTTCGTGGGCGAGTTCCTGGTCTTCGTGGGGACCTTCGCGGTCGCGCCGGCCGTGGCGGGGATCGCGGCGATCGTCATGGTGCTGGGTGCGGTCTACCTCTTCTACATGCTCCAGCAGGTCGCGTTCATGGACCTCTCCGACTTCCTCAAGGGGATGGGCGACCACCTGCACGACATGGTCCCGATCGAGATCGCGACCCTGGTGCCGCTGGCGGTCCTGGTGCTTGTCTTCGGGCTCTATCCGGCTCCGCTGCTGAACATGATCCAGGGCCCGGTCGCCGGGGTCCTGGGCCACGTGGGCCAGGGCGTCGCGCTGGGGCTGCGGCCATGAGGGCGCGGCCATGAACTCCGGCGATGTCCTGACGATGCTCCCGCTGGTGGCCATCTGGGCGGTCGCGTTCCTGGTGATCCTGGCAGACGTGATCCTTCCCGGCCGGGACCGCGTCGCCTCGGCGATTGCCGTCATCGGGACCGTCGTGGCGATGGCCATCACGGTCGTGGTGGCACCCCAGGCTCCGCAACAGGCCTTCGGGGGCGCCTATGTCCTGGACCAGCTGACCGTCCTGCTCGATCTGGTGTTCCTGTCGATCGCGATCCTGACGCTCCTGTTCGCGCCGGACTACCTGCAGCCCCGGGGCCTCCCGCTCGCGGAGTTCGGCGCCACCCTCCTCTTTGCGATCAGCGGCGCGATGCTCCTGGCAGGGGCGCGCGACCTGCTGGTCCTCTTCCTGGGGCTCGAGCTGCTGGTCCTCCCCGGCTACCTGCTGGCTGGGTTCGCCAAGCACGACGGGCTTTCGACCGAGGGCGCCATCAAGTACTTCCTGCTGGGGTCCTTCTCCAGCGCGATCTTCCTCTTCGGCCTGGCCTTCGTGTGGGGCTTCACCGGCACCACCAGCGTGAGCGGCGTCTCCACGGCGCTCCAGGCCGTGGCTGCGGGGCACCCGCTCTCTCCCGGTCTGGCCATGGGGCTCGCCTTCCTGATGACCGGGGTCGCCTTCAAGATCGCCGCGGTGCCCTTCCACTACTGGACACCAGACGCCTACCAGGGCTCCCCGACGCCGGTGACCGGCTACCTCTCCGTGGGCCCCAAGGTGGCGGCGTTCGCGTTGATCCTGCGCCTCTTCGTGGGCGCCCTGGCCCCGGTTCGGGCCGACTGGCTGGGGGCCGTGATCATCCTGGCCGCCCTCACCATGACGCTGGGCAACCTGGTCGCGCTGACCCAGTCCAACGTCAAACGGATGCTTGCCTACAGCTCGATCGCCCACACCGGCTACATCCTGGTGGGCCTGGCCGCCTACGCAGGCGCCGCGGCCGGGTCCGAGGCGGAGGCGCACGGGCTGCAGGCGATTCTGGTCTACAGCGTGGCCTACACCTTCATGAACCTGGGCGCCTTTGCCGTGGTGGCGGCCCTGCAGCGGCGGCCGGGCGTCAACAGCAACCTCGACACGTTCTCCGGGCTGGGCCGTCGGGCGCCGCTCATGGGGCTCCTGATGACCCTCTTCCTGATCTCACTCACGGGCATCCCGCCCACGGCCGGGTTCTTTGCCAAGTACTACGTGATCCTGGCGGCAGTCGAAGCGGGAGGCTGGGTCTCCTGGCTGGCCGTCCTTGCTGTGCTGAACGCCGCTGCCGCCGCGTTCTACTACCTGCGCGTGGTCGTCTACATGTACATGCGTGAGGCCCCCGATCCGGCGCCGCCGCTGGCCCGGAGCGTGGAGCTGCGGGCCGGGCTCACGGTCGCGGCCCTCGCGACCATCATGATCGGCCTCTTCCCAAGCGGCCTGATCACGATCGCGGCGGCGGCGGCAAGAGTGCTCCTCTAGCCTCGACCTCGCTGCAGGGCCGGCCGGGCAGGATCGTTCACGCGGCGTCGGCCGCTCACGAGCCCCGCGGCGCCCCGGCCGCGCAGAGGAGCCGGGCGACCCGGCTCAGGAAACGCGCCGTTTCCTCCGGCGCCGCGAGTGCCACGTCGGCCGACGCGGCCACCGCCTCCGGCATCTCCGGGTGCGCGTGGACGGCCACCGAGAGGCCGCCGGTCAGCCCTTGCTCCCGAAGCTCGCGGAGCGCACGAAAGGCCGCCGCGTCGCTGTCGTCATCGCCCAGCACCCAGGTCATCGCCGGTCGCACGTCGCGCACGAGTCCACGCAGGGCGTCCCCCTTCGCCGGGGCGC
Source organism: Candidatus Limnocylindrales bacterium (assembly GCA_049967415.1). GTDB lineage: Bacteria > Chloroflexota > Limnocylindria > Limnocylindrales > CSP1-4 > JAJYNJ01. The sequence goes on from JBMFSS010000019.1 coordinate 34,254, forward strand.
CGGGCGGGCGCATCTCCACGATCCGCCGTCCCGGGATCGCGACCAGTCGGCGCCCCGGGTCCAGCCGCGCAGCCGCCTCCAGGACGCGGCCACGTGCCGCCGCGACATCGGGTGCCGCGCGGAAATGGAACGCGACCGCGGGCCCCTTGCGTTCGACGATCAGCCAGGGCTCCGCCACCCGACGGGGCACCTCGCGCGCCAGGCGCTTGGCGTCTGCCACGTACACCGCCAGCGCCGGATCCTCCGCGACCAGGATCGTTTCGGACCGCGCGCCCCTGGCCAGCGCGCCCCGCTCGAGACCGTGGTTGCCCACGTACAGCGCGCCCCCGACCCGGACGCGGGAGGCAAGGTCCGTAGCGGTCCTCCCGGAAAGGAAGGCCACGTGGACGCCCGGCACCCGGGTCAGGCGCCGAAGAGCCGCGCGGGCAACCGGCAGGATCTGGGCGCCCCAGGGGTCCATCACGATGCGAGACAGCGTGCCATCGAAGTCGCTGACCAGCAGGAGTGGCCGGCAGCCAAGTTCGGGTTCCACCAGCCGGAGCAGGTCGCGGCCGCGCAACAGGGGCAGTCCATCGGACCCGGCCCGGTCGGGCAGGCGGGCGGCCCGGTCGCGTCCGGCGGCGGTCACGCAGGCAACCCTGGGTCGGCTCACGGACGGAGCGAGCAGCAGCGCGATCGGGACGCCCCGCGGACGGTCAAGCGCATTGGCGCCGAGTGTAGCCCCGCACGCCGGCGAGGCGGGACCGAGGGAGCAGCGACCGGTGGCGGCCAGCCGCTGCTAGCATGGCAACCCCAATGCGAAGCGCGCGACTTCGACACCTCCTGCGCCAGACAGAGCGGCACGTTGCCTCCTCGCTCCTCGCGGGCTTCGGCGTGATGCTGCTGGCGTTCGGGCTGTTCGCCTACCTGCAACCACTGGGCGCCACCGCCGGACCGGCGACGTCGGCGGCCACACCCCCGGCCTTCACGGCCCTCCCGGCACCTCCCAGCGCATCACCGCGCACGGTCGCACCGGCCTCCACTGCGCCGGCGTCTCCATCCGCTCCGTCATCCGCGCCCGCGTCGTCTTCCGGCGCAGTGGCCACGCGAGTGGTCATCCCGGCGCTCAGGATCGACCTGCCGGTCGTCAACGGCGCCACCGAGCAGCCCGGGCCCAATGGGCAGCCGTTCCCCTACTGCAACGTGGCGGCCTACCTTGACGCGTTTTCGCAGCCCGGCCGGCCGGGCACGACCTATCTCTATGCCCACGCGCGAGTCGGGATGTTTCTGCCGTTGCTGACGGCCTCACAGATCGACAATGGCGCCGGGATGGTTGGCTACAGCGTCCTGGTGTACACGAGCGATTCGAAGGTCTACTGGTACAGCATCGCCGTGGTGAAACGCCATGTGGCGTTGGGCCCGCACCAGTTCGACATCACCAAGGCCGCGCCGGGCGTCCAGCAGCTGGTCCTGCAGACCAGCGAGACCCCCTACGACACCGGCCCCAAACTGCAGGTCCTGGCCACCTTCGAGCTGCTGCAGCCCGCTTCCTATGCGGAGTCGCACCCCGCACCACATCCGCAGGTCTGCACGTGACGGGCCGGGCCGGGGAGGCTTCCGGCGGCAGACCCTGCCCCGGCCGGCCTCGCAGCCCCGGCCGGCCTCGCAGCCTCGGCCGGCCCACCGTGCGGCTTGACTGCCCGTGCTAGCATCAGCGGGACTTTATATAAAGTCCTGCTCACATGAGGTCCCGAGACGCCGTCTCCAGCCCGGATCCGCTCGACCATCGCCACCATCGCCGCGGCGCCGGACGATCTGCGCGAGCTGCGCGCCTTCTATAAGGCGCTGGGCGACGTGACCCGGCTCCGGATCGTGCGCCGCCTGGCGGAGTCGCCTGCGACCGTCACGGATCTGGTTGAGCTGGTGGACCTCTCACAGCCGCTGGTCTCGTGGCACCTCCGGACCCTCCGGCTGGCCGGCCTGATCGAGACGCATCGGGTGGGGCGCGAGGTGATCTGCACCCTGCGGCATGACGTCTTCGAGCGCTATGCACGGCGCCAGGACGAACTGCTTGCCCCGGCCGCCCAGGGAGCGGCATCGTGACCGAGCACTCACTGGTGCCCCCGCCCATGCGGGCACGGATCAAGGCGCTCGCCGTCCCGGTCGCCCTGGCGCTGGGTCGCGCCGGACTCACCCCCAACGGGCTGACCGTCATCGGTTTCGGCGGGGTGTGCGTCGCGGCCGGGCTGGCAGCCCGGGGGGCCTGGGTCGCAGCAGGCGTTGTGGGCCTGCTCTTTGCGGCCTTCGACATGCTGGACGGCGGGCTCGCGCGGGCGACCGGTCGCGTCTCCCGGTTCGGCGCCTTCCTCGATAGCACGCTCGACCGGGCCGGCGAAGGCGTGCTCTACGCGGGGATCGTGGCCGGGACCGCGACCGTGGCCGACCGGGCACTGCCCACGCTGGCGGCCCTGGCCATGGTCGCGGCGTTCCTCGTCAGCTACGCCCGCGCCAGAGCCGAGGGGCTCGGGTTCGGTGGCGATGTCGGCGTGGCGCCGCGTGCGGAGCGGGTGGTGCTGATGGGCCTGGGGCTCATCGCCACCGGCTTCGCAGGCGGGATGGGCGCGCCGGCCGGCAACACCCTCGGCGATGCCCTGGCGCTGCCGGGGGGCGCGTCCCTGGCCGTCCACAGCGGCCAGCCATGGCTGGCAGGGACGCTGGCCCTGCTGTTCATTCTCAGCAGCGTGACGGTGCTGCAACGGATCTGGCACGTTCGCGCGCAGGCGCGGCAAGTGGAGGAGTAGGTACCCATGGACGAGTCCACCAAGCTCACGGCAGGTCCCCAGGGTGGCACCGGCCGCGCATCCCGGCCCAGGCGGAATGACGGCAAGATCCGGGTAGCCATCATCGGCGTCGGCAACTGCGCCAGCAGCCTGGTCCAGGGCCGCTACTACTACGAGAACGCCGATCCCGGCGACTCCATCCCCGGGATCATGCACGTCGACCTGGGCGGCTACCACATCCGCGACATCGAGTTCGTGGCCGCCTTCGACATCGACAAGAACAAGGTCGGCAAGGACCTCTCCGAGGCGATCTACCAGAAGCCCAACAACACCTACGTCTTCCAGCAGGTCCCCAAACTGGACGTTCCGGTCGAGCGCGGCATGACGCACGACGGGCTGGGCAAGTACCTGAGCCAGATCATCGAGAAGGCCCCAGGCCCCACCGCCGATATCACCGGCATCCTCCGCGAGCGCGACGTGGACGTCGTCATCAACTACCTGCCCGTGGGCTCGGAGGAGGCCACCAAGTGGTACGTGGAGCAGGCGCTCAATGCGGGCACCGCGGTGGTCAACTGCATCCCCGTCTTCATCGGACGTGAGCCCTACTGGCAGCGCCGCTTCTCCGAAGCCGGCCTGCCGGTCATCGGGGACGACGTCAAGAGCCAGGTCGGCGCCACCATCAGCCACCGCGTCCTGACCCGTCTCTTCATGGACCGTGGCGTGCGGCTGGACCGGACCTACCAGCTCAACTTCGGCGGCAACACGGACTTCCTGAACATGCTCGAGCGCGAGCGGCTCGAGTCCAAGAAGATCTCCAAGACCAACGCCGTCACCTCCATGCTCGACTACGACCTCGACCCCGACAACATCCACGTGGGGCCGTCCGACCACGTGCCGTGGCTCCAGGACCGCAAGTGGTGCTACATCCGGATGGAAGGGACCACCTTCGGCGATGTCCCCCTGAACGCGGAGCTGAAGCTCGAGGTCTGGGACAGCCCGAACAGCGCCGGCGTGGTGATCGACGCGGTGCGCTGCCTGAAGCTGGGGCTGGACCGCGGCCTGACCGGGACGCTCGTGGCCCCGTCCTCGTACTTCATGAAGAGCCCGCCCCTGCAGGTCCACGACGACATCGCCCGCGAGCGCGTGGAGGCCTTCATCGCCGGCACGGACAACGAGGTGCTTCACGGCGACGAGCCGGCACCGCCCAAGCGAGTCTCCCGTCCGATGGCCTCGCCGAAGCGGCGTCCCTCCTCCACGACGGGCCGCGCCGGCTAGGTCTCGAACCCGTTCGATGCGGATCTCGCGCGGACCGGACGGCGGCAACCCGGACGGTCCGTCCCGCGACAACGACCGGCCGACCGTCCCTGCGACGGGCGGGGTCGCCTATGCTCCGCACCGCCGGCAGGCCGCCGCCGGCCGTGCGCCGCGTGCGCTCCGCCGCGGTCAGGAACGGGCCACCGTGCTCGCCTATCGCGCGGCCTCCTGGGCGCTCGGGCATCTTCCCGAGCGCCCCGTGGTCGCGGTGGCCCAGCTGGGATTCCTGGCGGGCTACGCGGCCTGGCCGGCGAAGCGGCGCGTGATCGTGGCCAATTCGAGCCACGTGCTGGGGCTCCCGGCCGACCACCCGCGGGTGGGGCGGCTCGCCCGCGACGTCTACCGCGCCTACGCGGGGTACGTGGTCGGCCTGATGCGGCTTCCCGCCCTGCCCCCCGAGGTGCCAGCCCGCCTGGTCGATGCCGGCGGCGAGCACGGCCTCGACTCGTTCCGGCGCCTCTACGAGCGGCTGCGCGGCGAGGGGCGCGCCATGATCATCGTCACGCTGCACGTGGGCAGCATGGAGACCCTCGCCGCGGCCATGGCCTCGCACGGCTTCCCCGCCTACGGCGTGGCGGACGACACAGCGTACCCGGAGCTCTATGCCCTGCTGGCCGCCCAGCGCCGGCGCTGGGGGATCCAGGTGATCGGCTGGCGCAACCTGCGGGAGATCCACCGCGTGCTGCGCGAGCAGGGGATCCTGGCGCTGCTCGTGGACTGGGGATATCGGCCCGATGGCGTGCCGGTTCGCTTCTTCGGCCAGTGGACCACCCTTCCCGGTGGCCCGGCCGTCCTAGCCGCCAGGACCGGCGCGGCGATCGTCCCCGTGGTCAACCGGCGCGCCGCCGACGGGCGCTACCACGCGGAGCACGGCGACCCGATCGAGGTGACCGGCAGCTCGCCCGCCGAGATCGCGCAAGCGACGCAGGCCGTGGCCGACGCTCTCCAGCGTGCGATCGAGGCCGCGCCGGAACAGTGGTACTGCTTCAAGCCGATCTGGCCGGAATCGGGCGCGGAGAGGGCATGGCTCGCCAGGCGGGCTGCGGAGGCTGCCACGGCCACCGATCCCCGGCCCGCGCGCCGCGCACGCCAGCAGCCAGCGGCCGAGGCAGGCGCGGAAGACGCGGGGCCGGAACCCGCAGGGGCGGAGCCAGGGAGGGTCCCCACGGAGGATCCGGCCCATGCCTGACGCCGACGCCTTCGTGGGCGAGCCCGCGCGGCCGGAGGACCCCGCTCGGCACCGGCTCACCCTGCGCGAGGAGGCCGCGGCGACCGCTCTCGGCGCAGCCTCCTGGTTCCTGGCCAGGCTGCCCGCCGCCCCGCTCCATCGCCTTGCGCACCTGGTTGGTGTCGGCTGGTACCTAGCGGCGCCCGGCCAGCGTGCGCTGGCCAGAGCGAACCTGCGACGCGTCTGCACCTGGCTCGAGACGAACCGGATGGCGTCTCCCCGCGTGGCGGCCGCGGCCCACGATCCGGCCGCGCTCGAGCGGCTGCTCCGGGACGCCTTCGGGCACCGCGCCCGCTACTACCTCGAGGTGGCAAGGAGCGCGCCCCTGAACCGCGCCTTCCTCGAGAGCCACTTGATCCTGGACAACAACGGCGTCGTGGAGCGAATCCTGCGACGGGATGGGCCCGCGCTCGTACTGGGCCTGCACCTTGGCGCGCTGGAGCTCCCCGCCCAGTACCTCACCGTGTCCCTGGGACGGCACGCCGTGGCCCCCATGGAGACGCTTCGCAATCGCCCGTTGCAGGCGTACCTCGAGCGTTCGCGGGGCCACAGCGGGGTCGAGATTCTCCCCACGCGCGGCTCTCGAGAGGCGCTGGAGCGGGCACTCCGACGGGGCGACGTGGTGGGTCTGATCGCGGATCGGGGCGTCGGCCGAGGGGGCGTGGCGGTGCGCTTCTTCGGCGCGCCTGCACGCCTGCCAGCCGGACCGGGGATCCTGGAGGCCGAGTGGGGGATCCCCGCCTGTGCCGCCGCGGCGATCCGGAGCGGTTGGGACGGGTACCGCTTGATCGTGTTGGAGCTTGAGCGGCCGCTTGGTGGATCGCCGCACGAGCGAGCCCGGCAGTTCCTGGCCAGCGTCGCCACGGCATACCAACGGCTGATCGCGGAGGCGCCCGAGCAGTGGTGGTCGATCTTCCAGCCGCTCTGGGATGATCTGCCGGTGGGACCCGGGGCCCCAGGTCCTCCCGGGTCCGAGCGCAGGGGACGGAGCGCAGCATGAACGAAGACAACGCAACCCGGTCCGGAACGGACACCAGCGCCAGGGCTGAAGGCGCACTGGTCGCAAAGGCGCCGCGGGAGGGTCGGCTTGGGCGTGTCGATCCCCACATCCACACCATGGCCTCCGATGGCCTCGCGAGCGTCGAGCAGATCCTCGATCACGTCGAGCGACACACCGACTTCGACGTCATCGCCATCTCGGATCACGAGCGGGTCGATGCCGCGCTCGCCGCACGCGCCATGGCCCGCGCCCGGGGCTCGCGGGTAGAGGTCATCGTCGGCGAAGAGGTGACCACGCGTGGCGGGCACGTCCTGGCTCTCTTCCTCCGAGAGCGGGTGCGACCCTTGCAGTCGCTGCGCGCATCACTGATCCAGATCCACGAGCAGGGGGGGCTGGCCGTTGCGGCCCATCCGCTCGCCCCCTACCCCAACTGCGTGAGCGGCCGCACCATCCGTCGCCTGCAGGTGGACCCGGACCCGCGCGTCCACTTCGACGCACTGGAGGCGTTCAACCCGACCTCGCCCGGGAAGACCCACCACCGCCAGGTGGTGGCCCTCGCTGCCGAGCTCGGCATGGCCACAACCGGGGGCAGCGACGCCCACCTACTGGAGGCAATCGGCACCGGCTACACGACCTTCCCGGGGCACACCGCAGAGGACTTTCGCCGGGCCATCCTGGAGCACCAGACGGCCTGGCACGGCGAGTACTGGACGTTCCTCTTCCAGGTGCGCATGTACGGCCACCAGCTGCGCAAGTACAGCCGGGACATCCGCGACGACCTGCTCGGGGCGTTGCTGCGGAGGGGAACCGGCAGGTACCTTGGCTACCCGGGTGGGAACCTCCGCCCGCCCCGATTCTCGGGCGCGGCTGAGGACCGAACGGCGGCTGCCGATCGCCAGGCGTCCCCGTGAAAATCGGCCTGGTGACGCCGTACATCTATCCGCTGCCCGGCGGCGTCAACGCACACGTCGGATTTCTCCACCAGCACCTGCGTGAGCGGGGCCACGACGTCCGGATCATCACCAGCACCCACGGCCTGCAGCGCTCGAGCGAGGGGGACATTATCCGCATCGGCCGCGGCTTCAGCGTGCCCTCCAATGGATCGATGGGAACGCTCACGGTCTCGCCCCGCTTCCTCTCCCAGTGCCGCGACGTCCTGGAGCGCGAGCAGTTCGACGTGCTCCACTTCCACGAACCGTTTGTGCCGTTCCTCTCCCTGGTCCTGCTCCGCGAATCCACCAGCGTGAACGTCGCCACCTTCCACGCCTACAACGGCTGGAGCCCGGCCTATGAGTTCGGCCGGAGGATGCTCGGCGGGTATGCTCGGCGGCTGCACGGTCGGATCGCGGTCAGCGTGGCAGCGCGCTACTTCATCGACCGCTACTTCCCGGGCGACTACAAGGTGATCCCGAACGGGGTCGAGGTGGAGCGGTTCGCCACTGCTCGCCCCATCGAGCGCTGGCGCGACGGCACCCCAAACCTGCTGTTCGTCGGCCGGTTCGAGGAGCGCAAAGGCCTGCTGCACCTCCTGAAGGCGTATCGGCTCCTCCGCAGGGAGGGCCGCCGGTGCCGGCTTCTGGTGGTGGGCCACGGCCCACAGGAGCGCGAGACGCGCCGCTACCTCATGACGCGCGGCCTGACCGGCGTCGAGTTGCTCGGCCGGGTCAGCGACGACGAGAAGGCCCGCTGGTTCGCCACGGCCGACATCTTCGTCTCGCCTGCCACCGGACGCGAGTCCTTCGGGATCGTGCTGCTCGAAGCGATGGCCGCCGGCGTGCCGATCGTGTGCAGCGACATCCATGGGTACAAGGGGGTGGTCCGGCGCGGGGAACAGGCCCTGCTGGTCCCGCCCCGCAACGCCCATGCGCTGGCAGCCGCCATCGGCCAGCTGCTCGACAACCCCGACCTGCGCGCCCGGATGGGGCAGGCCGGGCGAGACCGGTCCCACCAGTTCGGCTGGGACCGGGTCGCCGCCCGCGTGGAGGACTACTACGGGTTCGTGATCCGGCGCCTCGCGGCGCAGGGGCAACTGCCGCCTTCATTCCATGCCCCGGTCCCGCCCCGCCCAATCGGCGGTCTGTCCGTCAGCGTCGGGGCCAGCGTCGGCGAGTAGCAGCGCCGGCACGCGCCCAGGCCGGGCCGCCCCTGCCGGGCCGCCCAGGCCGGGCCGCCCCTACGGCGTCACGTGCCCCTCTCCCGCGGGCCCGGCTGCGGTGCCCGCGTCTCGCCCGGCGCGGCGCAGCGCAAGTTCCAGCCGCCACGCGCGCACGGCATACAGGACGGCCACCGACCCGATCCCGATCCCCGCCATCAGCGCCACCGAGCCAGCCGTCAGCAGCTTCGGGTGGGCGGCCGGGGTCATGTTCACGGTGAACTGGAAGTCGTAGATCCAGGTCGGCAAGAGCCCCTGGTACATGTTCACGAAGGTGGCCGGCAGCGGGAGCGCCGAGATATTCGGGTACCAGACGACGAACCAGAGAGCGGCCGCGACCACCACCCCCAGCGCGAACCGCCGGGGGTCGCGTGCTCGCAGCACGAGCCAGGCGGGGCCGCACAGCACCAGGCCGACCACGGCCGCCACCACCAGCGGCCCGCCGCTCCCCAGGGGGACCGAGACCAGCCCAACGTCCGGAACAACGCTCTGGGCCACCGCCAGGGCGACCACCGTCACGGCCGCCGCAACCCCGACCCGCCGGAGCGTCCGCGCGCGGTCGTCCTCGCCGGCCCAGGCCGCGCGCCGGTCCGAGAACCAGAACCAGCCCGCGGCCGCGGCGCCAAGCACGATCACCAGGGCCGCGACCGCCACGCGCTGGGTGACGATCACCGGGTTGGCCACCGCGCCGCACACCTGCGAGCCCGGGTCGACGATCGAGGTCCCGGCCAGGGCGCAGAGCGGCCCCTTGGCCAGCCACACGATCGCGGGCCCCAGGATGGCGATCGCCGCGGAGACCCTCGCCAGAGCCCAGGTGCGCCTGGCCGGGCCGTGCCAGAGCTCGGCCACAAAGTAGGCGAGGGCCAGGAACGTGAACGGCAACGTGGTCAGGAAGTGATACTGGAAGGTGGCCCGGTCAACCCAGACCCAGGGCAGCCACTGGCTGGCTGCCGCGAAGACCACGATCCCCAGGGCCAGGCTGCGCCGGCGCCAGGCCTGCCACGCCACCCACGGCACCGCCGAAACGGAGAGCCAGAAAAGCACCAGGTTCCCGGTATCGTAGATGGAGGCGCCGGTCCCGTTTGACAGCGAACCCTGGTACCACCAGACCGGTTTCAGGTCGAACGGCCACGCCCACCATGGCGAGGACGCGGGGTGAGCCACGCGCAGGTCGTTGTGGTAGTTGAACATCGAGACGGTCAGCTCCCACAGTGTCTGCCCATGGTTCCCGGGCGGGAACCCGGTCCAGAACTGGTTGCCCAGCGCCACCCAGGGGACATAGCTGATCACGTAGACCACCAGCGGCACGAGCGTCATGCAGGCGAGCGCCCAGAGCCAGGGGATACCCCAGGTCGCGCCCGGCACCAGCCAGCTTTCCGCCGGCGGGTCCGCGGGTGGATCGACGAAGAAGCGCGCCTCTCCGGGCTCCGGGTCGGGCGCCAGCGGCCCGGCCCGGTAGCGGGCCAGGAGCAGCGGCGTCGCGTAGGCGACAGCGGCCACGGCCACCAGGACGAGCCCGGCCGCGAGGAGCCCACCCCGGGAGATCGGCAGCGCCGACAGCCAGGGGCCGGCCAGCACCCCTCCCGCGGCCGCCAGCACGCCCAGCAGCAGTGGCGCCCACACCGCGAACCGCAGTTCGTCCGCCGTCCAGTGGATCGTCCGGACGGCCAGACCGGCCGCCAGCAGCAGCGTCAGCAGGATCATCATCAGCAGGAACGTCACGTTGAGCTGCGGGCTGGTGACCCCGGGCGCGGCGCTGATCGAGTAGTACCCCAGGATCCCGGCCAGCCCGGTCATGCCGCCCAGCGCCAGGACGCGTCCCAGCCCGCTCCGCAGCAGGGTCAGCAGCCCGATCCCGCCCACAGCGTAGAAGCCGACCCATTTCGAGGCACACGCGAGGCCGAGCAGGAGCCCCATCAGCGGCAACCCGACGAGCAAGGCGGATCGGCCTCGCCAGCGCCCCAGCGCGAGTGCGGCGAAGACCACGTAGGCCGCCACGATGAAAACGGCGGAGTAGGTGTCGTTCATGCCGATCCGGGAGTTCGCGAAGAACATCCCGTCGGTGAGCGCGAAGGCGGCCACGAAGAGGCCCACCGAACGGCGCCGGAACAGGATCCGCGCCAGGAGGTAGAGCAGCGCCGCCAGCAGCGCCCCCGCAATGACGCCTGGCAGCCGCCATGCGAACGCGTGACTGCCCACGTCCACGGCTGCCACCGTGCCCCCGGGTGACAGGGCCAGGAGCTGCTGCCGGTCTCCGCCCGGATTGCCGGGCTGCTGGTCGAGCGCCCACGCTGCCGGCGTGAAAGGCAGGTTGGCGTTCGCGTAGACCGCGTTTCCGTGCGCTTCCACCACGTAGATCGTGGCGGAGGATCCGTCGGGCGTGCGCCCCAGCGCATGCACCATGTTGGACGCCGCGTCCCAGGTCACGTCGCTCACCTGGCCCGGCATCGGTACCGGCGATCCGAGGACCGGCTGGCCGTCGGACGGCAGCTGGATGGTGCGGAGCGTCGTGCCGGACGCGATGTAGAGCGTGGGTTGGTCGAGGCCCGTGCTGACCAGCGTCATCCCACCCGCCGACCCGCCGATCTGCAGCGACGCGACGGGGTCGAGCGTGGATGCATCCAGGAACCGCACCACGGTCCCGCCGGACACCGCGAAAATCGACGACGTCCCGACCTGGGCCGCGCTGCCCAGCGCCTGCAGTGCCGGCTGGATGGCCGACTGCTGTGCCGAGCCCAGGAAGGCCGAGACGACCACCGGTCGCAGCTGCGACCGGGCCGCCTCCAGCTGCGCCTGCGCCCTGGTGAGCGCCAGGCGCGCCGCCGCGAGGGCCTGGGCCGCCGACGCGGTGCGGGCGCCACCGCTCGCCGCGCGCCGCACGGCCGCCGAGGCGGAGGCCACGGCCGCCTCTCCCCGGGCCACGGCCGCGGGAAGATCCACGATCGGGCCAGACGCCACCCCGAGCGCCGTGGCCAGCTCGGAGACCGCACTCGGGTTGGGCGATCTGGCCAGGTCGACCGTCACGCTGGGAACCGGGTCCAGGGCAACCACACCCTCGACCGGGCCGGTCCCCGCCTGGGCCGTGGCGCTGTTGCGGCCGAGTACGGCGCCGGTCGCAGCGTCCAGACTGACCATGGCGCCGCCGGTGGTGACCGCAAGGACGGTCGCCCCGGTCGAGGAGGCAACCAGGCGCTGCACGGGCGCCCCCGCGCCGGGACCCGGCAGCTGGTGCGGCTGCAGCACCGCAACCCCCCCGGCGGTCGAGCGGAGCGCATCGAGCGTCGTGGTGGGGAGCGACCAGACCGTACCGTTGCCGGCCGCCACGTAGAGGACGTGCTGGTTGGTGTCCACCGCCACCGCGCTCGCCCCGGCCACGGGGATCCTCGCAACCGGGCCGCGCGTTTGCAGGTCGTAGGCCACCACGCCCGAGCCGGTGGCGACATAGAGCCGATCGCCCTCGCGGGCGGCTCCCCCCGCGTCCCCCCACCGCGGCTCGATCGCCGCGGACCGGACCGGCACGCCAAGCTCGCTGGTGCCGGTGACCCGGTCGTCCCCGAAGGCCACGAGCCCCACCGCCATCAGGTACTTGGCCAGGTGCGGGTGCGTGAACTCGTAGATCGAGTGGGGCATGCCGTAGCGCCAGTCCTGCAGGAACTCGGTGGCGGTCCGGGCGTGGTAGATCTCGTCGAAATACATCCCGTACGGCTGCGAGAGCCCCACCGTCCGGGTGGTCATGGCAGCCACGAACAGCAGACCCATCACCAGCAGGTCCAGGCGATCGACCCGCCCACCGCCCTCCCCATGGAGCGACCGGCTCCGGTCCGCGCGGATCGATCCGGGGCCGAGCAGGTTACGCAGTACCCCCAGGCCCCAGCGCGTCGCCGGCCGTGCGGCCCATTCCCGTTCGGGCGGGAGCGCGGAGGCCCCGCTCGGCGCGATGGCCGCCTCGGGCACACCGGGCGTGGCAGCGACCAGCAGGGACGACAGGGCGATGGTTTCCGGGTCAGGAGGAGCCGGCGCCGAGCCTGCCAGAGCGAGCACCGGGGCCGACCGCTGGGCGTCTCCCGCGCGCTCGGAGGCCGGACGCCATCCCCGTCGCACCAGCCAGCGGATCGGGTCGAGCGAGGCCAGCGCCAGGACGAAGACCGCCAGGTGCCCGGTTGCCGACAGGATCACGCCGGTCTCGGAGCGAAACTCGGGGCCGCCCGCCAGGTTGGCGATGTTCGGGGTCGCATACAGCGGCAGCGTCAGAATCCCGTCGAGGTTCATGAAGGACGCCGCCGCCAGCACCACCGTGGCGACCAGCCAGCGCCGCGACGTGACCGCCAGAAGAGGCAGGATCATGAAGATGGGGAACAGGTAGCGTTCGTGGACGCGCGTGGGCAAGACGAAGAAGGCCAGCGACAGAAAGGCGGCGGCCAGCAGGATGCTGCGGCGGCTGTCGCTCCAGGCCACCTGCAGCACGCCAATCACGATCCCGGCCAGGAGGAGCGCCGCGCCGATCGCAAAGCCCGGGAGGGGGCCGAGCAACGGCACCAGGTCATCGGACCAGGTGCCCGCCCGCGCCAGCGACGCGCCGCCGGGGTCCGCCACCAGGGCCCAGCCGTTGTAGGCGTTGACGGTCAGGTAGTGGTATTCGCCGGCCGTTGTCAGCACCAGCCGGACCAGCCCCACCACGTCGAGGCGGAAGGGCACGATCACGATGAACAGGACCGCCAGTCCGGCCGCGATCGACGAGATGATCCGCCAGGGCCCCTGCTCGTCCACGAACCAGCTCGCCAACCGCGTGTTCCGGAGGCGTGGCACGGGCCCGGAGCCGGGCACGAAGAGATGGCGTCGCAGCAGGACGACGCCCACCACCGGCGAGAGGACCAGCCCGAACTGCGGCTTGACCAGCGCTGCCAGGACCGCCAGCCCGGCGGCCCCTTCGGACCAGCCGTCCCCCAGGGCCAGGATCGCCCCCAGGACGATCAGGGCACCCAGGGCGTCCATCTGGCCCCACAACGCCGAGTCGTACCAGGTGACGGGATTGAACAGGTAGAGGGCCGCGGCACCCAGCGCGAGCCAGCGGACGCGGGGGCTCGGCCCCGTGTCCGGCGAATCCCCTTCGTCCCGGCGCCCACCGTCGATCTGCGCGTTCCAGGCGATCACGGTGCGGTAGAGAACGTACGCCACCGCGAGGTCGACCAGGATCGCCGGGAGCTTGATCAACTGGCCCACCACCGCCGCTGGGTCGGCGCCCAGCAGGTGAGCGAGCGCCTCCCCGACAAGCCCCACCAGCCAGAGGATGTACAGGTAGCCAGGCGTGTAGTCGGCGAACCCGGCGTTGGCGTAGAAGCCGCCGGGCCCGTAGCGCGCGAGCGTCAGGGCCCAGGAGGTGAAGCTGGAGAGGTCGGTCTTGAAGCCGGAGCCGGGGAAGAGGACGTATGCGATGATGAGCCGGAGCGCGAGACCGGCGAGCAGGAGAAGCGCGATGGGGAAGATACTGGCCCCGGCGCGCCTCAACTCTCCCGGCGCTCCGAGGCCATCATCGGTCCCACCCGCCGAAGGCGATCGCAACGGGCACAGGCCTCCTGACGAGCGACGAGGTGCACGGCAGTATAGCAACGGACACCGGCAGGTCCCCTGATCCAGCATCCGCGGGGGGTTCGGCCGCGTGGTTCCGTGACACCGAGCAATTGCCTGCCTCCGGGCCGCGCAGCCATGTGGGACTGCTCCTGGGGGACGTCCCCATCCGCCGGATCGGCCTGGGGCTGGCGGTGTTGGCGGCAGTTGTCTATGTCGCCTCCAACCCGCTCCACTCCGACTTCTACAACCACTTCGTCTGGCAGGCGCAGGCGTGGCTGCAGGGCCGCCTGGAGATCGCCTTCCCGGTCTCGACCGGCCAGCACCAGAACGGGTACTTCCAGGATGTGATCCCGGACCCTGGGCATCCCGGTCTGGGGATTCTCCCGTTCCCACCCCTGCCGGCGCTGGTCCTCGTGCCGGTGGTGGCGGTCCTGGGGCTCGCAACGCCGGCCTCGCTGATCGCGGCTCTGCTGGGCGCCATGAACGTGGGCCTGGCGTGGCGGCTCTCCCGTCGCCTGGCCGCCGACCGGGGCGTGGCGCTGGCTGCGACGATCCTCTTCGGCTTCGGAACCGTGGCCTGGTACGCGGCGGCCATCGGTTCCACCTGGTTCCTGGCCCACGTCGTGGCCCTGGGCCTGACGCTGCTGGCGGTGACCGTGGCGGTCGAGGGCGACGCGGCGGCCCGGCGCTGGGCGCCCGGCAGGCCGGCAGCCGGTGCGCCGGGAACTCCTTCGCCCGGCGGCTCCCAGGTCGTGGCGCGGGGCATCCCGGGACTCGTCAATCGCCGCGCCTTTGTGGCCGGGCTGCTGCTCGGCCTGGCTGCGCTGTCGCGCCTCACGGTGGCGTTCGGGGCGCCCTTCCTGGTCCTGGTTGGTTCCGGCACCTGGCGTTCGCGCCTGGTGTCAGCGGCCGTGGGCGTGGCGCTGCCCCTGGCGGCCCTGGCCGGGTACAACCTGGCCCTGACCGGACACCTGTTCAATCCCGCCTATGCCGCGATCGCGCGCGTCGAATACCACCCGGTGCCAGCGCTCTACCATGCGAACTGGGGCGTGGAGGACCTTCGGTACATTCCACAGAACGCGCTCCTCGCGCTCTTTCAACTCCCCACGGTCCGACCCCAGTGCGGGCTGGCTCTGCTCGATCCCTCCTGCGGCACGCTCCGCCCTGACCCGATCGGGATGGGGCTCTTCCTGTCCAGCCCCGGCTACCTGCTGCTCCTCCCCGCCGTTCGGCGGGTGCGCCGGAGCCGTCTGATGGCCGGCGCCCTGGCGGCCGTGGGGCTGATCGGGCTCGCCGACCTCGCCCACTTCAGCCAGGGCTGGGTGCAGTTCGGCTGGCGCTTCAGCAACGATTTCGCGCCTTTTGCGCTGGTGCCCATCACGCTGGTCATGGCGCGCTGGGGCCTGAACCGCTGGGTCCTGCTGCTGATCGGCCTCTCCGTAGCGATCAACCTCTGGGGCGTCTACTGGGGCGTGGTGCTCGGATGGTGAGTGGGCTGCTCGCCTTCCTGATCGCGCTGGTCCTCTACTGGCCAACCGTCATGCCCGGGGTCGGGTTCTGGGACACCGCGGAGTTTCAGACCGTTGGGCCCGTGCTGGGGATCGCCCATCCCACGGGCTTCCCGTCCTATGTACTCCTCACGTGGGCCGCCAACCTGGTGCTGTCGCCCCTTGGCAACACCGCGTTCCGGATCGACCTCTTCTCGGCCATCCTGGTCGCCGCCGCGAGCGGACTTCTCGCCGCGACGGTGCATCGCCTCACCGGGCGGACCGTCCCAGCCCTAGCCAGCGGCCTGCTGCTCGCCGTGGCCCCCATCACCTGGTGGACGGCCGAGCGGGCCGATCCGCACGCCCTCCACCTGTTCCTGTCCGCCGCCCTGCTCTACCTGCTGGTGGCCTGGGCCCAGCGCGTCCGTCAGGTGGGGGCGCTCGCCGACGACCCCGGCGATCAAGCCGCGGACCGGCTGCTCCTCGCGGCGTCCGCCGTGTACGCGGTGGCCCTTGGCAACCATGCGCTCACCGTCCTGCTCGCGCCCGGGATCCTGGCCCTGCTGCTTGCCGTCCAGCCCCGGCTCTTCACCCGGCGCCGCCGCCTGGTGGCCGCCTGCGCCGGCCTGATCGTCACCCTGACGGCCGTGCTCTATGCCTACATTCCGATCCGGGCGTCGATGCACCCACCGCTCGACTATGCGCACCCAACCACGCTCGGTCGTTTCGCCTACGTGGTGCTGGGGCTCCAGTTCCGCGGGCTTCTGACCAATCCGCTCACCGGCGGCCCCGGGCCCGTGGTGGACTTCTTCGCGACCAGCCTCAGCATGGCCGTGGTGGTCGTCGCGCTGGCCGGGTTCGCAGCCGCGCTGCTGCGCGTGGGCCGGCTCCGCAGCCTGGGGCGCCCCGTCGCCGCCCTGACCGGCACCTGGTTCGTGGCGGTGACGATCTTCGCGCGCGCCTACAACGACGGCTTCCCGGATCGCTACTATCTGGTCCCCATCGCCATGCTGGCGCTCTGGGCCGGGGTGGCCGCAGCCCTCGCCTGGGACGCGGCGGCGTCGGTCGGCCTGCGCGCCTGGCGGCGCCTCTCCACGCCCCCTGCATATGGTTCCGCCCCGGGCCGCTCCGCGGCCGTCCGGGGCGGGATACGGGCCGGACGAACCCTTCGGGTCACGGGGGTCCTGATCGCGGCGATCGTCGTGCTGGGCCTGCCCGCGCAGCGCGCTTTCGCAGAGCGCTCCGCGCAGTCCGACGCCGCCGGCGACCAGGGAGCGCAGTGGCTGAATGCCGCCTACGCGATCCTTCCTCGGGATGCCGTGGTCCTCTCCTGGTGGAGTTACTCCACGCCGCTCTGGTACGGTCGCTGGGTGGAAGGACGTCGCCCCGACGTCCAGATCGTGGACGACCGCAACCTCCTCGACGACGGTTTCGGCACCCTGCAGAATGCGATCCGGTACTTCGAGGCGGAACGCCGGCCCATCTTCCTCATTCGCCAGCTGCAGGACATCCCGGGCCTGGAGACCCACTATCACCTGATCCAGTACGACACCATTCCCGGTTACAGCCCGCTCTGGGAGATCGTCCAATGACCGCGACCAGCCGCCCCGTCCCGGCGCTCTCCTACTTCTTCCCGGCCCACAATGAGGAGGGCAACCTCGAGGCCCTGGTCGCGGAGGCCCTGATTGCGCTGCCCGCGATGGCGGAGCGCTACGAGATCATCGCCGTCGACGACGGCAGCACCGACGCCACGCCCGCGCTTGCCGACCGGCTTGCGGCCGAGCACCCCGAGGTGGTGCGCGCGGTCCACCACGCGAGCAACCGGGGATACGGCGCGGCGCTGCGCAGCGGCTTCGCGGCCTCCCGGTTCCCGGTGGTCGGCTTTACCGACGGAGACCGCCAATTCCGGGTGGCGGACCTCCAGCCGCTCCTGGACCGGCTGGAGGCGCCGGACCGGCCTGACGCGGTGGTGGGCTACCGGCTCCGCCGCGCCGATCCGGCCGTGCGGCTGGTCTACGCGCGCCTCTATCGACTCGCGCTGCGGCTCTTCTACGGCCTCGACGTCCGCGACGTCGACTGCGCGTGCAAGGTCTTCCGCCGTGAAGGGCTGGCGGGGGTCCGGCTGGAGTCGGGCGGCGCGTTCCTGTCGGCCGAACTCCTGGTCAAGGTCCGCGCGCGCGGCGGGCGGATCGCCGAGGTTGGCGTCGCCCACTACCCGCGCACCGTGGGGCGCGCGACGGGCGCCAACCCCCGGGTGGTGCTGCGGGCCGTGCGCGACTTCTGGATGCTCCGGCTCCGGCTCTGGGCGGATCGCGCAGCGGCGCTGCGGCGTGGCGCCCCGGTGCTGGGGGCGGCCGGGCCAGCCGGCGATGCGGCGAGCCCCGAGGCCTAGTCGCTCGCGCGGCCCTCGGGTCCGCCCCCGGGCGAGTCCCCCAGGTCGATGTCGAGCGAGTTCACGAAATCGCGAAAGACGGCCAGCCGGTCGCCCCCCGTCTCCTCCGAATCTGGCTCCGGCTCCACTCCGGCCCGATCGAGCACCTCCCGGGTGGCCCAGATCGAGACACCGCCGCGGATCGCCAGCGCGATCGCGTCGCTTGGCCGCGCATCCACGTCCACCGTGCGTCCGTCGACCTCGAGGTACATGCGGGCCCGGAATGTCTCGTCAGCCAGGTCCGAAACCACCACCCGGCGCAGTGTGACCCCGAGCCGCTCCAGGGTGGCCACGAACAGGTCGTGGGTCAACGGGCGCTCCGGCCGGAGATCCTGCAGCTTCATGGCAATCGCGTTGGCCTCCCAGGGCCCCACCCAGATCGGGAGGTATCGGTCGCGCCCGAGCTCCTTGAGGATCACGACGTGCTGGCTCGACAGCATGTGCACCCGCACGCTCTCGACCACCATCTCGCTGAGCCCTTCCGCAGGCATGCGCGGATTCTACACGCGGCCCGGCCGGCTCCGGCGCCGGGAGACGATGCGCCCCCGGCCGGGCAGGGCGCGTACGACTTGCCCGGGTCACGGACCGGCGCGCGGTGTCACGGAACCGCCGTGGGCCTGCCTGTCGGACGCGCCGTGTGCTTTGCGGGCCGCGCGGTGGCGCGGGGAGTAGCGGTCGGGGCCGGCGACGCCGCCGGCGACGAGCTGGCGGCCGCGGGCTCCAGGGGAGTGATCAACAGCTGGTCCCGGGTCTCCCAGACGATCGATGGTGCCTTCCCGCCCCCGGGGTCGAGGAGGAACATCCCGCGCATCCCCTCGAAGAGCGGCGTACCGGCGGCGGGGATGTACTGGCCGAGGTACGTGCCGAGCGCCTTGTCGAACGCGATCACCCGGCCCCAGGTCTCGTCGTAGACGTAGAGCGTCCCTTCCCCGCGTGTCGCGGTCCCAGTGAACAGCTGATAGTGGTGTCCGGGCCGGAGATCCTGGTCGTCGGGAGGCACCGCCAGCGAGAACGAGGTGTCGGGCCTTCCGTTGGAGAAGCGCGTCACCGTGTCGGCGCTCAGCGCGTAGATGTCGCCGTCAATGAAGATCTGCTCGAACCCCGAGACGTCCTGGGCCGTGGCGAGGTACCCCGTGGGATCGGACGGGAAGCCGCTGCCGTCCGCGGCGGGGGCATAACGCAGGATCTGCTTCGAGCTGGGGTCCACCACATACAGGTTGTAGAGGCCGGCGTCGGCGTTGTGGACGTAGGTCTCCACGTCGGTGAGGTCGGTGCCCCAGGTCACGGAACGGTTCATCACGATCAGGCCGAGCGTTCCATGACCGTTCCGGTCGGCCGGCCGCCAGCGCCACACCCCCCCGTTGTGGTCCACGATCACCACGTCCGGCCCACCCACTGTGAGCATCCAGGGGTCGCCCACCCCGTTACCCGGCCCGTCCCCCTCCCGCACGACCACCGACGCTGTCCTCCTGGTGAGGTCGAACCGGACCACGGTGTGGGCCGCCCGGTCGATCGCGTACGCGGCGCCGTCCGGGCCCAGGACCAGCCCCGACAGGTCCGCCGCGGGGTCCAGTCTGGTCATGCGCACCAGGGGGGTCGCGGCCGTCTCCACGGTCCCGTACAGCTGGTCGAGCCCGGCCGCCACCTGCGCCCGATAGGCCTGCACGGTCCCCGGCGCTGCCCCGGCCTGTTCCGCCACGCCCAGCTGTCGCCAGGCGGAACGGAGGCTTGCAATGGCCTGCTGGGGATCTGCCTTGATCAGGTTGGCACCGCCGCCGAACACCTGGGTGAGCTGGCTTTGGGCTGCTGCCAGGGCCTCTTCACCCGCGTTGGCGCGCTGGATTTCCACCGCCTTGCCCTGCGGGCCCCCGCTCAGGAACCAGTAGCCCAGCCCGGCCAGCAGGATCAGCCCCAGCACGGCGAGGATGGTGGTCGCGAGTCGCCGCTCTCCAGCGCGGCGGTCCGTCACGGACTGCACCCGCTGGCGCCCCGGTTCGCGCCGAGGGAGGAGCTCCTGGGCGCGCTGCGCGATCGCCCCCAGCGCGTTTGCCCCTGCATCGCCCGCCCGCCTTGCGGTGCCGCGCACCGCCGTCACGCCATCCGCAACCGAGTCCGCCAGTGGGATCGGCGAGCGGTCCGGCGCCCCGGCCAGTGGTTCGGCTGGGTGCACCGGCACGAGGCGGTGCTCCGCCCGCGTGGCAGGAACCTCGGCCGCCTCCAGCACCAGGAGGGCGTCGGAGCCCACTCCGCCCTCCGCGACCAATCGATGATGCAGGTGCTGGGCCGCCGGCCCGGGCCTGAGAGTGGTCACGGCCTGGCGGAGCTCGTCGATTCCCAGGCGGTCGGTCAGCTCCCGAGATGCCAGCAGCAGCAGGTCGCCGACCAGCAGCTCGCCCCGCCAGACATCCACAGCCACGTCGCCGTCCGTCGGCAGCCCGGGCCCCCGGTCGGCTTCGGGAAGCGTCAGGAACCGTCCCTGGCGGGCCAGAAACGCATCCGCGTCGCCCACCGTCACCACGTACAGCTCACGCTCCCGCACCACCGCCAGGGCCGCGCCGATCGCCGTGCCCGGCGGCAGGCGCAGGTCGTGCCGGTGCCGCAGCCGCCGGTTCGCCGTCTGCAGCGCCTTCGCCAGGCAGATCGGAATGCCCGCCGACTCGTCGTAGTAGTACTCGTGGCGGATCGTCTCCAGCACCAGCTGGGCGCCGTCGCGGGCGCGCGGGGTCCCGCCCCGTGCCGTGGCGATCGCGTACAGGCTCCCCTTCGAGCGTGCGATCGCGCCGATCGTGGGCTCCTGGACCAGGATTGCGTCCGGGGAGGAGTCCAGTCGCTCGCCTTCCGGCACGAGGCCGATGGTTGTGTGGAGCCGGACCGCCATGATGCCGGAGTCTACACGGGGCCGGTGCCGCTCCCCCCGATGCCGCCGCTCCGGCGGTCACTGGACACCGCCTGGCGCACGCTCACCTGGAGCTCTCGCGCGCGCATACCGCCGGGCGCCGTCGCCATGGCGCCCAGCAACACGCCGGCCCGCAGCCGCAGCTCAGCCGCGACCGCCGATGACGGCGCGCTCACCAGCAGCGCATCTCCGCGCCGGCCGATCAGACGTGATCTTCCGGCAACCGAAGGGACGTGCTCGGCCACGATTCGCTCCCAGGCCGACATGGCAAGGGCCTGCTGCAGCTCCTCCTCGATCCCCAGCCTGGCGGCGGCCGCGGGCAGCAGGTCCGCAAGCCTGCGCATCGGCCGGCGGCGACCGTTTTCGGTCACGAGATCCGCTCGAGCGAGCCCGGCGCCACCTGCCACGCCGTCGACTCCGAGACCAGAACCGGGTCCAGGTCCTCCAGTGAGGTGGTGCTGACGAATGCCTGCGGCAGTGCCCGGATGCGGCGCACCAGATGCGCGCGACGGTCCGGGTCGAGCTCACTGAACACGTCGTCGAGCAGAAGGAGGGGCGGCACGCCGTCGCGGCTGCCCAGCAGGTCCACCTCGGCCAGCTTCAGCGCCAGGATCGCGCTGCGCTGCTGCCCGCGTGACCCGAAGGCCGCCAGATCGCGATCGCCCAGCAGAAAGCGCATGTCGTCGCGGTGGGGGCCCACCAGCGTCTGGCCGTTCCAGAGCTCCTTCTCGGCGGTCTCCCGCAGACGGCGCCGCAGGGCCTCCCGGGGCCCCTCTCCTGGGCCGCCTGCTGCATTCGACTCGTATCGCAGCGTCAGCCGGGCCTCGCCGGGCGCAATCTCCCGATGGGCAACCGCCAGCGGGTCACCAAGCTCCACCAGCACCCCCAGCCGCCCCTCCAGGATCGCGCCACCCTCCTCGATCAGCAGAGCGTCCCAGTAGCGGAGCTGGTCACGAGCCGCCTCCCCGTCCCGGATCAGGCGCAGCAGGCTGTTGCGCTGAATCAGCGCCCGCCCATAGGTGGCCAGTGACCGCCCGTGCCCCGGGACCAGCTCCGCCGCCAGGGTGTCGAGCTCGTCTCGGCGCAGCGCGGGCGCGCCGGAGACCAGGGCCATCGATTCCGGGGAGAAGAGCACGGTCCGCAGGATTCCCGAGAGCGCGTCAGCGCGCCGCCCAATCCCATTGACCCGGATCCGCTTCTGCGCCCGCACGCCGGACCCGGGCGCAGCCAGCGCCACGCCCAGGCGCTGGAGCGCATTTGATGCCGGTTCGCGCGAGACCGTGGCCTCCACGCGTGCCGCCGGCGCTCCCCATCGCACGAGCTCCGAGTCGGCGCGTGCCCGGTGAGAAGCACCCCGCGAAACGACCACCAGTGCCTCGATCAAGTTGGTCTTCCCGGTCGCGTTGGGGCCAACCACTACCTGCGGTCCCGGACCGAAGGCTACCTCCAGTCGCTCGTAGCTCCGGAAGTCGACCAGGGAGAGCGCATGGACGCGCACCGCTCAGCAGCTCCGCTCGACGAGGTGGACGCCCACCACAGCGCGCCGTTCACGCCGCGACCAGCGCGTCGCATCAAGAGGCCGTTCGGACGGGCATGATCACGTGCACGTAGTCGGGGTCTTGGAGTGGCCGCAACACGCACGGGGCGAGCGGCCCGTTGAGCTCCAGGGAGAGCTGATCGCCGCTCATGTTCTGCAGGACTTCGGCAAGAAACCGCACATTGAACGCGATGGTCGTGCCTTCCCCCTCCACGGCGGCCTCGATCTCCCCCTCGTTCTCGCCCACGTCCGCGTTGGCCGCCACCGTGATGGTGCCGTTCCCATCCGGGATGAAGCTCACTTTCACGACGTTCGCCGAGGCGCTGGCAATGAGGGCCGCCAGCCGCGTCGCCTTCAGGAGCTCCTCTCGGTCGACCACAGCCCGCGTGGTGTGCGTGGTGGGCAGTACCTGCTGGTAGTTGGGGAACTGTCCGTCCACCAGGCGCGTGACAAAGTCCACCCCGTCCACGTGGAACAGCACCTGATTCCGAGCCGGCGCGAGCACCACATCCACGGGGTCGTTCGTATCGGACAGGATCCGCTCCAGCTCCAGGTACGAACGCGCCGGCACCACCACCGCCTTCTCCTCCACCGGATCGAGCACGTCGATGGACTTCACCGCGATCCGGTAATTGTCCGCTGCCGCCAGGGTCAGCCGATCACCGGTGAAGTGGGTCAGGACGCCCGTCAGGATCGGCCGCGACTCGTCACTGGCCGCCGCGAAGGCGACCTCGCTCAGTGCGGATCGCAGGAGCGCCTGGGCAATCCGGGTCGTCGGACGCTCACCGGAGGACGGGATAGCCGGAAACTCGTCCGCCTCAATCCCCCTGAGGTGCGCCCGAAACCGGCCGCTCCGGATTTGCAGGCCCGCCGACTTGTCCTGCTCGAGGTCTACCCGGTCACCAGCGGGGAGTGAGTTCACGATCTCGGAGAAGAGGCGTGCCGGGATGGTGATCGCGCCGTCGGTCTCGATCTTTCCCGGCACCCAGCAGGTGATGCCGATCTCCAGGTTGGTGGTGGTCAGCTTGAGCCCCGCGTCCTCCGTTCGGAGCAGCACGTTGGCGAGAACCGGGAGGGTTGCCCGGCTGGAGACCGCGCGACCCACCAGCTGGAGACCGCGGGCCAGGTTCTCCTGCATGAGCGATACCTTCACGGGTCAATCTCCCTCGGTGCTCGAGCTGCTCGAGGTATTCCACGATGCCGCGGGTTGAGCATCTCGAGAGATATATCTTCTCATTCCGTCACCGTCATCATCAGCCCAGTGGATAGTGTGGACGGCCACGCTCGGAGGTGCGGCCGGGGTCGGTGGACGACATGGCCCTCGATGTGCAGGGCCGAGGCCCGGCTGTGGATGGATGTTGCCGGGCTGGGGGATGCGCCGTGAGGCGACCGCGGCCTGTGCGGGGCCACCGTCTGGAAAGGGGTGATGGGGTCGGCGTGCTCGTGCACGGTCTCCCGGTGAAGGGCCACCGATATCCACATTCGTGCGGAGTTTTCCACCGATTTCAGGGCTTTTCCCACACCCGGCGGGTTGTCCGGATGCCGGAGCGGTCCGCCGGGGCAGCAAGCGCCGGTTTAGTCCCCAGCGTAGATCAGCTCGCGCAGAGCGGCGATCTCCCGCCGCAGATCTTCGTTCTCGTGGCTCTCGCGGGTGATCTTGTCGCAGGCGTGCAGCACCGTGGAGTGGTCCCGACCCCCCAGCTCGGCTCCGATGCGCAGCAGTGAGACGTCGGTCTCCTCGCGCATCAAATACATCGCAATCTGACGCGGCACCACAATGGCTCGGTCGCGCTTCTGCCCGCGCAGGGCCTCGATCTCCACGCCGTAGTAATCCGATACGGCCCGGGCCACCCGCTCCGGGGTGACGGTGCGGCGCTTGGGGTTGTAGAGGACGTTCGAGAGCACCGCCTGGGCGAGATCGATGGTGGCCGGGACGGCGTTCATGCTCGCGTACGCGAGGATCCGGTTGAGGGCCCCTTCCAGCTCACGGATGTTGCTGACGATCTTGCGCGCGATGAACTCGATGGCGTCTGACCCGATGGCCGCCGACTGTTCCTCGGCCTTGGCGCGCAGGATGGCGATCCGCGTCTCCAGATCGGGGGCCGTCAGGTCTGCGATCAGGCCCCACTCGAAGCGGCTGCGGAGCCGCTCTTCGAGGGTCACGATCTGCTTGGGCGGCCGATCACTGGAGAGCACGATCTGCTTGCCGTCCTCGTGGATGGCATTGAACGTGTGGAAGAACTCCTCCTGGGTGCGCTCCTTGTCCGCGATGAACTGGATGTCGTCGATGAGGAGGACGTCGATCTTGCGGTAGCGCGCCCGGAACTCGTCTATCCGGCCCTGCTGGATGCTGGTGATGAACTCGTTGGTGAACTTCTCGCTGGTGGCGTAGACGACCTTCTTGCGCGGGAAGCGCGCGACCACCTGGTTCCCGATGGCGTGCATCAGGTGCGTCTTGCCGAGCCCCACGCCCCCGTAAAGGAAGAGCGGGTTATAGGCGTGGCCCGGGCGTTCCGCCACCGACAGGCTGGCGGCGTGCGCGAGCCGGTTGGCCGAGCCGACGATGAAGTTGCCGAACGTGTAGCGCGGATTGAGGTTGCTTGACCCGCCCTCACCGCCGACGCGGGTCGGTTCCACCCGGACTGGCTGGGCGACCACAGCCTCCGCGGCCTGGGCCGGCTGTGGCACCACCTCGAAATCCACCTGGACGCTGTACCCGACAATCCTGGCCAGGGTCTGGCTGATCAGGGAGCGGTAGCGTGATTCGAGCCAGTCGCGAGCGAACGCGTTGGGAACGGCAACCCGGAACCGCTGCTCGTCCACCGAGACCAGGGCGGTGTCTCGAA
This sequence comes from Candidatus Limnocylindrales bacterium, assembly GCA_049967415.1. Taxonomy (GTDB): domain Bacteria; phylum Chloroflexota; class Limnocylindria; order Limnocylindrales; family CSP1-4; genus JAJYNJ01. Next base: position 59,472 of record JBMFSS010000019.1, read on the forward strand.
GCCAGGTTTCGTAGTTCGCCGGCGAGAGCGATACCTGGAGCTCTCCCAGGGCGGCGCGCCAGACCTGCTTCGCGTCCATACCGTCCGACTCACTCCATCACAACACTGCCGTCGTCTGCGTTGACCGCCGCTGGTTCTCGGCGTCGGGGCCAGATCGGGGGCGTGTCGAACGCCGCGTGCCTGTCCCGTGGTGGGCGCTGGCGGGCCTCTCCCGGACCCTCCCCTCGCGTCCTGGGCGTCGGGAGCCCGGACAGCCTAGCACCCACCGGAGGGGAGTCGCAACGCGCAAGCCGGATACTCGCGGGGAGTATCCGGCAGGTGCCATTCGGCGTGCGGCAGGGTGCGCCTTGCGCGCCGAATCGAGGGCCCGCGGGACCGTGGGCGGGGCGGAGCGGCGCTCAGCCCACCGGATCGCCGGGGCTGGCGCCCTCGTCCACGCTCAGCAGCGGGATCTGGCCGTTGAGCGGCAGGGCGCCGAGGACCAGGACCTCGCTGAGGAATCCGGCCACCCGCCGAGGGGGGAAGTTGACGACGGCCACCACCAGGCGCCCGATGAGTACAGCCGGGTCTGGGTAGGTGGCGGGGAGCTGCGCCGAGGAGCTCCGCGTGCCGCCCGGCCCGAAATCGATCTGGAGGCGGTAGGCCGGGCGCCTCGCCCCTCGCAGTGGCTCGGCTGAGATGATCCGCCCCACCCGCAGGTCGAGACGGTTGAAATCCTCGATGGAGGCGCTTCCCGGTGCCTGGAAGGGCCTGGTCGTGCTGTTGCTCACACTGTCCTCACTCCGGGCCGCCGGCGGCCCGGACCCGTGCACTGGTTTGACACTCGTTCCGCCGGATCCATATAATCCCCCGGCACGAGACGCGTCGCCGCGCCGTGAGCGCCGACGCGTCGTCTCATACTCACCCAGGGCAGATGGGCCCGGATCCGGCCCTGCTGCCGCTCGCAAGTCGTCCTGCCAAGGAGCCGTCGCGCCCGATGAAGCAGACCTACCAGCCCAAGAAGCGACACCGCGCCAGGGAACACGGTTTCCGTGCGCGCATGAAGACCCGGGGTGGCCGGCGCGTGCTTGCCGCACGCCGCGCGCGGGGCCGCGTGCGCCTGACCGCCTGATCCGCCGGGCTGGGATGGCAATCCCGCTGGAGACAATCCGTCGGCCGACGGATTTCGCCAACCTGCAGCAGCATGGGATCAGCCGGGCCCATCCGTACGTGATCGTCCGCGTCGTGCGCAACAACCTTGAGCATACGAGGTATGCCTTCTCGACCAGTCGTCGCCTGGGAGGGGCCGTGGTTCGCAATCGCGTCCGCAGACGTCTCCGCGAGATCGTCCGGTCGGTGGCATCCCGGGTAGCGCCGGGCTGGGACGTGCTGATCGTGGCCCGCGCGGCCTGCCTGGGGGCGAGCTACGCTGAGCTGCGGGCCGCGATGGTTCGGCTGCTGGGCCGGGCCGGGATCCTGAACGCGCAGGAGGATGGGGCATGAAGTGGCTGGGGATCGGCGCCATCCGCCTCTACCGGATCCTGTTTGCCTGGCTTCCGTCGTCCTGCCGGTTTGAGCCGACGTGCTCTCGCTACACCGAGCAAGCCATTGCCAAGTACGGACTGCTGCGGGGGTCGTGGATGGGCGCCCGGCGGATCGCACGCTGCCACCCGTGGAACCCGGGCGGCTATGACCCGGTGCCCTAGCCGCGTGAAGGGAGCACTCCATGAGGTGACAATCCGTCCGCGCCGCCCGCGACTGGCCCTGGTGCCGCTCGCCTCAGCGCTGGCCCTCATGGCGTACCTGCTGGCGTACCTGCTGGTGGCACCCATCGCCCTGGCGGCAGGTCCGACTCCCGGCGCGTCCCCGACAGCTTCGGCGCCGGCTGCGACCGCCTCCGTCGGCGCCATCGGGCCGGTGGGCGCGGCCCCCACGCCACCCTGCCCAAACCCACCCGCGACGCCAGCACCCAGCCTGCGGCCCGGACAAACGCCGGGACCGACCCGGCACCCCAACCTGTGCCCTGCCCAGCCCAACGGTGCGGACCCGTTGAGCCTGCTCGCCTGGGGATTCACCCCCATCTTTCAGGCCATCTTCCTGGTCCTGATCTTCTTCTACAACATCGTTGGCGACATCGGGATCGCGATCGTCCTGGTGACGCTGCTGATCCGCCTTCTCCTGGTGCCGGTTTACCGCGCGCAGATCGTCTCGCAGCGTCGCATGCAGATGCTGCAGCCGGAGCTCAAGGCCATCGCGCAGAAGTTCAAGGGCGACCGGCAGAAGGTCAGCGAGGAACAGATGCGGCTCTACAAGGAGCGGGGGGTCAACCCCGCCTCCGGCTGCCTGCCGACGATGCTGACCATGGTGCTGCTCCTGCCGATGTACTCGGTCTTCTCGTCCGGGCTCACGGCGCCCAACATCAGCTCCATGTTGGATGTGTTCGGGGTCCGGGTGCTGAACGTGGCGTGCCAAGCCGGGGCTGCCGCCGGCGGCCCCTGTATTCAGCCTCACGTCTGGTGGCTGGGCGGGCTTGACGCCAGCGAGCCCGAGGTGCTCTTCCGGATCCCGATCGTCGGGTTCGGGTTCAGCCTGCTCGCCCTGCTCTCCGCGCTGCTGCAGCTCCTGCAGACGCGGATGATGATGCCGAGTACCAGCGACCCTCAGGCCCAGGCCCAGCAGCGGGCGTTCCTGCTGCTCCCCCTGCTCTCGCTCGTGTACGGCTCCTTCCTGCCGGCCGGGCTCTTCATCTACTGGATCGTGACCACGCTTTTTTCGATCGTGCAGCAATATCTGATCGCCGGCTGGGGGTCACTGTTCCCCCTGTTTGGTTGGACACCGTCATTCGCCGTTGGCCACACGCCGCGCTTCGCCCCGCCGCCGCCGCACGTGCCGGTATCGGCCTCGGGTGAGCCGGCGAACCCGCGCCGCCCGCCAAGGGACAGCGCAGCAGGCACGGTGCGACCGAACAGGGAACGGGCCCGGACAAGCCGGCGAGGGAGGCGTCGATGAGCAGCGAATATCAGGAGTTCACGGGGAGGACGGTCGAGGAGGCGCTCCGCCAGGCGCGCGAGACCTTCGGCGTGACCGGACTTGATGACCTGGACTTCGAGATCCTCACCCCCGGGAGTCGCGGTGTGCTGGGCATGGGGGCTGAGCCGGCCCGGGTCATTGCCGCACCCCGGACTGCCCTGGGCGGCGCGGCGCCCAGGCGAGCTGCGGCTGAGGCGCAGCCCCTGCCGCCCGCACCGGAGCGCCCGCCGCGGGACGACCGCGGTCACGGGGAACGCGAGCGTGGCGGGTTTGGAGAACGGGGACGGCACGCGCGGCCCCCGCGCGAGCACGGCGCGACTCCATCGGCGGGAGAGGCCGCCGCGCCGGCGGGCGAAGCCGCGGCATCGCGAAGCGAGGGATCGCGGGGCCCGGTCACGGATCGCCGGGAGCGCGTGGAGCGAGCGGCCCGCCCGGAGCGGCCCGAGCGTCGGACCGAGCGCGGCGCAGCTCCTCGCCCGCCCCGCGAGCAGCACGCTGCCGCGAGTCTCTCGGAGGGCGAACGTGCGGAGGTGGCCGCGGCCCGCTCCGTGCGCGCGTCGCACGAGGAGGTTCAGGCCGCGGAGGCGAGCCCGGAGGCGCTGGAGGCCGGGCGTGAGATCCTCGAAACGCTGCTGGGACACCTTGGGTACGACGTGCGCGTGACCGTTCACACGGGGGAGACCTCCAAGCTGGACGTCACCGGCGAGGGGGCCGAGAAGGAGGCGCTCGGCGCACTCATCGGCCGGAAGGGCGAGCGTCTCTCCGCGCTGCAGCATCTGGTGAACCTCCTGCTCTCCCGTCGCATGGGCGCATGGACGCGCGTCCTGGTGGACGTCGAGGACTACCGGGGGCGCCGGGAGCGGCAGCTGCGCGAGATCGCGCTGCGTGCCGCTGACCATGTGGAAGAGACCGGGAAGATGCTCCAGCTGGAGCCGATGCCGGCCCTAGAGCGGCGCTGGGTGCACCTGGCGCTGCGGGATCGGCCGGGAGTGGCCACCCAGTCCATCGGGGAAGAGCCGAACCGGCGCGTGGTGGTCATCCGCCGCGAGGGATAAGGCGGGAAACCGCAGGATCCGGCGCGGCGCCCCCGGCGTTAGGCTATCGGCATCATGACTGCCGATATCGCGGAGCTCGAGCTCGAGGTCCGTCGGCCC
>JBMFSS010000020.1:0-54284 GCA_049967415.1 Candidatus Limnocylindrales bacterium
CATTTCGGCCCACAACCGACCCGGTCAGCCGGAGGCTCGGTGGATCCGGGGTTACGGGACGATCGCCACCAGGCACGTCGGGCCGCCGTCGGCCCGTGCGAATTCGTCGAGCTCCACCTCTACCACGGTTTCGCCCGCGGCCCGCAACAGGGCCGCGGTCCGCGGGTGGCCGGCGGCCATGAAGACGCGGCCTCCCAGCGCCAGCACGTTGGCCGCGCCCGCTTCCTCGTCCGGCACCAGGAGCCGCTCCACCTCGTCCATCGGTGCCGCCCCGGGGGCCCGATCGAGCGAGGCGAACCCCGCCGCGGTGCCCAGCAGCCGTCCGGGCCCCAGCGGCGTGACGGCGGAGGCGAGGTGCAGCCGATCGGTGACCGGGCAGAGCGACGCGCGGTAGCCCACCGATCCGGCAGCCAGCGCGAGCTGCCCGGCTCCGCACACGTTGGTCCGACCCGAGACGCCGATCGCAACACGGTCCCCGAAGACGACCACATCCCCGCCCTCCAGGGTGCCGGCCTCCTGGACCTCCACGAGCTCTGCGTTTGGGGCCAGCTCCTGGGCCCGCGCTGCCACCGAGGCGACTTCCCCGCGTCGCGAGGGGGCACCGGGGCGGGTCACCACGAGCAGAGCGGTGGCCCCGTCCGGTTCGTCGGCGCGCGGCAGCGCAACCAGCATGTCCGAGACGAACGGCGCGTCCGGGAGCGTGGGCTCCGCCGGCAGCGCCACGATGTCGAGCCCGGCCGCAGCCAGGGCGGCCACGAATGCGCGGTGCTGGGCGATGGCGCGATCCGGGTCGATCTGCTCGCGCTCGGGGTGCGATGAGAGCGCGTCCCGGAAAGACGCGGATGGCTCACGAACGATGACGCGCATCGATTGGGCCTACCCTTCCAGCACCGGGCGTGCCTTGTCCGGATCGTCCACCACGAATGCGAACATCGCACGATCCCCCCACCGGCCGATGAACAGGTGCCCGTAGACGTTCACGCCCGCGTCGGCGAGCCGGCGCGCGATCCTGGCCATGCCGCCGGGCTCGTCGTTGACCTCCGCCAGCAGCGACTCGCCCTCGAAGTAGGTGTAGCCACCCTCGTCCAGCACGCGCCTCGCGGCGTCGTCGTCCGCGGTGGTCATGATGACGTGCCCCGCGTCGCCCAGGCCGCCACCCCCGATGGCGCGGAGATCCACCCCGCGTGCGGCCAGGGCTTCAGCGAGCGTGGCAAGCGCTCCGGGTTCGTTCTTGAGCTGCACGATGAACTGCTGGGCCATGATTCCCTCCGCGGACTCGCGCCGCTCGGACTCGTGCCGCCTCGGCCCTCCGCCGGCGGTTGCACTGCGGGTGGATTCTAGGCCCCCGGCGCCGGGCGCGACGCCGGGGGCGCCGGTGGCGACGCCGGCCGGCGGCCGCTATTCGGCCCGCAGCACCAGGATGTGCTGGTGGACGATATTGGGCACGAAGACGCGTGGATAGCCGTACGGCCGCAGCCGTGTCCCCGCCTGGTACCAGACCAGGTCGCCCTTGGCGACAAACCCTGCTCGCTCGGCCCGGGCGGCCAGGTCCGCGGCGGTGAACCGGTAGCGCCCCTCCTGGTACGCGTCCCTCAGAATGATGGTTGCGTAGCGGCCATCGCGGAGCACCCGGCGAAGCTGGCCCAGGATGCCTTCCATGCGGTCGAGGTACTCGGGGTAGGAGGCGCTGTTTGCCAGGTCGGCGGGCGAGTCCGTCACCATCGCGTAGTCGGTGCGGCGGTTCGCATGGGCCTCTGCCAGCACTCCGCCCGACATGGTGAGGCGCAGCTGCGGGTTGTATGGCGGGTCGGTGGCCACGAAGTCCACCGAGCGCTCCTCGAGGGTGGGCAGCAGCTCCGCGGCGTCGCCGATCACCATGCGGCAGCCGGAAGGGTCGAACCGTCGGGGCCCCCCGGGATCGCCCGCGCCCAGGTCGGCCAGGACCGGCCCCAGACCCCAGGCTTCGCCCAGCGCCTCACGCGCCACCGTCTCGTAGACGCCCGCCCAGCGGGGCTCCAGCTCGATGCCCAACGCACGCCGGGGACCGCGGCAGATGGCCGCCCCGAGCAGCGTGCCTCCCACGCCGGCAAACGGGTCCAGCACCAGCTCGCCGGGGCGCGTGAAGAACTCGATCAGGCGGGCCATCAGGCGGGGCGGCTTGTTCGCCCCATGCGCTCTGCGCGCGGCGTGCCCGAGTTCCGAGGGGTAGGCGGTGGTCCAGAGTGACTTGGTGAAATAGAGCCACTCCTCGCCGGACAGCTCGTTCAGCTGGTTGGCGGGGTGGACGCGGCCCGTGGATCCCGTGGATCCCGTCGATCCGGTCTCCGTCGATCCGGTCTCCGTCTCTCTGCTCACGGCCGGCTCCTGGACTCCATGGCCGGAAGGGTAGCGCCCGGGTCGTGCGGCCGTGCCTGCCCCGGACGTGGACCCCCGGGCGTACATGCCCGCGGCGGCCCGTATCCTGTCGCCATGGACGTGGTGGGGAGGGAACGCGAGCTGGGCCGGCTGGGGGCCGCGCTCGAGCGTGCCTCCGGTGGGCAGCTTGCGCGGGTCGCGGTGACGGGCGCCACCGGGAGCGGCGTCAGCACGCTTCTGGCGGAGATGGAGCGCCGGCTGGCCGGCGAGCCCGACGTCGTGGTGGTGCGCGGCGCAGCCTTCGAGCCGCTATCCGGCCATCCCTACGCCGCGTTGTCCGCGGCCCTCCGGGGGCCCATCTCGGCACTGTCCGGGGAGCGGCTGCCCGAGGTGCTCGGCCCCGCGGCGGGCGAGATCGCGCTGCTGCTGCCGGAACTCACGGACGCAATCCGCGCGACGTGCGCGGTGGACGCACCCATGGTCTCCGGCCCGGACCGCCGTCGGGGTCGGTTCGTGGAGACGGTGCTGGGCGTGCTGGGCCGCCTGGCCGCTGGCGGCACGGTGCTGCTCGCGCTCGACGACCTGCACGTGGCGGATCCAGGAACCCGCGCCTTCGTGGAGTTCGTGCTGGGGCTGGATGTCGCGCTGCCGATCTGCCTGGTTGTCTCGTACCACCAGGATGAGCTGGGACGGCGCCACCCGTTCGCGCGGGTTGCGTCGATGCTCGCGCAGAACGACGCCGTGGATCGGATCGAACTCGGGCCGCTGCGCCCGGACGAGCTGCTCCGAGTGATCGAGGCCGAGACGGGCGAGCGGCCAGCCGCGGGACTGCTGGCTGCGATTGTCGAGCGCTCGGGGGGGAGTCCGCTGATGGCCGAGCAGCTGCTGGCGGCCCGCCGGTTCGTGCCGGGCGCGCGTCTGTCGGACAGCTTCGAAGAGTTGCTCGAGTCTCGGATCGGGGCACTCGGGGCGGGCGCCGCCCGCTGGGTACGCGCCCTTGCCGCTCTCCAGCGTCCGGTCGAGCCGGCCATGCTGGCGGGTTTGTGCCTTCCCGACGGCGTCCTGCGGGAGGGTGCCCTCGCGGAGGCCGTCGCGAGCCGCCTGATTGCCCGTGACGGCGAGCAGGTGCGTATCGCCCAGGAGCTCTATGCGGAGACCGTGGAGGCACTGCTCGACCCGCATGGCCGGCAGGCGGTCCATGCCGCGATCGCCGACTGGCTTCCGGGACCGCCGGCGGAGCAGGCGTGGCACTGGGAACGCGCGCTGCGCCTGGACCGGGCCCGCGACGCGCACGTGGCCGCGGGGCTGGCCGCGGAGGCGCTCGATCCGGGGGGCACGGCGCTCGGACATTTCCTGCGGGCGCTTGAGCTGGATGCCCTCCGGCCGACGGCGCCCGCGTCCTCGGCAGCGGGGCCCGATCAGGCCGCCCTGCTGGCCCGCGCGGCGGAGGCTGCGTACGTGGACGGCGCGTTTCGCCGGGCGTCGACGTTGGCGGCGCGCGCCATCGAGGCGAAATCGGACCCTGGGGCCTTGGCCGGGGTCGGGGCGCGCGGCCGGATGGCCCGGGCTGAGCGTGCCGCGGAGCTGGCCGCCCTCCACGCGCGCCTGGGACGCTACCGCTGGGCGGCCGGCGAGATCGACGAGGCGCTCTCGGCGTTTCGGACCGGCGTGCAGCTGCTTCCGCCCGAGCCTTCCGTGGTGCGGGCACGCGTCATCGGTGCGCTGGCACAGGCGCTGATGCTGGATGGCCGGTTCGAAGAGAGTGCCACCTGGGCGCGAGAGGCGATCAGGGACGCGCGGGCCGTCGGGGACGTGGCAGTTGCCGAGCTCGGCCACGCGACGTGCACCCTGGGGGTGGACGACGCCTACCTGGGCGACCTCGAGGGGGGCCTGGCACGCATCCGCGAGGCGTCGACCCTGGCGCGGAAGGCGGGCCGGCTCGACGACCTGATGCGGTGCTACGCGAACCTGACGACCCTGCTCGATCTCGGGTCCCGCCGCGCCGAGGCCCTGGCGGTGGTGGACGAGGGGATCGCCGAGGCGGCGCGATGGGGGCAGGAGGCGGTCTACGGGGCGTTCCTGCGCGGCAACGGTGGCGACACCCTGTTTGCGCTGGGGCGCTGGGCGGAGTCCGAAGCGATGTGTCAGCAGGCGCTCGAGTGGAGCCCCTCCGGCGTCGCACGGTTCAACCCGCTGCTCTGGCTGACCAGCGTCCGGGTCGAGTCCGCCGCTGACGAGGAGGCGGGTCGACTGCTGGGACAGCTGCTGCTGCAGCAGGAGTCGGTGGCCGATCCGCAGGGAGCGGCCGACGTGGAGCGCGTGACCGTGAGCTTTGCCCTGTGGCGGCAGGACGTGCAGGATGCGCGCCGCGCAGCCGAGCGCGGCTGGCTGGCGGTGCTGCAGAGCGACGACTGGGCCCAGATCGCCAGAGGGGCCTCGACGACGGTGGAGGCCGCGGCGGCGGTGGCCGACGATGCGCGCGAACGGCGCGATGCGCCGACAGTGCAGGAGGCGCTGGCGTGGGCCGACGCGGTGCTGGCCGAGGCCGAACAGCGGCTCGCGAGCGGCGGGATCTCGCCGGTTCCCGGGGTGCGGCGCGAAGCCGAGCTCAACCTGGCCATGGCCCGGGCGCATCGCAGCCGGATTGCGGGACCACCCGACCCGGCCGCCTGGGCGGACCTGGCCGAGCGGTGGATGGCGATCCCGAACCCGTACCGGGCCGCCCACGCGCGCTGGCGGGAGGCGGAGGCAGTGCTCCAGTCACGCCCCGAAACCCCACGTGCCCGGGTCGACCGGGCGCGTGCCGGCGCGGCACTGCGGGAGTCCTGGAGGATCGCGGCAGCGCTGGGCGCGGGGCCACTCCGGCGTGAACTGGCTCGCCTGGCGGCCCGGGCGCGCATCCAGTTGCCGGCCAGCGGAGACGAGACGCAGGCCCCTGCTGCGGGACGGGCGGGGCCGGTGGCGAGCGGAACTCGTCGACCGGAGGCTCGCCCGGGGCTTGCCCAACGGTTGAGCGGCGCCGGGGAAGAGCCGCCCTCCGATCCCTTCAGCCTGACCTCTCGGGAGCTGGAGGTGCTGGGCGTGCTCGCCGAAGGTCGCACGAACCGCGAGATCGCCCATCGGCTGTTCATCAGCGAGCGGACCGTGGCGGTGCACGTTCGAAACATCCTCGCCAAGCTCGGCGTGTCGGGGCGCGTGGAGGCCGCCACAGTCGCTCTTCGCCTTGGTCTGGGGACGGCGGCTCCCCCGCCTGGGCCGCGCCGGCCCTGAGGACCGGGGCCTCGTCGGGCTTCCCACTCCGGCGGCCGATGCGCCGCCCGCAGCGTGAGGCACGATGCGCCGCCCCCAGCGCCGGGCAGGGCTTTCGGGGACAATGCAGGCCGTGGCACAAGAGTCCCGAAGTCCAGTTGGCCGGCAGCCGGGCAGCCAGCCGTACGGCGCCACGGGCAGCCTGGCAGCCGGCCATCCGGCGCGGCGGGGCGGGCAGGTCGAGGGGAAGGACACCTGCACCATCCGATGAGTCGAGGAGGGGCCGTGACTGACGCGATCTACTACCGCGATGCGTACGCGCGCTCATGCGAGGCGGTCGTGCAGGCGGTCGAGGCGACACCCGATGGGCTGCTCGTTCGACTTGACCGCACGGTCTTCTACCCGGGTGGGGGAGGCCAGCCCGCCGATGCCGGCACGCTGCTCGCGCTCGACGAGACGTGGGGCGGGCAGCGCTGGCAGGTGACGAGTGCCCGTCGATCGGGCGACGAGATCCTGCATCTGCTGGCGGGCGTGCAGTCGGCCGATGGGCCGGAACCGGGTACCCGGGTGCGGGTTGACATCGACTGGGAGCGCCGGCACCTGCTGATGCGCACCCATACGGCGCTGCACGCGCTCTGCGGCGTGGTATGGCGCGACTATGGGGCTCAGGTGACGGGCGGCAACATGGAGCCCGGGGCGGGCCGCATGGACTTCGAGTTCGAGCGGATGTCCGGCGATCTGGTCGGCGAGATCGAGGCCAAAGTGAACGCCGAGCTTGCCGCGGCGCATCCTGTCCGAGTCCGAGCCCTGCCGCGGGATGAGGCGTTCGCGATTCCCGACCTGATCCGGACCAAGGTCAATCTCCTCCCGCCGGGGATCCCAGAGGTGCGGACGGTCGAGATCGTGGGGCTGGACCTCCAGGCGGACGGCGGGACCCACGTCGCCAACACGCGGGAGGTGGGGCGGATCCGGGTCACCGGGTACGAGTCGAAGGGACGCATCAACAAGCGCATCCGGCTGGAGATCGTGGACGCAGAGTGATGGGCGCAGAGAGTCGCCCATGAAGGTCGACCTGGCAGCCGGCAGTCCGCGCCCGGCGGACGTCGCGCGGGTTGCCAGCGCGGCAGAGGCCATCGGCCTGGATGCCATCTGGCTCGCCGAGACCGAGCACGAGCCCTTCGTGCTGAGCGCGCTGGCGTTGGCGGGCACCCGGCGGATCGTGGTGGGAACCGGCATCGCGGTGGCCTTTGCGCGCAGCCCCGTCGTGCTGGCGCAGGCCGCGGTTGACCTGGCTGCACTCTCCGGCGGCCGCTTTCAGCTGGGCCTGGGAACCCAGGTCCGGGCGCACGTCGAACGTCGCTTCGGCATGCCCTGGAGCGCGCCCGCGCCCCGCCTGGCCGAGTGGATCGGCGCCATCCGCGCCGCGTGGGCAACCTGGCAGGAGGGTGCGCCGTTTCGCGTGCACTCGGAGCATCTCGACCTCTCCCTGATGACCCCGTTCTTCAGCCCACCGCCGCTGGCTTTCGAGCCGCTTGACGGTGGCCCCCGAATCCCGATCTCGATCGCGGGCGTGGGTCCGGGCCTGGCCCGCCTCGCCGGCCGGGTGGCGGACGGCTTCCAGGTGCACCCTTTCCACACCGCGCGATACCTGGCCGAGGTGCTTCGGCCGGCCGTGGCGCAGGGGGCGGCGGAACGGGGATCCGGCGCGCACGTGGAGCTGATCGTGCCGGTCTTCCTGGCCCCTACCGACGACCGCAAGCGCCTCGAGGAGGTCCGCGCCCGGATTGCCTTCTACGCTTCCACGCCGAGCTACCGACCGGTACTGGCGCTCCACGGGCGTGCCGCCGTGGGGGAACGCCTTGGACGGCTCGCTGCCACCGGGCGGTGGGCGGAGATGGCGCCCCTGATCGACGACGAGTTGCTGGCCGCGGTGGCCGTTGTGGGAACCGCCGATGCACTGCCCGACCTGCTCGCGGCGCGGGTGGCGGGCCAGGCGGACCGGGTGCTGCCGATGCTTCCCTTCGAGCCCGACAGGGACGGCAACCTGCCCAACACCGCGGCCTGGGAACGGATGCTGCGCACACTCCGCTCTCCCCGCGCGCTCCCTCCGTCGGTCACGCGGTAACCTGGCGCCCACCGCGCTCCCGGGCGGCGCGATCTTCCGCTTCGCCTCGATCTGCCCCGCGCGTGCGGCCGGGATCCACCGTGAGCAGAGAGTTGCCCTTCCTGGCCCACAGCGTCTCGCCCGGCGAGGTCGTCGAGCTTCCCCGACACCTCGTTGCGGAACTGGCAGCGCGGTGAGCCTGTCCGGGCGGAGTCGAGCCGCTGCGCCAGCCGGCTGGGGAATCAAGAGAGCCCGGTGATCGCTCACCGGGCTCCTCACCGAGCGCGTCTCCGCGCCCGGACCAGAGCGGCCGGCCTTCAGGCCGGTCGCTCTCGAAGGGAGGTCTGTCTAGCCGCGATGCTTGGCGAAGCAATCGTTGCAGTAGACGGGCTTGCCGGAGGTGGGCCGGAACGGGACCATCGTCTCGCGGCCGCAGTCCGAGCAGACGGCCGGGAACATCTCGCGCGGTGCGCGGGAGCCGCCGCCCGAGTAGCCGGAGCCGCCGTTGTGGGAGCCGATTGACCCGCTGGTGTACCCACTGCTGTACGAGCTGCCGCCGCTGTACGAGCCGCCGCCGCCGCTGTACGAGCCACTCCCGCGGCTCGCCTTGCGGCTGGCGCGACAGGAGGGGCAACGGCGCGGCTCGCTGAACTGACGGTCAGCGTAGAACTGCTGCTCGCTCGCCGAGAAAACGAACTGCTGCCCGCAGTCGGCGCAGGTGAGGACCTTGTCCTGATACAACGAAAACACTCCTTCTCGTCCGGCTCCCGCGACCGTCTCGCGAGAACCGAGAGAGGAGTGTCGTGTTGCCGAACGGGTTCATCTTTACGTCCGCCTCGCGGACGTTAAAAACATCATAGCAGCAGAAGCACGCGCGTCTAGCCCTCATTTTGGGCAGGTGCACGCACAGGCTTTGCTGGCTCGATGGCCCGACGATTGGGGTCACGCAGCGTGCGCCCCGTAGGCACAGGCCCTCGGGGGCGCCCGGCGCCTCCCCGGCCAAGCAACGCGTAGCGCAGGAACAGGTGCGCGTCGTCCCGGCGGATCGAGCGCAACTGCCACCACGGTGCCCCCGCCGGGTCCCAGGCCAGGCCCTCGACCAGGCCCAGTCGCTCGCTTCCGGCTGATCGGCCCAGGAGCTGGGGTGCCAGGGTCAGAAAGAGCTCGTCCACCGCGCCGGCGCCCAGCAGGCTGGCCAGCAGGTGCGGGCCGCCCTCGCAGAGCACCAGTCGAGCGCCCCGGCGGTGGAGCAGGCCAAGCAGCTCGGCAGGCGCGACCGAGTCTCCAGCCGAGACGGCCTCCACGCGGACCCCGCCCGAGACGCCGCCGGGACGCAGCTGCCGGGCGCCGGCCGCCGTGGTGGCGACGAGCACCGGCACGTCCTGCAGCGAGAGGCCTCGATGGGCCGCCGGGAGGCTGCCGGCAGCCGACACGACGACGGTTGTCGGCTGCGCTGCGAGCCCGAGCTGGGCTCGCCACGTGGCGCAGGGGGTCGCCCAGGCGGGCGCCACGCCGCGCGGCGTCCACTCGTGGGCTGGCGCCGCCCGCACCGTGCCCGCGCCCACGACCACGGCGTCGGCGAGGGCACGCAGCAGGGCCATGACGAAGCGATCCGCCTCGGCGCCGCCGCTGATGCTGGAGCCGCCACCCCGTGGCCCGTCCGGCAGGGCCACCACGCCGTCCAGGCTCTCCACGAAGTTCACGATGACGGTGGGGCGGCCGGCATGGAGCGGGATCGCGAGGGGGCCGCCATATCTGCGCGCCAGCGCAGCCGGGGGCATGCCGCCCCGTACGTCGCTCACCGGCCCCGCGCCCATTCGCGGCTCCGCCGCTTCCAGCAACACGTCAAGGGGCGCGGCGGCCTCGCTCACGGCGCGGCCACTGCCCGCAGCGGCGCGGCGGCCCCCCGCGGTGGCCTGCCGGCCCCCCGCGGCGGCGTGGCGATCAGCGGCCTGGCGCCGAACGGCCCCCGTCGCGCCCCGGGGAGCGCCCCCATCGCGCCCCGGGCCAGTCCTGTCCACCGCGTCCGCATCGGGTACCCTCGCCTTCGCCGGTCCTTGCCGGCAGGCGCCCCGCCGCGAGCCGCCCGCCGCCGTCCGCGGACCCCAAGCGCAGTCGGGACGCAATCGATGGCCACAGGGTAGCCGGGTGCGCACGGGGGCGCGCGACGACGAGGGGGCCGCTGGGCGCCTGCGGGCCCAGGTGGAGGTCCGGCCGTCCGTTGCGCGCACCCCGGGAGGAGGAGTTATGGCCACTGGCGACTGGTGGCGGCACGGTGTCTTCTACCAGATCTACCCGCGCAGCTTCCAGGATTCGAACGGCGACGGGATTGGTGATCTGCCAGGAGTCACCAGCCGGCTCGACCACCTCAATGACGGCACCAGCGGCTCGCTCGGGATCGACGCGATCTGGCTCTCGCCGTTCTACCCCTCGCCCATGGCCGACTTCGGCTACGACGTGGCGGATTACTGCGACGTGGCGCCGGAGTACGGCACCCTGGCCGATTTCGACGAGCTCCTCCGCCAGGCCCATCGGCGCGGCATCCGCGTCCTGGTCGACTTCGTGCCGAACCATACCTCCGACCGGCACCCCTGGTTCGTGGCCTCGCGGTCCAGCCGCGCCGATCCCCACCGCGACTGGTACGTCTGGCGTGACCCGAAGCCGGACGGATCGCCTCCCAACAACTGGCGGAGCATCTTCCGGGCGGTGGGTTCCGCTTGGACGTTCGACCAGGCCAGCGGCCAGTACTACCTCCACTCGTTCCTGCCCCAGCAGCCCGACCTCCATTGGTGGAACCCGGCGGTCCGCGGGGTGATGCACGACGTGCTTCGTTTCTGGCTGGACCGTGGCGTGGATGGGTTCCGCATCGACGTCGCGCACAAGATGGCGCGCGACCCCGGGCTCCGGGACAACCCGCCGGACCTCGATGCTGGGGGCGCGGCGGGACCTGAGCGCCGGGACGAGGACTGGCCGGAGGTGCATGTCATCCTGCGGGAGTTCCGCGAGCTGCTCGACGCCTACGGCGATCGGATGGCGGTCGGCGAGGTCGGGATCTACGACCCCGCGCGGCTGGTGCGGTACTTCGGGGAGGCGCTTGACGAGCTGCACCTGGCGTTCAACTTCGCGTTCCTTGTCCAGCCCTGGGAGGCCGACGCATTCCGGCGGACCGTGGAGCTGACGGAGCGTGTGCTCCCTGCCGGCGCCTGGCCCACCTACACGCTCTCGAACCACGACAACCCGCGCGCCCGATCGCGCTATGACCCGGGCGATGGCTCTGGAGAACGGCGTGCCCGCCTGGCGTCGATGCTCCTCCTGACGTTGCGTGGGACGCCCTTCCTGTACGCAGGCGAGGAGATCGGGCAGGCCGACGGGCAGGTGCCGTTGGCGCGGGTCGTGGATCGCGACGGACGGGACCCGGAGCGGACGCCTGTGCAGTGGGACGGCACGCCGGGTGCTGGGTTCACCAGCGGCGAGCCCTGGCTCCCCATCGGCCGGGATGCGCCCCTCGTCAACGTGGCCGCGCAGCGGGACGATCCGCGCTCTATCCTCTCGCTCTACCGGCGCCTCATCTGGTACCGCCGCGTCTCGGCGGCCCTGCGGTGGGGAACCTTCCGGGCCCTGGGCCGGGACCCGGCCGTCTTCGCGTACCTGCGAGAGGCCGGGAGTGAGCGCCTGCTGGTGGCACTCAACTTCAGTCCGCGCCCTGTGGCTTGGTCCGGGCGGGACCTCGGATTGCCAGACTCCGCCAGGCTGGCACTATCGACCGACCCGGACCGGGCAGCGGGCGCCGTCTCGCTCGTCCCCTTGGCGCTGGGGGCGGACGAGGGTGTGGCGATCGTCCTGTAGCCGGACGCGCTACGCTGCCCCCGTGCAGTTCGAGTTTGCCACCGCGACGCACATCGTCTATGGGCGCGGCAGCCTGAGGCAGCTCCCTGCGCTCGTCGCGGGCCTGGGCACGCGCGCACTCCTGGTCACCGGTCGGTCGGGCGACCGTTCGGCCGTGCTGACGGAACTGCTCGATCGCGCCGGGCTGGACCGCGTTGCCTTTGCCGTCGCGGGCGAGCCCACGGTAGACCTGGTCGCCGACGGCGTCGCCCGGGCCCGCGAGACCGGATGCGACCTGGTGGTGGGGTTCGGTGGCGGGAGCGCCATCGACACGGCCAAGGCGATCGCGGCCATGCTCGGCAACGGGGGCGAGCTCTTCGACTACCTCGAGGTGATCGGAGCGGGTCGTCCGCTGCGACGGGCGTCACTTCCCTGGATCGCCATCCCCACCACGGCCGGCACGGGCAGTGAGGTGACACGCAACGCCGTGCTGGCGTCGCCCGGGCATCGGGTCAAGGTCAGTCTGCGGAGCCCTCTGATGCTTGCCCGGGTCGCGCTGGTGGACCCGGCGCTCACCGACACGCTTCCGCCGCCGGTCACGGCCAGTGCCGGGCTCGATGCGCTTGCACAGCTGGTGGAGCCGTTCACCTCGGCACGGGCGAACCCGCTGACGGACGCGATCTGCCGTGAGGGGATGGCCCGCGCGGCCTGCTCTCTGTTGCCCGCGTACCGGGATGGCCCCGGGGACATCCGCCCGGCGCGCGACGAGATGTCGCTGGCGGCGCTGTTCGGAGGGCTGGCGCTCGCCAACGCGGGGCTGGGTGCCGCGCACGGGTTCGCCGGACCGATTGGCGGCGCGTTCCCTGCGCCCCACGGGGCCGTCTGCGGGCGGCTGCTGCCGGCGGTGGTCTCGGTCAACGTCCGGGCGTTGCGGGAGCGTGCCCCGGGGTCGGAGTTCCTCGCCCGCTACGACGAGGTGGGACGGATCCTGACCGGCCGTCCCGATGCCGGGGCGGATGATGCGGTGGCCTGGATCGCCGAGCTGGTTGCCGTTCTGGGTGTGCCGAGGTTGGGCGATTACGGCGTGGGCCCGGCGGACATCGCCGCCCTGGTTGACGCGGGTTCGGCCGCCAGCAGCATGCAGGCCAACCCGGTCCGCCTGGAGCGCGACGAGCTGATCGAGATCCTGGAACGCTCGCTCTGAGATCGCGCTCCCCGAAGCGGCGGCGGTCGCGGTCCGGGTCGACAGCCGCGCGCTCCCGCGCGGCGCGGCTCGTGCGCGGGACGCTCGCGCCGTTGGAGGGCGTGCCCTACTTCAACCCGGAGTGGACGAAGCTCTCCACGAACTGGCGCTGGAAGATGAGGAACAGCAGCAGCAGCGGGCCCACCACGATGATGGTGCCGGCGGTCACCAGCGGCCACTGCGCACCAATCTCGCCGAGCTGGGTGAAGACCGCCAGGCCCACGGTGAGCGGCCGGCTGGCGGTGCTGTTGGTGACCACCAGCGGCCACAGGAAGTCGTTCCAGTGGAAGCTGATCGACGACAGTGCAAACGCGATCATTGCCGGGCGCGCCGGCGGCAGATACACGTGCCAGAGGGTCTGGAGCCAGTTGGCGCCGTCCACCCGGGCCGCGTCATCCAGGTCCCGGGGCACGCTCTTGAACGTCTGGCGCATCAGGAATGTGCCGAACGCCGACCCGAAGTAGGGGAGCATCACCGCTACCAGGGTGTCGAACAGGTGCAACTGGCGGATGGTGGAGTAGTTCGGGACGATCAGCGCGCTCGACGGGACCATCAGCTGCAGGAGGATCAGGAAGAAGAGGACGTTCTGCCCGCGGAACCGGAACCGGGCGAACGCATAGCCCGCCAGGCTGATGGTGGCCAGCTGGACCACCAGGATGCCGCCCACGATCAGGATCGTGTTGACGTAGTACTGGGCAAAGGGAGCGATCTGGAACGCCTGCCCGTAGTTCGCCAGCGTGGGGTGTGCGCCGAACCAGAGATTGCCCGCGCTGAGCGGTTCGCTCGACGGGTGCAGCGAGACCGCGATGGCCCAGATCATCGGCACAGCCCAGCCGATCCCCACGGCTGCCAGGATGACGAAGGTCGCGCCATTGACGAGACGCCGGCGGGTGATCCGGCGCCTGGGTGGCTGGCCGCTATTCATAGGTCGTCCGCCGTTCCATGTAGATGAAGTTGGTGGCGGTGAAGACCAGCAGCACGGCGATCAGGATCACGCTCATGGCGCTGGCACGGCCGGTGTCGAAGAAGCTGAACAGGGTCTGCCACAGGTTGAAGAGCAGCATGTTGGTCGCGTTGGTGGGGCCGCCGCCCGTCATGATGTAAATCTGGTCCACGGTTTCGAAGGCGTTCACGACGGCGATCGTGGTGACGAAGAGCGTCGTCCCCATCAGGAGCGGGAGCGTCAGGTGGCGGACCGTCTGGAGCGGCGACGCGCCCTCCAGGTCGGCCGCCTCGAACACCTCGTGGGGCAACCCCTGGAGCCCGGCGAGGTAGAAGATCATGAAGTAGCCGGTCTGCTTCCAGACGCCCAGGATCATGAGGGCGAGCAATGCGAGGTTGGGGCTGCCCAGCCAGTTCTGGCTTGGGACGTGGAAGAAGCCGATGAAGACGTTCACCAGCCCGTACCCGGGCGTGTACATGAAGAGCCAGATGGTGGCCGCGCTCACCATGGGCAGGATGGTCGGATAGAAGAACGCCAGCCGGAAGAGCCCGAGCGCGCGCATCTTCCGGTTGAGCAGCAGCGCGAGCAGCAGTGCCAGGAGCACGCTGACGGGCACGGTCACCACCACGTAGACGAAGGTGTTGGCGATCACCTGCTGGAA
Organism: Candidatus Limnocylindrales bacterium; assembly: GCA_049967415.1. Taxonomy (GTDB): domain Bacteria; phylum Chloroflexota; class Limnocylindria; order Limnocylindrales; family CSP1-4; genus JAJYNJ01. The sequence continues at coordinate 14,381 of JBMFSS010000020.1, forward strand.
GCTGGGGTCGCTGAACAGGGCCTGATAGTTGCCGAGCCCTACGAACTGGGGCACCTGTACCGCCTCGTTCTGGCGGAAGAGGCTGTCGTAGAAGACGGACACCGAGGGCCACAGGGTGAAGACCGCGACGAAGACCAGGGTGGGAAGCAGGATGAGATAGGGCAGAGCGACGGTCCTGATCCGGAACCGCCGCTCTGCCGCGTGCCGGTCGGCGCGCTGGCGCAAGGCCACTGCTGCGCGGCCGCTAGTTCTTGAAGGCCGAAAGGATCTGCGTAGCCTGCTGCTGGGCGGCCTGGAGCGCAGCCGCCGGCGTGCTCTTGCCGGTCAGCGCAGCCTGAACGGCGTCGCCGAGCGCCTTCTGGATCTGCGCGTTGTCGTGCGTGCCCAGCTCAGCCTTGGCGTACTGCAGCCCGGCCGGTGCCACGGCTGCCTGCGGCACCTTGGCGATGTAGTCCTTCATCGCCTGGGTCGCGTAGGAAGACGGGCGTGCCGCGATGTAGCCGGTATGGATGCTCCAATCGGCCTGGGTGTCCGTGGACGACATGAACTGGATGAACTTCCAGGCCGCAGCCTGGTGGTCGGCTGGGATGCCCTTCAGCATGTACAGGTTGCCACCCCCGGTGGGGGCCCCGAATCCCTGCTCCCCGACTGTGTAGCTGACTCCGACGTTGAACTTGGCCTGCTTCAGGATGTTCGCCAGAGATCCACTCGAGTGCCAGATCATGGCCGCCTTGCCGTTGACGAAGTCGTTCGGCATGTTGGCCCACTGCAGGATGCCGGTGGGCATGACCTTGTACTTGGTGGACAGGTCCGCGAAGTCCTGCAGGGCCTGCACAACTGGCGGGGTGTCAAAGGAGACCTGGTTGGCAGCCGTTCCGATCACGTTGCTGCCGCCGCCGATCACGAACGACTGGAAGAGCCAGTACGGGATCCCGTCCGACGAGATCTCGATCCCCCAGGTGGACGTGTTGCCGCTGGTGTCGGTCTTGGTCAGCTTCTGCGCATCGGCGACCATCTGCTGGTAGTTGGCCGGCGGGGTGTTCGGATCCAGTCCGGCGGCCGTGAACATGTCCTTGTTGTAGAAGAGGACGGGGGTTGAGCGCTGGAAGGGCAGGCTCCAGACGTGGCCCTGGTAGCGCGAGTTGGCGAGGAAAGCGGGGTAAAAGTCGGAAAGGAAGGTGTTGCCGCCGGCCGCCTGGATGTCGCTGTCAAGGGGCTGGATCGCGTTGGAGTCCACCAGCGAGTACAGGTCGGTGGAGAGCATCACGGCCACGTCGGGAGGCGTCCCGCCGCCCTTGATGGTGGTCTCGACTTTGGTCAGGGTGTCGGGGTAGCCGCCCGAGAGCACGGGCGTGACCTTGATCCCCGGGTTCTGCTGCTCGAACTGCGCGATGTACCCGTCGATCAGCTGCGTGATGGGGCCCGGGACGGCCACCGGGTAATAGAAGGTGAGGGTCACGGAGCTGGGGCTGGGCGTTGCGGCAGCGCTGCAGGCGGCCACTGCCACCAGCAGGGCCGTCAGGACGGCCGGCAGCCACAGGCGCGCTCGGATCCGGGAGGGGGTGATCGCCACTGGGAGAGCCTCCGTGTCGAAATGCATACGGGACCTGGAGCGGACCAAGCGTTGCGCAGGCCTGCGCCCGCGCCACGGGAAAGAGCGGCGCCCTCACGCGCCGGGGGTCGGCATGCGCGCGATCGTCGTCCGGCTGTCACGCTCCTTTCGGACTGCAGAAGGCCCCACCGGTCTGCACCGGCAGCCGGTCCGCCTGCCTCATGATCGCGCCCCGCCGTGCGGGGCCCCGGGGGCCCCGAGGGCATCGGTGAGCGCGCCGTCGATGCCGCCTTCGGCGACCACGTCCACCCACGCGCGCAATTCGGGCAGGACCTCTTCCATGGTCGTTCCGACCAGCGAGCAGGGCCCCGGGACCCACCGCCACGGGCTCAGGTAGGTGGTGAACCAGCCGGCCCGGGCCACCGGGTCGATGTCGTTCCGGTAGTGGTCGCCCACGCTCATCACCCGCCCACGCGGCACCCTGAACCGGCCGATCCAGCCCTCGATCAGGCCCACCAGCGAGTCCGGCTTGCCGGCGTCGCACGCCACGTCGTCCAGAAGTGGCGCGAAACCGAGCCGATCCAGCACCGGCTCCACCGACCAGCCGGGGCTGTTCGAGGCGAGTACCACGGTGCACCATTGCCGGCTCCAGGCCAGGAACTCCAGCAGGCCGTCCGGCACGTCCATCCGCACGGCGCCTGCGGCGACACGCTCCCGCGCCGCGAAGAACGCGCGCTGTCGGAACGCAGGATCCAGGCCGTGGGCGGCCCCGAACCGGGCCACCGCCGCCCAGCCGTCGTCCGGCGGGACGGCGCCCCCCAGCACGCGCCAGCGCTGGCCCGCCAGGTAGGCGCGGACCGCCGACAGGAACGGCTCGCGATCCGCCGGCTCGAGGCCCACCGCTGCGCCCTCGGCGTAGGCCTCGATCGCCTCCGTGCCACGCCACAGGGTGCCATCAAAGTCCAGGACCAGCAGGCCGCGACCCGGCGCTGCCTCGGCGCAGTCCGGTGGGAGCTGCCCGGTCGCGTCCCCCGGCTGGCGCGAGTTCCTCCTCACGCCGGCGATGGTACCAGCCCCGCCGGCCGGCCAGGCGCGACCAGCAGCGCCCGTCCTGCCAGGCGCGCGTGGCTCAGCGCCGGAAGGCTCCCACCAGCAGCAGCACGCCGATCACGATGAGCGCGGCCGGCCAGAAGAGCGCCATGTCGAGCCCGGGCACGGTCTGTTGCAGGAGGAAGATCCCGCCCAGGAGGACCAGGATCAGGCCGAAGACGAGCCCCGCCGAGCTGGCATCGCCGCCCCAGCGCTGGGACCGCCAGTACGCGCGCTCTGCCCGCCGCTGCGCGCGCGCATACGCCCGGGCCGTTCGCCAGTCGGTGCCGGGTGGTGGTGGCGGCCCCCACGGTCCCCAGGCGCCGGCCGACTGCCCCGGGACGCCGGCACCTGCCGCCGGGCCTGTGCCTGCTCCCGGCTGCGTGCCCGGTCCACCGGCCACTGGGCCGGGCTCCGCCGGCCATCCCGCTGCTTCGCTGCCGGGCGCCGCGGGATGCGGGCCGTTTGCCTCACCCGGCAAGGGCCCCGGGCCCGCACCGGGGGCAGACGTCTCGGCACTCCAAGGCGGCGTCCCCCACCCAGGCCATGGCCCGGGCACCGGTTCCTCGGGCACCAACAGGGCCATCACGACGTACACGGCCAGCAGTGGGAAGATGCCGCTCAGGATCCCAAGTACCACCCAGAGGATTCTGATCAGGGTGGCGTCCACGTCGAAGTGATCGGCCAGGCCGCCGCACAAGCCGGTGAAGACGCGGTCCGTGGCGGACCGGTACAGACGATCGTTCACTGACATCCCCCCGCTGGATTGAGGTTGACCGCTGCCAGGTTCGCATCCAGCTGCAGGTCGATCCGCGTGGCGGCCGTCGCGTAGTCCGAGCTGGTCCAGCTGTCGCCGGCCCACTGCCCGGCGTTGCCAAGGTTGGTGGAGGAGAGCGTGTTCCGCCCCTGGATCCTGAGGCCGGTGCCGGCCGGCAGGCAGAGATCCAGGCTGCCCGCGTTGACCTGGACGGTTCCCGACACGTTCGAGGCCGCCGGGAGCGAGAGATGGGCGGCACCCGCGTTGACCTTGAACTGCAGGCTGGAGACCGAGGCGCCGGTGAGGTCGACATGGACGTCAGCCGCATTCACCTCCGCGCTCAGGACGCCAAGGTGCGAGCCGCCCAGTTCGATCCGGCCCGAGCCGGCGTTGACGTTGACCGTGAGATCGAGCTGGACGTCCTCGGGGAGGTCCACCTGCCAGGACCGGTTGTGTCCGCCGGCCTGGTTCCAGAAGGCATTGGAGCGAGCGGGCGCGCTGATGACGAGCGAGGCCGGGCCTTCGGTCACCACGGCTGCGCCCCCCTCCGGGTCCGTGCCCTGGAAGGACCAGCCGTTCCTGGGCCGGGTCGAGACGCGCAGCACGCCGCAGTCCATTCTGATCCGGGCGCTGGCCGGTCCGGCGAACGACCCTGCCGACCGACTGGTTGCGGTTGCGACTCCCGCGTTCGGGTCGCCACACCCCGAGAGACCGGACAGGCCAGGACCGGAGGCGAGGAGGCCGCCGAGCACGAGCCCGAACGTGGCGGCCACCAGCAGGCCCCCGGCGAAGGCAGCGGGCGTGCGACGCAGCAGGATGCCGGCGCCGATGCCGACGATCACGAGTGGCCAGAGCCGCCAGGCCTCGGCCGCCGTGGCGTTGCTCAGGATCCCCTGCCGGACCAGCAGCGGCACAGCCCCGAGGGTGATGAAGAAGACGCCCCAGTCAAGGAACCTTCGATTGATCCTCACGTGGCGTGACCCCTCCCATCAGCCGCGAGCAGATCAGGGTCCCGCGCCGGACGCGATCACGACGAGACATGCCTGAACCGCACCAGTATGCACCGCCGGACCCGGCGTTGCCGGTCCAGGTCCGGCCGGGAGCGCAGAGTTGCGCGCGCGACGCGAGAGGCGGATAGTGCGGGGGTCATGCGTGCGCTGATCGTCGAACACCCTGCTCCAGCCGCCAGCCATCCCCTGCACCTGGTTGATCGTCCGGACCCCCGGCCCGGGCCAGGCGAGCTCCTGCTGGAGGTCCTCGCCTGCGGGGTCTGCCGCACGGACCTCCAGATCGCCGAGGGCGATGTGCCCGCTCGGCGGCTTCCGATCGTGCCGGGCCACCAGGTGGTGGGCGCGGTGCGGGAGATCGGCCCGGGGGCAGAGGGCTGGCAGCTGGGGGACCGGGTCGGTGTCGGGTGGCTCGGAGGGGCCTGCGGCCACTGCTCCTTCTGCCGATCGGGCCGCGAGAACCTGTGCCCCGAGGCACAGTTCACCGGATGGGACCGGGATGGCGGGTACGCCGAACGCATGACCGTGCGTGCCGACTTTGCCCTGCCCCTTCCGGCATCCTTCGACGACCTGGATGCGGCGCCCTTGCTGTGCGGCGGTGTGATCGGCTATCGCTCGCTGAAGATTTCCGGCATCCAGCCCGGCGGGCGACTGGGACTCTACGGTTTCGGGGCCTCGGCCTCGCTGGCGATCCAGGTGGCAACCCACTGGGGCTGCGAGGTGTACGTGTGCACCCGCTCCGAGAGCGAGCAGCGGCGGGCGCTGGCGCTGGGCGCCACCTGGGCTGGCGGTTACGATCGCCTGCCGCCTGTGCCCCTGCAGGCGGCCGTCACCTTCGCCCCTGCCGGGGACGTGGTGGTGGCGGCGCTTCGAGCTCTGGAGCCCGGCGGCACCGTGGCGATCAACGCCATCCACCTCGACCGCATGCCGGAGTTCCCCTACGAGCCGCTTTGGCTGGAGCGCTCGCTGCGGAGCGTGGCGAACTTCACCCGCGGCGACGCGACGGAGTTCCTTGCCCTCGCCGCCGAGATCCCGATCCGGACGGCGTACGAGACGTTGCCCCTCGAGCGCGGTAACGAGGCGCTGGAGCGGCTGCGGGCCGGTCAGGTCGAGGGCGCCTTCGTCCTCCTGCCCCGAGCGGCGCCCGGTCCGCGTCGCTGAGGCGCCCCGGCACCACGGTTGCCGGGGCAGCAGGCGCCCCAGCCCCTCGCCGGCCCGGCCGGCGCCTGGCGTGCAGCGCCGGTGCCGGACATGCCGCGGGCGGTCACCATGGGGGTCCCGCGAAGGCCACCTCGGGTACGGCAGGAGCGGCCGGGCACACACTCCGGTGCGCGTCCCCAGTCTTGACCGCGCCGTACCATGGGGGTCGAGTCTGGACCCGACGCACGTATTTCACGCGCATTGACGCTCACGCAAGCGTTTGCGCTCGGGTGTCGAAAGGAGACGGCTGCATGGGACTGCGCACGCGACCGCTGGGGTCCTGCGGGCTGGAGATCACCACCGTTGGCTTCGGGGCATGGGCCATTGGCGGCGGAGGCTGGGCCTACGGCTGGGGGCCCCAGGACGACGAAGAATCGATCCGTTCCATCCATCGCGCGGTTGAACACGGCGTGAACTGGATCGACACGGCGGCCATCTACGGGCTGGGCCACTCCGAAGAAGTGGTGGGGAAGGCACTCCGGGAACTGCCGTCCTCTGAACGCCCCCTGGTTTTCACGAAGGGCGGGATGATCCCCGACCGCGGGCGCCCCTTTGCCGAACCGGAACGCAACCTCCGGCCGGCCTCCATCCGCCGGGAGGTGGAGGAATCGCTGCGGCGGCTCGGCGTGGAGCGGATCGACCTCTACCAGTTCCACTGGCCGGATCGCACGGGAACCCCGATCGAGGATTCATGGGGTGAGCTGGGGCGCCTGGCCGAGGAAGGCAAGATCCGGGCGAGCGGGGTTGCAAACTTCGATGTCGACCTGCTCGATCGAGCCGAGGCCGTGCGGCACGTGGACTCACTGCAGCCGCCCTTCTCGATGATTCGGCGCGACGCCGGCGCCGACGTGATCCCCTGGGCTGCCGCGCATGCCACGGGCGTGATCGTCTACAGCCCGATGCAGTCCGGGATTCTGACGGATACCTTCACAGCTGATCGCGTGGAACGCATGGCGGAGGACGACTGGCGCCGTCGCTCGGACCACTTCCGGGAGCCCGCCCTGAGCCGGAATCTGGCCCTGCGGGACGCGCTCCGTCCGATCGCCGACCGGCACGGCGCGACCGTCTCGGCAGTGGCCGTCGCGTGGACGCTCACCTGGCCGGGCGTCACCGGCGCCATCGTGGGGGCCCGGACGCCGCAGCAGGTCGACGGCTGGGTGGATGCGGCCAACCTGGACCTGCTCCAGGACGACCTGCAGGCCATCGCGCGGGCCATCGAGGAGTCCGGGGCCGGCAGCGGGCCGGTCCGGCCGGAGCCGGACCCAGCGCCCCGCTGACGGTCTGGACGCCTCTCCGGGGCGGGGGTCCGCGGCCGGCGTGAGCCGCGCCCCTTCGCCCGGTTCGTGGTGGCCGCCAGGACGCCAAGGAGCACGAACCCCTGTGGGCGACGGGGGCCGAAGCCGCTCCGGCCACCGCGCTCGACGTGGGCGCCGCCTTCGGCGCCGTGGCCATTCCGGCCGCCGGGCACGGCCGCCGGGCACGGCCGCCGGGTCGCGGTCGTGGAGCCCCATCCCAGCACAGTGGATCTGCTTCGACGCCGGGCTGCCAAGGAGCGCGTATCCGACCGCATTCGGGTGATCGCCGGTGCCTGGCCGGACCGTGCAGGCGAGGTCGAGCGGCACGACGTGGCTGCCTGCGCGCACGTGCCCTACCCCGCCGAGGACGTCCTTGCCCTCATCGAAGCGCTGCTGTCGGCCGCTCGGCGGGCGTGCCTCAGCACGGTCCGGCTGAACGACCCGGGCCCGGGGTTCAGGGATCTGTTCCGCGAACTGCACGGCGAGGAGCAGGTCCCCCAGCCAGGTTTCGGGGACCTGGTGGCTCTGCTCGCAGCGCTGGGGCTGCGCTTCGAGGCCGGCACCTGCGAGTGCGACTCGACGTCCAGCTACGACCTCCGAAGGTCCCCGACCCCGCCGGGCTCCTCCGCCCCCGCCCGCCGTACCTGGGCGCGTGGCGATCCCCCGCCCTGCGTGATCCGCTCGTAGACGCGGCCCACGGTTACCACGGCCGGCAGGCGTTCCAGCAGCTCGCTCAGGGGCGCCGTGTCGAGGGTGCCATCGCGACGGCCCACCACCAGCCGGCCCTCCACGAGCAGCGGGTTCTGCGGGCGCGCATCGGCATCGGCGAGGTCGAAGCGGTATCGGTCGGTATCGCCCTCCGCCGCCGGACCGAGGGCCGCGCGGAGTTCGGCCTCCACCTGCTGACGCGCGGCCCCGGAGCGGGAGTCCCGACGCACCTCGTGCACCGCATGCCAGGACGGGCGGCGCAGCAGGATTCCGCGCCAGAGGTCCGCGACGCGCCGCGTCACGCGTCCGGACCCGGGGCGGGGCCGTGCCTCGACCTGCTGGCCGCGAGCCCACAGGGCGGCCTGGTGCAGCAGCGCGTACTCGTCGAGCAGCGCGTACTCGTCCAGCGCCTCGAGCGGGTTCCGATCCCCGAAGACCGCTTCGACCCCCGGCCGGAACGCCTCCGCCAGGTCCAGGTCGATGGCGCGCACGGTCCGGTGGAAGTAGATGGTGTTGTACAGGAAGAGCCGCGCCGTCAGGAACATCTCCAGCGCGCCCAGGCCGGATTCGTAGAGGGCCAGGCCGCGCGCCGACATGAAGGCGTATCGACGCAGCCGGTCGGCGTCCACCGGTCCGGTGGCAACCCCGGTGATGAGCGCGTCCCGCCGGACGTAATCCAAGTTGTCCACCGTGAAAACGCCCGAGAAGAGGGGCTGAAGTCGCCTGACCCAGAGCGGCATGCCCGGGTCGTCGAGCGGCGGCTTGGAAACCAGAAAACTCACCCAGCGAGGGTCGACCCGTTCGCCATCGGCGAACGCGGCCCGTCCTGGGTCGGCCGCCGGGGCGCGGCGCAGGGCGCCGATCAGGCCGCCGAGTTCGCGCTCCACGATGGCCTGGCTCAGGTCCTCGTGCGTCAGCCGCTTCTGCGGGTCGCGGCTGGGGTGCGGGGGCGCGGGCCAGCGCGACAGGACGTGCTGGTCGAAGAAATGCGCGAAGGGACCGTGCCCCACGTCGTGGAGGAGGCCGGCTACCCGGAGTGTCTCCACCACCAGCGCCTCTGACGGGACGGCGTCCCGGGATCCCGCCCGGGCTCCTGCCGCCTCCCCCGCCCCGGCCCCTGCCGTTTCCTCGACGAGCGTATCGCGGAGCGTCGGGTAGAGCGCGCGACCCCACAGGCCAGCCTCGTGCATCACCCCGAGCCCGTGCACGAACCGGGAATGCTCGGCGCTCGGGAAGACCCATCGCGCGCTCTGCAGCTGGCTGATGCGACGGAGCCGCTGCAGCCATTGCGTGTCCAGCAGGTCCTCTTCGGCGGCCTCCTCAGGCGGAAGGCCCGCCTGGACGGACTGGCCGGGGCCGAGGCGTTTGGTCAGCTCGATGTACCCGTGGACGGGATCGCTGATCAGGTTGACCGCTTCGAACTGGGGATGTGGCATGGCGCCTCTTCTCCCGCTGGGCCCCGCGGGCCGCTCCCGGCCGCGGCGCTCGCGGTTCCGGTGGATCGGAGTCTAGCGACCGGTCCCGACGATGAACGCGTCCGCCAGGCGGCGCAGGAACGCACGGACGGCCGCGCGTTCGTTGGCGTCGAGCCCGTCAAGGGCCAGCGCGACGGCATCCCCGCGCCATCGGTACGCCCGGTCCACTTCTTCGAGCGCCCGGGCTGAAAGCCGCAGTCTGACCACCCGGTGGTCCTCGGCGGAGCGCTCGCGGACCGCATAGCCGCGAGACTCCAGTTCCTCCGCAATACGGCTGGCCCATCCCATCGAGACGCCGAGGGTGGAGGCAAGTTCGCCCACGCTGCACTGGCCGTGCTGGTAGATGGCGACGGCCGCGCGCACGGCATGCGGTGACAGGTGCGTGGGCGCCCCTCCGTGAATGGGCGGGCGCTCAGCGGTCGTGGCGGTCTCCCCGGAAGCGGGCACCGAGGACGCCGAGGGCGCGGGCGGGGCCGACTCGCGGGCTGGTTCAGGGGGCCGTCGCCCGTACGACGGGCTTCCGGTTGACAGCGCGGCATGGACCAGGTCCACCACCAGCCGGCTGACCTCGAGGGCCTCGTCACTCAGCAGCGGGCGCGGTTCCGTGCCGCCTCGGTCTCCACCCGTGCGCTGGTCGCGGCGGCGCCCGCCCTGGTCGGAGGCTGGAGGATCGCTCGCCGGCTCGGCGCCCGCGATGCCCGCGAGGTGCTGGCCGATGGCGGGATCGTCGAGCCCGGCACCGGACGTGAGTCGGGTTCTCTCCCCCGCGGATCTCTTGGTCACAGCTGCTGCCCCACCCGCTGCCTGGGCCAGGAAGTCGGTTCCCGGGGCACCGAGTCTAGTTGAACTCCGCGCGACCGCGCCGGGATGCTGCCACGGGGGGCGGTGACACGGAGCTGGCCAGGGGTTGCATCAGCACATCGTGCGATCCGCTACCATATGCGAAGGTCCCCACCGCCACAGCGCGCCGGTCTGCGCGGCGTGGCGAGTCGCGGGGCCGTTGCACGTCTGGCCATCCGTGGCATCGGTCGCCACTGTATAAGGATGTGTTCATGAAAGTTGGTGTCGCCAGGGAGACGGCGCCCGGCGAGCGCCGCGTGGCGCTGTTACCCGAAACACTCAGCAGGCTGCAGAAGGCGGGCGCCGAGGTGGTCGTCGAACGAGGGGCGGGGCTCGGCTCGCACTTCCCCGACAGCGCCTATGAGTCCGCTGGTGCGACCATCGTCTCCACCGATGCGCTCTATGCCCAGGCCGACGTGATCGTCCGGGTGCAGAAGCCGTCGAGCGAGGAGGCTGCCCGCCTGCGGAGCGGCCAGGTCGTGGTAGGGCTCATGCAGCCACTGCTCGACCCGGAGCTCGCTGCAGCCCTGGCGAAGCAGGGTGTCACGGAGATCAGCCTGGACGCGATCCCGCGCACGCTCAGCCGCGCCCAGACCATGGACGCGCTTTCGTCCCAGGCCAACGTGGGCGGTTACAAGGCCGTGATCCTGGCGGCGGAGGCCTTCGGCCGCTATTTCCCCATGCTGACCACCGCTGCGGGCACGGCCAAGCCCGCCAACCTCTTGGTGCTGGGGATTGGCGTGGCGGGATTGCAGGCCATCGCGACGGCGCGTCGCCTGGGCGCCGTGGTCAAGGCGTACGACGTGCGCCGGGAGACCAGGGAGCAGGCCCAGAGCGTGGGCGCCCAGTTCATCGAGCTGAAGTCGGTCGCAGATGCAACCGGCGAGGGCGGGTACGCGCGCGCGCTGACGCCCGAGGAGCAACGGGCCCAGCAGGACGAGCTCAACGGGTACATCGCCCAGCAGGACATCGTCATCACCACCGCCCAGGTGCCCGGTCGGCGGCCGCCCCTGCTGGTGACCGCCGCGGCGGTGGCGGCCATGCGCCCCGGGTCAGTGATCGTGGACATGGCCGCCAGCGACCTGGGAGGCAACTGCGAGCTCTCAAAGGTCGGCCAGACCGTGGAGACCGAGAACGGCGTCACGATCCTGGCCCCCACCAATCTCCCGGCGACCATGCCCGGCAGCGCAAGCCTCTTCTACTCGCGGAACCTGGCGGCCCTCCTGGTGACCTTCATCAAGGCCGGGGCCTTCACCATCGACCCGAATGACGAGGTGCACGCCGCCACCGTCATCACGCACGCCGGCCAGGTCGTGCAGGCCGCCACCAGGAAGCTGCTCGAGCCCGCCGCCAGCTCGAACACCGGAGGTTCCGCCGCATGAGCGTCGACCAGCTCATCTCCTCGCTCACGATCTTCGTGCTCGCCATCCTGGTGGGCTTCGAGGTCATCAGCAAGGTGCCGGCCACGCTGCACACGCCGCTGATGTCCGGCGCGAACTCCATTCACGGGATCGTGCTGGTGGGCGCCATGTTGATCGCGGCGATCGCAGACAACCCGCTCAGCATTGCGCTGAGCGTGGTGGCGGTCGCCTTCGCATCCATGAACGTGGTGGGCGGCTACCTCGTCACCGACCGCATGCTCGAGATGTTCAAGAAGCGCCCCGCCGCCCCCAAGGCCGCGCCGAAGGTCGAGGCCTGACCCCGATGTCATTGGACACCCTTATCCGGCTCGTCTACATCGTCGCCGCGGGCTGCTTCGTCCTTGGCCTGCACCTGATGAACTCGCCCGCCACCGCGCGGCGCGGCAACCAGCTCTCCGCGGTGGGGATGGCCGGTGCCGTGATCGGCACCCTCCTGCTGATCGCGGCCGGCGACGTCACCGCCACCGGGACCCTGATCTGGCCGATCATCGTGGTCGGGATCGTGGTGGGGGGCGGTGCGGGTGCGTACAGCGCGCGCGCCGTGAAGATGACCGCCATGCCGCAGCTGGTCAGCATTTTCAACGCGATGGGCGGCGGCGCGGCGGCCCTGGTGGCCATCGACGAGTTCGTCCGGGCGGCCAATATCGGACCCCACTCCCTGGGCACCGCCGAGGTCGTGGCGACCGTCCTCGACGTGGTGATCGGCTCGGTCACCTTCACCGGCTCGCTGATCGCGGCCGGCAAGCTGCAGGGGATCGTCACCGGCCGGCCCGTGAAGCTGCCCGCCGGTCAGGCCATCAACCTGGTGCTCGGGGTGGTCGCGCTGATCGCAGCCATCTACCTGATCTTCGTCGGCCAGGTGCTGCTGGTGCTGCTCCTGCTGCTGGCCGCTGCGCTCGTCTTTGGCGTGACCATGGTGCTGCCCATCGGCGGCGCGGATATGCCGGTGGTGATCTCGCTCTTGAACGCGTTCACCGGCACCGCGGTGGCGATGGCCGGTTTCGTGATCAACGACCCGGTCCTGATCATCGCCGGAGCGCTGGTTGGCGCCTCCGGCGGCATCCTGACCAAGCTGATGGCCGACGCGATGAACCGGTCCATCATGAACATCATCGTGGGCGGCTTTGGAACCGGGGATACCGCTGCCGGTGCCGTGGCTGCCGTGGGCGCGAGTGGGGGTGCGGTCCGCGAGCTGTCGGTCGACGACGCGGCCATCCAGCTCAGTTACGCCCAGCACGTGATCATCGTCCCGGGCTACGGTCTCGCCGTGGCCCAGGCGCAGCACGCGGCGGCCGAGCTCGCCTCGCTCCTGGAGGAGCGGGGGGTGGACGTCAAGTACGCCATCCATCCGGTGGCGGGACGGATGCCCGGTCACATGAACGTCCTGCTGGCCGAGGCCAACGTGCCCTACCCGCAGCTCTGGGAGATGGACGACATCAACCCGGAGTTCGCGCACGCCGACGTGGCGCTGGTGCTGGGCGCAAACGACGTGACCAACCCGGCCGCGCGCTCTGACCCGTCCAGCCCCATCTACGGGATGCCGATCCTCGACGTGGACAAGGCCGCCAGCATCATCGTGGTCAAGCGATCCATGCGGCCGGGCTACGCGGGCATTGACAACCTGCTCTACGCCGACCCCAAGACCGGGATGCTCTTCGGCGACGCCAAGGACGTCCTGACGCAGCTCATCGCCGCAGTCAAGGAGCAGTAGGCGCCGCTCCACGTGCTGTGGACGGCGGTTGGCCCAGCGCGGCCGCCGCTATAGTGGGGGCATGGATGCGCACCACAGCGTGGAGCTGCAGGCGGAGGTCCACGCTGCCCGCGACTCGGTCTGGCCACTCCTCTCGACCCCCGAGGGGCTGTGCCGCTGGCTGGACGGCGCGGATTTCGAGGCCCGGGTGGGGGCTCCTGTGCGCCTCCGTCTTGACAACGCCGTCGCCACCGGCACGGTCCTGGCGGTCGACCCGCCGCAGCACGTCTCGTTCAGCTTTGACTGGGCGGACGAGCCCCTGGGACGGCCGACCGTGGTGGCGCTGGACGCCATCGACCACGGCGAGGGGACGCACCTGACCTTGCGTCACGTGGGGCTCCCGGGCGGGCGTGAGCGCGAGCGCCACGCCGTGCTCTGGAAGCACTGGTTCTCCCGGCTGGTCCGGGAGGCCGCCGCCGCGCGTTGGTCCACCGGATCCCAGGCGGCAACCCCTCACCCCGGGGGGTCGTAGGTCGGCGCGTAGGTCGTCGCCGCCCGCCGCAGCTCCTGTGCGACCCGCGACCGCAGCTCGGGCGGCTCCAGGACCTCTGCGTCGGCGCCCCAGCCCAGGATCCAGACCAGGATCTCATGCAGGCCGGCGACCCGGCCGCGCCAAAGGAGCGAGCCATCGGGCTGGGGGGCCAGTTCCTGGCTGGCGTGCCACCGGGTCTCGGCCACCCGTCGCGCGACCTGGGGCGTGAAGCGGACCACCACGGTCTCCATGGGCTGATCGCCGATCACGTCCCACCCGCGTGCCAGCTGGGCGGTCGTTTGTGCCGCCTCCTCTGGCTCAAAGGTGTCCGCCGCCACGGCCGCTTCCCGGATCCGCTCCACCTTGAACGTGCGGGGCCCTTTCCGTTCCTCGTCGTAGCCGATCAGGTAGAGCGCGTGGGTGAGCGCGGAGGGCTCGATGGCATACGGACGAACCCTGGCCTGCCGGACGCCGCGTGACGGGTCGTAGGCGCCCGCCTCGTAGTCGATCTGCACGACTCTCCCGCGCGCCCAGGCCTCGGTGAGCGTCCGAAAGACACGCGTGAAGCGCGCGTTGGGCGGGCGCCTGGCCGCCAGGTCGGCGGTCGCCTGCACGTGCTCGGCAAGCACCTTCGGCAGGACGCCGGCCAGCTTCACGAAGGCGCCGATCAGCTCGCTGTCGTATTCGTCGCTGGCCTTTGCCAGCACCCGCAGCGCCAGGAAAAGGGTCATCGCCTCGTGCAGGGTCAGGTCGAGGGGCGGCAGAAACGCGCCTTCCTCCAGCCCGTATCGACCCGCTTCCTGCCAGATCGGGAGCCCGGCGTCGCGTTCCATGGCCGCAAGGTCCCGGTAGACGGTTCGGCGGGAGACGCCGACCAGGCCAGCGATGGCCCCGGCCCCGAGCCCTTCCTGGTGCTGGTGCAGGACGCGGGCGATCTTCAGGTAGCGAGCCGCGCGGTCCCACTTGAGTCCCGCGCGATCCTCGCGCTGCAGCGTCATGCCGGCGTCTCCGGGCAGATCACGGCGGCGTGATCTGCGCTGGGCTCGCCAGCGGGTGGACGGTCAGGGTTGCCTGCAGCGTGGCCTGGAGCCCTCCCGGCCAGCCCGGGTTCAGCCCCTCCACCGACACCGACGCGAGGGCGAGCTCGGCGTCGGGGAGCACCCACCAGTCCAGGCTGCCGCGCCAGTCGGAGATGGCCGTTGCGTCCGACAGCGGCGGTTGTCCGAGCAGCCAGCGCAGCGGCCGGAACGCCTGCAGGGCGATCGAGCCGCCAGCCAGCAGCCGACAGTGCCGTGCCCGCACGCCCCCCACCAGCTCGATCCCCACGTCTTCCGCGGCCAGGCGCGACGATCCCGCCAGCGCCACCCGGATCACCTCCGTGTCGAGCGTAGCGCGATCCTGGACCACCAGCGGCGCCGGGGTGGCGCCGACCTCGACGTAGGGCGCGAGCTCCTCGAGGACGGAGACGCGGTTCCAGGGAGCCTGCCCCAAGCGGAGCCAGGCGCTCGTCCCGACCCTGACGTAGGCCAAGGAGGCCGGCTCGTGGCCCGAGCTGACGGGCCATCCCGACACGCTGGCGGCCCAGCGTTCGTCGTCACCGACGCGCGTTCCGTACAACGAGACAGCGCCGATCATCTTCCCATCGCTGCTCGCCTCGGCTTCCAGCGAGACGCCGGCCGCGGGCGGCGCGTCCGGCAGTTGCGAACACGCCGGCGGCAGGGCCGGCGCGGCCGAGGCGAGCGCTCCGGCTGGCTGGGCGGCGGCAGAAAATGCGATCTCGGTGCCGAGGGCGGCCACTCCGGAGATGCCGGTGCCGACGGCCAACAGCGCGATGGCGACCAGAACGGCCAGTGCTGCCCGCGCCTGGCGCTGCGAGGTCGCGCCGAGCACCCGGCGGGAGAGCCCCAGCCCCGCAAACAGCGACGCAGCGCCCAGCGCCAGGAACCAGCCGTAGGCGTCCTCGGCGGAAGGCAGGAACGGCCTGGCGGTGGCCTGTCGCAGGCCCGCCACCAGTGCGAGGACCGAGGGCGCCAGCAGCAGCAGCTCGAGGATCCCGATCCAGGACACCGCGGCGGAGGCGCGGTGCCCTCGGGAGACAGGCGGCCAGACCATCGCGAGCAGCGAGGCTCCCATGCCGACGATGGGCGCTGCGGCGACCAAGGGCGCGACCGGGGCGCCGGGACGGTAGGCCACGATGATGGCGACCGCCGCGGCGCCCCACAGGAGGGCCGCGGCGGTCGCGAGGAGGCGGAGGTGAATGGCGCGCACGCGCACGGACGCAGTGTACGTGGGCTACCATCCGGCCGATGGCAACGAGCTACGTGCGCCCGGTCCTGACGCCCGCCGCCGAGCGGACCCGGTCTTCCGACGGCGGCCCGGATCGCCCCCTGGTCAGCCTGACCACGGACTTCGGCGAGCGGGATCCCTCAGCGGCTATCTGCCGTGGGGTGATCCTGTCGATCGCGCCCGAGGTGCGGCTCCTTGACGTCAGCCACGAGGTGGCCAAGTACTCGATCCTGGACGGCGCCCTGCTGCTCTGGAGCGCGCTCCCGTACCTGCCGGTGGGGATCCACGCGGCCGTGGTGGATCCCGGCGTGGGGACCGGTCGGTTGCCGATCGGGGTCCGGGTGGCGCGCGGCGACGTGCTGGTGGGGCCCGACAACGGCCTCCTGGTGCCAGCCGCCGAGCGGCTGGGCGGGATCCGCGCGGTGCACGCGCTGGAGTCGGCCGAGTATCGACTGCCGGTGGTCAGTGCCTCTTTCCACGGCCGGGACATCTTCGCGCCAGCCGCCGCGCATCTGGCCCTGGGGGTGCCGCTCGCGGCCTTTGGACGGGCGCTCGATCCAGACCGCCTCGTGCGCCTGGACCTGCCCCAGCCCGAGATCCAGCGTGGGGCCCTTGCCACGGCGGTGCTCTACGTGGACACGTTCGGCAACGTCAAACTCGCGGGCGAACGTCCGGACCTCGAGGCTGCGCTGGGCGAGCTGGCAGAGGGCGACGCCCTGCTGGTGGATGTCGGGGCCGGGAGCGGGTCCCGGCACACGCTGCAGCTGGGGTGGCAGACCACCTTCGGGGCGGTGCCGGCAGGGCAGCCGCTGCTTTACGAGGATTCCTACGGCCGGCTCTGTGTGGCGATCAACCAGGGAAACGCCGGAGAACGGTTCGGCCTGCACGCCGGCGATCGCGTCGCGATCCGCCACGCGATCGCGGACCGTGCCTGAGCCGGCAGGACGCGCGCTGGGGCCAGCCCGTGCCGGCGGGGCCGCTACACTCTTGGGGGGCGCGGCCGGCGGGGAGAACCGGCGCGGGACGTGGACGAGGAGGCCAGTGCTGACCATGCACACGTGGACCAGGTTCCTGGCAGTGCCGCTGGCGGCGGCGCTGCTTGCCGGATGCAGCTCTGCCGCGACAACGGCACCCACGGCGGCACCCGCCTCGGCGGCGGCCACCGGCAGCGTGGCCCCGGCTTCGCCCGGTGCCAGCGCCGCCGCTGCATCGATCGGCGCCAGCATGGCGCCGGCGGCCAGCTCGGCTGCTTCGCCCGGCGCGTCGGCCGTGGCCATCTCGCCGAGCTGCATGAAGGGACAGGTGGCGACCCTCGCGAGCGGCAAGCTCACCATTGGCACGGACAACCCGGCCTACCCGCCCTACTTCGCAACCGACAGCGGGACGCCGCCGAAGCCCTGGAAACTCGGCGATCCCACCAACGGCCAGGGGTTTGAGAGCGCCGTGGCCTATGCGGTCGCCGGCCAGCTGGGCTTTGGCAAGAGCGACGTGGTCTGGACCGTGGTCCCCTTCGACAACTCCTATGCCCCCGGGCCGAAGCCGTTCGATTTCTACCTGGCGCAGGTCTCCTACACGCCGGAGCGTGCCCAGGCGGTCGATATGTCGGACGGCTACTACTACGTCGCGCAGTCGGTGGTGGCCCTCAAGGGCAACCCGATCACGGCCGTGACGACGATCGCCGGCCTCAAGTCGTTCCGGCTGGGTGCCATGCAGGGGACCACCGCCTATGCCGCGATCAAGAATGTCGTGGCGCCCACCGCGCCGATCTCGGTCTACTCCAGCAACGATGCGGCGATCGAGGCGCTCAAGGCCAAGCAGATCGACGGCATCGTCACCGACCTCCCGACCGCCTTCTACATCACGGCCGCGCAGCTCGACAACAGCGTGATCGTGGGGCAGTTCCCGGTGACGCCGGGCCCGAATGCCGAACACTTCAGCCTGGTGCTGGCCAAGGGCAGTCCCCTCACGGCCTGCGTGAACCAGGCGATCTCCGCCCTCAAGGCCGACGGCACCCTGGCCCAGATCACCAAGGAGTGGCTCTCGGACAAGGCGAGCGCACCGGTCCTGCAGCCCTGAGCGAGAGATCCTGGCGACCGCGTGAGCGGCCTGGGCGCGCGCGACGCCGGCCCGCTCGGATCCGGGCCGGCGGGCGCTTCCCGCTCGGGTAATCTGCCCGCGCCGGGGGGGCGACCGCCCGCCACCGGTCGAGTCGACCGATCGGCGTTGCGGTCGACGCTGGTCGCACTGGTCAGCACGGTCGTCTTCTTCGGCGCCGTGGGCTGGATTGTGGTCCATGCTCCCGGCTGGCCGGCGGTCCAGCGATCCTTCCTGGACGGGCAAGTCTGGGCCCAGTCGGTGCCCGACATCGTCCCGGCGTTCCTGGTCAACGTGCAGCTCTTCTGCATCGCCGAGGTCCTGATTCTGGTCCTGGCGCTTCTCCTGGCCGTGTTGCGCAGCCTGCCCGGGCCCGTCTTCTTCCCGCTTCGGCTCCTGTCCACCATCTACACCGACTTCTTCCGGGCCGTGCCCGGCGTCCTGATCATCTACCTGCTCGGCTTCGGCATTCCGGGACTCCAGATCCGGGGGGTTCCCAACTCGCCCTTCTTCTATGCAGTGGTCGCCCTGACGCTGGTCTACTCGGCGTACGTGTCGGAGGTGTACCGGGCCGGCATCCAGTCGGTGCATCCGAGCCAGGAGGCGGCGGCCCGGTCGCTGGGGCTGACGCAGCTTCAGGCGCTCCGGTTCGTGGTGTTGCCACAGGCGGTGCGGCGCGTGATCCCGCCGCTCCTCAATGACTTCATCGGGCTCCAGAAGGACACCGTGCTGGTGTCGTACATCGGGGTCGTCGAGATCTTCCGCCAGTCCCAGATCGACGAGGCCGCGGCGTTCAACTTCACCCCCTACATCGTCACCGCGCTGGTCTTCCTGGTGGTCACCGTCCCGATGGCCCGTTTCGTGGACGTACTGATCGCGCGTGACCGGCGACGCTTCCTGGCGGGCGCCCGGTGAGCAGGGCGGTGCGCGACGCCGGGGCGCCCGCCGATGGCCCCCGCCGGGCGGAGTCCGGCCCCCAGGGGACCGCTCCCGTGGTGCGCGTGCAGCAGGCCTGGAAGTCGTTCGGGTCCAACCAGGTGCTGCGGGGGATCGACCTGTCGCTGGCCGAACACGAAGTGGTCTGCCTGATTGGGGCCTCGGGGTCCGGCAAGTCCACCTTGCTGCGCTGCATCGACCTGCTCGAGCGCATCGATGCGGGCCGGATCTACCTGCGGGGCGAGGAGATCAGCCGGCCCGGCGTGGATATGAACCGGATCCGCCGCCGCATCGGGATCGTCTTTCAGTCCTTCAACCTGTTCCCGCACATGACCGTGCTGGCCAACGTGACGCTGGCACCACGAAAGGTGCTGCACCTGCCCCGGGCCGAGGCGGAGCGACGGGGAATGGCGTTGCTCGCGCGGTTCGGGCTGGCCGACAAGCGAGCCGAGTTTCCCGACCGGCTCTCGGGCGGACAGCAGCAGCGCGTGGCGATTGTGCGCGCGCTGGCGATGGAGCCCGACCTCCTTCTGCTCGACGAGATCACCAGCGCCCTGGACCCTGAGCTGGTGGCGGAGGTGTTGAACGTGATCCGGGAGCTGGCGCGTGGCGGGATGACCATGTTGATCGCTACCCACGAGATGGGGTTCGCCCGCGATATCGCCAGCCACGTCTGCTTCCTCGACGCTGGCGTGATCCTGGAGGAGGGTCCGCCCGCGGAGATTTTCAGCCATCCGCGCGAGCCCAGGACGCAGCAGTTTCTGCAGCGGATTGTCGAGGCGGGGCGCCTGTAGCCGCGCAGCGGGTCAGCGCGCCAGGCGAGCCGCCTCCGCCAGCGCGGCGAAGAGCCGGTCGAACTCGGGCGGCGTGGAATCGGTCCGCTCCGGGTGGAACTGCACCCCCACGATCCAGGAACCATCGGTCGACTCGAGCGCCTCCACCAGCTCCCCGTGGTCGTACGGCGCAAAGCCGCTGGCGGCAAGCCCGGGCGCCAGGTCCTCCGCTCGGACGCCCTGGTGGTGGTACGTGTTGACCGCCCAGGGGTAGGCGGGAGGCTCCGTGCGCGGATCCTCCGGGTCCCGCGGCGGACCGACGCCCCCGGCGATCTGCGCCAGGCGTGACCCGGGCAGCAGGCGGAAGGGATGCGTGATCGTGGGTCCACCCGGATAGCCGGCGCCCGCGTGTCCCTCGAGGTGCTGCACCAGGCTTCCGCCCAGGAACACGTTGATGGCCTGGAACCCGCGACAGATGCCCAGGACCGGGAGCCCGCGGGCAGTCGCCGCCTTCCATGCGGCATGGTCGATCGCGTCGCGATGGCGCTGCACCCCCACCGATCCGCGCGGCACCGCGCCGTAGAGGGCGGGATCCAGGTCGGCACCGCCGCTGAGGAGCAGTCCCTCCATTGCCCCGGTCTCGTCCGCCAGCTCGCCGGGGGATGCGGTCTCATCCAGTCCCACCGCTTCGCCTCCGCCGCGGCGTACGGCATCCAGGTAGAGCGTGTTCTTCAGCCGCGCCAGGCTGGGATCCTCCGCGCGCCGCGGATCCGCCAGCGTGACGAGGATGCGGGGCCGCCGGGTTCGCACGGGCATGCCGGCGATGGTAGCCGGATGGAGCCGCGGGCGCAGTTGGGAGGGGTGGTTCCCCGGCCTGGCCCAGCGACCCGGCGCCGAGATCTGCCGGCAGACGTGAAGATGCCCGGAGGAACCTCCGCGAACTCACGTGGGCGTTGATGTCATCGCCGCCGTTAGTGATCGCTCCTGACCCCTCCGGGCAAACCCCACGCTAATCGCGCCTCGCGGCGGGCGTCAAGCCGCTTGTCCACCTTCGCGTCCGCTTCACTCGGGCTTATCCACCGCGTATCCACCGCGGTCCTGCGTGGGCCCTTGCCCGGTGGCAACCTTCCCGGCTGGTTTCCTGTTGCCCGGCAGCGGTGCAGGAGCAGGGACTGGCGCGCGATCAGATGGCGAGGCCGGTCCGCGGGTCAAACGCCGCCACCTGGCCCCCGTAGCTGGTGAGCACCAGACGACCCCCGATCAGTTCGGCTCCCGCCACCACGTCCGAGTGAGCCAGCCGCCAGGCGACCGTCCCATCGACCTCCAGGGCGACCGTCTCGATCTCGCTCTGGATGAGCACGTGCTCGATGCGGGCGCTGCCCAGGACGCCGAGGATCGGGGTCCCGCTCTCCCGGGACCAGCGGATTGCTCCGGTCCGGGCCCCGAGCGCATAGGCGCGAAACCCGTACTTGATCACCAGCAGTCCAGCCACGTCCCAGAAAAAGGCCGTGGGCTCGTCGAAGATCGGCGATGCAAAGCGCGCCGTCCAGGACCCCGCCGGACCCTCCGCCCGTATCTCAGCGCGGCACAGCCGATCGGGGTCCGGCGACACCAGCGGCCCGTGGTCTTCCAACCGGCCACCGGTCTCGGAGAGGGCGAAGACGTCGCCGGCCCGGCCGGTGCCGGCCCAGCGGAACCGAACGGAGAGCCCGCCGGGGTACCGGACCGAGGAGCGATGGACTTCGGCTTCGCTCACGTCCCGCCGGCGGCCTGTGCCTGCTCCGGGACGGGCGCCGCCTGCACCGCCGGAACCTCTCCTGCGATGGGCGCCACGGTGGCGTTCGCGAGCATGCGGAGCGTGGCCGGAGAGACCGCGAAGACTGTGTTCTGGGTCCCGGCGGCAGCCCAGACCGTCTGCTGCCGGCCCAGCCCCGGGTCCATCACCACCCGAATCGGACGACGGTGGCCGAAGGGGGGAATTCCCCCGATCGCGAACCCGGTCAGCTCATTGGCCTCGCGAGCGGTCGCCCGGCGGATCCCTGGCTCGCCCAGGACGGCCGCCAGGCGGGCAACGTCGGCCCGGTCCGGGCCGGCCACCAGGACGATGAACGGCTCCAGGACCTCGTCATCACGCGGCGCGACGAACACCAGGCTCTTCACGATCTGCGCGAGTTCCGCCCCGACGGCCCGTGCCGCTTCCTCGGCGGTGTGGGTGCTCTCGGGGAACGTGACGATCTCGATGGCCACGCCCTTGCGGGCCGCCGCATCCAGGACGCGCTGGGAGGCCGGGTTGAGCGGTTGAGGCACGGTCGCGAGTCTATCACCGGCAACGCGCCCGGATCTGCGCTGGCAGAATGGGGAGGTGCGAATCTTCAGACGAGGGCGTCCGCCGCGCGACGTGTTGCGCGCCCTGGACGACCGACCGGTCTGGGCGTTCGACTGGGATGGCACGCTCATCGATTCGATCGCCCGGACACAGGCGACCTACCGGCAGATCTTCCTCGAGCTGGACCTCCCGTTCGACGACGAGCTGTTTCGCCGGCACTATGCGCCCGACTGGCGCCGGATGTACCGGAGCCTGGGCATTCCCGAGGCGCTCTGGCCCCGGATCGATCGCCGCTGGGTGGAAATCTTCGAGACCGAGGTCTCCGATCTCGTCCCCGGGGCGTACGACGCGCTGCAGTGGCTGCGCGCCGAGGGGCGCCGCATTGCGCTGGTCACGGCCGGCCACCGGGAGCGGCTGGAGCTGGAACTGAAGGCCACGGGCCTGGACGGGATGTTCGAGACGCTGGTCTTTGGCAACGAGGTGCCGCACCAGAAACCCGACCCGGCGCCGCTGCTGATGGCGTCGCGGTATCTTCGGGTAGCGCCCGACGAGATGGTGCTGGTCGCGGATGCGGCCGATGACATGCGGATGGCCAGGCGAGCTGGCGCCGTGCCGGTCGGTGTGCTCACCGGCGCGGCCCAGGCCCGCGCATTGCGGGCCGGCGGTGCGCGCTGGGTGGCCCCGGACGTGGCGGCCGCCGTGGCGGCCCTGCGGGGCGGGACGTAGTACCATCTCGGTGCAATTGAAGAGCGGACAGGGGAGCACCAACGCGGTGCTGAGAGTGCGGCCACGGCCGCAGACCCTCGGAACCTGATCTGGGTCGTACCAGCGAAGGGAGTCCAAGCGCGACCTCTGTCCGAGAGACGGAGGTCGTTTTGGTCCTGGGACACAGTGCGTGGGTGGACGATCCCCACCGGGTGACTCCGTGCGGGCCTTGCCCGCCGCGGTGGTGCCTGGCGCAGCGCCGCCGGGTGCAGGCCCCGGGGAGATGAAGGCGCTGCTGGTGGGCAACGGGCGCGCGCCGCGCCGCGCCGGCCTGCCCGCCTCCGTATTTGCGAATGTCGGGCTGGTGGTGGCCGCGGACGGCGGCGCGGCTGCCTGCGAGTCCCTGGGCCTGCGTCCCGACCTGGTGATCGGCGATCTCGATTCGGCGGATTCCGCGCTGATCCAGCGACTGGTCAGGGCGGGCACGGAGGTGCAACGGGTCCCGGCGGAGAAGGACCAGAGCGACCTCGAGCTGGCCCTGGAAGTGGCCATCGAGCGAGGCGCCGACCGATTGCTGGTCCTGGGCGCGCTCGGGGGGCCACGGGTGGAGCATGAGCTGGCCGCGATCGCGCTGCTGGAGCTGGCCCTGGAACGGCACGTGGAGATGGCGCTGGTGGACGAGCGGTCCACCCTGCAGCTGCTTGCCGCCGGGCCGCTCGACGGGCGGCGGGACGCGGCTCCCGGTACGGCCGAGGGCGGCGCGGCGCGCGGGCTGACGATCGAGGGCCAGCCGGGGGACTATGTGTCGCTCTTCGCCCTGGGGGCGGAGGCCCTGGACGTGACAACCGACGGGTTGCGCTATCCGCTGCGCAGGGAGCCTCTGCGCCCTGGACCCTCGCGCGGGCTTTCGAACGAACTGACCGGGCCGACGGCCTCCGTCCGCTGCGGCTCGGGCCGCCTGCTGGTCATACACACACGACGGTCGGCGGTCGCGTCGGCCGGCCAGGAGAGAGGATCGGAGGAGTGAGCAGATGACCGAGCATGTGACGGGCTATGGACCGGCCCTGACACCGTTCGACACACGCTGGCGCACCCGCGACATCGTGGTCACGGCGGTGATCGCCGTGGCGTTCGGGGTGGTGTTCTGGGCCTGGGACACCGTCTGGAACGTTGCGGCGCCCCTGTTCGGCACCTTCAAGCCGCTCGAATACGTGATCAGCGGCGTCTGGCTGATGCCTGCCGTGATGGCTTCCCTGATCGTGCGGAAGCCGGGGGCGGCGCTCTTTGCCGAGCTGGTTGCCGCGATCATGTCCGCCCTGCTCGGGAACGTCTGGGGCATGGACGTGGTGCTTTCGGGGTTCGTGCAGGGGACGGGCGCGGAACTGGTCTTTGCCTTCACCCTGTATCGCTCCTTCGGCCTTCCGGTGGCACTGCTGGCGGGCGGCCTCGCGGGCGTCGGCGAGGCCCTCCACGACCTGCCGGTCTACTACCCGTCCAACGGCCTGCCCTTCCAGGCGTCGGTGGCCGGGCTGGAGATCGCCTCAGGGATCGTGATCGCCGGGCTGGGCGGCTGGCTCCTGGTGCGCGCGCTTCGTCGGGCCGGCGTGCTGGAGGGCTTTCCGTCGGACGCGTGATGCGGAACGACCGGGCCAGCCGGTCTGACGGGTCCTCCTCGCCCGGCCGGGACACGCAGGGTGCGCCGCCCGGGATCGTCGCGTCGGGCTTCGGTTGGACGTACCGCGGGCGCTCGCGGCCCTCCCTCGCTGGGCTGACGTTTCGGGTGGCTCCAGGGGCCGTGCTGCTCGTGATGGGCCCGTCGGGAAGCGGCAAGAGCACCCTCGCGCGCGCCCTGACCGGGCTGGTTCCGCACGAGCTCCCCGGCACCTGGACTGGATCGCTGCAGGTGGGCGACCTGGACATCGCGTCCACGTCCGCCCAGGTCGTCAGCGGTGGGGCCGGGATCGTGTTCCAGGAACCCGAGAGCCAGCTGGTCATGCCCCGGGTGGAGGACGAGGTGGCGTTCGGGCTCGAGAACCGGGGCTGGGAACGGGCCGCCATGCAGCTTCGCGTCCGGGAGGCACTGGCGCTGGTCGGCCTGGCCGGGTTCGAGGGGCGCTCCACGGCGGCGCTGTCAGGCGGTGAACAGCAACGCCTCGCGATCGCGGACGTGCTGGCGCCCATGCCCGGGCTGCTGGTGCTGGACGAACCGACCGCCAACCTCGATCCGCCCGGGATGGAGCACGTGTTCGAGCGGCTGGCCGCCTTTGCCGCGTCGCGAGAGCGCACGATGGTCATCGTGGAGCACCGGCTGGATGCCGCGCTGCCCCTTGCGGACCAGGTGCTCCTGCTCGACGCTGACGGTCGCCAGCTGGCCGTGGGGGCACCTGACGACGTGGGGCGGTCGCACGCTGCCGACCTGGAACGGCTGGGGAGCTGGGTTCCCTCGGCCTGGCGAGGCTGGGCGGTGCCGCGCCCCGCCCCGGGGCTGGGTCAGACGGCCGACGGGGCGGGGCTGCCGATCCGCCCGGCAGCCTCCCGGACCCAGGGATCGGGTTCGGCGGCGCACCGAGCGGCGGCCGTCACCACCGACGGCCTTGCCATCGCGGTGACCGGGCGCGCAACCTGGCCGGTCGCGCAGGTGAGCGGCGCAGCGGTCCGCTATCCCGGCAGCCGCGACCACGGCCGGGCCGGGGCCGCGCGGCCGGCGCTGCTCGACGTGGCCTTGGAGTTGCATCCTGGGGAGCGGGTGGCCCTGGTGGGCCCCAACGGCTCCGGCAAGTCCACGCTGCTCTTCCTGCTGGCCGGGATGCGGCGGCCCGACTCGGGCCGCGTGCGGCTGGGCGACGGGTCGCGTGCACCGGATGCGGACCCCTCGCGGCTGCGCGGCCGAGACCTGGCCCGGATCCTGGGGTTGGTGTTCCAGAACCCCGAGCTCGGGTTCGTGGGACGGACCTGTGCCGGCGAAGTGGCCGCGAGCCTGCCGGTCCTGGGCCGGTCGCCGGATCCCAGCGACCCGGCCGTGCTGGCGGCGCTGCGCGCATTCGGGATCGAGGAGCTGGCGGATCAGGACCCGTTCCGCATCAGCGAGGGTGAGCAGAGGCGCCTGGGCATCGCGGCCGCGAGCCTTGCCCGCCCGCCGCTGCTGCTGCTCGACGAGCCGACGTTTGCCCTGGACCGGCGCGGCGCCGGCGCCGTCGTCGAGTTGCTCGACCGGCTGCGGGCGGACGGGCAAGCGCAGCTGATGGCCACGCACGACCCGCGCCTGGTCCCCTCGTGCGAGCGTGTGGTGGCGCTGGAGCACGGGCGTGTGATCTTCGACGACCTGTCGAGCGCCTTCCTGGACAACCCGCCCTATCGGCCGGCGGGGCCCTGGAGGGACCCGGCGCGCGGCTGCGGGGAAGCACCCGAACGGGCGGTCGAAGCCGAGCCGTGAGCTTCCTGCCGGCGCCGATCGAACCGGTTCGCGACGCGCTCCTCACGCGCGTCGCGCCGGCCACCCGTGTCGTGGTCGGGACGGGCTGGCTCCTGGTGGCGGTGCTCGCTGCGGGTCCGGTGGTGCCCGCGGTGCTCGGACTGGCTTCCGCGCTGGCCCTGGTGTTTGCCTCGGGTCTGCCGCTGGGGCGCGTGCCGGCGCGGCTGGCGCCCCTCTGGCTGGCGGCCCTGGGGCTTGGCCTGCTGACGCTCGTGATGTACCCCGGCAACGCGGATCCCACGGTGGCGGCCCTGGTCCGGTTCGGGCCGCTGCGCATCACGGGACCGGCCGTTGTGGCCGGCGTTGCCATCGCGCTGCGCCTCGTGGTGATCGCGCTGGTCAGCCTGCTGGTGTTCGCGACCTCCGATCCGACGAGGCTCGCCGACTCGCTGGTGCAGCAATGGCACGTCCCGTACCGGTTCGCCTACGGGACTCTCGCGGCCCTGCGGATCGTGCCGCTGCTGGTTGCCGATTGGGCCGCCATCCGTGCCGTGCGGCGGCTGCGAGGGATTGAACCGCACGGCTTGCGGGATCGAGTGGCGGTGCTGGGCAGCCAGCTGCTGGTCCTGCTGGTGACCGCGATTCGGCGCGCCGAGCGGATGGCGCTGGCCATGGACGCACGGGGCTTCGATACGGATCGCCCACGCGGCGTCTACCGGCCCATTCAGGCGGGCCTTCTCGACCTCGTGGTGCTCGTGGCGGGGCTGGCATTGGCCGGGGCCGTGCTGCTGGTGTGGATCTACTGAGCCGAGGCAGCTGAGCCGAGGCGGCGCCGCGGCCTGGCGGGAAGATCGCCGCGGGCGGGTATCCTGTCCGACATGGACCATCTGCAGCCGGGAGATCCGGCACCTGACTTCGAGCTGGTGGACGACGCGGGGACGCTGCACCGGCTGTCTGCGCAGCGTCCCCGGCCCACGGTCATCTACTTCTATCCGAAAGACATGACGCCCGGCTGCACCACCGAGGCATGCGAGTTTCGCGACGCCAACGACGAGATCCGTGCGCTGGGGGCCGAGGTGTGGGGGATCAGCCCCCAGGACGAGCGGAGTCATGCACGTTTCCGGGAAGCGCATGCACTCTCGTTTCCCCTGCTCGTCGATCGCGATCATGCGGTCGCACAGGCGTACGGGGCCTGGGCCCAGAAGACCCGCTACGGCCGCACGAGCTGGGGCATGTCGAGGGAGACGTTCCTGGTCGACGGCGAAGGACGGATCGCGAAGGTCTGGGCCAACGTGCGGCCGGAAGGGCACGCCAGGGAGGTGCTTGACGCGCTGCGCAAGCTCAAGCCCGCGGCCGGCAATGCTCCTGTGGGATAGACTGACCCGCCCGGCCCGCGCCGGCGCCCGGGCGGGCTACCGCGGGCGATCCGTTCGCCCGCGGTAGCATCGTCTGCATGGCAACCACACCGATCCTCTCCGACGAGCGGCCCCAGCGCCTGCTCGTGATCGTCGCGCACCCGGATGACGCCGACTTCGGACCGGCGGCCGCTGTGGCGCGCTGGGTCGACCAGGGCACCCTGGCCGAGCTGGTGTGCTGCACCAGTGGCGACGCCGGATCCGACGACCCGGATACGGATCCGCTGGCCCTCGCGCAGCTCCGGGAGGCCGAACAGCGTGTCGCGGCCAAGGTGGTCGGCTACCGCGCCGTGCACTTCCTGCACCAGCCGGACGGGGCCCTGGAGAACGACCTCCCGCTCCGCGAGGAGCTGGTCCGGATCATTCGCGAGGTGCGCCCGGATGCGGTCATGACCTCTGATCCAACCCACCTCTTCACCCCCGACGGGTCCGTCCAGCACACCGACCATCGGGCTGCGGGCATGGCCGCCGTCGACGCCGTCTACCCGGCGGCACGCAACGCGATGGCGTTCCCGCACCTTGCGAAGGAGGGCCTTGCGCCCCACATCGTCCGTCGCATCTACCTGTTCTGGGCCACCGAGCCCGACGCCTGGGTGGACGTCAGCGGCTACGTGGACCGCAAGGTCGGTGCCCTCCGCGCGCACGTGAGCCAGCTTCGCGATCCGGGGGAGACGGAGCAACGGGTCCGGCAGCGGGCCGCCGAGCAGGGCGCGCAGGTGGGCGTGGCGGCCGCGGAGCCGTTTCGGGTGATCCGCATCGAGCGGTGACCGGGCGGGGCCAGATGTGGCGCCCGCAACGCGGATGGCCCGCCAGCGCGCATGCCGGGCCCGCCGCCGGCCTGCAGGCCTGTGAGCCTCTGGCTCAGTTGTCCTCGAGCAGCAGCGGCCGTACGCGTCCCCACTGGTTCCACAGCGGCGCCAGGTCAGGTGCGTGCCGGCCCAGCAGCGCGACCATCTCGCCGAGCGTGAGCTCCGGCGCACCGGCGGCAAGGAACGCATCCGCGGCCACTCGCGCGGAGCGGAACAGCAGCGGCAGCTCAGTTGCCGCGGGCCAGCGGCGCACCCGGCGCGGGTCCAGCCCCGCGTACCCCACGGCCAGAGCCAGATCCCGCACCGATGGGATCCGGTCATCCACGAACCCGCCCCGCCCGTCATAGCGGTAGCCCAGGCTCGAGAGTGCCTCGGCGACCTGGTGCCTCTCGAGGGGCGAGAACTCGGACCAGAAGGGGCCGTGGTCGGGCAGCTCGATCGCGGCCGCCTCGATCGCGGCCGCCTGGATGGCGTCGCGCAGGGTGGCCAGCTCGATCACCCAGCGGCGCTGTTCCTCCAGCGATTCGCCGGCCAGCTGGGCCGCCACGCCCTTCAGCAAGGATTCGTCGCCGCCCACGATCCGTGCCAGCATGCCGGGGCGGCGCGCCGTCACGTGCTCAAGCTGCTCACGCTCGGGCTCCCCGGGCGGTTCGCGGTCGATTGCGGGCCATGGTTCGCGCGGCGCGTGGGTGCCAGGCGGCTCACCCGCGATCCGGGCCGCCGAGCGCCGCGCTGCGCGCAGTTCCTCGCACTCCGCGAGTACCTCGCGAACCTGCTGCTGCCGCTGCTCTGCAGATTCGAGCGCAATCCGCGCGGCGTCTTCGCGGGCCGCAGCCGCTTCGATCTCTGCCACCAGGCGCGTGGTCTGGCGACGCTCGGCTGCCACCACCCGTTGGGCCGCTCGCGTACGACGATTCAGTTGGTTGATGGTGTCGAGCCACCGGGCCGCCGCTTCCTCGGCGTCAGCTGCATCCCGAGCCGCGAGGCGAGCCTCGCGGAAGCGGCGCTGCGCGGCATCCTTCTCTTCCAGGATGCGGCGCCGGTCGCCCTCGTGCATGGCTACCTCCATGCGTGCAACCGCGTCGTCGTACTCGTGCTGCAGGTGGCGATGGTCAGCGGCCAGCCTGTCGTGGATGGCACGTGCGCGCGCCACGATGGGCGTCAGCTCCTGGGCGAGCCTGCGCTGATCGGCGCAGGAGTCATCGCCGGAGGATTCGCCATCTCCTGGAGGGAGATCTCCGTTCGGCCCATCGCCGTGCGTCGAAGTTGTCGGCAGGCGGCTCCCGTCGGCGGGCCACGCGTCGGCCACCGGCCGGCCGGCGGCGGGGTCGGTCGGCCCGGGAGCGGCCGCTTCGCCCACCAGGCCCGTGTCGGGAAGCGTCCCGCCCGATGGGTTCATGGTGCGCGATGCGGCGCTGGCGGCGTTGAGCTGCGCATCCTGGAAGGGAGCCTACGGGCAAGGGTGGGAGGCGTCAATTCGGTGCCCGCCGCCGGTGTGGCACCACGCTCCCGGCCGGCCTCGTCCCCTTGCGCGAGAGGCCGGGCCATCCTTGGGCCGGTGCGCGACAGTCGCCGATCACGAATGGGGCGATGCCGCCGGGAGGCCGTCGGGCGCCGGGGAGCCGCCGGGGTGAGCGGACGTGCCGGGCATTGTCGACGGCGTGCTGGTCGCACCAGCCGGCGCCGCCTGGGCCGCGACGATCGCATCCGAGATCGTCCGGAGATCCCAGGATGGCAGGAGGTTGCCGTTGACAATGATGGTTGGGGTTCGGTCGATCCCCGCTGCGAGGGCGGCCTGTGTCTCGGCCTGGACGGTCCTGGTGTTGGCGGGGTCGGCCATGCAGGCGGAGAACTGGGGCATGTCCAGCCCGAGCCTGGTGGCGATCGAATCGAGCATGGCGCGGCTGAACGTCCCGCCGTTTTCTACCGGCCCCTGGTTGGTGAACAGGTACTCCTGGTAGGCCCAGAACTTGCCCTGGGCCTCGGCGCAGTTGGCGGCCAGCGCGGCCTGGACCGACTCGTCGGTGGCGGGGTTGGCGTTCGGCCCCAGGAAGGCCAGGTCGTGGAGGACGATTTTGGCCGTGCCGGGGACCACGAACTGGTTCACCACCCGCGGCTCCACCTGCCTCGCGTAAGCGGCGCAGTTCGGGCATTGGAAGTCGATGTACTCGTCAAGGGTGACCTTCGCGTCCGCCTTGCCCAGGGTCCGGCCGCTGCCGAGATCGGCGGGTGCCGGCTCGGCCGGGGTCACCAGCGCAGTCGCTGCGTGTGGCTGGTTCAGCAGGAAGATCGCGGCCAGCGCCACCATGCCGATCACCACGACTCCGGCGGTGATGAGCCTCGTCGGCGACTGCGCGAAGGCGGCAAGGCCCGCGGCCGCCGCCGTGCCGTGCCCGCGCTCAGCCCGGCTTTCCCTTCCGGGGCGGTTGCTGCCCTTCGGGGCGAGTCCGCCGGGCCGCCGCTGTTCGCGCTCCGCGGCGCGCCGATCCCGTCGCCTGGCGGCATCCTTGTCTGGTCGCTGCATCTCCGGAACCGTCTCCTCCTGCTCGCTCCTGTGTGCAGGGTCCGGTCGCAAGGACGGCCGCGTCAAGGACTGGATGGCCCGGTCCGTGCCGGTCGGGTGGGCGCGTTGCGCGTGACGGGGGCCGGGTGCGGACGGCGGCGGCCCGTTCGCGGGCACGTCGCGCCTATCGGGACGCGTGGACGGGTACGGTCAGGCCAGGTCGTTGAGCGGTTGGCGGCCGGCGAAACCGGCGGACAGCTCGTGCCACCAGGCGATGGCTGGCTCGTCGAGCCGCCAGCAGAGCCAGATCGGTCGGCCGGACGCCAGGGCCGGGAAGTCCACCATGCCGGAGGGGATGTCGCGCAGCGTCACGCCCCACGCATCGATCTGCGCCACGGCCCGCTCCATCCGGCGAACGATTGCCCGGACGCGCGCTTCGTGGTCCCGGAGCGGGGCCTCCACGCCGGGGGCGCCGTCGGACGCGAGCCGCTCGCGGAGTTCCCGCTGGGCTTGGGCCAGGGCGTCCCGGTCGGCCCGAAGCCCCTCCAGCAGCGGCCGAAGCTCCAGGATCCGGGCGTTTGCCGCGTCAATGTCGTAGTAGCGGACCATGCAGCGATTCTCGCACGGGCAGCGGCGCGCGTGCCGCATCCCGGACGGTCGAGCTGCGCCGGTGGCAATACCGGGGCAGCGGGACTAGGATGCTCGTACCACACCACAGGAGGCGTTGCAGATGCGACTCGCGAGTCGGATGGAGCGCATTGGGACCGAGACCGCGTTCGAGGCGGCCGCACGGGCCCGGGCTCTGGAAGCCACCGGCATCGAGGTAGTACACCTGGAGATCGGTGAGCCCGACTTCGACACCCCGGCCAATATCCGGGCGGCGGCGAAACGCGCGCTTGACGAGGGCCAGACGCACTACGCTCCGTTCGCCGGAATCCCCGAACTGCGTGCGGCCATTGCCGAGGACGCCACCGCCCGCAAGCACTTCCCCGTGAGCCCCGAACAGGTCTTCATCACGGTCGGCGGCAAGGGCGTGATGCTCTACGCCATCGAGGCCGTGGTGGAGGAGGGCGATGAAGTCATCGTTCCCGACCCCGGCTACCCGATCTATGAGTCGCTGGTGCGCTGGCTGGGCGGGACCCCGGTGCCGATCCCGATCCGGCAGGAGAACGCGTTTCGGCTGGATCCCGACGAACTGGCCTCACTGGTCACGCCGCGCACGCGCATGCTCGTGCTGAACTCCCCGGCCAACCCGTCGGGGGGAGTGCTCACCCGGCAGGATCTGGAGCGGATCGCCGCGTTCGCCCGCCAGCACGACCTGGTGGTGCTGGCCGACGAGATCTACAGCCGGATCCTCTACGAGGGAGAGCACGTCTCGATCGCGAGCCTGCCCGGGATGGCCGAGCGAACCGTGGTCCTGGACGGGTTCTCCAAGACCTACGCCATGACCGGGTGGCGCCTGGGCTACGCGATCGTCCCGGAATCGCTGGCGTTTGCCTTCGGGCGGCTCATCATCAACACGGTCAGCTGTGTGGCCACCTTCGAGCAGTACGGCGCGGTCGAGGCGCTGCGCGGCCCGCAGGAGGCGGTCGATGCGATGGTTCGCGAGTTCCAGGCCCGGCGCGACCTGATCGTGGATGGGCTCAACGCGATCCCCGGCATCCGCTGCCTGCGTCCGCAGGGGGCCTTCTACGTCTTCCCGGACGTCTCCGGCACCGGGCTGTCGGGGGCCGACTTCGCGCACCGGCTGCTCTACGAGGCTGGCGTCTCCACCCTGGCCGGCACCGCGTTCGGCGGGGTGGGCACCAACCACATCCGGCTCTCCTACGCGAACTCCCAGGAGAACATCCGCAAGGCGCTCGATCGGATCGCCGCCTTCGTGGGCAAGGTTGCGGTTCCCGCCTAGCTGACCGGCCGGATCCGGCGAGTCCCCGGCCTCGGCGCACTGACCGTCCGGGGACTCGCAGCCTGACTCCGACTCTGGCCCGCAGGGTGCTTGGGGCGCCTTGCGGGCCGGTGCGTGTCTAGCGGGCCGGCGCCTCCGCCGCATCCAAGGCATCGCGGAGCCGCCGCAGGCGCGTCTCGCGCTCGCGCACGAAGCGCTCGATCCCGGCCAGCAGGTACGGGCCCGTCAGGTGCGCCTCATCCATCACTTCGTCCACGCTGCCGCCGGTCCGCCAGCGGTTGTCCCAGTCCGAGCCCATCGAGTACTCCAGGGCCAGCGGCCCGTCCACCCAGTCGCGCATCAGGCGGGTCGCCCGGTTGGTGATCGCCATCCCGTCGATCCGGTCGGCCGGGGTCACCGTGCGATCCCGGTAGTCGGCCGGCTGCAGGCGGAAGAGTTGCGGGCTGATGGCCGCCACGATCTTGACGTTGAGCCCCTCGCGATCCAGGTCGGGGAGGAGCCTGACCAGGTTGGCGGTGCTGGTGGTCCCCTGTACGAAGACCGTCCCCATCGGCGGCCGGTCGGGCCGGAACGGCCGCAGCACGTAGGCGCCGCGGGCCGCCTCGAAGTGCGAGGGGATTCCCAGGGCCGCCCGATCCGGGATCTCGATGGGGGGCCGGGTGAGGTGCAGGGCCACGATCGGCGCCGCCTGCCCCAGCGCTGCGCCCAGCACCACCGGGACCTCGTTGTACTCCCAGGGGTGCAGGTCGATCACGTGTCCCTCCGGGAAGAGCTGGGTGACCCCCGGGGCGAAGATCCCGAAGTGCGTCCGCGAGTCCTCGGCGGTCTCGGGCCCCGAGTGCCCCGCCACCCAGAGCACCTTCCCCACCCGCAGGTCGGCGTCCTGGGCCAGCTGGCTGAAGAGCCGCAGGGGGCCGTACTTGAGGTAGCTGAAGGAGCCGTAGGTGGAACAGGCGCCCCAGAAACCATTGAAGGTGGCGAAGGGATCGTCTGCGAAGTTGACCGTGGCAAGCCCGGCCAGCATGCCGGCGTTGGTGAACTCGGTGATCTCGGTGGGGAGCAGGGCGCCGCGGGGGTTCGTGTCGCGCTGGTACCAGCCCCAGCCTTCCTCCTTGCCGAAGCCCT
This sequence comes from Candidatus Limnocylindrales bacterium, assembly GCA_049967415.1. Taxonomy (GTDB): domain Bacteria; phylum Chloroflexota; class Limnocylindria; order Limnocylindrales; family CSP1-4; genus JAJYNJ01. The sequence goes on from JBMFSS010000020.1 coordinate 48,237, forward strand.
TGCCGAACCCGGCCAGGTTGGTGGACTCGGCAAGGTCGGCCGACGCGGCAATGATCAGTGGGCGGCCGTACTCCGCCTTCGCGAACGAGTTGACCCAGGAGCCCCAGGCCGCAAGCCCGGCCCGGTTGGGGGCCTTCTCCCCGGGCTGCTTCCAGATCTCCGGAGGGTAGGCCCGGAAATCGTAGATGCGCTGGTCGGCGAAAAGGTCCGCCCCGTGGCCGCCCAGGTTGAAGCCCGGGACCCGATCTGGGACCCGCGAGGCCAGCTCCAGGAGCCGGTCGGAGATGGCCTCCACGACGTCTCGCCGCGCGCGCAGTGCGCCGATAGCGATGCGAAGGTTCGCCTCCGCCTGCGCCTGCTGCTCGGCGGGATCGTCCGGGGCCGGCGCGTCGACCCCCTCGTAGGTCACGCCGTACTTCGCCATGAACTCGTGGCGCACGGCCCAGAACTCGGGCGCGTTCATGGGGTGCGGGGTGCCGTGGCTGGGGGCGTCGTACTTGCCGTAGCCGCGGCCCTTGCGGGTCCGGAACCAGGCCACCGAGGGGCGCTTGCCCGGGTTCTCCCCGCGGGCCGCCTCGAGGACGGCACGTGTGACGGGTCCCCACTCCATCCCGTCGGGAGTGCCCGTCACCCGCCAGTCGTAGGCGCCGAACCAGCTCTCGGGGGTTCCGGGGACCACCGAGGAGGCCCGGAACTGGTCGATCCCGAAGTCGTTCCAGTCAACCAGGAAGACGAGATTGGAGAGCCCCAGGCCCCAGGCGGCGTTCCGCGTCTCGTGGCTGGCACCGGGCGTCAGGCCGCCCTCGCCCTCCACCGCGAAGACCCGCACGTCGCCGGCACCCGCGAGCTTGAGGGCGAGCGCCTCGCCGGCCGCCGCCGGCATCCCGTGCCCCGAGGGGCCGGTGTTGAACTTCAGGAAAAGGGTCTTGCCGGCCATCTCGGCGTGGCCCGGGAGGCCACCGCGATGGCGCAGGCGGGGTAGATCCTCCCAGGTCAGCGACCAGCGTCCGTCGTCGGGGAAGGCGAAGCGCGGATCGCCGGTCCACTCGTGGCGCGCTCGAAGCGTCTCGTTGAGGACCGCGAGAGAGCCGTAGACGAGCGGGACGGTGTGCCCCGCGGAAAGCACGAAACGGTCGGCGAAGGTGCGCCAGGGGCGCCGGATGTCCCAGCGCATGGCGCCCGAGAGGAGGAGCGCGAGGAAGAGGTGCACCTTGGAGCGGCTGCCGCCGGGATGCCCCGATTGGCGGTAGTTGAGGGAGAGGTCGATCATCTCGTCGACCAGGTCCTTCACCACCTCCCAGTCCGCGAACTGGCGCTCGGCCTCCGCGTACAGCTCGTCGAGCTGGGTCCGCCCTGTCGTCTCCACGCTGCATCCTCCGTGTCATGGTGCCGTGCACGACTGCCGTGCCGTCGCGCATGGCCTGGCTCACTCGGGCCATCGGCCCCTCCCGGCAGGCCCTCAGCCCTCCTGGGCCGATCTCCTGCGGGCCAGCCGGTGTCCCTGTGGCGCCGGTGCCGCCGGCTCGCCGGTCCCCCGCGTCGCGCGGCCGCGGGCAGCCGGCGTCATTTTCGTCCCTGTGGCGCTCCCGTGCTGGTCCGCCCCACGAGCTGCCACTTGCCCGCGTGGCGAGACCGTCACGAATCGCGCAATGGCGCCGCTTCGGCGGCGGGCGCGTCTTCGTCCGGCGTCCAGTGCGTGTCCAGCAGGTAGCCGATCCCCTGGTACGTCCGGATCGGCCCACTCGATCCCACCGGGATGCCCAGCTTGCGGCGCAGCCGGCTCACCCAGATGCGCAGGTAGTTGAACTCGGTCTGGTACTGCGGTCCCCAGACGGCGGAGAGCAGCTGCGGGTGGAGGACCACCCGGTCCGCGTGGGTCGCCAGTTCCTGGAGCAGCAGCCATTCCGTGCGACTCAGCCCGACCCGACTGCCGTCCCGCGTCACCGTCCGCCGTCCCAGATCGATCTCGATGGGTCCGGCCTGGACGACCTTTCCCGGGCCGGACGGCGTGCGCCGGAGGACCGCACGCACGCGGGCGCTCACCTCGTCGGGATGAAACGGCTTTGGAATGTAGTCGTCGGCGCCCAGGTCCAGTCCGCCGGCGATCTCGCCGGGCGATCCCCGGGCTGTCAGCAGCACGACCGGCACGGATGACCTCGAGCGGATCTCGCGGAGCACGGCCAGCCCGTCCAGGCCGGGCAGGCCGACGTCGAGCAGGACGAGGACCGGCTTCAGGCGTTCGAGGGCCGCCAGCCCCGCCTCGCCGTCTGCAGCGGTCTCGACATCGAAGCCCTGATCGGCGAGCGCAGCGGAGATGATCCTGCCGACCCAGGGCTCATCGTCCACCACCAGCACGGGTCGTCGCGTTCCCACCGGGCCCTCCTGCGGTTGGAGAGGAGGCGTCGCCTTGGCAGCTGCACATGGTAGTGCGCCGGGCACGGCCCTGGGGGTCGCTTGTCCCCGTGGGTCGCTGGGGCAGCCGCCTGCACGGGCGCCGAGGGGCCGGACAGGCGGCGCGGGGCCCGCCGAGGTGGGCGCCAGCCCACGTGCCGATCCCCGTTGCGCGACGCTGATCGGCCACTCTCGCTACGCTTTGGGGCGGGCCGGTAGCTCAGCGGTCAGAGCAGGGGGCTTTTAACCCTCGTGTCCTGGGTTCGAATCCCAGCCGGCTCACCACCGTTTCACGCGTGAAAGCGGGCTCTGAGTGGCCTCGCCAGTGCCGGCTGGGGCCCGCCTGACAGCCCCAGAGACAGCCACGTCAAACGCACCCAGGAACAGGGGGTGGACGCGGTGGATGGGCGGGCAGCTTTGCACCTTGGCGGGATCACCCCCGACAGTCTGGACCCCGCCCTCACAGAGGCCATTCCCGGACCGCCGAGACCCGGCCAGGTTCATCCCCGAACTATACCGTTAGTGGTATACTTTGGTCGCGAATGGACGTGATTTCAGTCGAGGAGGTAGCCCAGATCCTGGGCATCACCGGACGACGCGTGCGGGTACTCATCGCTGACGGTCGGCTACCTGCTTCACGGGTTGGGCGCCGGACATACGCCGTGGATCGAGTCGAGGCGCAACGCTTCGGAAGAAGGCCCAGACCTGCGGGCCGACCGCGCACGCGTGGGGGCGTTCACCCGCTCAGCGATCCGAGCTCTCATCCAGCCAGCCAAGTCAACGGAGGGGAGCTGGTGTGAGGACTGTCACTCGGGTGGACTCGAATGACCCAATCATGGTCGACCGGTTGCTCGCTCGCTGTCGGCGTTCTGGCCGCTGGATGAACGCCGCAGTCTGGCTGGTTGGGGTCTTGAACGCCAGCGACGGGAGCGCAGCCATGAATGCCCTTCAAGATCTCCCGAAACGCATTCAGCGCGACGAATGGATTAGTCGACAGGTCGCGGCCGTTGACGGGGATCAGCGAGACCCTGATCAGATCAGGCTTCCCGATGGCACGCGGGTGTGTTGGCACCTCGGCCCGAGTCAGAAGTCGACCCGGTGGGTTGTGGAATCGGCGGGCGCCGCTTGTTCCTACGCGAGGCAGCCCGTCATCCAACAGGGCGAGAAGGACACAGTCTGACGAGCATGATCCTGACGACCGTGGCCATGGAGCGCGCGCATCAGGCGGCCATGGACGGCGACACCAGCCTGCCCGAGCGCCCGCTGCGCCGGACGTGCAGCGCCGAGTACCAGCAGCGCATCCCCGCTGAATACGAGGGGGCCCCCAGCGACGGGTCCAGAGGCGCCATCCTGCGCCGGGAGGGCCTGTGCCGCTCCCATGTCGTGGAGTGGCGCCGGGCCCAGGACGCGGGGGCCCTCGCCGGTCTCGCCCCGAGGCCCAGACCACGGGCGTCGGCCGAGCAGCTCGAGCTGGCCCGCCTGCGTCGGCGCGCCGAGCGGGCCGAGGCGGAGCTGACCAAGGCCCGCCTGGTGATCGACATCCAGGGAAAAGCGTCCGAGCTCTTGGGGCGGCTGCTGGCCGAGAGCGACGAGGGCCAGAGGCAGCCGCGGTGATCGACGCCGCGTTCACCGAGCTCGCGCCACTGGTGGGCACGAAGGGCGCCTGTCACGCGGTGGGCCGTCCCCGGGCAAGCCACTACCGCCGGGACCGAGTACCGATGGCCGGGCCGGCGAGGCCCCGGTCGACCCCGCCCAATGCGCTGACACCCAAGGAGCGGACGGCCGTGCTCGACGTCCTGCACAGCGAGCGCTTCGTTGACCGGGCCCCCGCCCAAGCGTGGGCCACCCTGCTCGACGAGGGGACGTACCTCGCCTCGGAGGCGACGATGTACCGGCTGCTGCGCGCGGACGGCGAGGTCCGCGAGCGCCGGCGCCAGGCCACCCATCCACCCCGCACGGTGCCCGAGCTCCTCGCCGGTGCCCCCAACCGGGTCTGGTCCTACGACGCCACGGCCCTGCGCGGACCACGGCGGGGTATCTGGTACGACCTGTTCATGATGCTCGACATCTTCAGCCGCTACTGCACCGGCTGGACCGTGGTCGAGGGCCAGGACGCGGAGGTTGTGCGGGACTGGATCGAGGGCGTGGTGACGGCCGCGGGCCCCATCGAGGAGGGCACGCTCACGATCCACGCCGACCGCGGCTCCCCGATGCGGTCCAAGGCCGTCTCAGTGCTGCTCGCCGACCTGCACATCGGGCGCACCCACTCCCGGCCCCACGTGTCTAACGACAACGCCTACAGCGAAGCCGGGTTCAAGACGCTCAAGTACGCTCCGGACTTCCCCGGCCGCTTCGGCAGCATCCAGGATGCCCGCGCCTTCGTGGGCCCGTTCCTGGACTTCTACAACCATCACCACCGGCACTCCGGGATCGGCTATCACACCCCGGCCTCGGTCCACTTCGGCACCGCCGACGTGGTCAGGGCCGAGCGCGCCCTCGTGCTCGGCGCCGCTTACGCCGCGCATCCTGAGCGTTTCGTCAACAAGCGCCCGGAGCCGCCGCAACTGCCCGGCCCCGCCTGGATCAACAAGCCGAAGGAGGTCGGCTGACAGAGCAGCGCATCACGGCGTGTCTCACCCGACTTGACAGGTTCCGCTGTGCGCTGCCCACCGCGGCTGCAGGCGAGATCCCATATACCGCGATGCCCGCACGAACGAGGTTGTAGGGGCTCGTCGGTTCGGTGAGCAGGGCGGCGGAGTTCGCCAGGTGCCGCAGCTCGGGCTCGACACCCACGTGTGCCGCACCATCCAAGCCGGCCTGGAATGCCGTGAGCTGCGCGGTCGTGACCGGATGCCCCGGCTCTTCGGCGCGGGCAAGATGGGGCCAGATGCCGACGATCTCTATGAGGCCGCGCGTGCGGGCCCGAGATGCTGAGACCACCAGATCGGCCCAGCCGGACGCGGTGGAGCCGCCGCGGCCCATACCTGTATCGATCTCGAGATGCACCCGCGACGGGCGACCCACGGCCTGCGCCGCATGGGTCACCGCGGTGAGCACGGCCGGGCCCCCTGCGCCGAGGTCGATCTCCTGGGCCACCGCGGCCACGAGGTCGGCGCTGGACGGAACGAGAAGCGCCAGCACGGGCGCGTCAACGCCCGCCGCCCGAAGGACGAGCGCTTCCTCCACGTACACCACGCCTATGCATGCCGCGCCCGCGGAGAGCGCGGCGCGAACGCTCAGCACCATGCCATGTCCGTAGCCGTCCGCTTTCACGACCGCGCACAGGGCCGCTGGCGCAGCACGGCCGACGAGCACCGAGACATTGTGACGAATTGCGTTGAGACCAACGAGGCAGACGGTGCGCACTGATGATTCGACGGATGGGCAGGAGTGGAATGCGGGCCGGTGCGCCTCGCCGATCGAGCGGGTCGAAGGGGTCGCTCGCGAGGCCTCCCTGCGCGTCGGCAGACGCGATCGCGATCGCGAACGCCATGTGCCAATCCTGCTGGACCCGCGTGCCAGCTCACGTGAGGCGACCTTGCTTGCCCGAGAACGAACGTTCATCCACGGCCTCCGTGCGTCGACGGGCTCGTCGCTCGTCTATCGGGTCCGCGTCACTTTCGTCAGGTGGCGGGGGGTCTCGGGATCGAGGCCCCG
>JBMFSS010000021.1:0-24903 GCA_049967415.1 Candidatus Limnocylindrales bacterium
CGGCCTGGGCGAGCGCCTCGATCGGCCCCTGCGCCCCCGCGAGCAGCCGCTCCACCACCTCGGGTCCCTCGAAGAGTTCGCTGCGGGTAGTCATGGGTGTCCCCCCAGGGGTGCGGAGCCGCACGAGGCCGCGCTCACGGCACCGCCCACAGTCCGCTGGTGGCGGTTCGCACGCGCTCGTGGCGGTCCCACAACGTGCCCCACGCGGCGGCCGCGTCAGGATCTGGCTGCGCGCCCGGGTCGAGGCCTGCCGGGGTGGGAGCCTCGGCGCCGAGCGCCTCGAACGCCAGTGCGGCGGCGCCCCAGGCGGAGGCGGGATAGTCAGGCGCCGTCGGCCAGCGCACCAGCCGGCCAGTCGCGTCCGCGAGCGCCTGCCGGACCACCGCCGCGGCTGCCGAGGGCCCCGCGATCACGATGCCGCCACGACCGATCCCCGCCGCATCCAGCACGCCGACACAGCGCCGGCTCTCGAGCGTGATCCCCTCGAGCAGCGCCCGTACCAGGTCGGCGCGCGTGTGGGCGAGCGTCGCACCCACCAGCGTGCCACGCAGGCTGGGGTCCCACAGCGCACCCTGTTCGCCCGGCCCGAGATACGGCAGCAAGACGAGGCCGTCGGCGCCGCGGGGCGAGCGTTCCGCCAGCTCCCATACCGCCGCTTCCGCCCCCGGCGGCAAGCCCAAGAGCTCGGCGATCCAACGCACCGCGCTACCGGTGGTGAGCAGGTCCATCTCCAGGCCGTAGCTGGCCGGCTGGTCCATAGGCGTCACCAGGTAGCGATGCTCGGGGTCACGAACCTGGCGGTGGCTCACCCCGAGGATCACGGTGCTGGTGCCCGCCACATAGGCGACACTGCCCGGTGCGCTGACGCCGAGCCCGCGGGCCGCGAGGACGGAATCCGCGGCACCGAGGCACACGGGCAACCCCCGCGGGGCTCCGAGGGCCACGCTGGCCCCGCGGGAGAGCGGCGCCAGCGTGGCCGAGGGCCGGACTTCCGGCAGCGCCGGACGGGCACTCCCGAACGCCGCGGCCAGCGTTTCGTCGTCCCAGGCGCCGGCGTCGAGATCGAAGCAGCCGTAGCCGGTCGCCGTGCTCGGATCCGTGGCGAGCGCCCCGGTCAGCCAGGCGAAGAGCCAGTCCTTGGCCCCCGCCAACCCCACGTATCTGCCACGCCCCTCTCCTTCGTGCTCGCGCAACCAGATGGCGAAGGGCAGCAGGTAGCGGCCGTCCACCCACTGCCCGGTCCGCGCATAGAGCGCCGCGCCGCCGACCCGGGTACGCAGCCCTTCGCCCTGCGCCTCCGCGCGGCCGTCCTCCCAAGTGATCGCCGGCCCGATCGGCTCGCCCCGCGCGTCGAGCGCCACCAAGGTCGGGATCATGCCAGAGAGCCCGATCGCCTGCCAGTGCCGAGGCGGCACCTGCGCGGCCAGCGCCGCCACAACCGCCTGCACGGCCCGCACCCAGTCCATGGGGGCCTGCTCGGCGCGCCCCGGACCTGGTCGGGCGGTCGCGTAAGGGGCCTGCGCCCGGGCGACCAGCGCGCCGTCCGGGCGGAGCGCCACCCCCTTCAGGCTCGACGTGCCGAGATCGAGCCCGACCGTGAGGTCGCCTGCGCTCACCGGTCTGGTCGCACCACGGGTGCGCTCTCGGGCTGCAACTCAAAGAACGGCGAGCGACCGACCGCGCGCGAGATGAACGCCAGCGCGAGCCCCAGCACCGCGAGTCCGAACCCAAACCACAATTCGACCGGCGTGAGCGCGTTGGTCACGAGCGAGTACACCACCACGAAGAGCATGAAGGCCGCCCCGATCGCCGGCAGCACACCGCCGAGGACCAGGTTCGAGGCGCTGGAGAAGATCACCCGCCGGTAGTACCAGAGCGCCGCGCTCGCGGTGAGCGCGTAGAAGATGGCCGCGTACAAGCCGAGGGTGCTCACGATGTTCGAAAGCGCTGAGCTGATAGGACCAATCTTGAGCGAGCCCCACAGAAACACGAGGTTGAGCAGCCCGAGCAGGATCGTCGCGTTCCAGGGCGTACGCCAGCGTGGATGGATCCGCGAGAACCAGCCAGGCACCGTGCGGTCACGCCCCATCGCGTAGGAGATCCGCGAGGAGGAGACGATCGCCGCCTGCAGCGACGCCAGCGTGCCACCGAGCACCGCCACCACCATCAGCTTGCCCCACAGCTGCCCCGACAGCTTCTCGGCAATGTAGGCCAGGATGTTGCCGGCGTTGGCCTGCAGGTCCTTCGCGGGCACCACGCCCTGGAAGGCGAACAACGCGAACGCGTAGATCAGGAAGAGCACGACGACGCTGGTTACGGCGGCGTTGCCGGCCTTGCGGTCCCGTGTCTCCTCCCCCACGTAGGCCGCCGTGTCCCAGCCGGAGTACAGGAAGATGGCGATCAGGATGCCGGCGATCAACCCCTGCATGCCGCCGACGCCCGAAAGCGTGAACCAGGACGCCTGCACGTGGACCGCGCCAGCCAGATGCCCGACGTAGATGGCCCCAAGCGCCAACACACCGAACCCGATTAACAAGAGGTACTCGAAGATGGCCCAGCCCCACTGGAAGCGCGCCGAGAGCTCGATGCCGAGGGCCGCCACGACCACTACGACCAGATCGAGGATCGAGCCGGTGATCGCCACCGCGGTGCTGTCGTTGGGCAGCGTCGAACTGAACAAGCTGAGCGTGTAGGTGCCGAGGGGAATCGTCAGGCTGACCGTGCCGACGGTGTAGTAGAGCAGTATGATCCAGCCCGCGAAGAAGCCCGCGTAGGGGTTCAACGCGCGACCCACCCACGAGTAAGTGGCGCCGGCATCCGGTTGCCAGGCGTTGAGACGGTGGTAGCCGATGGCAATGCCCAGCATCGGGATGAGGCACACGAAGACCGGCACGATGCCGGCATACCCACTCACCGCCACGATGGCCGCGATGCTCACCGCGACGCTCTGGGTCGGCCCCGAACTGGCGAGGGCCATCACCACCGCGTCCCGCATGGCAAGCGCGTTCTGCCTGAGGCCGTGCGGACTGCCGCCCGGATCGGTGGCGCTCACCCGCACGCTAGTTCCCTGAGCCGACATCGCGCGCTCCTTTCTCCCGTTGTGCGGCCGGTGCCTGGGCGACCGGCGCGACCTCCCAGTCCATGACGTCGGCGGCCGCCAGCACATGGCGCCGCAGCTGCCCCGAGATGTAGAAGACGAACTCGGCGGCCGGATAGACCTGCTCGAAGCAGTCGAACGGCGTACCGTCCGCCGCAAAGGTCACGCCACGGAGCCGCACGACCTGCTGGCGGGCGGGGAGGGCCAAGAGCTGGCGCTCGTCCGCAGTCGCGGGACCTACGTGCAGGTACTGTTCCTCGTAGTCGTCGCGCAGTCCGTAGCGCTCGGCGAGGAAGCCGTATAGGGAACCGCCGGCCCGCAGCGTGGCGTCGTCGAGCTCCGGCACCAGCGCGATCGGCAGCACGGCGCGCTCGAGGATCGTCGGGCGCGCCTGGATCAGTCGCAACCGCCTGATCTGCCAGACCGGCTCCCCCGGCTCGACGCCGAGCGCCCGCGCGATCGTGGGGCTCGGCACGCCGCGGGCGATGCTGATGAGCCGCGTGGTGACCGCGGTCGGCCCCTCGCCGTCGGTGAGGGTGTCGAGGAGGCCGCCGGCGCGGCCCGGCTCGCTCACGATGCGTGGGCTCGCCACCAGCGTGCCGACCCCCTGGTGCCGGACCACGCGGCCGGTCCGCTCCAGCTCCTCGAGCGCGCGTCGCACGGAGATGAGGCTCACTCCGGCCAGGCGGGCCAGCTCGTGGCTCGGCGGCAGTCGATCGCCGGGCCCCAGCCCGCGCTCGGAGATGAGCGCTTCGACCAGCTCCATGACCTGTTCGTAACGGAAGGCGGGGCGATCCCCCCGTGCCTCAACCTTGCGGCCGTGCCGTGAGCGCACGGGTTGGGCGCCGCTGCTCACCGAACCGTCAGCCCCGGTCATTGGGTCTTCCCGCCGCCTATGACGACCGCGTCCCGGCATCCGTGCCTGGCACCGGCCCGCGCTGCGAGGGCTACGACCGCGTTGAGTCCCATCGCCACCTCCTGCTGCGGGACCGCTCCTAAGTCGACGTCTTACCAATCTGCTGAGCCACGACGTCGAGCGCGTTGCGAGCCGCCTCGAGCGTGCGCTCGATGTCCTCGTCGGTGTGGGCGGTCGAGACGAACAGGTTCTCCTGGTGCGACGGATGGAAGAGGACCCCACGGTGAAGCATCTCCTGCCACCAGAGGCGGAACAGGTCGGATCGTGCGTAGCGGGCCGCGTCGCGGTAGGTGCGGATCGGGTGCTCGGTGAACCAGAGCTGGCCGACCGGGCCGATCCCCTGCACCTCCACCGGCAGTCCACGCTCTTCGGCGGCGGCCCGCAGTCCCTCGAGCAGCCGGTTCCCGTGCGCGAAGAGGCCTTCGTAGGTACCGGGGCGCGCCAGCGCGTCCATGGCGGCCGAGACCGCCGCCATCGCGACCACGTTGCCGTTGTACGTGCCCGAGTGGGAGTAGCGCCCGTCGGCGATGCGCTCCATGAGATCCCGGCGCCCCCCGATCGCCGCCACCGGGAAGCCTCCCGCGATCCCCTTGGCCATCGCCGTCAAGTCGGGCAGGACGCCGAAGTACTCCTGCGCACCGCCGCGGGCGAGGCGAAAGCCGGTGATCACCTCGTCGAAGATCAGCACGCTCCCGTAGCGCGTGGCCAGGTCCCGCAGGAGCTTCAGGTAGCCGGGCTCGGGCAGGATGCAGCCCGTGTTGAGCATGATCGGCTCGGTGAGGATCGCGGCGATCTCCTCGCCCCGCTCGGCCATCACGCGCTCGACCGCCTGCGGGTCGTTCCACTGCAGCACCAACAGGGAGTCGGCGAGTCCGGGCGCCAGCCCAGGCCCCGCCGGCACCGGTACAGGCCGCTCGTCGGGGCCGGCCAGCTCCAGCTTCGGATGGTTCGACCAGTAGACCGTATCCATCCACCCGTGGTACATGCCCTCGAAGCGCAGGATCAGGGGCCGGCCGGTCGCCGCGCGCGCGAGCCGCACTGCGGTCCCCACGGCCTCGCTTCCGCTGTTCGCGAAGCGGACCAGGTCCACGCTTGGCACCGCCGCGACGACCTTCTCGGCGGCCTCGGTCTCCAGTTCGTAGGGCAGCGCGAAGACGGTGCCGAGCTCGCGGATGGCGCGCACCACGGCCTCGGTCACCTCGGGTGGGCGATGGCCGAGCAGCATGGGCCCGAGACCCAAGAGGTAGTCGATGTAGTCGTTGCCGTCGACATCGGTGAGATGGGACCCCTGGGCGTGGGCGACGAACGGCGGATAGGGCTCCCAGCCCGCCCGCTGGCCGCGTGCGCTGCTCCCCACGCCGCCCGGGATGGTGCGTTCCGCGCGCGCGAACAGCTGCGCCGAACGGGGCCAGGCGGCGGTCGCTTCCAGCGATAACGGCATGGTACTCACTCCCTGAGACGCAACTGGCTGTCTGTCAATACAGAGTATGGTGAGTATATTGCCTGCACCCGCCGCGGTCAAGCCCCGGCGCGGCCGTGGTAAGCATCCCAACGTCTGTGGGGAGTCCCTGCGCGGATGAGCCCCATCCGGCACGCTGATGGTGTTGTCAAAACGCCAGCAGCCGGAGGGGCTCGACGATGGAGTGTACGGTGCCGGTGGAGGTCCATCTCACGAGCGAGCACGCGGACGTGGGATCACTCGAGCGCGCGATCAGCACGGCCTTGGCGGAGGTCGGGACGATGCTCTGGGCCGCACTCGTCGAGCGGCTTGAGGCCGCCGTGCCGCGCCCGGTCGCCTGCCCGAGCTGCGGCGGCCGCTTGGTCGCGAACGGGTGGGCCCCGCGCCACGATCGTGACATGGGGTCGATGGTCGGGCTCCGAAGAGAGCCCTCGGAAGGGTCCCGCCCGCTTCAGCTCTGCTGGTCTTGCGAGGGGGCGGCCTCGGCGGCCGGCCCTGGCAGCTCGCCGAGCTCGAGCAGATCGGCGGCCGTGCGCCGCACGCCGATCTGGTGCTCGACGAGGAGGCTCACGAGGTCTGCCCCATTCATCAGCGCGACGCTGATCCGGTCAACGCGCGAGGCTTCCTCCCGAGCGCCCGAGCTGAAGTCACTGGTGGTCACGATCATCCCTTGGTCGTGCGCGCCCAACGCGCCGCGCAGCAGCTGGACCGTGGGGGCCTGGACGTTGCGCCGCCAGCGCTTCGCCTGCACGGCCATGCGGGTCCGCATGACCCCGCCGATCACGAGCGTGCCGTAGACGTCGATGCCACCGTCTGCGGAGGGTCTCGTGACCTCGACCTCGAACCCGATCCTGGTCAGGAGCTCGCCGATGAGGATCTCAAAGCGCCACGCCGGGTCAAGGTCGCGGATGCGCGCCAGGAGCGCCGCTTTCACCGCCCGGTTGCGCCGGGCGAGCAACATGGCGAGCTCGTCTTCCCCCCAGGCCGCCAGCCCGAACAACCCCCCGGGGAACTGGCGGAAGCGCGGGTCGTCGCCGCGCGCCGCGCGGCGCTGCACGTCGCGGACGAGCTGGGCATACATCGTGGCCTCCGGCGTCAGGCCCCGCGAAGCAGCGAGGTAGCCTTGCTCGAGCGCCCGAGCGGTGATCGTCCGATACGAGAGCGGCTCGTGGCTCGGCGCCTCCGCGAGCACGCGGGCGGCGGCGTCGAGGAAGCTCAGTCCGGCCGTGTCGGTCTCACCAGCTTCCCTCCCCGGGCCGATCTGCCGCTCCAGAGCGCGGGCGTCGATGGACGAGCCGCAGCGCCCCTTGGGCGCCGGCGCGATGTTCGGCTCATGGTATCCGAAGTTGGGATAATCCGAATCCCGAATTAGCGTCGCCGGCGCGATGGCGTGGCAGCGGTGACCCGATCGGTGTTCAGCCCGACGTACGGGCGGCTGCGCGAACTCTTGATCCGGGCGCGGCGCACGCAAGGACTGACGCAAGCGCAACTCGCGACACGCGTCGGCCGGCGCCAGTCGTTCGTTTCGAAGTACGAGCGGGGCGAGCGTCGGCTGGATCTCGTCGAGGTTCTCGAGATCGCCGATGCGCTCGCTCTGGATGTCTGCCAGCTCATCGCCGAACTCCGGCGACCCTGACGCCCGGCGCACCGTTCGGCCGCCAGGTCGTCCAGGTCGAGTGCAGCTTTGCCACCTCGGCGTCATCCACCATCGACCGGCGACCGCCCTCTCGATCGACCTAGTCGCGTGACGAGCGAGGTTGAACGGCGACGTCAGGGGCAACCCCGGCGGCACACGATCATTCCATGGTGTTGACTCCTGGGCGCCGCGGAGTGAGTGATGTGTCCGACACGATCACGCATGAGGGCACTCACCATGACCAGCCCACGACTCCTCCCCGCCGCCTCGGGCGACGCCTCACCCTGGGATCAGGCCCTGTACGCCTTCCTCGTCGAGAAGGGCAACAGGAGCGGCAGCCAGCGCACCGTCGAGGGGTACGGACGGATGCTTTGGCCCTTCTTCGCCGAGCTCGGCAAGACTCCCGACCAGGTGACCCCCGCCGATGTCCTCGGCTGGGCGCACGGCGTCGGGAAGTCCGGGCGGACCCCCTCGGCCACCACGATCGGCGCGCGGATCGCGTGCTTGAGCAGCTACTTCAGGTTCCTCATCCGCATGGGCCTGCTCACGGGCAACCCCTGCGACGCCCTGCAACGCCCGAGGACCTTGGCGGCTCTGGCCCGAGGGTTGAGCGCTGACGAGGTGCGCCGGCTGCTCGCGGTGGTGCCCGATACCGCGCGTGGCCGCCGTGACCGCGCCATCTTGCTCGTCTTCATCCTGACCGGGCGACGGCGGAGCGAGGTGATCGACCTCAAGGCAGGCGACCTCTCCATCGAGGACGGCACGGCGTTCTACTCGTACAGAGGCAAGGGCGGCAAGCGCGGGCGACGGGAGCTGCCCCGACCGGCCTACGAGGCGATCGTGCGCACCCTCGCCGATGCCGGCAAGGACCTCACAGCGATGGCGCCCGAGGAGTCCCTCTGGCGGATCACTTCCGGCACCTTCTATGGGCGGTTCCGACGGTACCTCGTGGCGGCTGGCTTGGCACCCACGGGCCTGCACGTCTTGCGCCACTCGGCGGCCAAGTTGCGACGCGACGCCGGGGAGAGCGTCGAGGCGGTGTCGAGCTTCTTGGACCATTCGAGCCTGGCGGTGACCACGACGTACCTCAGGCGTTTGGAGGGCGTCGAGGATCGCGCCTGGCGCGACGTGGCGGCGACGATCGGCGCGTGAGCGGGCCGACGGGCCGACCGACAGCTGACAGCCCCAGAGACAGCCACGGCGGTGGCAGTCGGTCCAACTCGGTGGACTCCATGCACGTGCGCCTCGCGTCAGGTGGCGCTGGTGGGCCTCCAAGTGACGCCATGAACGAGTCCCGGGCAGGCTTTTAACCCTCGTGTCCTGGGTTCGAATCCCAGCCGGCTCACCAATCAGACGCCTCGGCGTGTTGCGGCATCGCCCAGCGAAGGCCTTGAGGTCGCCTGCCGCTCGATCCCACCCGGCCGGATTCCCGCCCTGCGCCGCGCATGGGCCCTGCACATCGCTGCCAGGACCCGCGCATGGGCCCTGGAGCGCCGAGGGACGCCTGCCGGCGTGCCGGACGAGCGTCTCGCTCGCACATGGCCGCCCGGCCTGAGCTGCGGCCCGCGCACCGCCCTGCGCGTCGCGGGCCAACACCGCCGACGCTCGGCCCAGGCGCCGTCTCGTGGGAAACCGGCCACGCCGGGACGACCGGGCTCGCCAACGTGGTGTCCTTCCGTCAGCGCTGCGGAGGCAGGCCGAGCTCCAGCTGGGCGCCCTTGCCTCCACCCTGGCCTCCGTCGTCGTCTCCTCCCTCGCCTCCGCCCGCCCGCCGACCCTCAGCTCCCGGGCCGGGGAACGGGCCCCGCGCCCGCCGGTGCCTGGATGGTCTTCCCCGGGAGCCGCCGGCGGCGGGCAGCGGCTCCCCCACGTTGGCCGCGAGCTGCTCGGCGATCGGCCACCAGTCCATCTCGCTGGTGACCTCGGAGGCGCGAACCGCGACCAGGCGACCTGGCGCCAGGAACGCCGGCAACGCCTCGTCCAGGATCTGCTCGATCTCGTCCCGGAACGCGTCGCTGGTGCTGCGCACCCCGTCGGCGCGCAGGGCGATGTCGGGCAGCAGCCGAACCACCAGGTCGTAGGTGGCGGACCAGGCTCTCACGAACGGCTCGATCTGGAACGGATCCTGCCTGCCGCAGGCCCGCAGGTAGTAGGCGAAGTTGTCCATCACGCCCCGGTCGGTCACGAGGACCTCGGCCTTGGGTGTCAGCTCCAGCTCCTGGCGCACCTGCGAGACCAGTACCCACAGCTGTGCCTCGCCGGTCGCCGACTCGTTGATCCCCAGCGGGTTGTCCCGCACCACCTCGCGCCCGTATTCGACTGATCGGCCGGCGCGTTGCATGGTGCCCGCGAAGGCGTGAGCGGCCGTGGTCTTGCGGATCCCGTGCGAGCCGACGAAGGCGATCTTGGCGTGGCGCTTCCAGTCGCTCACGCGCGTGCCTCCGGACGGGTTGGCCGGCGCTTCAGGGCTGGCTGCAGTTCGCGCACCGGCCGAAGATCGCCAGGTGGCTCAGGTCGGCGTTGAAGCCGTGGCGCCGGCGCAGCAGCCCCAGGAGGTCGCCCAGCTCATCCGCGCTGATCTCCGACGTGGCGCCGCAGGCCCGGCAGATCAGGTGCGCGTGGGGGGCGTCCGTGGCTGGCTGAAACGCCTCGTGCCCTTCGGCGTTGTGGATGTGCGTGATCACGCCCAGGTTTTCCAGCAGGTCCAGCGTCCGGTAGACGGTGGACGGAACGAACGTGGGGTCCTTCTGCAGGCAGCGTTCCACGAGTTCCGCGGCCGTGACGTGCCCCTCGAACTCGGAGAGCACTGCGACCACGAAGCGTCGCTGGGGCGTCAGTCGCAGGTGCTGACGCCGGAGCTGGACGGAGACGACGGACCAGGCCAGCGACGGGGTCTCGCCTCGCGGTGCCGATGTGGCCCGCCCACCTGCGACGTCGTCCTGCGTCTGCATGCCTTCACGAATCCGTTCGATCGTCGGGATCCAGCCGCACAGCGTGCCCCTCGATGATCGTTCCCCCCGGCCGCCGCCGCCTCCTCCAGCGCTCCCAGCGCTCGGGGAGGCTGCTGAAGGGGACCAGGTAGAGCAACAGGAGCAACGGGAGCAGGTATCGGCCGGCCGCCTCGAACTCGATCAGGACCAGGCCCAGGGCGAGCAGGGCCAACAGGTATCCGATACGCCATTCCAGGGCCGTCCCCACGATCCAGAGCCGGCGGGTGGGCAAGAGCGCCAGCAGGAACAGGAGAAAGAGGAGGCTGAGCGTCAGATAGCCCATGGCCGTCATGGTACGCGCACGCGGGCGAGGCTTGACCCCACGTTCGGCGCCATGAGCCGGGGCGGGGTCAATCCGGGAGCGCCCCTCGGCCGATGCTATTCTGCGGCGGCCAGTCAGGCCGTCTTGCCGCGCTGGAGTCGCGGGGCGCATGCCGGGCACTGCCCATGGAGGGGACTTGAGCCGCCTGACCGAGCTGGCCGTGAGCAAGCGGAGCGTGACGCTCCTGCTGGCGTTCGGCGTTTTCATGGCCGGGATCTTCAGCTGGGGCCAGCTGAACCAGGAGCTGGTACCGAACGTCAACCTGCCGATCATCACGGTCATCGCCTCGCTCCCGGGAGCGGGCGCCACCGACGTCACCGAGCAGGTCACCAAGCCGATCGAGCGCGCCGTCGCCAGCGTGCCCCGGCTCGAACACGTGCAGTCGACCTCCTCGAACAGCATCTCGGTGGTGGTCGCGCAGTTCTCCTACGGCACCGACGTCAAGTCCACGCAGACCTCGATCGACCAGGCGCTCGGCGCGGTCCAGCTGCCCGCGGGTGTGACGCCTCAGGTGACCGCCCTCGACATCAATGCGACGCCGGTGATCACGGCCGGCATCCAGGGCGCAGGCGCGACCAGCCCGGACCAGGTGGCGCAGCTGGCCCAGAACGTGGTCGTGCCCGAGCTCCAAGGCCTGGCCGGCGTGGGGCAGGTCAGCCTGACCGGTGGCGCGACCCGGGTGCTCCAGGTCACCCTCGACCCAGCACGGCTCGCGGCGGATGGAATCTCGGTCGAGCAGGTGGCCGGCATCCTGCAGGCGAACAACATCACGATCCCGGCCGGGTCGCTCTCGCAGGGGAGTGCCTCGATCCCTGTTTCGGCGCTCCACCAGTTCGCGTCGCTCGACGAGATCCGCAACCTGGTGGTCGGCATCCAGGGCGGGTCGCAGGCGACGGCCGCACCGGGCAGCGGCACTGCGGCGGCTGGGACCGGTTTTTCGGCCGGCAGTCTCCCCGCGGCCCAGCTTCCGACCCCGACGGAGGGCCGGGCACTCACGGCTCCCACGCCGATTCGCCTGGGCGACATCGCCAGCGTGGAGGTGACCGACGTCCAGTCGACGGGCTACGCTCGGCTCAATGGCGCGCCGGCCATCACCATCACCGTCTCCAAGACCACCGACGCCAACACCGTCAACGTCGCCAACGCCGTTGAGGCCAAGTTCGCGTCGATCGAGGCCCAGTACGGGTCGCAGCTCAGGATCACCACCGTCGACGACCTCTCCTCGTTCATCAAGGAGTCCCGCGACGGGCTGCTGCGGGAGGGGGGCCTGGGGGCGACCTTCGCGATCCTCACGATCTTTTTGTTCTTGTTGAGCGTGCGCTCGACCTTTGTGGCCGCCATGAGCATCCCCATCTCACTGCTCGCCGCGATCGCGTTGATGCTCGCCACCGGGATCACCATCAACATCATGACCCTGGGCGGGCTGGCGGTGGCGGTGGGACGCGTGGTGGACGACGCCATCGTGGTCCTCGAGAACATCTATCGGCACCGGGCCCAGGGCGAGACCATCGGCAGCGCGGTCGTCAGCGGGCCGCGCGAGGTGGCGGGCGCGATCACCAGCTCCACCCTCACGACGGTCGCGGTCTTCCTGCCGCTCGGTCTGGTGGGCGGCATCGTCAGCCAGTTCTTCCTGCCGTTTGCCCTGACCGTGACCTTTGCTCTGCTCGCCTCGCTGGTGGTGGCACTCACCGTGGTGCCGGTCCTGGCCTACTTCCTGATCGGGTCGCTGGGGATGCGCTTCGAGTCCGGCCCCCCGAAGGACACGATCTGGCAGCGGCTGTACACGCCCACCCTGCGCTTCGCATTGCGGAACCGGGTCACGCGCTGGGGTGTGGTGGTCCTGGCCGCGCTTCTGTTCGTGGGCAGCTCCGCCCTGATCCCCACCCTGCCCACGCAGTTCCTCAACTCGGGGTCGGAGAAGTTCCTGCAGGTGGCGGTGTCGCCGCCGATCGGGACCGCGTCGTCTGCCGTGCTTGCCCGCGCCGAGCAGGCCGAGCGGATCCTGCGCGCCGATCCGGAGGTGGTGCTGATCGCCACCAGCGTTCCCGGCGAGGGAGACACGGGGGTCCAGACCCTGAGCGCGGCGTTCAGCGGAAGTGCCGCCAACTCGGCCCAGCTCCTGGTCAAGCTCACCCCCAGTACCAGCCTGGACGCCGAGCAGGGGAAACTCCAGCAGCAGCTGCGGCCGCTGCTGTCCGAGGGGTACGCGGTGGACGTCCAGCAGCAGAACTTCGGCGGTGGCAGCACGGTGGACGTGACCGTCAGCGGCTCCGACACCGCGCAGGTCAAATCCGTGAGCCAAGCGCTGCTGTCCGAGCTCCAGGCCATGCCCGACCTGAGCGGCGTCAAGAGTGACCTGGTCACCGCAGCGCCCGAGATCCAGATCAATGTGGACCCCAACAGGGCGATTGCTGCCGGCCTCACCACGGCGCAGGTCGGGGCAGACGTCCGCACGCTCCTGGTCGGACAGACTCTGACCCGCGTCCAGGTCGCCGGGGAGCCTCCCCTGGACCTCCAGCTGCGCGTCGATCCCTCCACGCTGACCGGCGTGACGGCGTTGCGGCAGATCCCGGTGGGCACCACGAACCACGTGCCCCTGGGCGCCATCGCCACCGTGCAGCGCGTGGACGCACAGGCACGGGTCACCCGGGTGGACCAGTCGCCGGCGGCCACGATCAGCGGGAACATCACGGTCCAGGACCAAGGGGCGGTCTCCCGCGAGATCCAGCAGAAGATCGACGCGCTGACGGCCTCGGGGAAGGCACAGGGCGTGACGATCACGCTGGGCGGCGTCAGCCAGCAGCAATCGCAGGCGTTCTCCGGGCTCTTCTTCGCGATGGGCGTCGCGATCCTGCTGGTGTACGTGGTGATGGTGCTGGTCTTCGATTCGCTGATTGACCCGTTCGTGATCCTGTTCAGTCTGCCGCTCGCGACCATCGGCGCCTTCGTCGCCCTGTACGCCACGCACCGGGCGATCGGGATCAGTGCCCTGATCGGGTTCCTGATGCTCATCGGGATCGTGGTCACCAACGCGATCGTGCTGCTCGACCTGGTGGAGCAGCTGCGCCGCCGTGGCCTCTCCACCCAGGAGGCACTGATCGAGGGCGGCCGGACGCGGGTGCGCCCGATCCTGATGACGGCGATCGCCACGATCCTGGCCCTGCTGCCGCTGGGCCTCGGGCTCAACCAGGGGTCGATCATCGCGAGCGAGCTGGCGACGGTGGTCATCGGCGGGCTCTTCAGTTCCACCTTCCTGACCCTGGTGGTGGTGCCGGTGGTCTACTCGCTCGTGGAGGGCGGCAAGGACTGGGTCTCGGAACGGCGTGGCCCGGTGCTTGCGGCGGGCGACGCCGAGGCAGCCACGGGCGTTGGGTCTGGTTCTGCCGAGTGACGGAGGGGATGTGATGGGCGATCTGGAGGAGCCCCGGGTCCTGATCGTGGGCGGGTTCGCGACCTCGCCGCCGCTCTACCTGCCCATGGCGAGACGCCTCCGCGCGCGGCACGTCGCGGAGGTCGCGATCGCGCCGATCTGGACGTTCGACTGGCTGCTCGCCACCCGTACGGGGCTCGGTCCGCTGGGGCGGCGGACGGCGAAGGCGATCGCCCGCGAGTGGCGCTTCGGCGGGCGGCAGCCGCTGCTGGTCATCGGCCATTCGGCGGGCGGCATCCTCGCCAGGCTGGCGATGTCTCCGGTGCCCTTTGAGGGATACGGTACCGGCGTGGGTGAGGCGGTGGGAGCGTTGGTCACACTGGGGACGCCCCACCTGGTCCGTGGCGCCGGGCGGCGCCCCCGCGCCGCTGGTCGACCGCGGGGTTTTGGATATGGGGCGCCCGGCGGGGAGGCTGCAGCGTTCCTGGAGCGGGTTCTCCCCGGCGCCGCCCTGGCTCCGCGGACCGGGTACGTGACGGTCGCTTCGGCCCGGGTGCCAGGGACGGCCGCTGCGGGGATCGCGGTGCGACACCGGGAGCGGCTCGCGGGCGAGCTGTATGCGGGGATTCTGGGCGAGGCCGGGCGCACGGCGCGCGGGGACGGCATCGTGCCGGTGGAGTCCGCCCATCTCGACGGAGCAGTGCAGATCACGCTTGACGACGTGGTCCACGGCCGGTTCGGTGGCGCGTCCTGGTACGGAAGCGAAGACGCGATCGACCGCTGGTGGCCGGCTGCACGTGCCGCCTGGCGCGCCGCGGTTCTGGCGCGCCGGGGATCCTGACCGGCCGAGCTGCGCTCCAGGCGCGCGGGAGATCCTGACCGGCCGCGCGGTCGTCGCGGGCGCAGGTCTGTCACTCGGGGGCGGTGGCAGCTCCCGAGGCCACTGGTTCGGCGGCCTCACGCCGGTACGGGACGTCCAGCACCACGATGTCGGGCCGGCCCACCAGCGCGGCCCGGATGCGCCGGGCGTTCTGGTTGAAGAGAACGCTGTCCCACCAGTGGCGCGACTCGAGCTCCGGGATCAGGACTACCAGGACCGCATCGGGATCCTCTGCCTGGGCCACTTCCAGGTAGCGCAGGAACGGCCGGACGAGCGACCGGTAGGGCGACTCGATCAGCACCACCGGGACGCCTGGCATCTGGCGCTCCACCCGGCTCCGGAACGCCTCGCCCCCCTCGGCATCCTCGGCCACGTGCACGATCGAGACGTCGGTGGAGGTGGTGCGTGCCACTTTGACCGCCTGCACGACGGCGCGCGTGAAGGCCGGCGCCACCACGATGACCCGCTGCCGGCGGTGCGGCGGCCGGATGGTGACCGTTGGGCGGACGTCGAGCTCGTGCGCCTCGAGCCGGTACTCGCGATGCACGAACAGCATGAGCAGCACCAGGATCGGCACGATCACGATCACGATCCAGGCCCCCAGCGCGAACTTCGCGATCACGAAGATCACCACCACGATGCCCGTCGTGACGGCGCCCAGCCCATTGAAGAAGGCGCTGGTCCGCCATCCGGGACCGCGCTCCCTGAACCAGTGGCGGACCATTCCGGACTGGGAGAGGGTGAAGGCGGTGAACACGCCGATGGCGTAGAGCGGGATCAGCGCCTCCACGTTTCCCTCGAAGGCCACCACCAGCGCGATCGATACCGCCGCGAGGGCCACGATCCCCGCGTTGAATGCCAGCCGTTCGCCGCGGAAGGCGAACTGGCGGGGCATGTATCCATCGCGTGCCAGGATCGAGGCCAGGCGAGGGAAGTCGGCGAAGCTCGTCTGCGCTGCCAGCACCAGGATCCCCATCGTGGAGAGCTGCAGCACGTACCACATGGGCCCTCGGCCGAAGACCGACCGCCCGATCTGCGAGAGCACCGACTCACCGCTCGCCGCCGGCACGGCCCCGGTCACGTGGGACAGGAACGACACGCCCAGGAACATCGTGCCGAGCATGGTCGCCATGATGAGCATGGTTGCCTGGGCGTTCTTCCACTCGGGAGGCTTGAACGCCGGGACCCCGTTGGCCACCGCCTCGGTCCCGGTCATGGCCGAGCAACCGTCGGCGAAGGCGCGCATCAGCAGCAGGAGCCCGAAGGTCTCGGCCGGCACGTGGGCCGGCACGACGTCCGTCACGTGCGGCGGACTGCCCAGGAGCGTGCGCAGGACGCCCAGCGCGATCAGCAGCAGCGCCGAGCCCAGGAACAGGTAGGTGGGACTGGCAAAGATGGTGCCGCTCTCGCGGATGCCGCGCAGGTTGATGGCCATCACGAACAGGATGAACAGGACGATCAGGGGCACGGCCAGCGGAAGCAGCGGCGGGAAGAGCGAGTAGAGCGCCTGCACACCGGACGAGACGCTCACCGCGACCGTGAGCACGTAGTCGGTCAGCAGCGCCGCGGCCGCGATCAGTCCAGGCAGGACCCCCAGGTTCGCGTGCGCCACGATGTAGCTGCCGCCGCCGTTGGGATAGGCCCGGATGGTCTGTCGGTAGGAGAGGGTGACCAGGGCCAGGACGCCCACGATGGCCACGGAGATGGGGAGCATCCAGCCGAAAGCGATGGTCCCGACGCCGAGCAGCGTGTAGAGGCTCGCCTGGGTGGCGTAGGCGACCGACGACATGACGTCCGATGAGAAGACCGGCAGCGCCTTCCACTTGGGCAGACGTTCTTCGATCTCCTGCTCGGTGGACAACGGGCGCCCGAACAGCGCACGCTTCGCGGCCGCCCAGGCCCGCCCGGCCGGGGTCGTGGGCGCATCTGCGGCCAGCTTGGCGGTGTAGACGCCTGGCGCCACGTAGCGGAAATAACGCGTGTGAGGGCGGGCGACGCGGACTCGGACATCGCCAGGCTTGCGGCCGCGTCGGAACTCTGGGGTATTCATGTGCGGGCGCCATTCTCTGCCAAGTGGCGGGATGGTGCCAGGGCCCTATGGAGCGGCGCACCAGGCGATGCGCAGCCGGCGTGCGGCGATGCGCAGCCGATGGCCGCGACGAGCCCGACCGCCCGGCCGGCCGGACCCGGCCCGGTTTGACCCATGGTCCCGCGGGGTGTAAAGTGCCCAGCGCGGGGTGGAGCAGCGGCAGCTCGTCGGGCTCATAACCCGAAGGTCGGCGGTTCGAATCCGTCCCCCGCAACCAGCTCGAATACCGACCGA
Source organism: Candidatus Limnocylindrales bacterium (assembly GCA_049967415.1). Classification (GTDB taxonomy): domain Bacteria; phylum Chloroflexota; class Limnocylindria; order Limnocylindrales; family CSP1-4; genus JAJYNJ01. Next base: position 16,994 of record JBMFSS010000021.1, read on the forward strand.
ACGACCCTGGGACCCGCCTCCCGGGGTCGTTCACTTGTTCTCCGGCACGATCTCTCCCGATGATCCCCGTCTGACGGTTGCTCCGCCACGGCGATCGGCGCTGGTGAAGGATCCACGGCCTGGCTGGAGGCGGCTGCTCCTGACAAGCGCGACCGGGCCGGCGCCGCGGACTCAGGTGGCGGGCCCGAGCGAGGTGGGAAGGGTGCCTGGCTGGGCCTCCGGCTCGGCCGCGCGGGGCATGCCCTGTCCGCCGTGGCCGCCCGCCGTTGGCTCCACGATGGCGCCGGCAGCTGCGTGGTGGGCCAGCCCGCTCGAGCCGGGGACCTCCAGCGGCAGCCCTGCCGCACAGCCGGGGCACGTCGCCGGGCCGGGCTCAAAGGTGGGCAGCTCGAGGGTCCACAGTGCCCTGGCGGGATAGGCGTGCCCGCTCACCGGCGACGTGACGTACTCCAACCTTCCGGAGCGGTCCACCAGTACGGCGGCCAGGACCAGCTCGGCGCCGGCCGCCTCAATGGGGGGCAGCATGGCCAGCAGCGAGCCTCCGGTGGTGAGGATGTCGTCCACCAGCAGCACCCGCTCGCCGGCAGAGAGCTGAAAACCCCGCCGGAACTCGCGCCGCGTGGTGCCGTCCGGGTCACGGACCTCCTCGGCGAAGATGCCACGCACGCCCAACTGGCGCGCGACTTCAAAGGCCAGGATGACGCCGCCGGTGGTGGGGCCCACCACCACGTCGACCGCGCGTCCTTCCGGCACCCCGACCAGCGCGCCCAGGTAGCGGCACAGCTCGGAGACTGCGTCCGGGTACTGCAGCACCTGGAACTTCTCCAGGTACCGTTCCGCGTGGCGACCGCTCTTGAGCTGAAAGTGGCCCTGGCGCAACGCGCCCGAGGCGACGAACAGCTCCTCCACCCGCCGGGCCACGGGCGTGGAACTGGGGCTCGGCGGGTCGGCGGTCGACAGGTTCGGCGCCAGCGCCGTCGATGAGACAGGCCCGGAAGGTCCAGGTGCCTCGGCAACGTCGGGCGGACGGGACGCGGACTGGTCTGTCGCCGACACGGGGGTCGTTCCGGGCTCGTTCACGGTCGATACTCCACACCCTTCGCCGAAGGCCGGTTTGGTCGCGCCGGGAGCGCCGTCCCCACCAGGGGCAGGTGGCTGGCGAGCCCCCGTGCCGCGCAATAGGCCCGGAGCTCCCGGGCGATCCGGATCGGCACCTCCGGGTCGGCGAAGATCGCGGTCCCCACCTGCACCGCGACCGCGCCGGCAGCCAGGTAGTCCAGCGCGTCCTCCAGGTCCGTGACGCCGCCGACCGCGACGATCGGGATGGTCACGACCTGGGCCACCTCGTACACGATCCGCAGGCCGACCGGTCGGATGGCCGGTCCCGAGAGCCCGCCGTACACGTTGCCCAGCAATGGCTTGCCGGTGTGCCGATCGATGGCCATGCCGGAGAGCGTGTTGATCGCGGTGATCGCGTCCGCGCCGGCATCCTCGATCGCCCTGGCGATCGCACGCACGTCCGTCACGTTGGGGGACAGCTTGACCAGCAGCGGCAGTTCGGTGGCGCGCCGGACCGCCGCTGTCACGGCCGCCGCCGCGTCCCGGTCCACGGCGAACTGAAGGCCGCCCTTGCCGACGTTGGGGCAGCTGATGTTGAGCTCGATCCCGGCCACTCCCGGTACCCCGTCGAGCCGGCGGACCACGCCCACGTACTCTTCGATGGACTCTCCCGCCACGTTCACCAGGACCGGTACCTGCCAGGCTGCCCACAAGGGCGCGTACCGTTCGACCACGGCCTCCACGCCCGGGTTCTGCAGGCCGATGGAGTTGAGCATGCCGCCGGGAGTCTCGGTCACCCTTGGCGGCGGGTTGCCCTGGCGGGGTTTCAGCGTGGTTCCCTTGCAGCAGATGGCGCCGAGCTGCTCGACGTCCACCACTTCGCCGTATTCGATCCCGTAGCCGAACGTGCCGGACGCGACCAGCACCGGGTTCTGCAGCACCAACCGGCCCGGTCGCCGGGGCGCGAGGTCGACTGACAGATCGACGGCCGTCGGGACGGGGTGCAGCGCCGCGGGGCCGCTTTCCAGGCGCTCCATGGCTGCACCCGGGAGCCGCGCGTCCGCCACTCCCGGATCGATGCCGCCCGGTGCATGCGTGCCCATCGCCGGCGGCTTCCCCGGGGCGTTCCACGAAGAGGTCGGCTGGGGACGCGCTCGGGGCGGCCGCAGGCCAAGTCTCGGTGCGCCGGCGTACGAAGCGCGGAGCCGCGGGCCGCTGGTCACCACCGAGCGCTTGCGCTTCACGCCGGCTCCTCCCAGGCGATCTCCTCGGCCGCGAAGACGGGCCCTTCCCGGCAGACGCGGACCGGCCCCTCGACTCCCCAGACCACGCAGCCGAGGCAGGCCCCCACGGCGCAGCCCATGTGCTGCTCCAGCGAAACCTGGAGCCAGGCGCGGCGCCGGGCCTGGGTCGAGCCGAGCGGCGCCGATTTTGCGCCCCGCTTGCGGCCCAGTCGTGCGACGCCCATCCGCTGCTGCCGGCCGCGCGCCAGCGCGGCAAGCGCAGCGAGCATGGGCTGCGGCCCACAGGCGAACGCCTGGTCGGCCCAGGCCTCGTAGGCCGGCACCAGGTCGGTCACGCGCCCCTGGATGCCCAGCGAGCCGTCTTCGGTGGCAACCACGTACTCGACCTCGTCGGGGAGGAGCGAGGAGGGGTACACGTCACTCGCCGTGGCGGCGCCGAAGAGGAGGGTGACCTCGCGGCCCGCTTCCAGCGCCTCGTCGGCCAGGCAGCGAACGCCGGCGATGCCGAGTCCGCCGGCGATCAGCAGCACGTGGTGCGTGCGTGGGTCGACCTCGAAGGGCCGTCCCAGTGGCCCCAGCATCGGGACGCTGTCGCCGGACCTGGCATGCGCGAGGAGCTCGGTCCCCTTGCCGGCGATCCGGAAGTGCAGGGTGATCTCGCCCGCCAGCCGGTCCACCGTGTTGAGGCTGAGGGGCCGGCGGAGCACGAGGCCCGAATAATCGGGCGTGCGCACGTGCACGAACTGGCCGGCGCGGGATCCAGAGGCCAGCCAGGGAGCCCGGTACCGCTGGAGCCACTGGCGGGGCAGGATCTCCCGCGCCTCGACGAGTTCCGCGTCGAGGAGGCGCATCGGGCTCGGCGTCCTGTCCTCAGGCGCGGGGCGTCTGGCCGTCGTCGCCTTCGTCGTCGCCTTCGTCGTCGGCGTCGCCCTCGTCCTCTTCGCCCTCGTCCTCTTCCCCCTCGGGCTCGGGGACGGCGGACGGAAAGGCCTCCGCAACGGCATCGGCCACGTCGCCGAAGACGTCGGTCGGGTCGTAGAACTCGACCAGGTCGGCGGCCACCCCGAGCCGGCGCCAGCGGCCCTCCTCATCCTCCGGCACGACCTCCGCGACGAGGCGTCCCTCGCTGGTGAGGGTGAGCCGCTCGTCGTCGTCGTCGATGATCATGAGGTCGCCGATCCGCCCCGTGAGGGACCGGGCGGCGGTCTCGAACTGCTCGATGAGCTGGGCCTCGGAGTCCTGGCTGCGCTCCTGGAAGCTCAGGGCGAGGTCGTAGAGCCGCGCCGCGGCCTCGTCGACCGTCTTCGGGGGTTCCTCCTCGGCGTTCGTGGCCGCCCACGCATCGGCCGCCGCGGCGTAGGTCCCTTCGTCGGCAGCGACCGCGTAGCCCTCCTCGGCCACCGTCTCGTCCGGCCCGACGCCGGCCGTCTCCAGGAGTTCCTCGGCGCCGGTGGGCTCCTCGCCCATCCCGGCTGCCGCACGGGCTGCCTCCGCGAAGGCCGCGTAGACCTCCGCCGGGTTGTAAAGCTCGACGAGCTCGGAGGGCGACTCGATCACTTCGGTCTCCGAGACCCAGGCGCCGCTGTCATCCCGGTAGCGGGTCCGCGACCGGAAGGTGCCATCGGGCGCGACGGCCAGGTAGTCGGGGTCCTCGTCGATCAGGACCAACCCACCCGAATCCTCGATTCGTCCGGCGTTGGCGTCGAGGAACCGGCGCAGCTGGTCGGCGGCCGTAGCGAGAAAGTCGCGGCGTTCGAGCGCGGCGTCGCCGGCGATCTCGCCGAGCGCCTGGTTGCGGCTCAGGTCCATCGTTCGCTCCTTACGGGTGGTACTCGAGGTCGGGGCCCATGCGCTCCCGGAGAAGCATGGAGTGGTGCCGCTGGAAGATCCATTCCCCCGCGCGGTGGCCGATCTTGCGGGTGGCCTCGTCCGCTTCGAGCTTGTCGAGCGCGGCATAGTTAGGGAGCTGAAACAGGATCAGGTTGTCGAAGTCCCAGCCATGCGCGATGTTGTACCACCCCAGGAAGCGAATGTTGAACTTCTCCTCGTATTCGTGGATCTGCCTGGGGAACATGGTCCGCATAAAGAACTTGAAGAAGGCGTCGCGGCCGCGACGGACTGAGAAGAAGGTGGCAAGGACGGGCACGCATTCTCTCCCGAAGTTATCCCACGCTCAGTGGACGCTCGGTGACGCGCTCATTGTCGCACGCTGAGAACGCACCACCTGCCTCCTGCCGCATGCCCCGTACGGCGCGCTCACGCCACCGCGGGGATCGATGGCCGCTCGGCTCCCGCAGCCGTGTCCAGGAAGGCGAACCGTCCGTCCACCACGGTGGCCAGGACGCGCCCGCGCAGGTCGCGGCCGATGAGCGGCGAGTTCTTGCCCTTGGACCGGAGCGTCTCCGGCAAGACCCGCCAGCTGTCCGCGGTGTCCACGACCACCAGGCTGGCCACTGCCCCCTCGACCAGGCCCGGGACCAGCGGCTCGCGGGTTCGCCGGTAGGGTCCGCCGGCCACCGCGGCGCCCAGCACGCGCTGGGGTCCCGTGGTCAGCGCCCGGATCGCCTCGGCGAGCGGCAGGAGACCGGCCTCGACCCCGGCGAGCACCACCGAGAGGGCGGTGTCGATCCCGCTGATGCCGTTGGCGGCGTCGCCGAACTCCACCAGCTTGTCGACCTGCGTGTGGGGCGCGTGGTCGGTCGCGATCGCGTCGACCGTCCCGTCCGCCAGTCCCTGCCAGAGGGCGAGCGCGTCGGCCGGGGTCCGCAGGGGTGGGTTGACCCGCGTCGACTGGTCGTACGGCCCGGCGTCGGCACGGCCCCCCGTCCAGGGTGAAGCGGCGGCCTCCCAGGCGAAGCGTCGATCGCCGGCCACCCAGCCCTCGTGGAGCGCGAGGTGGTGCGGCGTCACGTCGCAGGTCACCGGCAGCCCGGCCGCTTTCGCACGGCGCACCAGCTCGATCGATCCAGCTGTGGAAAGGTGGGTCAGGTGGAGGTGGGGCGTGGCGCTGGCGGGGTTGGCCGTCGCCACCTCGGCGAGGATCGCCAGGTCGCGGGCGACTGCCGTCTCCTCGCCGGCGGCGGGCCAGCCTTTGAGGCCCAGGATGGTGGCCACGAGCCCCTCGTTCGCCTCGGCGCCCTTCGTGAGGGATGGCTCCTCGGCATGTTCCACCAGCATCCTCCCGAGCGCGCCGGCATACGCCAGTGCGTTGCGGAAGAGGGACGCGTCGGCCACCGGCGATCCGTCATCGCTGAAGCCGGCGGCCCCGGCATCCGCCATCTCCCCCATCAGGGAGAGGGTCTGACCGGGGCCCGCGGTGGTGGCACCGTACGGGAAGATGCGGACCGGGCTTCCGGCCGCGCGCGCGAGCGCCAGCGCGTCCGAGATCAGCCCGGCCGTGTCGATCGCGGGCGTGGTGTTGGCCATCGTGCAGACCGTGCCGAACCCGCCGTGGGCCGCGGCGGCCATCCCGGTTGCCACGGTCTCGGCGTCCTCGCGGCCCGGTTGCCGGAAGTGGACATGGATATCGACCAGTGCGGGGGCCACCAGCACGCGCGGCCGCTGGCCCCGCATGGCGCCGGCGTCCGCTGGCGGCGCCCCACCGCCCGCGGCCTGACCGGCGCCATGGATGGCCTCGGTGCCCCAGGCGACCGAGACGATCCGGCCGCCCTCCACCCGGAGGCTGCCTGGCCCCTCGCGGCCGCTCACCGGATCGAGCAGCCACGCGTCGCGGAGTTCCAGGATCTCGACGCGCTCTCCGGCGCGCGGCGCTTCAGCCACGGTGCTCGACCTCCTCGATGGGACCGCTGCCTGCGATCAGGTAGAGCAGCGCCATGCGGACCGCCACGCCGTTCGCCACCTGGTCGGTGACCACCGAGCGTTCGAAGTCCGCGATCTCCGGTCCGATCTCGACCCCCTCGTTCATGGGGCCGGGATGCATGACGAGCGCATCCGCCCGCGCCCATCGCAGGGTCTCCGCCGTGAGGCCATAGCGCAGCGCGTACTCGCGCAGGGAGGGGAGCAGGCCGCCCGCCATCCGCTCCTGCTGGAGCCGGAGCGCCATGACCGCGTGGGCTCCGCGCAGGGCCGCCCGCAGGTCGGTGGTCACGGTCAGCCGCCGGCCGGCCGGCATCGCCTCCGCCCATCCTTCGAGGCCGCGGAGCAGCGTGGCGGGGCCGCAGAGCCAGACATCGGCGCCCATGCTGGTCAGAGTCCATATGTTGGAGCGCGCCACTCTCGAGTGGAGGATGTCGCCCAGGATCACGATCTTGCGCCCGGCAACGCGTCCGCCCGGGAGGCGGTCCTGGAGCGTGAAAAGGTCGAGCAAAGCCTGCGTTGGATGGGCGTGCCAGCCGTCTCCGCCGTTCAGTACGTGCCCCGAAAAGACCTGCGCTGCCAGGTACGGGGCGCCCGACCGGCCGTGCCGCATCACGATGATGTCGGCCCCCAGCGCCTCGACGGTGCGGATCGTGTCCACCAGCGACTCGCCCTTGGTGACCGAGCTGCTGCTGGCCGCGATGTTGACCACGTCGGCCGAGAGGTTCTTGGCCGCCACCTCGAAGCTGACACGGGTCCGGGTGGAGGCCTCGTAGAAGAGGATTGTGACCTGGGTGCCGCGCAGCGTGGGGACCTTGGGGATGGGACGCCCCAGGATTTCCTTCATCTCGGCCGCGGTCCGCATGACCAAATCGATGTCGGGCGCCGAGAGCGTGTCCACGTCGAGGAGGTGCCGGTGGTGCCAGCCGTGCTCGATGGCCGGGTCGCGCCGTGTGTCGCGCTGTGCGTCGAGCGGCATGTCGCGCCGTGTGTCGAGCGGCATCATGGCCGGGTCTCCGCCGGCTTCCGCCGATCGATCAGGACTTCGTCGACGCCGTCGAACTCCACCACGTGGACACGGATGATCTCTTCGCGCGATGTCGGCACGTTCTTCCCGACGTGGTCCGCGCGGATCGGGAGCTCGCGATGTCCCCGGTCCACCAGCACCGCGAGGCGGATGGCAGCCGGCCGGCCGAAGTCCATCAGGGCGTCCATCGCGGCGCGGGCGGTCCGGCCCGTGTACAGCACGTCGTCGACGATCACGATGGTCTGCCCGTTGACGTCGAAGGGCAGATCAGTCCCCTTGACGATGGGCTGGTGCGCGACCATCGAGAGGTCATCGCGGTAGAAGGTGATGTCGAGCGCGCCGACGGGCAGCCGGACCTGCTCGTTCTGGGCGATGGATTCGGCGACCCGGTGCGCCAGGGGCACGCCACGCCGCTGGATCCCGACGATGGCGAGGCGCTCGGTCCCGCCATGCTTTTCAACAATCTCGTGGGAAATGCGGACCACGGCGCGACGCAGGTCGTCCGCGGTCATGATCGGGCGTGCCGTCATTCGTGCTCCTTGCCGGGCTCGCTGGGCCGGTCCATGGATGAGGTTTCGCGGCAGTCTACCGCGGTTCGGGGCTGACGGCGCGCCGGGCGCGCGGCCCGGGGTCGGCGGGCGCGCGGCCCGGGGTCGGCGGGCGCGCGGCCTGCAGCGAGTGGACGCTGCATGTGCGTTAGCGCCGAGTACCGGGCCAATTGGCGGTTACGCACGCTGTGTGTGCGTTAGCGCCGGGTGCCGGGC
>JBMFSS010000021.1:25003-52782 GCA_049967415.1 Candidatus Limnocylindrales bacterium
CCGGGCCAATTGGCGGTTACGCACGCTGTGTGTGCGTTAGCGCCGGGTGCCGGGCTGCTGCCTGTTCAGGCACGCTGCATGTGCGTTAGCAGGCATCCGAGGTCGCGATGCCGCTGACGCACACCGGGAGCACCTTACGTGCCCTCAGCGGGTTCCTGACCCAGTTCGGCTCTATGTGGCGCGTGGCGCGTGAGCACGATCCGAGATGATTCGAGGCACTCACCTGCCCGGGCCGCTTCCAGGAGACCGCGTAAGGCTCCCCACGCGTGCAATAGCGCCGGCGCGGGCTGTCCGTGCCAAGGCGCGCGCCGCAGAGCCAGCGCGGGCCGCCTTGCTCATACCGCGCGACGACCGGCACCCTCTGCCTGCGACCGAAATCGTGGTCGCACGCGAGGGCATGTTGCGCGCCGCGCGAAGGGCGCTCCGGCGCCCCCGGTTCTGGCAGCCACACGGCTTTGGCGCTCTCTCAAACCGGGACATCTGCCCCCGCCGTCCCGGCAGCGGTCCCTCGAACCTGGCCGGCTGCCGACCCGCACCTCTTGGAGGATGCGGCGGCAGGAGACCGGGCGCAGCCGGGCCCAGCAGGGTCCCATCCAGCCGGCGCAGCGGGGCGCCATCGCGCAGCCGGGCCGCAGTCGCGCCATCGCGCAGCAGCCCGCCCACTGAACCGCCGCGCCGCCGCGTGCGCTCCCGAATGCGATCTTCGGGCAGCGGCGGCGCGGCGGCACTGGCACCGTTGCCGGGCTCCGAAGCGCCCCGTATCGCGCCGCCTCGCGTCCCCGCCCCACCTCGCGCCGCCTCGCGTCCCCGCCCCGCCTCGCGCCCCCGCCCCGCCTCGCGGCGCGGCGTGCGGGGGCGCCCGTGTGGCCTAGACGAGCGGTCCAACGGCCGCCTCGACGGCTTCGAGGATCTCGCCGGACCTCACGACCTGCTTCATGCGGGTGTGGTCGATATGGAGCGGCCGATCCTCGTCGAGGTGTGCGACGTGGCGGCGCACCACGTCGTGCGCCGTCCGCGTCCCGACCCCCGGCGTGAAATCGCGGAAGTCGAGCGCCTGCGCCGCGGCCAGGAACTCGATTCCCAGCACTCCATAGGCATTGTCGAGGATCTGGCCATTCTTGATGGCCGTGTTCATCCCCATCGAGACGAAGTCTTCCTGGTCCGCGGCGGCCGGGATGGACTGGATCGACGCCGGTGCGGAGAGGATCCGCTGCTCCACAATCAGCGTGTCGGCGGTGTACTGGCTCAGCATCATCCCGGAGAACATTCCCGCCCCCTTCGTGAGGAACGCGGGGAGGCCGGCCGAGAGGGCGGGATTCGTGAGCCGGTTGAGGCGCCGCTCGGAGAGGACGCAGACCATCGTGACGGCGGCGCCGATCATGTCCATGGGGAGCGCCACCGGGCTGCCCTGGAAGTTCGCGCCGGTCAGGGTCAGCCGCTCGTCCGGCAGGAAGATCGGGTTGTCGCCGACGCCGTTGAGCTCCGTCTCCACCTGCTGCCAGGCCCAGGCCACCGCATCGTGTGCGGCACCGATGACCTGGGGACTCGAACGCATCGAGTAGGCGTCCTGCACCTTGGTCTTCATCCGGCCCGTCATCAGGTCGCTGCCGGCGAGGACCCGGCTGATGGCGCGCGCGGCGCGCACCGCACCCGGAAAGCCGCGCAGTTCATGGAGCCGCACGTCGTACGGCTTCAGGTTCGCGATCAGCGCTTCCAGCGACATGGCCGCCGCGATCTCCGCCTGCCGCAGCCAGCGGTCGATGTCCCAGAGCTGCAGCGCACTCATGGCGGTGAGCACGTTCGAACCGTTGATGGTGGCCAAACCGTCGCGCGCCTGCAGGCCTGGCGGCGTGATGCCCGCCCGTTCCAGCGCCACGTGACCGGGCAGGCGCTCGCCCTCGTACCAGGCCTCGCCCTCGCCCATCAGGAGGAGCGCGATCTGGGCCATGGGGGCCAGGTCGCCGCTCGCGCCCACCGAGCCCTTTTGGCAGACGACCGGCGTGACCCCGGCGTTCAGCATCTCGACCAGGGCCAGGGTGATCTCCGGCCGACAGCCCGAGTTGCCATGCGCGTGCACGTTGATGCGCCCCGCCATGGCTGCCCGCACCACCTCTGCGGGTGCGGGATCGCCGATCCCGGCAGCGTGGTTGTAGACCAGGTAGCGCTGGAAGTCGCGCACCTGCTCGTCCGAGAGGACCACCTCCGAAAATTCGCCGATCCCTGTATTGGTGCCGTACATGATTTCGCGCGCCGCGAGCTTCTCTTCGAGGACCGCCCGGCAGGCCCGGATCCGTTCGAGGGCCGCGGGGGCCAGCTCCACCTGCTCGCCCTCGCGGGCAACGCGCACCAATCGGTCGATGGTCAGGGACGTGCCGTCCAGCACGATTGACATGGGGATACCTTCCAGGACACAGGCAAATCGACGTCCGTGTGACGCCGAGCCACCTCCATCGTAGCGGTCCCGGAGCGTCCCGGGAGAGCCATCTGGCGGAGATGACCGGCCTCGAACGCTTTCTGCCATCGGGGCCAGCGGTGACCCCCTCCTGCCGGGCGGAGCGGGTGGGCGCGCCGTGTGGCTGCGCCGTGTCGCTGCGCCGCACGACAGCCGGTCGATGTGTCGTACGCTTCGGGCGGAGGTGCCAGATGGCAGACAAGACGCCGAAGCGGCCACCGAAACCGAAGCAGCCCAAGAAGCCCAAGGCCTGAACCGCGCCTCCAGCCCTGGCAGGGTCGGAGGCAGGTCGTGGGTCGCGGCCATGGACCCTCGTCTGTCCAGCGCGGCAAGCGAGCCCGGCGCCAGCGCTGTCCGCGACGCGGTCGAGCCGCATGCACGTGCCGAGGGCTTGACGTTGCGTGGACCGCGGTCGTTCCTGACCGTTCGCGATCTCCCACTCTGGCTCGCGCTGGTGGGTTTGGCGGTCATGGCGCTGAGCGGCGTCGCCGAGGCCAGCGCGGACCCCGGGCTGGCGCCCACGGTCGCGCTGGTGCTGGGAGGCTGCCTGCTGGCGCTGGTCGTGGGGAGAGTGCTCGTGCGCCGGATCGCGTACCGAAGAGCGTGGCGGGTGAGCCTCGCGATCCTGGTCGTGCTGGTGCTGTTCCCGCTGTTGGGCGCCCTCGCGTTCCTTCTGCTTCCGGCCGCGATCGCACTGCTCGCCATCGAGCTGCTCGCGCCCGCACCGATCCCGGACGGTCGACCGTCAGCCGTGGAGGCCGTGGAGGCCGGGGAGGCCACGCGCCCGCCCGACTTCGATTGGCCCGACGACACCCGGTCCTGACCCGACCCCTCCCTGCGCCGGCGTGGAGACGGGAAACGTCGGCGCCACCGCCCGGCGGCGGGCTCAGCCGCGACGCTCAGCCGCGACGCACCCGATAGCTGCGCGCGACCAGGATCGTGGCGCTGCCCACCACCAGCGAGACCGAGTTCGAGATCACCAGCGCGAGGTTCGCGATGGAGACCCCGTAGGCTGCCCACCACACGAAGCCCACCAGCAGGATCGCCAGGTAGCCGATGGACACGTCGGCAGACGAATGTCGGGCCCGCATCCTGCGGATCTGCAGCAGCGGGCTGACGCCCATGAACACGCCCCACGCCGTCGCGATGACGGCCAGCGCATCAGACATGTGCCTGTGACACCCACATCCTGCGCTCTGGCGAACGGGCCACGCTCACTGGTAGCCAGGAGGAGCGCACGCGCGGCGCTCTGATTCTAGCCAGCGCGGCGGCCCCTGCCAGATGCCGATTCGCGCGACACGACGCTGCGGCTCGGGTTGTCGGCGCCCGGGTGCCAGGCCGGCACAAGAGCCCTGACGCGATCGAGGAGCGACCGCCAGCGGTGTCGAGTTCCGCTGGATCATCAACCGTTGGTGCCGGACGGCCATCTCCGGGGCAGCCGCCTGGCCCCTGGGCGGGTCGCTGTAATCCTTGCCCTGTGTCGACATCCGGCCCTGTCCGCACGGCGCCTCGGTCCCCTTGTCCGGCTTGCTGTTCTCGGGAACGATCCAATGGGATCAAGGCAGCTGGAGGTGGCCAGTGACAGGCTCTGGCGTCGCGAGCGGTTCGGATGCCCCCATGGACCGCAGCTTCCTCGATGAGGTGGTCGCCCGGGTGGGGCCAGAGGCCCGGCTGCAGGCCTGCATTCAATGCGGAACCTGCGGAGGCTCCTGCCCGTCTGCCGACGAGATGGACCACACGCCGCGTGCCCTGTTCGCGATGATCCGCGCCGGCATGCGGGACCAGGTCCTGCACAGCAACACGCCCTGGATGTGCGTGTCCTGTTACCTCTGCACCGTCCGATGTCCCCAGGATGTGGCCATCACCGACGTCATGTACACACTGAAGAACCTGGCCGTGGCGTGCGGTGCCTGCGGCCGGGCAACCGCCCCGGACTTCTCGAAGGCGTTCGTCTGGAACGTGGAGCGATACGGGCGCAGCTTCGAGGTGGGACTGACCGCCCGGCACTATCTCCAGCACTACCTGACCCGACTGCCGGCGATGGCCCCCATGGGGATCGGCATGCTGCGCTCCGGCCGGCTCACGCTTCGGCCGCCCGATCGGATCCAGGGGATGACGGGTCTGAAGCGGATCCTGGCGCGCGCGAAGGAGCTGGAGGCCAGCGCATGAGCGACTACGCGTACTACCCGGGTTGCTCCATGGGGAGCACTGCTCGCTCCTACCAGGAGTCCCTGGATGCCGTCATGGGCCCGCTGGGGATCGATCTCCATGCGATCGACGACTGGAACTGCTGCGGGGCCACCGAGTACCTGGGGCTCAGCCGGTTGCCGGCCTATGCGCTGATCGCGCGAAACCTCGCCCTGGCCGAGCGCACCCGCGACGTGGCCGACACGGTGGTGGCATCCTGCAGCGCCTGCTTCCTCAACCTCTCCAAGGCCAATCACGCGATGGCCGAGAGCCCGGCGCTGGAAGCGCAGGTCAACGAGGCGCTGGCCGCGGGCGGGCTCCACTACACCCCCGATTCGGTCAAGGTTCGTCATCTCCTGGACGTCATCGTGCACGAGGTGGGGCTGGACGTCGTCCGGGGCCGCGTGGTCCGGCCGCTGCACGGCCTGAAACTCGCGCCCTATCTGGGTTGCATGGTGCCTCGGCCCGACTACGACCAGCGGTACAGCGATCCCGAACACCCCCATGAGCTGGACCAGCTGCTTGCTGCGCTCGGGGCGGAGGTCCTTGACTTCCCGCTCAAGACCGATTGCTGCGGCGGGCACATGACCCAGATCGGCCCCGGCACCGCGTTTGGCCTGATCCGTCATCTGGTGGATGGAGCCAGCAGCGCGGGCGCCGACATGATGGTGACCATCTGCCCGATGTGCCAGATGAACATCGACGCATTCCAGGGCGAGATGAACGCCTATTTCCACACCAGCTATCGGATGCCGATCGTGTTCTTCACGCAGATCATGGGACTCGCGTTCGGCCTGCCGCCGGAGGCCGCCGGCTTCGGCCGTGAGCTGGTGGATGCGCGGCCCGCGCTGGCGCGTATCTCGGAGGTGCCCGAGGGACCGGTCGAGCCGCCTCGCCCGCGAAGGCCCGGACGCCCGAAAGGGCCGGCTCTCCCCATGCCCGTCATGCCTGGCCGTGACGAGGTGCCCCAATGAGCACCGAGGATCGCCGGCCGGAGGCCGGGCGGGACGCCCCGGCAGCGGCCCCGGCCGGTGCGGGGGACGCACCTCGCATCGGGGTCTATGTCTGCCACTGCGGTACCAACATCGCGGGCACCGTGGACGTGGAAGCGGTGCGGGAGTGGGCGGCAAGCGCGCTTGGCGGACGAGGCGTGGCGGTCGCGCGCGACTATCGGTTCATGTGCTCCAGCCTGGGCCAGGAGCTGATCGAGCAGGACATCCGCGAGCTTGGGATCAATCGGGTGGTGGTCGCCGCCTGCTCCCCGCATCTCCACGAGCGGACCTTCCGCACGGCCTGCGAGAACGGCGGCCTGAACCCGTACCTGTGCGAGCTCGTGTCCATCCGCGAGCAGGACTCCTGGGTACACCGGGACCGGGCCGCGGCCACGCAGAAGGCCAAGGCGATCGTCGCAGGCGGAGTGGAGCGGGTTCGCCACGACCAGGAGCTGCAACCGCTGCGGGTGCCGATCCACCCGGCCACCCTGGTCGTGGGCGGCGGCATCGGCGGGATCTCGGCTGCCCTGGAGATCGCGAACGCCGGCCACCACGTCTACCTGGTGGAGCGGGAACCGTCGCTGGGCGGCCACATGGCCCAGTACGACAAGACGTTCCCGACCCTGGATTGTGCGGCCTGCATCCTGACCCCGCGCATGGTGGAGGCCGGGATGCATCCCAACATCACGCTGCTCACCTACAGCGAGGTGGAGCAGGTGGCCGGCTACGTGGGCAATTTCAACGTCACCATTCGCCGGCGCGCCCGCAAGGTGGACGAGGACGCGTGCACCGGGTGCGGTGTCTGCTGGGAAAAGTGCCCGGTCAACGTCCTCGACACCGAGTTCGAGGCGGGGCTGGGGTACCGCAAGGCGATCTACGTGCCGTTTCCACAGGCCGTGCCCAAGTACCCGGTCATCGACCTGGAGCACTGCACCTACTACCAGAAGGGCACCTGCCGGGCCTGCGAGAAGCTGTGCCCGCCGCAGGCGATCCGGTTCGACCAGGAGGACGAGATCCTCACCGTGGAGGTGGGGAACATCGTGCTGGCAACCGGCTTCAAGCTTTTCGATGCGCGACGGATTCCGCAGTATGGATACGGCCGGCTCCCCAATGTGTTCACCAGCCTGGAGTTCGAGCGCCTCTCCAACGCCGCCGGGCCGACCGGCGGCCGGGTGGTGCTTCGGGATGGGGTGACAGAGCCCAAGAGCGTCGCAATCGTGCACTGTGTGGGCAGCCGGGACCGCGCCTACAACGCGTACTGCTCCTCGATCTGTTGCATGCAGAGCCTGAAGTTCGCGCACCTGGTCCGCGAGCACACCGGCGCCACGGTCTACGAGTTCTACATCGACATGCGCACGCCGGGGAAGGGTTATGACGAGTTCTACCAGCGCCTGATCGACGAAGGCACGGTCTTCGTGCGGGGCAAGGTCGCGGAGATCAGCGAGGGGAGCCGGACGTCGGCAGAGGCCGGGAAGCTCGTGGTCCATGTCGAGGACACGCTGGTCGGGCGCCAGCGTCGGATCCCGGTCGACATGGTCATCCTGTCGGCGGGGATCGAGCCCCAGGCGGACGCTCGGGAGGTGGCCAGGCAGTTCGGCATCTCCTGCAGCTACGAGGGCTGGATGATCGAGCGGCATCCCAAGCTCGACCCGGTCGCCACCATGACGGAGGGCGTCCTGCTGGCCGGGGTCGTGCAGGGGCCCAAGGACATCCCGGCCACGGTCGCCCAAGGGGCGGCGGCCGCAGCCCGCGTGATGGGGCGGATCACCCAGGGGGAGATCGAGCTCGAGCCGGTCCGCGCCAGCGTGGACCCCGCACGCTGCTCCGGCTGCCGCATCTGCAACAACCTGTGTCCGTTCAACGCCATCACCCTCCACGAGGACCGCATGGTCACCGAGATCAATCCGGCGCTCTGCCAGGGGTGCGGCACCTGCGTGGCCGCCTGCCCGGCGGGCGCCATCAGTGGCACCGTTTTCGGCAACGAACAGATCATGTCCCAGATCGATGGGCTCCTCCTGCGCACGGCGGCACCGGCGCAGCTGCAGGCGGTGCCAGCATGAGCGACCTGCCGTTCGAGCCGGTTCTCATCGGCTTCACCTGCAACTGGTGCAGCTACCGGGCCGCGGACCTGGCCGGCACGTCCCGCATGACGTACCCGCCGAACATTCGGCTGATCCGCCTCATGTGCTCGGGCCGGCTCGACCCCAGCTTCGTCCTGAAGGCATTTGCCGAGGGCGCGGACGGCGTCATGGTCAGCGGCTGCCATCCGGGCGACTGCCACTACGTGGACCAGAACTACAAGACCCTGCGGCGGTTCCGCCTGCTGCAGCGCACGCTCCAGGGGATGGGCATCGAGCCGGAACGGCTGCGGCTCACCTGGGCGAGCGCCGGCGAAGGGGCCCTTCTGGCCGAGGAGATCACCAGCTTCACGGAACAGGTGCGGGCCCTGGGGCCGCTGGGCTGGCCGTCGGCCGGGACGGACCGCTCGGGCGGCGCGGCCGAGATCGGGGCCCCGGCCCTGGACGAGGGGGTGCCGGCGTGAGCGCCACGCCCGGCAACGGGAAGCCGAAGTTCGCCATGTACTGGGCCGCCTCGTGCGGCGGCTGCGATATCGCCGTGCTCAACACGGGCGCCCGGGTGCTGGACGTGGACGCGGCCTTCGACGTGGTCTTCTGGCCGGTGGCGATGGATGCCAAGTACCGCGACGTGGAGGCACTGCCGGACGGGTCCATCGCGCTGACCCTCTTCAGCGGGAGCATCCGCAACGGCGAGAACCTGGAGCTCGCCCACCTGCTTCGCCGCAAGTCCCGGCTGCTGGTCGCGTTCGGGTCCTGCGCCGGCGAGGGCTGTATCCCGGGGCTCGCGAACCTGAGCAGCCGGGACGCCATCTTCGAGGCCGCGTACGAGTCGGTCTCGACCGAGAACCCGGAGCACCTGCGCCCGTTGCCCCACACCACCGTGCCGGAGGGCGAGCTTCGCCTGCCCGAGTTCTTCCCGACCCTCCGAACGCTCGACCAGGTGGTTCCGGTCGACTACTACGTGCCGGGTTGCCCGCCCGAGCCGCACCAGATCGCGGCCGTGCTGGATCTTGCGATCGCGGCCATGGCCGGCAAGGCGCAGCTGCCGCCCGCCGGTTCGGTGCTCGGCGCGGGCCACTCGACGGTCTGCGACGAGTGCCCCCGGGAGCGGCATCCGAAGCAGATCCGGTCGTTCACGCGGATCCAGGCGCTCTCCGAGATCGACCCGCACCTGTGCCTGCTCGAGCAGGGGCTCCCCTGCAACGGCCCAGCGACGCGGGACGGCTGCGGCGCGCTCTGCCCGCAGGCCGGGTCGCCGTGCGTCGGATGCTACGGACCGGCCGAGGGCGTGGCGGACTTCGGGGCGCGGCTCATGTCGGCTTTCGCCTCGGTGATTGACGCCAACGACCCGGACGCGATCGACCGCGTCCTCGACGGTATCCCCGATCCGGTCGGACAGTTCTATCGCTTCAACCTGGCCAAGTCGCTTCTGCGCTCCGGCCGGGCCGCGTGGTCCGGGAAAGGTTAGGGACGGGCACCAGCATGCAGCGCATCACCATCGATCCCGTCACCCGGCTCGAAGGGCATGGCAGGATCGAGATCTTTCTGGACGAGCACGGCGACGTGGCCAACACCTACTTCCAGATCCCGGAGCTGCGCGGCTTCGAGCGGTTCTGTGTCGGCCGCCCGGTCGAGGAGATGCCGGTGCTCACGGAGCGCATCTGCGGCGTCTGCCCCGAGGCGCATCACCTGGCGGCAGCGAAGGCTGCCGATGCGGTCTACCACGTCACGCCGCCTCGGCCCGCCCGGCTGCTTCGCGAGCTGCTCTACAGCGGCTTCTATTTTGCGGATCACACCACGCACTTCTACGCGCTGGGAGGGCCGGACTTCATCGTTGGGCCGGACGCACCGGTTCCCGAGCGGAGCATCCTGGGCGTGGTGCGGAAGGTGGGGCTGGAGATCGGCGGGGGCGTCATCGAGGCGCGCCGGGCCGGCCACCGGGTGATCGAGATCATCGGGGGACGCGGCGTGCACGCCGCCACCGCGGTGCCGGGTGGCCTCACCAAGTCCATCCATGAGGAGGAACGGGTCGAGATCGAACGGATCGCCCGCTGGTCGATCGAGTTCGCCGAGGGAAGCCTGCGGCTCTTCGACCAGGTCGTCCTTGGGAACCCGGGATACCGGGACCTGCTGGCCAGCGACGCGTACACCGACCGCACCTATTACATGGGACTGGTCGACGAGGCGCAGCACCCCAACTTCTACGAGGGCCGGGTGCGGGTGGTGGCCCCTGACGGCGAACCGCTCGGCACCTACGACCCGGCCGACTACACCGACTGGATCGCCGAGCGGGTCGAGCCCTGGACCTACCTGAAGTTCCCCTACCTCAAGCGGGTCGGCTGGAAGGGGTTCGTGGACGGCAAGGACTCGGGCGTCTACGTTGCCTCGCCACTGGCCCGCCTGAACGTGGCGGATGGCATGGCCACGCCGCGCGCGCAGGTGGAGTTCGAACGGTTCTTCGCCACCCTTGCCCCCGAGCCATCGGCCGGCGGCCGCCACGGCATGGTGCACAACCGGCTGGCCACCCACTGGGCTCGGTTGATTGAACTGCTCTACAGCGCGGAGCGGATGCTGGAGCTTGCAACCGACCCCGAGATCACTTCGGACCACGTTCGGGCGGTTCCCACCGAGCCACCCAGCGAGGGGGTCGGGACGGTGGAGGCGCCGCGCGGCACGCTGACCCACCATTACTGGACCGATTCGCGTGGGGTGCTCACCAGGGTCAACCTGGTGGTGGGCACCACCAACAACTACGCGCCGATCTCGATGTCGGTGCGCCGCGCCGCCGAGGGCTTCATCAAGGCCGGCACGGTGGTCACCGATGGGTTGCTGAACCGCGTGGAGATGGCGTTTCGCTCCTATGACCCTTGCTTTGGATGCGCCACACACTCGCTGCCGGGCCAGATGCCGCTCGAGGTCATCATCCACGACGCGGACGGCGAGACGGTCGACGTGCTCCGGCAGTACTGCTGAGCGGGCCAGGGCGTTCGATGGACGAGCCGGGGCGCACGACGACGCTGGTGCTCGGGCTGGGGAACCCGATCCTGGGCGACGACGGGGTGGGGTGGCGGGTCCTGGACGAGCTCGAGGCCCGTCTCCGGGTCGCCAGCGGGACCGGCCCCGGGGGGCACGCAGTGCCAGGCGTGGACGCCCTGTCTTCGAGGGTGGGCGGATCCCGGGGCACGGATGGCGTGCCGGGCGGCGCGCCCTGGGTCGAGCTGGACCGGCTCGCCCTGGGCGGACTGCGCCTGATGGAGCGACTGGTCGGGTACGAGCAGGCGATCCTGGTCGACGCGATCGCCACCGGCGGCCTGCGGCCCGGCAGCGTGCGGTGCCTCCACCTGGGCGACCTGCCGGCGTCGGGCGATGCCCGCCTTGCCTCGCCGCACGACACCTCGCTGGCGGCGGCCCTGGACTTGGGGCGGCAGCTTGGCGCACCGCTGCCGGAGGCCCCCTGGGTGGTGGCCATCGAGGCGGGACCGGGTTTCGAGTTCAGCACCCAGCTGTCGCCAGCGGTGGCCCGCGCCGTGCCGCATGCCGCCGACGCCGTGCTGCGGCTGCTGGGGGAGTCGGGCGGAGCATACCCGACCGCGAGCGCGCCCGGCGCGGAGGCATCCGGGCGCGGGGAGCAGGAGAGGAGACCGCAGCCATGGGTCGGCCGTTCGTGATCCAGCTCGAGAACCGACCAGGGGAACTCGCCCACGTGACGCGGGCCCTGGCGATGCGCGGGGTCAGCATCCAGACCATCGCGGGCAGCACGGCCGGCCCCGAGATGTGCGCGATGCTGACAACCGACGACGATGCCAAGACACGTGAGGTCCTGCGCAGCATGGGGATCGTCTTCGTGGAGGGAGACACCCTGTGCGTGGAGGTCGAGGATCGCCCCGGGGCAATCGCCGGGCTCACCGAGCGCCTGGCCGCCGAGGGCGTGAACATCACCGGCATCCTGGTCATGGGGCGGCGAGGGACGATGGTGCAGATGGCGTTCACCGTGGACGATGAGGCGAAGGCCCGGGCAGTGCTCGGTCTGCCACCCATCGAAGCCCTCGCGGATGCCTGCTGAGGAGGCTTCGGCGGCTGCGCCCAGATCCTCCGTCCAGCCTGGATTGGCCCCCGAGGTTCCCGGCTGAAGCCGGCACGTCGGCGGTCAGCCCCCGGCGTGCCGGCCGCGCCGGAGCAGGTCGGCCGCCTGGGCCCGCGCCGCCTGGGCCCGTACCGCGTCGGTCAATGCGCGTGCCGTGGTGCCGCCGAGGCTGCCCCAGTGCAGGCGCGCCAGGGCCAGTGCGAGGCCCACGAGATGCACCCGCGACGGAACCGCCACGTAGCGCATCTGCCAGCCGGGCGCGAACTTGTCCTTGAAGAAGGCGAGCCCGTCCACGTCGTAGAAAGGCCGGACGAGTCGCGCCACTCCAGCCAGAGCCCGTTCCTCCAGCCGCTCACCAGTCGGATCCAGCCCGCTCAGGGGAGCCAGCCCGAGCGACAGCGTGGTTGCGCCGGCATCGCGGAAGCGCTCGGCGGCGGTGGCCAGACAGAACTCCACTGCGCCCGGCACGCCCCCGGGTACTCGCCGGATCAGGTCGAGGACGTAGCCACGATCGGCTCCGGTGGAGCGGAACGAGACGAACGCCGTGGACGTGCCCTGCGCGTCCAGCGCCACCGCGACCGGGATCTGGCGCAGTTCCTCGGGGGAGAACCGGCCGATGGTGAAGCCCATGTCGGCGGGGCCGGCCTCGGCGCGCCACGCGGCGTGGACCTGCGCCAGCCGGGGCAGCAGCTGCTCCGCGTCGTCCCCCAGCCCATCCGGGTACCAGGCGACCGTCAGGCCGCCGCGCCGTGCCCGGGTGATCGTGTGGCGCAGGTTTGCCCTCCGTGAGCCCGAGAGGGTGAACGTCGCCAGGTCCACGATCGCCTCCCGTCCGATGGGCGACGCCTGGAAGCCGAGCCGCTCGAGCCGTGCGAGGCTCTCCTCGGAAGCCTGGTACACCACCGGCACCCAGTCGTGCTGGCGGCACCAGTCGACGAACGCGGCGAATGTCGGCCAGCAATCCGCTTCGCTTGCCACCGGCTCGCCCACCGCCACTGCCACGCGGCCATCGCGGCCGTAGGCAACGAACCCGTCACGGTCCGCAGGGCTGAACCAGCGCTTGTCGTCCGAGAGCTGGAACGGCAGCAGCGCGCCGCGGCCGTAGCGCTGGGCCAGGTCGCGCACCCGCGCGCGCAGCTCGGGCGAGGGGACGTCGTCCCCCACGGGGCGGAGCATCGCGAGCAGCGCGAGGGCCACCGAGAGTCGTGCGGTGACCGCAAGCGCGAGGACCAGGGCGGTCCGGGGCCCGGAGGGCGGCGCGGAGAGGTCGCCGAACGCAAGCCAGCGGCTCAGGGCCCCCGCCACGCCGGCCAGGTCGGTCAGGTCCGGGAGCCCGCCCGGCAGCGTGTCGGCCGGATCGTGCAGGACCAGCAGGAGCGTCTCGAGCGTGGCCAGCAGCGCGCCCGTGCCCAGGAGCCCCCAGGCCGTCCAGCTCCAGGTTCGCGCGGAGCGAACGCCGTAGCGGCGCCGGTCGAGGGTGAGGAGGGCCAGGGCGATGGCGGCCACCACCCCGCCCGCGGTGTGCCCCAGCGCCAGGAGCTGGACCGGCACCCCGGCCGCAAAGACCAGGATCGCCAGCCACCACGCGATTCGCTTGCCGCGCACGAGCCCGAGCGTCAGCGCGGCGAGCCCCAGCGCGCTGAGAGCAGCCACCAGGCGATCCGCGCTCGGTATGTCGAAGGGGAGGAGCGCCTGGACGCTGGCGAGGCTCGCCTGCCCGAAGTCGAAGGCATCCGAGAGCGCCACGAACGCGCCCACCGCCACGACCGCGCGGGGCAGGAGACTTGCCATCTGGTGAGGGACTCGCGCGTTCATCCGAGGACCCCGGTCTCGACTTCGCGCTCAGCCACGGCGTGCAGGGCGGGAATGAACTCCAGGCGTACTGCCTTCCAGGCGTGCCCGAACTGGTTCCACAGGAAATCCGTGGGATAGCCGTCGCGCGTGAGCACGCTCGCGAACTGGACAGCCTGCTGACCGAAAACGCCGATGTCCGGCTGGGCGGAAAGCACCACAAAGAGCTGACTGCGGACCGCTGGCGGCAGGCGACCGGCGGTCTGCAGTGGGGAGTTGGCCGCGATCAGCGCCGGCACCCGCCCGAACGGCATCCAAGCGTTGACCGTTTCGCCACTGCGCAGCCCGGCCACGAAGTAACCCGAGAAGATCACCGCCTGGCGGAACACGTCCGGGTGGCGCAGCAGCAGGTTGGCGGCGCAGAACCCACCCTGCGAGAAGCCGGCGATGGTCCGGGCGCGCGGATCCGGGATGGTGCGGAAGCGGCTGTCCACCGCGCGGACCACGGTGGCCGAGACGTACGTATCCGCGTGTTCGCGGCCGTCATAGGAATTGGCGCACTCGCTGGTGGGAAAGGGACCGCCGGCAAGGTTGACGAAGGCCACGATGGAGGGCGGCAGCTCGCCGCTGGTGATCGCCTGATCAAGCAGGCTGGTGACGTGGATGCCCATCGCCCAGTGGGTCAGGTCCCACGGGACGGTGTAGATGACCGGGTACCGGTGACCCCCGTCCCCGTAGCCGGGCGGGAGGTAGATCCAGACAGTCGAGAGGGGGGAACGGCCGGTCCAGGGCGAGGGGAGCGTGAAGCTGACGATGTGCCCTTGCCCCGTCGGGACCGAGACCCGCCAGGGCTCGGTGGTCGCCAGCGCCCCGGGAGTGACGAGGCCGGCCGGGGCCCCGCCGGTTCCGCCGGCGGCCGGGGCGGACGCCGGGACACCGCCGGCGGACCCCGGGTTAGCGCCGCCGGAGGCGGGGAGAACGCCCGTCCGCGGGCTCCCGCTGGCCAAGGCGGGGCCGGATTCCAGCGGCGCGGACCCCGAAGGTCCGCCCACCAGCGGCGGTGCCTGCAGGATGGCACCCCCCGTCATGGCCACGTCCGGCGTGTAGTTGATCATGTCGCTGAAGGTGGGGATCGAGCCGGCCACCACCGCCACTGCCAGGATCGGTGCCAGCGTCCGGAAGAGTCGCCGTCGGTCACCCCGCGTTTCGGGCCGCGGGGTCCCCCTCCGCAGCTCCACCAGGAGTGCCAGCCCCGCCAGCAGCCAGCGGCGGATCTCGAGGGCGAGCATGGCGAGCGTCCATCCGGTGACGAGGCCGGCAGCCCCCAGGGTGACCACAGTGGCCAGCCACCCGAGAGGCCGGAACCCATCGGGACCGCCCGTCGCCACCGCGTTCGCGGTCTCGTCCAGGAACGCGCGCCCGAAGACGGCCGCCAGCCCCAGGTACGCCACGGCGATGGGGCCGGCGCGGCGCCCGGTCAGGAGCGTGCCCAGGCCGGCGGCCAGGCCTCCCACCGTGAGCCCGGTGATCAGCTCCGCCCGGTCAGGGTCGAACCCCATCTGCTCGAGGGCGCCGTTGGAGCCCGCGATCGCACCTGTGGCAAGCAGGGCCACGATCAGCAGGATTCCGGACGCGACGCCGAGCGCAGGCCTAGCGGCGATGCGCGCAAGGGAAGCGGCCCGTTGCAGGGCGCCGACATGCTCTTCGGCGGGTGCGTCAACGCGATCCGAAACCTTGGTCATGATGGTGGCAGCAGACTCCACTGGCGATCGCTCGGGACGCCCATCGATTCAAGCCTTGCCCGCCCTGCACCTCAACCTACAAACCGTTAAGTTGCGTTAAGCGCGTCCCGGCGTGCGTGTCCGGCGCGCGAGGTTCAGGATTCCTTCAGGGAAAGGTGATAGCTGAAGGTGATAGCTGTCGGCATGGATGTGACGTGGGGCGCGGGCGAGGATCGCCGTGGATGAGGGGCGGGCGCGGCCGGAGAGCGACGCTGCGGATGGCGCCCCTGGCGATTCCGGGGGGACCGATGTTGCCGGGCGCTGGCTGCTCGACCCGGCCGTGACGTTCCTCAACCACGGGTCGTTCGGGGCCTGTCCGCGGGTTGTATTGGATGCGCAGCGCCGCTGGCGGGAGAGGCTGGAAACGGAGCCGGTCCGGTTCCTGGCGCTCGACCTCGAGCGGCTCCTCGGAGAGGCCCGGGGGCGGCTGGCGGTCTTTCTGGGCGCCCGGCCGGATGACCTCGCGTTCGTCACCAATGCCACGGCAGGCGTCAACACCGTGCTGCGCTCGCTTCGGTTTGCTCCTGGTGACGAGCTGCTCACCACCGACCACGAATACAACGCGAGCCTGAACGCGCTCCGATTTGTCGCCGAGCGGGACGGGGCGCGCGTGGTGGTGGCGCGGGTGCCTTTTCCGATCGCCCACCCGGACGAGGCGATGGCGGCGATCCTGGCCGCCGTGACGCCGCGAACCCGCCTTGCCCTCCTCGACCATGTGACCAGCCCCACCGCGCTGGTGCTGCCGATCGGCGAGCTGGTGACGGCGCTGGACGCCCGGGGCGTCGACGTGCTGGTGGAGGGTGCGCACGCGCCGGGGATGCTTCCCCTGGACCTCGACCGGCTGGGTGCCGCGTACTACACGGGGAATTGCCACAAGTGGCTGTGCGCACCGAAAGGCTCCGCCTTCCTCCACGTGCGTGGCGATCGGCAGGCGGCGATCCGGCCCCTGGCGATCTCGCACGGGGCCAACTCGCTGCGCACCGACGTCTCTCGATTCAGGCTCGAGTTCGACTGGACCGGCACCGCGGATCCGACCGCCTGGCTCAGCGTGCCCGATGCGATTGACGCGATGCGCGCGATGGCGCCGGACGGCTGGCCCGGGGTGATGGCCGCCAACCATGAGCTGGCAGGCCAGGCCCAGGGCGTGCTGTGCGAGGCGCTCGGCGTGGAGGCATCCGCGCCCGGGTCGATGCTGGGTTCGATGGCGGCCGTGCGGCTGCCTGTACCGCCGGCCGCTGTGGAGGAGCAGGCCGATCGGGCGCCCGTGCTCGAGCGGGCGCTCCGCGATCGAGGGTTCGAGGTACCGGTCGTCCCCTGGCCATCGCCCTGGCTCGTGGCGTCGGGGGACCTCCCGGCCGGGATCCCGGGCGGCGTCCTGGTCCGCGTCTCCGCCCAGCGGTACAACCGCCCCGAACAGTACAGGGCGCTGGCTGCGGCCCTGCAGGAGCTGCTGGCCACGGAGGTCGGTGGTTGACGTCCGGGCCGCTAATTCCGATAATATCGCTCGGGATTGCGAGCCGACCGGCGGCCTCGTTCGCCGGTGCGTCCCCCGGTCCGCAGCCCCAGGTGCGCCGCGGCGCGTGAATGTGAGACCATCACCCCATCGGCGCCGGCATAGCGCCAGGGAGATCGCATGACCGTCTTGCGCGAGCAGGTCTCGAACGACCGCTCCAAGTTCGATTTCAAGGACGAGATCGTCTACCTCCGGGAGACCAAGCGCGGTCTCACGCGGGAGACGGTCGAGGAGATCAGCGCGCTCAAGCACGAGCCGGACTGGATGCTGCAGTTCCGGCTGCGCGCCTACGAGCACTTCCTCAAGCGACCCATGCCCGGCTGGGGCGGCGACCTGTCGCGCATCGACCTCGACAAGATCGTCTACTACCGCAAGCCGTCGGAGCGGGAAGAGAAGTCCTGGGACGACGTCCCTGACCAGATCAAGGAGACCTTCGAGAAACTCGGCATCCCGGAGGCCGAGCGGAAGTTCCTGGCCGGCGTGGGCGCACAGTACGACTCCGAGGTGGTCTATCACTCCGTCCGCGAGGAGCTCTCCAAGATCGGCGTGATCTTCATGGGCACCGACGAGGCACTCCAGGAACACCCGGACATCTTCCGCAAGTACTTCGGAACGGTTGTTCCGCCGGAGGACAACAAGTTCGCGGCGCTGAACAGCGCGGTCTGGTCGGGCGGATCGTTTGTCTACGTGCCGAAAGGCGTGGAGGTGCCGCTCCCGCTGCAGGCGTATTTCCGCATCAACGGCGAGAACACCGGCCAGTTCGAACGCACCTTGATCGTCGTCGACGAGGGCGCGCGGCTGCACTACATCGAGGGCTGCACGGCTCCCATCTACGCCACGGACTCGCTGCACGCGGCCGTGGTGGAGGTGATCGCCCTGCCCGGCTCCAAGGTCCGCTACACCACCATCCAGAACTGGTCCAACGACGTCTACAACCTGGTGACCAAGCGGGCGCATGCCCATGCGAACGCCACCGTGGAGTGGATCGACGCCAACACCGGGGCCCAGCTCTCGATGAAGTATCCGGCCATCTATCTGCTCGGCCGCGGGGCCACCGCCGACATCATCTCGGTGGCGGTGGCCGGCAAGGGTCAGCACCAGGATACGGGCGCCAAGGCGATCCACCTCGCGCCCGACACGCGCAGCCGGATCGTGAGCAAGTCGATCTCCAAGGACGGCGGGCGCGCCACCTACCGGGGCACGCTGCGGGTTGCGCCGGGCGCCACCAACGTCGTGGCCAGCGTCCGCTGCGACGCCCTGATGCTGGATGACATCAGCCGCAGCGATACGTACCCCTACATCGACATCCAGGAAGACGACACCACGATGTCCCACGAGGCCACCGTCGGGAAGATCAGCCAGGACCAGGTCTTCTACCTGATGAGCCGTGGCCTGACCGAGAACGAGGCGCAGAACCTCATCGTGCAGGGCTTCCTCGAGGTCTTCACCAAGGAGCTCCCGATGGAGTACGCGATCGAGTTCAACCGCCTGGTCCGGCTCGAGATGGACGGCGCGCTCGGATGACGCTCGCGATGCCTGCCGGCGCACCTGCCGGTGCCCTGCTCGGCCTGGCGACCGAGCAGGCTCCGCGTGACCTGGCCCGGGACCATGGCGAGCCCGACTGGCTGGTAGCGGACCGGCTGGCCGGGGCGGCGCGGGCCCTGGACCTGCCGGTCGAAAGCAACCCGCTCTTCACCTCGTACGTGGATCTGCGTCCGGTCCGCTTCGGCGAGATCGCGCCCTACGCAGCCACCGGCGAGGCGCGCGACGTCTCCGCGGGCATGCCGGAGGGCGCCGCGGCGTTCCTCGAGGTGCGCGAGAACGCCGTGGTGGCGCGCGGGTTGAGCGCCGAGGCCGCTGCGAAGGGCGTGATCGTCGACACCTTCGACCGCGTGCTGCAACGGGACCCCGGGCTGCTCCGACGGCTGATCGAGGGTGGCGGCACGCTGCCCGAGAACGACCGGTTCGCGCAGGCCGTCCGCGCGGCGTACGGGCTGGGCGTGGTTGTCCATGTCCCGGACGGCGTCGAGCTGGCCGGCCCGATCGTGCTGCGCTGGGCGCAGGGCGCACCGGGACGGGCGCTGCTGACCCGCACCGTCGTCTCGGTGGGCCGGGATGCGCATGCCACGTTCTTCGAGGAGCAGGTTGCATCCCCGGGGGCCCGGGATGGCGCCGGCCAGGCGCTCTGGATGGGCACCAGCGAGGTCGTGCTCGACCGAGGCGCCACGCTGGACGTGTCGGGCGAAGAGAACTTCGCCGGCAACACGGTCGCGTTCGTGAACCGCCACGCCACCGTCGGGGACTCGGCCGCCCTCACCTGGGCGCTCGCGGTGGTGGGCGGCGCGTACGTCAAGAGCCGGATCGACAACCTCCTGGCGGGGCGCGGTGGCGGGGTGCACCAGTCGGAGATCGTGTTCGGCGGCGGGGAGCAGCGGTTCGACCTGACCAGCTACACCCGGCATCGCGGCGAGGACACCACCGGCGACCTGCTCAGCAAGGGCGTTTTTCAGGACACCAGCCGCGGGTTCTTCAAGGGGCTCATCCAGATCGAGCGGTCGGCGCGGGGGGGCGACAGCTTCCTGGGCGAGTTCTCCATGCTGCTTTCGCGGAAGGCGCGTTCGGTGACCATCCCCTCGCTCGAGATCGATCAGCCCGACGTGCGGCGCGCCGGCCACTCCAGCTCGGTGGGGCCCATCGACGAGATGCAGATCTTCTACCTGATGAGCCGGGGGATCTCGCGCGACCTGGCCCGCAAGTTCATTGTGCTGGGGTTCCTCGAGCCGGTCGTGGCACGCATGCCCCTCCCGGCCGCGCAGGAGCGCCTGCGCGCGTTGCTGGACCGCAAGTGGATCCCGCGTCCGTGACGTCCGGGGCTGGTGCCGCGCCCGTCCGTCACGTCCCGGTCGCGCGGTACGACGACGTGCCGCCCGGGACGATGCTGATGGTCCAGGTGGACGGTACCGATATCCTGCTGGTCAACCACGAGGGCACAATCCGGGCGATGCAGGGGACCTGCTCGCACGAGTACTTCGAGCTCGACCACGGCTTCCTCACCGGTGACTCGATCACCTGCGCGCTCCATTTCTCGCGGTTTGACCTGCTGACCGGGGAGGCACTCGATCCGCCGGCCGAGCTGCCGCTGCGCACCTATCCCGCAAGCGTCATGGACGGCGAGATTGTGCTGGAGCTGCCGGCAGGCGAGATCCCCGTCAACCGGTAGGAGCTGCCCCGGCCAGGCCGGGGAGGAGCTCGGTTGGCCGCGAGAGCGGCACCCAGCACGTGGCCCGGCGGCACCGGCGGTTGTGCTCGCGACCGGGGTAGCATGCTGTCATCGTCGCGAGAGGAGCCACCACTCGGGTGGCCGCCAGCGAGGAGGTCCAGATGCCCACCCGGCGCGCGCTGGTCGCTGCCGCGATCCCTGCCATTGCCGTGGCCGGGATCTTCTGGGTTTGGCTGGGCTTCCCGGCGCCCCTGGCAGGTGGCCTGGGGCTCGCATTCGGGATTGCCAGCGTTCTGGTCACGCGCTCGGTCTACGACCAGTCCGGGGAGGAGCTGGAGGCCTGGCGCCGCGCCGCGCCCGACCTGGCGGAGCTGGACGCCGTCAGGGCCGCTGCACGCGACGCGGCCGCGGAGCCGGAGGCCGCCGAGCCGGAAACCGTCGCGGAGCCGGAGGCCGCGGCGGAGCCCGCAGGACGCATGGTGGAGGCGGGACAGCGTGGACGAAGTGCTTGACCAGGCCCTGGAGCGGCTCGCTGAAGCGGGACTTGAGGCCGTGGAGTGGGGAAACGATCCCGGCGAGCGGCAACTGCCGCATCGGCACGACTACGACAAAGTGGTGGTGTGCGTGGCGGGCGGGATCGACTTCCGGCTCAGGGAGCACGAACGGACCGCGCGGCTGATGCCCGGTGACCGGCTGGACCTGCCGTCCAACACACTGCACGAGGCCACGGCGGGACGCGCGGGCGTGCGCTGCCTTGAGGCTCACCTGCCGCCGGGAACCCTGCCGCGGCACGTGCTGCATCGGCCGGGATGGGCGTTGGGCGCGGACTAGCAGCGAGACCGGCGCAGCGCCCGGACGCGTGCCGGGGATCGGATGGGCGCCCGCGCGCGGCCGTGGGCGGGCGTGGGCGGGCGTGGAACGCGCCGCCCCGACCGCCGCGTTCTCGGGTAGGCTTCGGGGCGTGAGTCCACGTGAGACCATCCAACGAGTCCGGTCCGTCCGGCTGGTCGCGCCCGATGATCCGGACTACCTGGCGGCGATGGCGGAACAGGCACTGGCGCATCGGCGGTTCGGACCCAAGGACGTGCAATCCGCGACCTACCGCGTCAGCGGCCGGGTGGAGATGGCGGTGCGGGGCTGGCTCGCCGAGCGCGTGCCCATTCTCGCCGAGCGGGTGATCGGGGCGCAGGTGCTCTACCGAGGGGAGCGCAGCTACACGACGCTGTTCCTGGAACTGGACGCCGTCCAGGGCCGCGACGGGATCCCGTCCCGCGTATTCGAGGTCAAGTTCACCAGCAATGCGGCGGCCCTGCGCCGCGGCTTTGCCCAGCTTGCCCGCGCGAGCTCGCTGCTGGAGGCGCGCTACGATCGGATCGACACGGCCGTTGTCCTCGTACAGGCCCAGCACGGTCCTCTCGTGATCGACGACCCGCGGCTGGAGGACGTGGTCCCGGTGGACCCGGAGACCTTGGCGGATGACGGCGCGCTCCCGCCGCGCGCGCTGCTCTGTCTCGACCCGGAATCGCTGCTGCCGTTCCTGGGGGAGGAGGACCGGGCCCTCCTGCAAGCGGCCCGTGAGGAGGGGGACGCGAACGTGCTGGCGCGCCTGGAGCGGAGTGCCGCGATCGGGCGCGGTGAGGAAGTGGCGCTCCCCGCGCCGTCCGCGCGGCCGGGCGCCACCCTGTCGTTTGGCGATGAGCCAGCGGGGGTGGACGGCGAGCTCGCCGACTCGCCCTTTGCGGCCCTCCGCGGCCTGGCGGGGGGTGGCGGCAGGCCCGGACGGGGCGGTGCGACAGGTGGCTGACTTGCATCAGGACCCCGAGTCGCGAGGTGCGCCGGTCACGAAGTCGGGAAATCGCGTTCCCGAACGCGACGTTACCGCGATGTTCGAGAGCATCGCGCCGGCCTACGACCGGATGAACACGCTGATGACGCTGGGTCTCGATGACCGGTGGCGCCGAGCAGCCCGCGACGCGACCGGCCTGCGGCCGGGAGACGCGGCGGTCGATGTGGCCTGCGGAACCGGCAAGATGGCGGCTCTGCTCGCCGAACGGGTGGGACCGTTTGGGCGGGTCGAGGCGGTCGACCTTTCCGAGGCGATGCTTGCTCGCGGGCGCCGGGTCTTCGGCGACCTCGTGCAGCTCCATTTCAGCGCGGGCAACGCCCTGGCGCTGCCCTTCCGCGACGGAGAGTTTGATGCGGCCACCATCGCCTTCGGCCTGCGGAACCTCTCGGACTTCGAGGCGGGGTTCCGGGAGATGGCGCGCGTGGTTCGCCCCGGGGGCATGGTGGTCTGCCTGGAACTCTCGCTGCCACGCTGGAAGACGTACGCGAGGGTCTATCACGCGGTCTTCCGCCGCGTTGCGCCGCTCGCCGGGGCCATCTTCGCGCGGCGTGGGGGCGCCTACGGGTACCTTCCGGCATCCCTGGATGGTTTTCCCCCGGCCGAACAGCTGGCAGCCACCATGCGCGCGGCCGGGCTGGTCGACGTGGCCTACCGCCGCCTCACGACCGGTGTCGTGGCGATCCACCGGGGGAGGGTCCCTCCCCGCGGCTGAGCGGAGGCACGTCAGCGGCTTGCGCGTCCGGCAGGGGGCCGAAGGACTCCGGGTGGTCTGAGGCCCCGTCCGTGGCGGCGTCGTCTCCGAGCGGCGGCTCGAAGGGATCGGCCTCGCGCAGATAGCTGCGGTGCAGCAGGAGCACCTGTGCCACCAGGTCGGCCGGGGCGATCCCGCCGGCCCGCTCGATGGCCTGGCTGATCCACTCGGCTTCCGGGGCGCGCTCCGAGTCGGCCACGTCGTCCTCCTCGCGTGCCATCTGTCCGCGGACGACCCAGACCAGGGCTCCGCCCACGGCAAGCCCGACCACCAGGAACCACCATGCGTACTGGTCATTCATCGGGTCGCAGTATAGGTGGCGGGGCCACGCGCGCCGGGTGGGGGCCGGGCGCGCCTGGAACGCCGGCCAGCGGGGAGATGGTCGCCAGGAGGCGCGTTTGCCTGTCAGCCGGTATCCTCCCCGCGTGCTTCCGCTTGCCTTGATCGCCTTCCATCCGCCTGCCACGGCGCTGCAGCTCGGACCCGTGCGAATCGATTTCTACGGGATCGGGTATGCGCTGGCGCTGGCCATCGGCGTCTGGATCGCGTCGCGGCAGGCGCGACTCCGCCGCGAGAACCCCGACCACATCGGCAACGGGATTGTCTTCGTGTTCGTGCTTGGCCTGGTGGGTGCCCGGCTCTACCACCTTGCTGACCAGTGGAACACGCTCTACGCGTCCGACCCCATCAAGGCCATCCTGCCCCCCTACACCGGGCTCGGGATCTACGGCGGGATCGCAGGCGGCGTGATCGCCGTACTGATCTACACGCGGCGGCACCGGCTCTCGTTCCTGCGCTGGGCAGACATCGCCGTGCCCGCGGTGCTGGTGGGGCAAGCCATCGCACGCTGGGGCAACTTCTTCAACCAGGAGCTGTACGGGCCGCCGACCACCCTGCCGTGGGGGATCGCGATCGACTGCTCGAAACGCGTGAGCGAGTACTCCTGTGCCCTCTATCCCCCGGGCACCGGTTTCCAGCCGCTTTTCTTCTATGAGTCGTCCCTGGACTTCATCGGCGCCCTGGTGGCGCTCTACCTAGCCCGTCGCGTCGCGCACCGCCTTCGGGACGGCGATCTCTTCTCGTTCTGGTTCATCTGGTACGGGGGCGTTCGGTCGTTGCTCGAGCTGTTCCGGCTGGGGTACGACTGGACGTTCTTCGGCGTGCCCACCGCGATCCTCGTCGGACTGGCCGCCATGGTCTTCGGCGCCCTCAGTATCTGGTGGCGCCACCGAGGACCGGGGCCGTCCACCGCGGACGTGGACCGGCAACGCGCGGCGGAGGCAGACGCCGGAGCAGGCGCCAGCAGCACGCCGGCCGACACGGGCGCGCCGACGCTGGCCTAGGCGCTCGCCGGTGGCCGGACCGCGGCGGCTTGCGGCCTGAGGATCGAGGCCACCCAGTCCTGCGCCATCCGATCGAGCGTCTCCAGGGGGACACAGCCGGAAGTAAGGACCATGTCGTGGAACGCGGCGATCGGGAAGCGGTCGCCCAGGGCCTCCTCGGCGTCTCGGCGGATCCGCTGGATCTCGAGCCGGCCGAGCATGTAGGCGAGCGCCTGCCCGGGTGCCGCGATGTACCGGTCGATCTCCGCGCGGGCGTGGGGCTCGCGCATGGGCGAGTTCTCCAGCATGTACGCGACGGCCCGTTCGCGGCCCCATCCGAGCGCGTGGATCCCCGTGTCCACCACCAGCCGGCAGGCGCGCATGGAGTCGTTCGAGAGCATCCCGATCCGGTCCAGCGGCCCGCTGTAGAGGCCCATCTCGTCGGCCAGTCGCTCGGCGTACAGGGCCCAGCCCTCGCCGTAGGCGGTCACCCAGGCGAACTTGCGGAAGTCTGGCACGTCGGTCAGCTCGCCCGAGATCGCCAGCTGCAGGTGATGGCCGGGGATCCCTTCGTGGTAGACGGTGGACTCGATGTCGAAACAGCCCCAGGCGGTGGGCTCGGCGGTGTTCATGAAAAAGACCCCGCCACGGCTGCCGTCCGGCGCGGGCGGGAAGTAGAAGGCCACCGCGCCGGCGGTTGTCTCCTCCACCTCGCACCCAGCTTTCGGCAGGACGCCGAACCAGGGCCCGATCGCGGCCTGGGCCTTGGCCAGGGCCGCCTGTGCGGCCGCGACGAGCTGGGGGCCGCTCGAGCAGTGGAGGGCCGGGTCGGACCGAAGCGCGTCGAAGATGCGCCCCAGGTCATCGGTGCCGAGCGCCGCGGGTCCGAGTGCCCGGTATTCATTTGCCAGCCGCGCTACTTCACCCAGCCCGACCTGGTGGATCTGCTGCGGCGAAAAGTCGCGCGTCGTGTGCAGGCGGATGGCCCGCCGATAGGCCTCCTGGCCGTCGGGGAGCCAGGCCAGGCCGCACTCCTCGTCCGGGCGGGCGTAGGGGAGGACCTCGTCGTGGAGGACCGCCCGGTAGTCGGCCAGCGCGGGCCTCACGTCGCCCGCCACCACGGCGCGCAGTCGCGCCCGCCAGCCATCCGGGTCGGGCATCCCAGCCGGGGCGGTGATCGCCAGCAGCGGGTCGCGCTCGAGCGGCTGCGCGAGCCAGCGATCGACCTGCTCGATCACCTGCGCGACGGCGAACATGGCCGGAGTGCGGCCGCGGGCGATCCCCTCCCGGTAGCGCGCGCCCAGCGCCCGGAACAGCCGCCCGATCCCCCGGTACTTGCCGACCATCGCCTCCGCGATCTCCGGGGTGGGCAGCGGGAGCTTCGGGATCAGTACCGGGAGCATCGCCTGCGGGCCGTTCACC
Source organism: Candidatus Limnocylindrales bacterium (assembly GCA_049967415.1). Classification (GTDB taxonomy): domain Bacteria; phylum Chloroflexota; class Limnocylindria; order Limnocylindrales; family CSP1-4; genus JAJYNJ01. Next base: position 50,443 of record JBMFSS010000021.1, read on the forward strand.
GGGTCGACGTCGAACTCGACCAGCCGGGCCTCGGCGAGGTCGGCGCGCGTGGTGGCGTCGAAGATGAGCATCTCGCGGCTGATCCGGTCCTGCGCCCCCAGGTCCGCAGCGGGAATCTGCATGGCCCGCCTGGCGAACCCGCGTTCTGCCTCGATCTCTGCGTCCTCCGCCGCGCGGCTGGCGTCCTCAAACTGGTCCGCGTACTCGTAGTGCGCCAGCTGGTGCGCCCACGTGGGGGCCGTGCGCAACCGGAACGCGAAGTAGTCGGCAGCCAGGGACGCGAGATTGTCGGTCACGGAAGGTACCTCCAGGCTGAGTGTCATGACGCCGGCTCGATCAGCATGCGCTGTCGCAGGTCGTACAGGTTTTCGGCGGCCAGGTCGGCCCCGGCTTCCAGGAGTTCGTCGGCGGTCGCGAAGCCGGTGGCCACGCCGGTTGCCGTCATCCCCGCGGCGCGCGCTGCCTGCATATCCCAGATCGCGTCGCCCACGTACCAGCACGCATCCGGCGGGACATGAAGCCGGCGGGCGGCGAGCAGCAGGAGATCCGGGGCCGGTTTGGCGCGCCGGACGTGGCCGCCGTCGACGATCATAGGTGGCGACGGGAGGTCCAGGGCGTTCACGGACGCCCGGACCTGGTCAGCCCGGCTGGCCGTGGCGATCGCGTGTGGCGTATGAGCCCGGGCCAGGTCCAGCAGCAGTTCCCGCGCACCCGGCAGCGCGCGCGGCTCGGCATTCAGCTGGTTGAACAGCTCCCCGGCCCGCCGGTCGATCCGCTCGGCCGCCGCCTCGTCGATCTCACGCCCCGCGAGCTGCGCCCCGAGCCGCGCCACCAGGCGCCCGTCCGCGCCGATCAGCCGCCGGATCGCGGCCGGTGCGACCTGGAACCCCAGTTCGTCGAACGCGGCGAGCCAGCCGGCAACGCGCGCCGCCACGGTGTCCACCAGCGTGCCATCGAGGTCGAAGATCAGCGCGTGGGGCGGCGAAGGGGCGGGACGCGAAGGCCATCGCACAATCCCGCGGAGGGGCTCCACCATCGACATCAGCTCGCCCTCTCGGGGCGGTCGGGCCTGGCATGGGCCGCGGGTCTGCAATGGGCCGCGGGCCCGCTGACGCGTTGTCTGCACATGCGCCGAGTATGGACGACACGGGCGAACCGGGGGCCGCGCTGCCCGGTTGCGGCGCCGGCCCCGCCGGGCGCACACCCGGGCAGGAGTTCGACACGCGTACTATCTGGCTGGTCCATCCCGAGTCTGCCGGCTGGCAGCGCAGCCTGAGGGAGCCGCACGTGCCCAGGCCCCAGCGCCCCACATGAAGACTGCCGTCAGCGGCTGCGGCTCCGCGGGCGCGGTCGACGCCGCTCCGTGACCCTCGCCTTCGACCCCACCGTCCGGGTCGGCATCTTCGCGGTCCGCTGGGAGACGCTCGGCCTGGCAGCCACCGTGTTTGTCGCGCTGCTCGTTGCGGCGTTCGCGGCGTGGGCCGAATCGCGTCGCACCGGGCTCGCGCGCCTTCGTCTCGATGACCTCTTGTTCCTGGCGCTGGCCGCGGTGGCCGGCGCGGTCGTGGGCGGCCGGCTTGTGCAGGGGTTCGATTATCTCGACTACTACCGCGCTCACCCGGCCGCCCTGATCGACCCGTCGCAGGGGACCCTGTCGCTGCTGGGAGCGGTCCTCGGCGGGACTCTGGCCGTCGCGTACATGTGCCGGCTCCTGCAGGTTTCCGCAGGGCGGTGGCTGGATGCGGCGGCTATCCCGCTCCTACTGGCGATTGGACTGGGGAAGGGCGCGTACCTGCTGGGGGGCGGTGGACAGGGGCTGCCCTACAACGGCCCCCTGGCGCTGGCGTTCACGGGTCCCGGGCCCTGGCTCTCCCCCCAGCCGGCCGTCCTCGCGTACCCGAGTCAGCTGCTCGAGGCGACCTGGGCGCTGCTCGGGATCCCGCTGGTTCTCACCCTTGGATTGGGCCGCGTGCAGCAGCGGTTGCCCGTCCGTCTGCGACAGACCGGGGCGTGGCTCGCGCAGCGTTCCGCGCGTGGTGTCGAGGTCGACCCCGAGCGGCTGCGGTTCGGCTACCGCTTTCTGGCGGCCCTCGCATGGTGGCTGGCTGGACGCACCCTGGTCGCGTTCACCTGGCGAGATCCCGCCGTTCTGGCTGCGCTCGATGCAGAGCAGGTCGCCGCGCTGGTCGTCCTCGCTGGAGTCGTGCTGGTCGGCGCCTGGTGGTCGAGGGCGGACTGACCCGATGGCGCTGCGTCCGCAGCGGTCTGGAGCGCGGGGTATCGTTAGGGCTCGTCAGGAAACAACAGCCTCAGTCAGGGGTAGCCGCTGGCGAGGTAGGA